>CAZNBY010000022.1:0-50742 GCA_964571525.1 uncultured Planctomycetota bacterium
CTGGCATCAATATGACTCGCTTTCGTGGTTTGTACGGCAAGAACTATGTCGGCAAACTTGAATCAACGGCGACGATACCAAATGCAGTGGGAGCAACACCGTTTTTAACCAAGGATGGCCTGTTGCTTAAGGGGCCTTACATTTGCGATGGCATGACAGGAAAACTCTTGAAGGACATATCAATTGAAATATTGTATGAAAATCATTACCGCTTTTATTACAACGGTAATACTAATAATTACTATATTTTAGCAACTAAGTCACTTTATGTGTATTCGTTATCAAAACACGAGATTATTGATTGGCGTAGTCTCATTGGGTTCTCAAGTGAACTCGGAGAAAAATACTTTTTATTTGCTGATAATGATTATATATATTATTCGTGGCGGGAAGAAGACAATGATGTAGATTACGCGATTGTAAGATGTAAGTATAAAGATGGGGAGTCTAATTACTGTTTATTATCTGATATTCACAGCAATTGTGAAATTGGGTATCAAATATGCTATGAACCATGCTTCACAGTAACCAGTGATGTCCTTGAACATAATGAACACAATGAATACAATTGGGTCGTTGATTGGAGAGCCGATAAACCAGTTATAACAAAGCTTGAAGCAGAATATTATCAGGCCAAGTATATTTCGAATGGGAAGGTAATTGCGTGGAAGAAAGATTATGATACCGAAGGTGCTGTATGTTTATCTATATATGATCAGCGAAAGGTTCTTTGGCAAGTGCCAAAAGAATATTGGCTCTGTAAGTTTAACAATAAGTATGAACTGCTGTTTTGCGATAAGAAAGATATAATTATATGCATAAGAATTGAAGATGGTAAAATTATGGGAGAAAGCAATAAACTGGAGCAAGCATATGGTATGTCATGGCTTAATGGTTATGTTATAATATATAGCGGATCGGTAAATGTGCAGAATCTCAGAACATCTCAAATCCTATTGCCGAATATATTTGGACTTGAAGAAAGATTAGTCTTTAGCGATGACAACGAGACAATATGCATAATTATATACGATTCGATTGTTGTGTATTCTGTTAAGGATAGATTGGAGAAGTATCGTGTAAAATATGAACGCATCTCTCGAGATTTTGACAAATTATATTGGGCTGGAGTGCTCAATAAGTTCATAATAGTGCGTGACCGCGATGATGAGTATTATATATATGAAATATCGAATACGGGAATGGCTCAATTAATGTATGAAAAGAATTTGCGAAATATATGCAAGGGAATTATTGATTTGTGTGGTGTAGGGAGAAGTAGGGATGTCGCGTTGAATATTATCAATGACAAGGAATGGGAGGGGTATGTCAATATTAGCAATCAGGTTATATTTGTAAGTGATTATAAGAAGCGCAATATAAATATTATTAGTAATGGAATTATTAGAACACATGTAAAATACGACGATTCTTTTCGTGTGAGAGATTTTATTGATGAGAAGTATGCGATTGTATACTGGGAGCCGAAAAGTGATTCGTATTTATATTCCTTCAGGACAGGAAATAAATGCTTAATTGATTACGATTGTGCATATGGTAAGAATATCGTCATGCGCGATAAGGATATATATGTATATAATACTGAGACGAGAAAGTATGATTATGTACGAAATTTAACTAATCTGAAGATGAAGACAATGTGTGCCGCTGACCTTGTCTTTGTCGAACAAGTTTTAGATAAGTGCTTTCTGGTTCTACGCACCGAGCCATGCGAGCCCGACGAGCAAGCAAAGCGCATCACAGAATTCCTTGAGAATGAGGATAAGATCGGTGAAGCGATTGGGAAGTAAGTGTCGCGCCCGTTTCACTGCCTTCTGGGCATAGATGTCTGCGTGGCCGAATTTGGCTTTGTTTGATTACCCACGGTGTTGTGTGCAGCTTGAGAATCGTTTCAACCGGTGTATAATGAGAAGGTGAAACGCGCATACATCTTCAGCATTTTTGTTCTGGCTGTGCTGCTCGCTTGTGGCAGAGCGTCTTCTGATGTTCTGCAACCGGTTTTGGTCAACCTGCACGGGCATGGTGCGGACAGAGAGGGAGTTTCTGACAACGGTGAATTGTCAATAGAGGCCCAGATTCGCACCTATACGCAATGCGGGTATGATATTGTTGTCTGGTCTCCACACTCATCACTTTGCGCAAAAGACAAACCATCACTCGCATTATTCGATTCACTACTTGCTCGCTTTCCCATCACTATTGGTGAATGCTCCGCGTGGCTCGGATTAGAGGCACATGTAGAGCCTGGGCCGAACTTCCAACGCGTGATGGGACATGTCAACAACAACCATATTGGAATGGTCGGTATCACAAAGCCGATACCACACGGCATGCCGTATCGAGCCGCCATAGAGCTTGCACACGCGACTGGCGGGTTATGCGTAATTAACCATCCTGGGCCAGGTCCGTCTGAGTGGGAAGAAGGCTATTGGAGCGATCCTAACCGCCTTCTGCTCACCGACGGAATAGAGGTATTCAACGGTCAGCTTGCTGAAATTGGCAGATTTGAGGACGAGGCATATAGAGTCGCCGCGCAGAACGCTTTTCTATTCGCCTCCGGCTCGACAGACGCTCACAAGGCAAACTCCCCGCTTAAATGCGCCACTCTTGTGTTTTCTGCGACAAAATCCCGTGAGGATATTCTTGATGCCCTAAGCAAAAGGCGCACAGTAGCGCTATTCGGTTTATTCGATAACCTTCCTGTTCGAATATCGCATCTTGGCGAACTACAATCCTGCCAAAAGGCGGTTACACTATCAATAGAGTTCAAAAAACCAGTCGCTTCAGTTTCGCTGTTTCGTGGCACAAAGCAGGTGCAGCGATGGAATAATGTCTCGACTGCCGAGTTTGTAACCACTGAAGGTGAAGAGGGTGTTTGGTCATGGTTCTTTCGCGATGGTGCCTCGCGCGGGCAGACTTCGGCGATATGGCTGCTAAAACCCGCTTCTGCTCCAGACTTCGCCTTCAAGCGCGAAGGTAAAGAAGTATTTGTTGTGAACATGGGCGATGCGCGCGGCGATTGCGTGGTGGAGATTTTCGATCTACCACCGTTTTTGGGGGGAAAGAGCAAGTCAAAGCTCAATTTCGTGCTGAACGCGAGCGAGAAAGCGAGCGTGGCAACCGGCGATTCGATCTGTGGCTATTTTGTTGCCAATGGAGTCGGATACGCTTACGATGCTCCTGTCTTTCCTGTGATCGAACGCGATTATAGAAACAACGCGTTCGATGGAGGCGTTAAATGGTGGTAAGGGCCGCCCTATTTGTCTCTTTTGCTATCCTCTTCGCTCTTTCCTTGGGATGCGGCCAAGACTCTCGCAAAAAGGCGGCGTTTATTGACACCTATCTTGGCACCGAGGCCAGCCGCGCGAAAGTGGAGGTTACCGGTCGCGTTGACCCTAACGCGCCCGAAATCGAAGAGCACCCCGAATTCATTGCCCAGCATGTGCTCCCCCCCAACTACATGACGCCGAATGTGCTAACAAACAAGGTGCGTATCGCCAACAACTACATTCGTTCGGGCAGATACTCTGCCGCAAGGGATGAGCTGTTGGAGTACCTGCGCCACAAGCACGACGATCCAATCGCATCATTTCTTCTTGCGCTTGCGTATCTCGGCATTGGCGACGAGGAAAGGCAAGAAAAGATGCTTCTGCGCACGCTTGCGCTTGACTCGAAAAACTACCTTGCTTGTTACAATCTCGGGTGTTTGTATCTTAACAAGAACGACGAGATGAGCGCATTGTATTACTTCGACCGCTGCCTTGATATTGACCGAGCCAACATAGGCGCGTTGTACAATAAATCGCTGATTGCCATGCGCTGGCGCAAATACGATTCGGCAGTGCATTTTCTGCGCACCGCGCAAGCCCTAAGCCCCGAACGATATGATATATTGTGCAACTTGGGCGTGGCCTGCGAGAATAGCGGAAGAAAGGCGATGGCTGAAGGATATTACTCTAAGGCTCTTGAGCTGAACCCGAAGGGTATCGAAGCGCTCGACAACATCTCGGCGCTGTTTATCGCAGCCGGTCGCGCTGAGGAAGCTCTGTCGGTCGTGCTTCGCTGGCGTGAGATGGAACCCAACTCGTCCACATGCAAATACAGGCTCGCTTGTATTGCTTCGCTTCAGGGCGACTTCGTCACGGCTGAAAGGTTTCTTAAGGAGAGTCTCGATACCGACCGTGCAGTGTGGGCAAGGAATGACATGTCGCTTCAACCGTTGTTCAAGGCAGTTCCAAGTCTGCTGGAGATATTAGAATGATGCCTGAACAAAATACCATTGCGGCAATTGAGACAAAAGGTCTTTCGAAGAGATATCCGGGGTTAATAGGCCGCAGGAACGGTAACGGCTTGGCAGTCAACGACCTGTGCATAACGGTCAACTCCGGTGACATTTACGGTTTCCTTGGTCCGAACGGTAGCGGCAAGACGACGACTATAAGGATGATAATGGGGCTGATTCGCCCCACTGCGGGTGGAATAAATATATTTGGCCATTCAATTGCCTCAGAGAGGCTTGAGACAGCCAAGCTATGCGGCGCGATGATAGATGTGCCCGCCTTCTATTCGTATATGTCGGCACGCGCTAACCTTCGCTTATTCGGTCAACTTGCGGGCGGTGTGGAGTCAGCGAGAGTTGACGAGGTTCTCGATATGGTTGGGCTTCTCGATCGCGCCAACAGCAAGGTGCGTACCTTTTCGCATGGCATGAAGCAAAGGCTCGGTTTTGCCAGCGCAATGCTGATGCGCCCAAAACTTCTTCTGCTCGACGAGCCCACCAACGGCCTTGATCCCGAAGCGAACTGGTCTATCCTATCGGCAATCCGCGAGACGAACCGCAAAGAGGGTACCACAGTGCTCATATCAAGCCACCTGTTGAGTGAGGTCGAAGACCTATGCAACCGCACTGCGATATTAAGGCAGGGGCGGCTGCTGTACGAGGGTTCTGTGCGCGACCTTGTATCCTCAACCGGTCTTGTGGATGTTCGCGTCTCTGATCCAGATGCTGCTCGGGCTGCTATGGCCAACGCGGGCATCGTCGTGCGCGATTTCCCGCGGGCTGACAACACCATAACTGTTGAAACAGCAGATGCAGCAGATTTGAACGAACTGCTTGTGTCGGCTGGTGTCCGCGTGCTGTACCTTGCGCCGCGAAAGCGAACACTGCGCGAAGTATTTCTTGATTACATGCATTCACCCGAGAGCAATTCAAACCTAACAGGCTGATATATGGACACAATGAAACTTTACGAACAGGTATTGAACAAGTTCGTCGAACGCTGGTCGTCAAACCCCGATGTTTGCGCCGTAATAGTCTATGGCTCGTATCTTACCCGCAAGATGGGGCGTTATTCCGACCTTGACTTAATCGTGGTCAAACGAGCCGACTATCCACAAGAATCGCGCGTCTATATTGACGGCGATTGTCTTGTCAACATGGCGGTTATCGGGTTGGGCGAGTTTACGCGCAAACTCGCGGCTGGGTGCCTTTCGCCCATTCGCCTGTCCCTTGCGCGTTACAAGATTCTGTATGATCCTAACGGCGACGCTGAAAAACTCCTTTCGTCAGCCGCACCTTGTACGCGATATGAAGTTGACAAATACGCCCTGACGCTGCTCTATCGCTTCCTTTTACAGCTTGGGCGCGCGGAAAAGTACTTTGAGCTTGGCGAGACGCTTGACACCATGCACCAGTTGTTCCACTGTTTCGAAAAGGCTATCATGCTTTCGCTTTTGAAAGCGGGCTTGCCATTTGACAACGATGTGTTTGCGGCAGGGCTTGCCGTCCGTCCCGACCTCGTCGCCACAATTTCAGATGTGATGGGGCATTCAACCTATGACCTTGCGCTTGTCTCGCAGCTTCTCGAACGGTTGCGCGATGAGAAGGATGACCTGCTTGCTGCTCACCGCGACAGGCTGCTCGAATACATGCCCGACGACGAGGTTGAGCTTTCTGAATTGAAGGCGATGGAGGTATTTTCAGAGACCGATTACATTCTCTTTCAGACCTATGCCGAACGGGGCGATCTGCGGCGTGTCGGCGTGGTGAAGGATGTTCCGGGCTTTTCGAGTGTAAAGCAGCATGAAGTCGGATTCGCCCGAAGACGCTGATATCATTTCGTCAGCAGAAAGATGGCTCGACGAACATACGGGTTACAAGCGACCCTATGATCGCAGATACGGCCCTCTTGACTTTCAGGTTCGAAGGTTCTTTGAAGCTGCGGCGCATCAACTTGGCGACCCTCACCTGCGTTATCCTGTGATACACATTGCGGGCAGCAAGGGAAAGGGAAGCGTCGCGCATCTTATTAGCTACGCGCTGCAAAAGCGTGGATTTCGCGTGGGGCTTTCGATTAGCCCGCATCTTGTCAGCAAATGCGAACGCGCCCTTGTGGACTTTGAACCTTGCACTGAGACCGAGCTTGCGCGTTCTATTCTTGATATCGCTGCGGTTGCTGACGGCATTAGCGGTCGCGCAACCTTTTCAGGTGCGATTTCACTCGCCGCGATGTTGCATTTCGCACACAGAGAGGTTGATGTCGCGGTGATAGAATGCGGTCTTGGCGGTGAGCGCGACGCAACGGGTTTTCTTAACGCCCCGATTTGCGTGCTCACCTTCGTCGAGCTTGAACATACCGCTCAGTTGGGCGACAATCTGGCGGATATTGCTCGCGAGAAGGCTGGCATCGTGTCTGAAGGCGAAACACTTATCTGCGGCGTTACAGACAACGGAGCCTTGAACGCAGTTCGTTCTTTGGTAAAGGATAAAGGTGCGCGGCTTGTCTCGGTTGACACAAGCGGCAGGAGTGCACGAGCATCATGCGAGGCTGTGGCAAATGCGGCTTTACGCAGTTTTGAGACACTGCACGGTCTTGTGCGGGGCGATATATCTTTCGAAGGCTTCACGATTCCGGGCCGCGACGACATTCGGACTATCGGTGATTCAAAGGTGTTGTTCGACGGTGCCCATACGCCCGCTTCGCTGGCTGATCTTGCTTTGCGGTTACCGTTGCGATTTGAAGGCAAACCGGTTCTTGTGTTCTATTGCACTCCACCACGCGACCCGCTTACATTGGCAGGGGTGCTTGAACATGCGTGTTCCAAGCGTTTCTATCTTGTTCGGCACGAGGGGCAGGGTGTGCCAAAGGGATTCGAACCCTTGCCAATTTGCAGTCTGCCCGATTTCGTTAGGCTTGAGAAAGCCTGTGTAATTACAGGCTCGTTTCACGCGGTTGGCGATTCAATGAAGATTCTTCGCGTAGAACCATATCCTCATTCTCCTTGTGCGTGATTGGCGTTTTGGTTTTACGCCTTATAATATACTAAGCTTGAAAGGACAATTATGTCTGGAATGAAACCGCTTTCAGATGCTGATCCGGCCATATACATGGCGGCAATGGGCGAACTCGCCCGTCAGCGCACTCAGATAGAGCTTATAGCTTCAGAAAATGTAGTATCCCGCGCAGTCCTTGCCGCGGCAGGTTCTGTGCTGACCAACAAATACGCTGAGGGATATCCGGGAGCCCGCTACTACAGCGGCTGCAAGGATGTTGACGATATCGAAAACATCGCAATACAGCGGTGCAAAAGGCTCTTCGACGCCGAATACGCCAATGTGCAGCCACATTCTGGCACTCAAGCGAACATGGAGGTCTTTTTCAGTGTGCTCGAACAAGGTTCAAAGATACTTGCAATGGACCTTGCACATGGCGGTCACCTGTCGCACGGCCATCCGCTTAATTTTTCGGGCAAAAAGTACAACATTGTTACCTACGGCGTTTCGCAGCAGACCGAACTTATTGACATGAACGCGGTTCGCGAAATTGCGTTGAAAGAACGGCCTCAGATGATACTTGCTGGTGCAAGTGCGTACAGCCGTATTATTGACTTCGCCGAATTTGCCGCAATCGCAAAGGAAGTGGGAGCGTACCTGCTTGTTGATATGGCGCATATCGCTGGTCTTGTTGCGGGCGGTGTTCATCCGTCACCTGTGCCATATGCTGATTTTGTAACCTCTACCACACACAAAACACTTCGTGGCCCCCGTGGAGGCATCATCCTCGCAAAGCAGGATTATGCCAAAGAGATCAACAAAGCGGTGTTTCCCGGCATTCAAGGAGGCCCGTTAATGCACATCATCGCCGCAAAGGCTGTGTGTTTCCATGAGGCTCTAAAACCATCGTTTGCCGAATACGCCGCTCAGGTTGTCAAGAACGCCCAAAGAATGGCAGCCGCATTGTCACAAAAGGGCTATCGAATCGTATCTGGCGGCACAGACAACCATCAATTCTCGATAGATCTTCGAAGCAAGAACTTAACGGGAAGAGATGCGTCAAATATGCTTGAGAGCGTCGGCATAACCGTCAACAAAAACCTCGTGCCATTTGATGATAAACCGCCACAGATCTCATCAGGTCTGCGGCTGGGCACCCCTGCGATTACGAGCCGTGGCATGAAGGAAGATGAGATGGATGTTATCGCCGACATCATGGATCGTGTGCTATCCGAGCCGACCGCTGTTAAAAAGCACTTATTGATACGCGCCGAAGTGCACGAGCTTTGTGCGCGCTTTCCGCTATATTCCGATATTGAGGGTGCATGATGAGAATATCTAAGTTCCTTATTTTGGCGTTACTTATTGTGACCCTTTGCGCGGGATGCAAGGGCGAAAAAAAGACAGAGACTTCCGCGCTTGATCTTGAAAAACAGCCAGAAGTGCTGATATTCGACAAGGAAAAGATTGATCCCGCCCCTGTCGGTGCGGATCGTCCCCGCACTATGTCGGTCGTGCTGCACCCAAATATCGCTGGTACCCCGAAGACAGAGGAAGTGCTCGCAATGTCCGACGGCACTCCAGATGATTCCAACATTACTGTCAAGGTGTTGTCGAAGTACATATCGGGTAACAACTATGTGCTTATATACTCGATAACAAACAACGATACAAAGGGGCGAAACATACTGTGCAATCAGACGAGTTACGATCAGCTTGGGCGGGTCGTCAATTCCTCGACCACAAACAGGTATCTCGCCTCAAAAGAGCAGTTCATCGAGCGCTTGACTTTCGCCAAGACGGGTTCTGAAAATCGTTGGGTTATCAAGGCTTCGTACAGGAGGTAAGAGCAATGACAAAACGATATTTACTTATCCCCGTCGTCTGTCTCTTTGTTCTGCTGACAAGCCAGATAGCCTACGCAGCTAATGCGATATGGGTGGGCGACATTAAGGGTCTTGAGACGAAGTTCATTGACGATAATACCCTGCTTTTAACGCTTCGAATTGACGAGGACACTCGCGACGGTGAGTTTAACCGGTTTGAAGAGGATAAGATCGTTCACGATTACGGCAATGCCGACCGCACCGAGGTAAAGATAATCCTCGATGGTATTTCTGCTGGGGCCTTCGCAGAAAAAACCTACGACCTTGAGGGTAAAATCAGCACGATGGTGATTAAGAACCTTGTTGGCTCGTTTGTTAATCCTGACCTTCGTGTGACCTTATCGGACAAGGAGATTTTCAGCGCTGAATTCACCTTCCGTTCGGACAAGAAGCTGTCAGTCATACGCGTGCCTGTTGACAAGACGGTTACAACGCGCATACAACTCAATTTCAAGATTCGTATTGAAGAGGATGGAGAGAAGGTAGTTCCCGTCGCAAATCCAAATAATGTGCTTGAGCTTAGCGTTCAGGATTTCTCTGACCCGTTCCCCTCAAATCTAACCGAAGTGTCAGGGACAATCAAACAGCAGATGCAGGCTCTGTACAATCTTACAGATGAGGACTTTGTCACCTTTGTGTATCCATTACGCAACATGCGTCCCTCTTCAGCCCGCACTCTAATGCTTAAAAAGCTATCACCCTATGGATGGATGGAGGTCAACGACGACCATGGGTTGCTCCTTATCACTGATTATGTGCGATATGTGCGCTCTATTGTCGAGATCCTTCCGGTTTACGATCTTCCCATTCCACAGGTCGAGCTTATTGCAAAGGTGATAGAAGTTACTCTTACGCAAGATGATACGCGTGGATTCACACACACCTTTAAGCGTGATAAGGCAGACAAGACTGCAATTGAGGTCGGAAGCCCATTTCCCGATAATTTCATGGGTACAACAGGCATTACAGGTTCGGCATCCCACTACAGCGGTGACATACTTAAAGAATTCATGGTATCGCTTAATCTATCGGTAGAGAAGGGCAGCGCGAACATTCTCGCTTCCCCCCGCACGATGGTGCTTAACAATCAGACTTCTGATTTCCGCGTCGGCGAAACCTATCACTATCTGGTAGGTTCGAATATAACCGACACGAAGGAGACGACAGACCTTCACCGAATTGTCGAGACCTTCAATATAAAGACCATCACAACAGGTGTCAGCTTGAATGTCCGCCCGACTATACTCAGTGGTAGCTTCATCGAATGTAATGTGAAGCTAAGCTATGATGAGGTTACCGGATACTCCGGCCCAAACATGTTTCCTGTTACCGCGACCAGAAGCTTAAGCACGGTTGTTCGTCTTCGCGACGGGCAGACGATTGTAATAGGCGGGTTGTTCCGCGAAAAGGACCTGACTGTAAAGCGCAAGATACCCGGACTCGGTGATATTCCTGTGGTCAACTACTTCTTTACTTCAAAGCAAAAGACACGCATCAAGACAGAATTGGTCTTCATCCTGACCATCAACAAAGTGCAGTGAAAAAAGTTTGGCACACACCAAAGCGGCTTAAAATAGGATGCTACCGAGGAAAGGGAGAGTGCCGTGAAAAGACTGATTCTGTTCACTATTGTTTTTAGTGTGCTGTTCGGCTCAAGCTACATTTGTGCCGAGCAGACAGTTCTCGGTCGCGAGCCAAAACCGTCATATCGCGCCGATACCGATCTTCAGATGTCCTTTCCGCTTCTAAACGAACAAGTTTGGGCCGGCGGAAAGGGTTCCAGCTTTGAAGGCAGCCTTTACCATTTCTACCTGAACGAGTCCTCAGACCCCGCAGCCATCAAGAGGTTCGCAAACCTTATCATCTGGCAGAAAACTAAGGACGATCGGGGCAATTTGAAGGACTTTGGTCTTGCCATGTTCAATCGTCTTAAAGACAAAGACTTGGCAGGAATGCAATTCATGGAAGACCCGAAATACAGCCAAGAAATCCAGACCAGTGTTATTGGTAACTACACCTTCGAAATTGGCGAAATTCAGGTCTATACTAAGGTAAAAGGTATGCCTGACAAGAAGAACCCCGACGAGGAAAAATGGGTTGCTGGTGCGTCATTTTCGGGGGTTGTGATGAGTCTGTATGACCCTGAAACAACCCGCTATCTGGTCGTGCTAAGCACAGCAAACGAGACTCTTTCTGCTGCTGTTAGAACAGTTGCGACCGGAATTGTTAAGAACCTTACATTTGGCAAAAAATCGAGTGCTGGTCTTGTATCGCTGTTGCTGATACTCATTGCCGTGCTTATCGCTGGTGGTGTGTTCTTCTTTTTAAACGAGCGAAAGAAAGCACAGGAGCGCGCTCGCCGTCTTCGCAATATCCGCGATGACGAAGACGAATATGATGATTACGATGACTACGATGACTATGACAAGCGCGGTGGTGGCAGACGCGGTTCGAGCCGTGAACCAGAACGCCCATCCCGTGGTCGTTCACGCGAGCCAGAACCCCGCGGTCGTAGTTCGCGTGCACCAGAGCCTCGCCGTCCGTCACGCGGCCGCTGACGCGTTGCATGTTGTTGTTTACACGCAGGGTGCCGCGGTTTTCCCGCGGCACCCGCGTTTGATTTATGGATATTAAATGCTGAAGAGAATACCATTTGCCTTATTGCTGGTTCTCTGCTGCTTGTTCTCCCATGCTGAAGAGGTGAACAAGGTCGAGCTGTTTCTTGATCTATTGCCTGATAAAGGTGTTCGAGCACTCCGCGAATTCGAAAAAGCGACGAAAGACAAAGACACCTTTCTTGCTGCACGACTTTATCAATCCCTTCTTTCCAACTATCCTGATACCCTTGTTGAGGGTGAAAACGGCCTTCATCTGCCGTTAAGACAGAGGCTTGATGCCGAGTTCAATTCCCTTGGGGCTGAAGGCGTTCGTGCATTCCGCGAGCAATTTGATCCAGCGGCATCCCTGTTTCGCCAGGGTTTTATTGCAGGTGATGTGTCTCAAGCACTTGCACTTATAAAAGCGTATCCTTTCTCCTCCTATGCTCCTGAGGCAATGCTTGTTCTCGCTTCTCACAATGCAGATTCGCGCAAGTTCCACTTAGCCATCTCATTTCTTGAAGAGCTGTTCGATAAGTTTCCGCAAACTAAGCTTGATAATCCCGCTGCAATAGCGCTCTTAGCCCGCTGTTATGCCGACCTTAACAACCGCGTAAGGCTTGATGCACTTCATTTAGAGCTACAGAAGACCGAACTTGGAAAATCGTCTTTCGCGGGCGGGCAGCTTGCTGATTATGTCGCTTCACTAAAGCAGAGGCTCCGTCCTGCAGAGAAAATCGAGTGGGATTATCCCGCAGGTGATCCTGCTGGCTCCCGCATACCCGACACCACAGTTCGAACACCGGTTTTATTGTGGAGCGCGCCACTTGTCCCCAAACCTATCGAGGCAGGTAGCGCGATTGAGGAGTCCTATCGTCCCCTCATAACTACCGCTAATTCACACAACAACCTTTCGGTTCGCCCTGTGCTTCGTAACGGAAAGGTCTTTGTCTCAGATGGCCTTTATGTCTATTCTCGCGATCTGGCAACCGGCTTTTTCCTTAACCAATATCCAGTTGGTCGCAACCTTGAGGTTACCGCACCATCCCCCGCTGTTGACGCAAGCAGCGGTATCCTTTCGCTCTCAATTGCAGAAGGCAAGGTCTTTTCGACCTTTCAATCCTCATCTAATGTGTCGTACCTTTCGCCGATGCAGATTGAAGGATATCAAGAGTCAGGTGCAACCCCTATTATTGACGCACTTAAAATCCGCTTTTCTAAAGACCTATCTGAACAACAGTCGTCATTGCTTAGCGCTATGTCATTTGTCTCCGTGCCAATCGTGTATGGCGGTCAGGTTTTTGCAGTCGGCGAGGTTCGTTCGGGGATGGTTGATGCCTACGCGCTGTCGTTTGACGCAAACTCAGGGGCATTGCTTTGGATGACAAGGCTGTTCACTTATGCATCACCACAAGGCTATTCTCGTAATCGTCCTATTGCGGTTCCATCTATTGCCGAAGGCACTGTATATGTCTCGCTCAGTGGTGGAATAATTGCCCTTTCTGCCGCCAACGGTCAAGTAAAGTGGCTTAACGGGTACGAGATGTCAAGTACGCCTTCTGGCCCCGTCGAACCACCCTGTGTGCTGACCGAGTATGATGCTGTGATCGTCTCAACTCACGATGCTGTCAATACACACTGCTATAGTGCAACGACAGGCAAACTTATGTGGAAGCTCGAAGGTCCGATGAAGGGTCTGTATATCGGAAGGCAAGCAGATCGAATCTACTTTCAGCGTTTGAATCGGATAAGCGGTATTAATGTTACAAGCGGCCAGCAGGACTGTTCGTTTATGCTGCCATACGCCATTTTTGGCGCGTATGGCACGGTTACAAAACAGGGCATTTCGATTATCTTTGAAGGAAACTATATTATTCACGATGCCATCACGGGCGAAGTTAAATCGTCACACCAGTTCACCCGAGCCAAAGACGGCTACTACGGAAGAATATTCCCTCATGGGGACAGCATTGTCTGTGTGTCGCCCGAGATGGTCTTCTGCTTTGTTGACGGGGATAGTGTTCGAAGGGATTTGAACGCCATGCGTCAAGCAGATCCTGCTGACCCAGTTCCTTATCTTCGTGCAGGGCTTTTGGCAGCTTATGCAGAGGACGACGAGACAGCTATGCGCGAGTTTAAAGCTGCTCTTGAATATGCAAAGCCCGATTCGCTGTTTATGAACTACCGCGTAACAGACCTTGTAAGATCATACATAACAGCGTTCTACCGTAAGGTCGCCGACAAGGGGGAGATTACAGAACCCAATAAGATTCTCCAATCCGCCGAAATCGGATTGAAGTATGCCACACTACAATCGGATAAGCGTTTTCTGAACGAGATACGAGCTGCAGCTCTGTTAAATATGCGCGACTTCGAAAAGGCATTCGAAGTTCTGCAAACTCTCGCGAGTCTTGAAGATGCTAAGACAGTAAAGCCCTATGATCGCCTTGTAACCGCAGCAACACAAACCGAGCTTGTAAAAAGCTCGGGAGCTTCATATCGTACACTTCGCAACTTGTGTATCGAGTCCATTGAGTCAATCGCGCAAATCTACCCTAAGATTGCTGATAAATATGAGGTTGTGGCCGACATTCTTGCTACTAAAGCAAGGGCTGGCGATATAGAAGCGGCGAGTGAGGTTTTCGTAAAGTACTTCTTCACGGATGTCGCTTCTGATCTTGCTTGCTATATCGCACGGCAGGTGTTTGACGGCAAGCTCGACCATGTTGATCGCGATCGCCTGATTCAAACGACAGCGCGTTTCCGTGCGGATCTTTCACCTTCTCTTGCGATGGCGCGCGCAGTTTTGCTGCTTGACAAAAAACCTGCCGCCGCCGCAAAGACAATATACGATATTGGCAGACATTTTGCGGATTCACAAATACAGCTTGATGCGGGTGAGATTACCCTTGCCGAGCTTTCTAAAAAGTACATTGATATAAAGTTGTTCGAGCCGCCAGCACCACCTGACTCAGACTTCTCCTCTGGCCTTGCTCGCGCATGGCAGGTTGATTTAAACAGACCCAGAAACTATCGCTATGTTTACACACCATTTGTATCAGACGCGGGCATACTCACTCCCTCGCAAAGCGACAATTCCCTCACATTGTTCGATAAGGCAACGGGTAAGATGTTATGGTGTTTGCAGCCACCTCGTCGCTCATTTATTGGCGTATCTCTGCAGGATTCAGAATCCCCCAAGGGTGCACTTATTGTGCAGATAATCGCAGGTTTTCCCGCGGAAGCAGCAGGGTTACAAGCAGGGGATGTCATAACCGAGTTTAACGGAATTGTCGCCGAGACCCACGCAAAGCTAATTGACGCTATCGCCTCGGTCGAGCCTGGTGTGCCGACAACACTTAAGATACTTCGACGAGGCGAGGAGTTGGTTGTCGCAATCGTGCCTGCGGAGCGTACTGGAGAGCATGTCATTGCTGATCAGGTTATCGGTATATATTCTTACGAACCACAATCAGTCGTTGTGCTTCGCCGGAGCCTTGCCTCGACATCTTTCTACTTCGAAAAAATTCTGCTTGCCGATGGGAAGGTCGAATGGCGCAAGTCGTTCGACAGGATCGGCTATCCATCTGCTCCATCAAGATTCGGCGACATGCTGCTTTTCTATTGCACATCCTACGACCGCTTCGGCACAAGTTCGCTTATCTCGTTTGATCTGCGGTCAGGAGATGGCGAGGTGCTATCACTTGACCATCGTAATTTCTACGGCAACCTATACGCGATTTCGGGCGGGCGGATTGTGATGATGGAATCATCGGGCAGCTCAACATACCTTGTGTACGACCTCTTCAGCGGAGAAAGGCTATTCTCATATCCTTCTCCATCAGGTTCTTTTCAGGGAGGCTTTTTCGACAGATACCTTGCTGTAAAGGGCAAGCAAGGGGTGGCTTCGCTTGACATTTACAGTGGACTTGAATCAGGAAAAGAACGGAATGGATACTGCTTGTTGGCTGGAAAAGACCAGTTTATCTTCCGTTCTAATCAAGGGATTGGGCTTGACATTGTTGCGGCAAGAAATCCTTCTTTTCTTCTTGATTTTATTCCCACCGGGTTGCAGACAATGTCTGCTCGAATGCTGTATGATGGCAAAGAGATGACCTTGCAGAGCAACGAGTTCAGATTCATCCGTAACTCAAACAACTATTCGTTTTCGCAGTTGTCACGGTTCGATGTTAACGGCGGCAAAATGCTGTGGATGACAGCGATGCCGTATGGTTCATATCTGCGCGAGATGGAAGAGCAGCGGGGCAACATAATTGTGTCCCTTCACGGCCAGCAAGTGAACTACAACGGTATTGTAATTGTCAGTTCAAAGACCGGCGCGACGGTGTTCCGCACGATGACAGAACAAAACGCAAACATTCGCGCGGTTATAGACAGCGACATGCTTTTGATTGATGACGGCGACCGTCTTATTGCGTATCGCCCCATTACAGAACAGGATAAAACAGCCCTTGCAAAAGTTGCTGCAGAGGCAATGAATGATCTGCCTCAAGAACCTTCGATGCTTCGTGACCTGTTGCTCGACCTTCTTAACGCGCGAATGTACGACCAGCTTATTGCACTATGCGATCATATTCACGGTCTGGGGCGTGACGATCTGTCTTCAGACTTTATTGATGGCATCCGTGGTTTCGCACGCGAGCATCTTGCCGAGAAAAAGATACTCCACAATGCTGTTACCGGCACTGTAACGGTGGACGGAGATCTTTCAGACTGGCCTGATGCTCCTTGGTTCGATCTGCCAGATACACCTGCATCTCTGTTCGATAACTGGACAGCACCCACATCCAAGGCGGATCTTTCAGCCCGATGCCGATTCGCAGCCGATGACAATAACCTTTATATAGCGGTCGAAGTTCGCGACGATAAGATCGTGCTTGATGCGCATGAGGGCGTGGGATTTGCAAACGCTGATGCGATTGAGGTGGTTATTGGTGGTGGTTCATTCACCGGTGATTATCCTTGCGATGGGGCTGTTTTACTTAAAATGTCCCCCAATCCCGAGACAAGCGACTTCACATACACTGTTGTCGCGGGCAGGGGTGTTACATCAACAATTCCGCCAACTACGCAGAACGAGCGCAACGCCATTATAAAGGGTGCGTTCAGGCGAGACGATGCCAACGGGCTGATAACATACGAGTTCAGCATACCAGCTATGCTTGTTTCACGCACGCAGCAGTACGGCAACTTCGACCCGACCGACCCAAAGGTGCTGTTTAACATTCTTGTTACCGACCGTGATGACAACGATCCGCGCTCGCCCGTAAAAGCTTTAGAGGCTGCGCCGACTTTCTCTCCTCACATATACTCCGTTCTGCGCATGAGTCTTTTCCCCCGCATCTCGATTCCAAAAGAACTAAAAGGTTGGCGATGACCCCTCGCGAGCAGATTATCAACTCGTTGTACTCCGCTGGCAGATCTTTGCGCGCTGCAATCCTGGTTAACAACAGCGCGGGAATTATCCTATTGGCTATCGCCTACCTTGCGGGAGTCTATGCTTTTGACCGTCTTTTCGAATTTCAATCGCTCACCCGCATTGCCTTAGGCTCCGCATTCGTTGCGGGAGTTTTAGGTATGCTCGTAATGCGCATCGTGTCGCCAATTCTTAGGGCATATCATGTCACAGACCTTGCGCTTATCGCCGAACGCACCTATCCGCAGTTCAACGGCTCCCTTATAACTTCGGTCGAAATAACCGAGCATGATGACTTTGCCGCTCCTTTGGGTGAGCTTGCAGCAACAAGGTTGAAGGCCATACCCAACTTCGTGCTTATAAACACCGCAAAATGCCTTCGCATAGGTCTTTATATGCTTGTTGCTCTTGCGGTCTCTGTTACTATTGCTGTATCGTTCAAGGCCGAATCGCGAGCGTTTTTCGCGCGGTTGACCGGCGCAAATGTGCCTTATCCTGAGATTCCCGCCTTCTCACTGAGCATTCCCGAAAACATCCGCATCGCTGAAGGCTCTTCGTTGACGATCGGTGTGGATGTGATAAACGGCTATAGCTTTAGCTCTGTGCTGCTTGAGATTGCTGATGGTAGCGTCTCATCCCAGTTGATGAAGCCCGTTGAAGAGAATAGCTTCGAACTGACCCTCGAAAATATTACGCGCCCGATTTCAGTGCGCGCTCGCGCAAATGGAAAGATATCTAAAAAGCATCATATAGAGGTTGTCTCTCGCCCCGCGATGCGATCGCTCGAAATCGAAGTCGAACCTCCATCTTACTCTGGTGGTCGCCGAGCCCCTCTTATGGCCGGTCAAGGCAACATACGGGTGCTTGCCGGCAGTCGTGTGTTTGTATCGCTAATATCAACAAAAGAGCTTCAGGTCGCCGCAATCCTGTTCGCAGACGGCAACAAGTCCTTGATGACCATTGACCGCGCTTTAGCTCGCGCTGAGTTTTCTGCCTTAACCGACACCACATACACATTTGAGCTTCGCGACAAGGAAGGCTTTGACTCCGCCAATCTTCCAATCTATCGAATCTCCATATTGCCCGATAAGCCTCCCATCGTCAACCTTGATTCGCCAAAGGCCAACCGCAAGGTCGCGCCCGATGGCGCATTCCGCCTTAAGGCAAGAATTCGCGATGATTTCGGCATCACCTCAGCGAAACTGTACATGCGGCTTGAAGCCGACAGCACCCGCGAGGTGGTTATTGAACTCCCTATTCGAAACGGCGTTAAGGATATCGAGCTTAATCAGGTGATCGAGCTTGCTCCCTTGTCTCTTCAGGCGGGCGAAAGTTTCACAATGTTCATCGAGGTGCGCGATAACCGCCCCGATCCCAATATTGTCGCCACGAGCGCAGTAACGCTCCGCGCCGTTCGCCCATACGAGTTGCTTGAAGACCTTCAGTTGTTCCTTGCCGCAGCTAAGGAGCGAATAGGTGCGGGAATCGAACTTGAAAACGCTCTTATCAACGCGCTTCGCAGCCGGGGTGATCTTCGAACATCGCTCGTTTCGCATCGTCTTTTATTGCGCGACCTGCAATCGCTTGCGCCGGACTTTGAACAGGCTGCCGACGACTTCCGCCTCAACCGCCTTGGTGACGAAGAGGCCAATCTGCTTCAAAGCGTCGCTTCGGCGCTCGTCGCCGCTGTGACCGGTCATGGCAACTCACTTGCCACAACTCTTACTTTAATTGCGAGCAGCGCCCAACAAAACGCGCAAGATTACGATACGGCTCTAAAGTCGGCTTCCCGATTCCGCGATGCCCTCGCGTTACAACTCTCGCGCCTTGCCCGTTTTGAAAACTTTGCCGAGGTACTGCGCGAACTTAAACGGCTTATCGGAAAACAAGAGGAACTCCGAGACAGAATTCGGGATATAATTGAGAAGAGGTTCGGTAGATGATAGTAAAACGCCTCTTTCTTTTCCTCGCATTGTTGATGTTCTTCGCCATGCCTGTGCGCGGAGAGGATGCACCATCAACAGACGCCGCCGCCGAAGAACTTGCCACACTGCAAGACCGTTTTCAAAAGCAGTTCGAAGACTTCTATACAAAGCTCGAACGACTTGCTGATAAACTTGCCGAAAACGAACCAGAGCGCGCTGCCCTGTGCAAAAGCGCCGTAAAGTACATTCGCGACCACATGGTGCCCGAGTCGTTTAAGAAGGCGATGGAGCAGATTCGCTCGCGCAAGCTCAATCTTGCCCTTGAAGAGGTCAGTAGGCTCATATTTGCCCTAACTGAGGTTATGGCTATTCTTGAGGGTACAGGCAACATTGACGACCGCATCAAGAGCCTTCGCGAGCACATATCTAAGATCGAAGAGCTTATACGTCGCCAAACCGCACTTCTCAGCGAGACAAGCACAGGCACAAAACCTGCGCCCGAGCTTGCCCCCCAACAATACAGCATTGAACTTGATGCAAACGAGCTTGCAGGCAAGATGGAGCGCGACTCGTTTCCAGAAAGCGGATCGCGAGTAAAAGAGGCATCCGCGAGCATGTCTGACGCGACAACAGACCTGCGGGGAGAGAAGCGCACCGATGCGGCCCGAAAGCAAGCCGACGCGATTGATAAGCTAAAAGAAGCACTCGATCTTGCCAATCGTGCTGCAGAGCTGCTTGAGGCAATTAAGCGCACAAAGCGGCTTCAGGAGTTAAAGAAGATTTTAGAGGCTCTGCTTCATGCCCAGCGCACAGTGCTTGAAACGACCGTCTCGGTCGAAACAGCCTTTGCGACCGAAAAATCCCTAACCCGCGCACTAAAGCTCAAACTGACAAATGCCGCCACATCGCAAAACGAACTTAACACCACATATAACGCCCTGCATAAAGGTATGCAAGAGGAGGACGGCGACGGAGTATTCACCTACCTCCTTGGCAAAATCGTTACAGACGGCTCAACCGTGTTCAGCGAGCTTTCGCAAAGTGGATTTGACAGCAAGGCGCAAATCCCGCAAAAAGCAATTATTCTCCGCCTTGAGGCCATGATAAACGGCATAGACGAGCTTCTCAAGCCCGGTGGCATGGAGGAAGACGGCGGTGCGGGCGGTGGTGGCGGTGGCGGGTCGAACCAGATTGTGCTGCCCCTCGCGCAGCTTGTCGCGCTAAAGGCCGAACAGCAGGATATAGCCATACGCCTTCAAAGGCAACTCGAACTCGGCGATAAGGCTGATAAGGCGGAACTCGAACGCCTTCGCGTAAGGCAGAATGAATGCGCCGAGCTTCTGGCGCGGATGCTGGAGCAAGCAAGATGAAAACAGTACACCTTATTTGCCTTGCTTTTGCTGTGTTGACCGGCCTGTTGCTTGCTGTGTCGAGCGTGGCTGAAGAGATACAGTGGGGTTCGAGCCTCAACGAGGCATACGAGCAGGCTGCTAAAGAGGGCAAGGCTGTGCTTGTGCTCGCAGCCCAGACCGTTTCTGACCCAATTGCAAAAAAGGTCGCCGAACAGCTTGCAGCAAAGGAGAACGCGGGGCTTGTGGCCGTCTTTGTGTTGCTTCGACTAAACGGCACCGAGGCAGATAAGGTCAAACAGCAATATACTCTCAGAAAGCTCCCCGCCGTGGCGATCCTCGCGCCAAGCGGCAAGATACTTGATGCGCTTTACGATGATTCTTTAACCTCTATCGCCGCCCCTCTGTCGCATGTGGTCGCCGAACTACTGCCAACACCCGATGCAGGGCAGATAATTTACCTTATGGAGACCGCGGCCGCGCAAATTGGCATTGCTCCCAATGCCGAGACCGTGCTGAAGCACGAGCGTATTCTTAAGGGGCTTGACGCGCTTATTGAACAGGCACGCCCGCGCCGTGTGCGTGACAACAACCAGAACAACATGCGTGGCATTGATGCTGCGAATAATCAGCAGGGCGAAGAGGAAGGCTCGTCGGGGGAGGGCACGGGTTCGGGTGGCGGTCGAACAGGCTCAGAACCCGGCAATGTGGACGGCACAACTGGTGGCGTATCCTCAGCCGAATGGGGCAAGCTGCCTCCGCGCCTTCGTGAAGACGCATCTGGAGCCTCGGGCGAGGAAATCCCCCCCTCCTACCGCGAATTAGTCGAAGAATACTTCCGCAAATTGATGGGCAAATAAGGGGCGCGTTAGCTCCCCTCAGAGCGAGTTAACAGGTGGAGAATGCTCTTATCCGTTTTCTGAAATCAATAGCTGGTTTGAGCATCTAATCTGGATTTCCGTGTATAACCGAAGCAAGCAGCCTGAATACATAACCTTACAACCCGCTTACCAACGAGAATTACGGATTCTGAAGATAGGCGGTTTCTGTTACTTAGATCTTCGTACAATGCTTGATTCACTGGATAGATCAGTCGGGCAAGTACATTATCGCAAGAACCAACAACTGCTGCATAGGCAAGCACTTGATGAATGTCAGCTCGCATAGAGTCTTGGGTTTCTTTCAGGAGTGAGGACCATCGTACAATATCAAGGTCAGCAAAATGTGATTTGTATTTTGCGTCAATTATCTCAACCTCATCGTTTCGTGTTACAATGAAATCCGGTACAAGATGACCAAGCGGCTTATGAATCGAGTCATTCCAAATCAGCGGAACAGTTGTTTCACCTCTATTGCCAACACGTAATCTCCCGCCCTTCTTCTTAATCTCGTCTTTAATGATGAACTCGACAAATCTCTCCCAAAGTCTTTCTAACGGCAATGACCATGCAAGTCCATCCGAAGAACGGCCACCTCCAAGCCCCCTTTCATCCACAATCCATCCCATTGCGCGAAGACCTTCACGTAAGATCATAGTCATAAATGGACCATGGAGGCTATCGTTTTCTAACTCACCTCTGCTTGGTCGTCGTGCTGGCACATCGTGGACTCTTTCAATAAGCCGTACTGCACATTCAATGAGCATAATGGCAATTGCATCATTTCCACCACAAGCGCTTAAATCAGAATGCAATCGTTCAAGAGTCCAACGTATTGCTTGGCGCAGCCGTGTATCGGTGTCAAGCTCACTATACTTGCATGGTAAGGAATGCCAGTTACCAGATGGAAACTGATGATTAAGGTAGGATTTCCATTGAATTTGTCCACGAGGGGTACTTCTGATTTCTATCTTCTCTCGAAAACCTGGTTTCAAGTCAGCTAGTAGATTCGCGATTCTATTCAGAACAGGACCAGCAATAACCCACGGAGGCACTTCCCGCCCACTTCCAGGCACATAAGGCAGTTCTAAAAACTCTGGCCCACTTCCCCAACCTGTCGCGGATAATACATGTCCGATTCCAGGCCAGCCAAACCGTGGACGGATGACAAGGCCACCCGCTACCTTTCCTGTCACTGCTGATCGCAACGGTATTGCTCCCGAGCGAAGACCGGGCTTTAGCTCCAGGCGTACACCTAGCCGAGAAGAAATGATATTTGGAACAACATCGAGTGAACTAAAGGCAAATCTGTTAATCTCAAGAAAACCATCTAGGTAGGCTCCCCAATCTGAACCTCGTGTTTCTGAGATATAGGGAGTAGGTCTAACAACAACCGGCGGACCACAGTCTGACTCATGCAATAGCTCTGAAGACTTGTTTTGTTCCAGAAAGAATAGGCTCTTACTTCTGTGACGTAAGCGTTTTTTCCAGTTTACCTTCTTAAGGGACGAATTTGCTTTTACCACAGTAGCTGCCTTGTATTTCAAGAACAGAAGGCGATGTCAGCAATTTTGTTCCGGACGGCATGCAAAGCGCTTGTCGCTGGTCCAAGATATCCTTCTCTTATGTAGTCATCAACCAGAGGGAGGAGTTCGTGTTTAAAACGGATTTGTAAAGCCCTTTCATTCTGTTCCGGCACTATAAAATACGAGTGCCCAGGTAAGAGGGCAAGGGCATCATCAGGCGCATATTCAAGAAAGACACCACTTAGAGCGTCGAATATTTCAAGCCCTTCTTTTGTGCTCTTCTCTGCAACTACTTGGCGGTTTGGCATCATTGTCATGAATGCAAATCTTCGCCGAATAGCAAGATCCATTCGCGCAATACTTCGATCAGCAGTGTTCATTGTCGCCAGTATATGCAGGTTCTTTGGAAGAGTAAAGGTCTGAGAACCGTTTGCAGCATACGGAAGCCTAACTGAGCGCGCAGTATCAGCATCTGACTCTATAAGGTATATTGCCTCTCCGAGTACGCGCCCCAGTTCTGCTCTGTTTATCTCGTCAACAACTAATAATGCGCGGCGTTCTTTTGCCATATCTGCAGACTGGATTAGATATCCGCTCCTTATTCCAAATCGAAGGTTAGAATCCTTCACATCTGGAGACAAACCAATCACGAAGTCTTCGTATGTTGTGGATGGATGAAATTGAATGATAAGTCCGTTACTGTCGTACTTACTAGCAAGAAGCTGTTCAGCAGCTCGAGTCTTTCCTGTACCCGGAGGACCTTCTAGAACTACAAATCGCCGTTGCTCAAGAAGATGAGCTATCTCGTCAAGACTCGGTGTTGCCATACAGTTAGCGTTCAAGCTTGAGATGTACTCCTCGTACTCAAGGGTTGAGTCTTTAAGAGCTTCCCAACCTCGTTCGTATGCATAAAGATCAAGAAAAGCGAGCACAACAAGTCGCGCCAACGCGGGGTTATCTTTTGGAACAATGGCTATGCAATAAAGCTCATTAGAATAACGGTGAAAGACTGAGTCCCACTGAGGGAGTTTATCCGTAACATTCTTTGGTACTGGTTGACCGATTGTGGCCGGATCTTGGCGAGCCCACGCCTCAGAGATGCCGTTCTTAACTAGATAACTTCGCAAACTGGAGATTCTTCTTCGATGCCCAGGCCGAGTTAGTATTCCCTCATCAGGGCTTAATCCCCGTGTTCCTATGCCAAAGGCAATAAGGCATCCTTCCTCTTTTGGAAACCAAACCAAGCTTGCGCCTCCATACGGACCACTGGATGAGTTTTCCTGGTTGACAAATCCGGCGTAAGCAACATGCCCAGTTTCCCCACCTTTACCGTATGCATTTCTTATAAATGGGGGGCGCTCTTGGTCAATGTTTTGAGCCGATCTCTTATGAAAACGCTCTCCAAAGATTCCTTTCATTGCCTCGAGCATCATTGAATCGGGAGTCGAAGAACCAGCAGCGATTGCATCAGTTAATCTTTGCACGGCATCATTCATGTTGACCTCTTTATCATTACGAATGCGCGACAGGAAAGAAGCGTTATCACCATTGTTATCCTCTCCCTCGCTGGACGATCATTCTGAGTTTATCGCGGAAATAGCAGAAACTAGGTGACGAATTACTGTCAATATTCATATGCGGAGTAATGCTGCTTGCCCATTCGCATTTTGCCTTTCCAGTGGCAGGCCATCCTTGCTCTTTGAGGTTCTTTGATCCACCCTTAAGGGTTGCATCTGCAAGCAGTTCCCAAGTATTGCATACGCTATCACTTAAGTAAGACTTAAGGCGATCCATCCTAATGCGAGGGTATGCTGTACTCACAGCGTTAAGGTCACCAAGATACCATGCCTCAAGTTCCTCAATCGCAAAACAGAAATAAGCTGCAGGATGTGGGTCACAAGATTCAGCTATCTTGCGAACGTCATTTCGATAAGCCTTAAGACAGTGGATGTCAAGATCGCAAACGACTATAAGAGGGTAGTTGATATCGCCATTATACGATTTGCCATGGCCTTTTAGAATCTCTGGAAGTCTGTACAGCAAAATCTGCCGCCGAGCCTGCTTTGCATCACGCAGATCAGGTGGAAGGCTACCAAGCCCTTTGTATTCATGAATGCGGAAAGTGTGCTTTATACCAATAATCTTAGGAATGAGGATGCTAAGCGCAATCTTACCGGATTGATCTTCAACCATGAATTCGAAGTGCATCCATTCACCTTGGATCAAAATAGTCGCTGTACCAAAGATTACCCAGCTGAATCCCCTCGCATGCCATATCTACAATGCGCTTGTCGTCGCTTGCACGGGTTATCTTAGCGAATCCGTCGTTGCCTTTGCTAAGAACCCAAACCTCATCAGGCTTTAGTGAGTTGACAAAGTAGGGTTGGTGAGTAGTTACAAATATCTGAGAGCCGTTCTTTCTTTCTGTATGAGCGCGAAACTCGTCTGCAAGAGTCTCGAGCAGTTTATGATAAAGCCCATTTTCTGGCTCTTCTATACAGATAAAGGGAGGTGGTGTGGGATCTTCGAGCAACAACATGTAAGCAAACAGCTTAAGTGTGCCGTCTGACATTTGTTGTGCGTAAAATGGATCTTGGAATCCGTGGTCGTTGAAGCAGAGCAAAAGGCGACCATCCGGTGACTTCAGCGTTTTTATCGTGCGGATACCCGGTATCTTCTGCGCAATGCGATTGAGTATTGATTGGAACTCCTTCGGATGCTCGCGCTCCATGTACTGAACAACATTGCCAAGATTGTCACCGTGAACATTAAGGTGTTTTTGAGCTCCCGCCATAGGCATGCTTCTTGCTGCATCCGGGGTAAAGTAACTTAGGTGCCAACCTTCAAGAAAATTGCGAAATGCAGAGATTCTTGGGTGCTGCTTCAAAGCGCCCAGAGTCGTAATGCCAAGTCTGCGCTTGTCTTCAAGCGTAACGAACTGAGTATTTTGTGCTATAATCGACAGCGCATTATATATTTGTTTAATTGCCGATTGCTTTCCATTTGCAGACGATAAACGATCATTAATATCATCATTTATTACTGTCACAGAACCACTTGCATTATCAAGTTGAAGATAAGCGATTTCAACGCGCTTCCCTTCTGATATAAACTGATGGGATACAGACTCGTGTGATACATAACAGCGTGTAGATTCATCAAGAGATATAACTAATTTATAAAAAATAGGTGGTAATATATTGTCTTCAATATAGGAAACTTCAAACTCAATATTGCCATTGGAACCAAGAGAACGGACCTTGTTATAACCGCCCCTGCCTCTAATGTCACACGCTTCTTCGACACCGAATTTTAAGCAATCAGATAAGAAACCGAATGCATCAAACAGCGAGCTCTTCCCCACTCCATTCTTACCTATTACAGCTGTTATCGGGGTCAAGGGCCTTGCCTTTTTATCATCTCTGAGTTTTCCAAGCGTAACATCCTTCAAGACTTTGAAGTTTTTAACGCGGAAACCCATAATCTTTGCCATCTTGTCTCCCGAAGTATTGTGAATGGTGTGTTAGATCTGGTGATTAATGTAGGAAGATTATGCACTCAAGCACTCTTGCTCGGTTCCACCCTCTTTCTTGGTGGAGGCGGGGGGAATCGAACCCCCGTCCCGTAACGGCTCGCGAACGGAATCTACATGCGTAGTCTTTTTTTTGTTTCTCGCCCTAAAGGCTCCAAAAGACAGGATCCTCTTCGGGCATACCCGGATTTGTTTCGCCTCTGCTAACCGGATGCTCACTTCGGCTATCCCACTACTGTCGCCGGTCTCATGCCCGCGGGAGTGGCGATGAGCGGCGGCTGCATTAATTATGCTGCGATTGCGTATTCGTTGGCATTTATAGCCGTACCGGATGATTTACGAGGCCAACCGGTGTCCTCGGCACGCATCCATAAGTCTGCTCGTCCGGTCGATACCTGTCGCCCCCGAACTTTAGCACTTACTGCATCACATTATATCAGACTTTGAATTAACCTCTACTTTTTGTCAGGCTCCGGCGACTTATCGGGCTTCGGTGACTTCTCTGGCTCTGCTGGCTTCGCAGGATCAGGTTTTTTCTCAGGCTCCACCGGCTTCTCTGGCTCGGCGGGCTTTGCTGGATCAGGTTGCTTCTCAGGATCAGCAGGCTTTGCTGGGTCAGGTTGCTTCTCTGGCTCGACGGGCTTCGTCTCATCCACCGGTTTATCGGGCTTTGTCTCGTCAATGGGTGGCTTCTTCTCTTCTTCCACTACCCCTGGCGTAACATCGCCTGCGCGATAGAGCAGGGGAGTGCCACGCACAACCTTATACGCATACGGAGACTGCAGCGCCATGACCGACAGGGCTGTTGAATAGATGCGCCCTGCAACCGTGCCGTCAAATCCCTGCGGTTTCCAAGAACCGTAAGAGCATCCCTTTTCATCCATGTACTTTGATAAGAAGGTAACAAGGTCTTCGTAGAATGTCTTAAATTCATCACCACCACGAATTGACTTGGCGCGACTCATGAACAAATGGTAATGATGCGGATAGGTCTGCGCGTTTGGCGCGTCTGTGTTCCACTCATCAGCCTTGTACTTCTTAATCGCGTTTAATCTGCCGATTATCGCGGGATTGTCGCGGTCTGAGCCGAACTGTAGCAGTAAATACGCTGACATGGCGGTGTTGCCCGCAAAAAAGGCGCGGTCCTTCCAGCCAGCAGTTATGTTCTGCTCAATCTTCTTATCGTAAGCTTCCTGTGACATCTTGTCGTCGCGCTTAATCTGATAATCAACGACAGGATCAGAGACGGTGTTAACAAACCAGTTCCATATACCGTCAACGGCGCCTGGCAAGACATCAAGACCAGCGTGCTGACCCTTTAGGATAGTGTCTGCGCACCAGATAGCCACAGCGGAGTTCTCAGACTGAAATTCTGAAAGCGTGTAGCCCCAGCCGCCACGCGGTCCTTGATATAAGCAGAGAAGATGCACAAGTCTCTGCGCGAACTCGCGATACTGCTCGCCGCCGGCAAGCACTGCCTCGACGAAAGCGTTGCCGACCATAGCTATTTCGAACAATTGGCCGGGTATGCGCGGATTCTTCTCGATTATTTCGCCCGTTGGAGCAACATTGCTGACAAGAAAATCAAGACCGCGACGAATTGTGCGGCTGTATGGTCCTGACTGGGGATTGTAGCCCGCCTGCATGAACGATATCAGCGCGAGCGCGGTAACCGCCTGATCCCATTCCTCACCGCTTCCACCGGAAATGTCGCCGGGCTCGTCCGCCTGAATTCGGTAGTTGCTGGCGCTCCACTTGCCATCAAGGTCCTGGAAATTCGCGAGCCACATCAACCCGCTTTCCATTAGCCTTTCGCCACCAAAGTCCTTAGTAAGACCAGTTATGATAGTATAACGATCTGTGCGCGATTCGAACAGCGCTTGTGACGGTGCATACCAGAAGCGAATCGGCGGCAAAGCGTTGATACCTTTCTTGTCCTTAGGTTCCTCGGTCTCTTTTGCAACGAGCTTGATCTCCTTCGGAGTTATATTCGTAACGCGCTGCTTCGCAACATCCCACCATGCCTTCCAATCGGCAGAACGCGGTGGAAACCGCTGGCCGGTTAGCAATTCGAGCGTCTCATTGACGACAGATGAGTACTTCTTATCGGGATTATCGAGCTGCGGAATCAGCAAATCCACTGTGTCAACATTAGGCATAAAGCGCAGTGCATAGGCAACGGATGTGGATGTCTTGATCTGCTTTTTGGAAAGATGATCTTTAAGCATCTCGAAGCCCTTGAGCGGGTGCAGCTTGGCAAGAGCGTAGCCACATGCGGCTGAGAGCTTTTGATCAGGGCCACTCTTCAGAATGTTTTCGATCTTATCGTAATCCTCTTGCGAGCCGACATAGGCAAGCCCGATCAGACCAAGCCATTTCTCATCATTCGAGCCACCTAACAACCCGCGGACAGTCTCTATTGCAGTCTTGTCATCCTTGTTTATTGCTGCAAGTGCTTTCATTGCGGCGAATTTCACATCCATGTTGTTCTTGCCACGAATAATCCCCTGTAAGGTCTTCGCGTTCTTGGGGTCGGGAAAACGCTCAAGAATAAGACATGCTGTTATGCGATCGCGGTCCGCTTTGCTTGCAAGCAACTTAACAACCTCTTTTAGATCATCAAAGTATGTGCGCCCATCGAGAGCCTTGAGCGCAGCAATGGACTCAGCAGGATTCGCACGCTTTGCCACATGCGGAATAATGCCTGCAAGGTCTTTGTTGTCCATCAATCCAAGCGCATGACCGGCGCGCAGCAGGGTATTTGGATCGCGCTCGCCAAGCTGATTAACCAGATAACGCTCTGCATTCGCTACACCCTTCAATGTGCCAAGGTACTCGTTGATGCAGAACTGCAATTCACCTGATTTTGGCTTGAGCGCGAGAGCCTCTTTTTCAAGATCGGTAATACCTAAATGTGCGGCTGCTTCAAGAGCGTATGCTGCAATGGGGTCTTTCCCGCTCTTAACGAGCTTCTTAAGATCGTCCTTCACCTCTGCATCTTTAAAGAAATAGACAGCGCGGGCAAAGTTGACGCCAGTGCGGTCTGTGCGGCCGTTCCATTGCGTTTGAAGTTCGGCATAGCCCTTCTTCAAATCAATCGCGACTAATGCCGATGCAGCGGCATCTACAACAGCACGATGGTTTGCTGTTAAGCAAAGCTTGGCGATTTTTGGAATCAAATTTGCTTTCTTGCGAATTGCCGCGACCCTGCAAGCTGTCATTTGAGGATAGGGAAATGCAGCATCGAGCGCTTTTTCAAGCGTTGTGTCAATCTCGGGATTCTTCTCGTTTGCGAGAAGAAGAAGCGCATTGGACGAGGCGAACCAATCGGTGGATGTGAGTTTCGCCAGTGCGTCCTTTTTTGCGGCAGCTGCTGTATCGTCCTTCTCTTCCGCTACTGCAAATACAAGAAATGCGAAAAGAAGGGATAATACAAGGGCGGGTAGTCGTCGGGCGATGGATTTCATGTTTCCTCCCGTTCGTGCCGTGAAGCGCGTAATATAACACTAAAACGCCTAAGTGTCAACGCATTTTGCGGTGACTCGCGATTTTTTCTGTCGTCTGCAAGGTCTGGCAATGTCACTACATAATAATACACTAACCATCGAATGTTGCAGTCGAAAAATCTCTGCAAGCCCTCCATTTTCGTTTCCGTTCGCTCTGCGCGATGCTCTGGGGTTGCCTCATCCTTTTGCACCGAACGCTGCCGAGTCGTACAGCTTCCTCTACGATACCGAGATCGTCGTATCGTTCGAGCTTCGCCCAGAGAGGTCTTTAACGGATTCCCTGCTGCTCGAATGGAACTGCATTGACGGGCATTTTCAGTATGATATTCAAGGAAACAAAGGCGTCTTTGCGGGCGGGCAGCGACCATTTCGTCTTGCTTTAAAGAATCAACCTCGCATATCGGGAAAGCTCGTTTTTCCACCTCAATACAGCTATTTGAGACAAAGGGAAAGCGGATTGAATCGCAAGGTCGAGGCTGTGTTCGATCAGCGTCGCGTCTTTTCACGCGCGCCGTCCTGCTATTTCGGTTGGGATTGGGCTGCGGCTGTTTTTCCATTTGGAATTCGCTCCCTTCCAGCTCTTCGGACAAACAACGGAGTCTTCGTCCGGGGCTCAGGTTTTCTGCATGGTCAAGATGCTTTCAACACCCTCACCCTATTTTTAGACGCAGACAAAAGTCGTGAAGTTGTGCTAAAAGTCTCGGTACCCCCCGACTGCGAGACTATCGCGATGAGAAGCCTATCGCCCGGTTTGAATGTTGTATCAGTCGTATTGAACGGCTTAAGTCAGGCTACCAAGTGGCCTCAGAACAAGTGCTCAAGTCGCTTTGAACTAAATGTAAACATCTATGACTGCGAAAATCACCTTGAGTCATATTCTGCTATTACCTCTTTGCGAAATGTCACCCACAGCGCAGCAGATTTCTTTCCGATTTCTGTGAACAGCCAACCTTTAAGGTGGGGTGCAAACTTTGTTGAACCTTTTTTCCTGCCTCATGAAGCAGGTGCTGATGTCTCCTATGTTCTGCGCAGTGCTAAAAATGCCGATTTTGACATTCTGCGGGTATGGGGTGGAGGTAGGTATTGCAGCGAAGAGTTTCTTTCCGAGTGTGACAGGCTTGGAATCGCAGTCTGGCAGGATATGCCATTTGCTTGTGGTTCGTGTCCAATAGAGCTTGACGAGGGTGAATACCGTGCGGAGCTTGTGGACTTTCTTATACGGTCAGCGCACCATCCCTCGCTGGTTATGATATGCGGTGGAAACGAAAATGAATGGCTTTATGGCGCAAAGCGCACCGAGTGTGAACGCGACTTCTTCACTCGGCAAGTTCCAGAGATCATCTCGACTCTTCGTCCCGATCTTCTTTATTGGCCTGATTCGCCGTGGGGTGAGGGTAAGCCGAACGATCCACAGACTGGTGACTATCACGAATGGGGCTTCTGGAGCGGGAAAAAACCGATTTCGGTTCTTTGTGAACAAAAGCCTCTGTTTGTGTCTGAATTCGGTTTTCAGTCCGCGCCTTCTGTCAGTGTTCTAAGGGATCACGCTGGTGGAAAGGGCGATGCAGAGCTTATAAAGACTCGGCAATTTCAACACAAAGGCTCGGAGATACTCGAACACTATATGAGGCAGTTTGGTGGAGAAGCTTTGATTGCCGCCGAACCTGTTTCAGCAAGCAGATATTGTCAAGCGATGGCGTTGGCGACTGCAATTCGATGCTGGCGATACAACGACTCCTTTAAGGGTGCGCTTGTATGGCAATTAAACGATGTGATGCCAGCGGTATCGTGGTCTTTGGTTGATGTGCAGGGTGTGCCTAAGCCTGCGCTTTCTGCTCTTCGTTGGGCGATGGCTTCGCGTTCGATTGCATATTATCGAGATGACAAATCTCAGTATATAAAACTGCTCGGATCACAAGGCAAGGCGCAACTGCTTATTTCATGTTACTCAGACGGGCTTGTGAACCGCATGAACTTCGAACTTGACGAAAAGCAGTCAAATGGTTCAGCACCCATAGAACTGCCCTCAGCGTGCAATAATGCTGCGTTTGTGCGTATCGAGGCTTATTCGAATAACTCAGAGTGCGTCAAATGGGAATGGTGGAACTTCGGGCTCGAACTCGGTGGCAAAGCTAAGCACCAGATATTTCTCGACGAATTCAACTCCCCTTGCATTGCAGTTGAGGGAAGAAGCAACGCGATAGTGCTTATCGAATCCAAATCGCCACATTTTCTGTCAATGGAAAACCCAATTACAGTTCTTGAGGGCGAAAGACGGGTTGTGAAATTGGTTGCGCCGAAAAATGCATCCGTTGCAGAGGCTGAAAATGCGCTTTCGGTTCGCATATTGTAAAAAACTGCTTGACAAATTCGGTTATCCACCACAATATAAAGAGTAAGCGACCTTTTCAACCACAATATATTGTGATTGGAGAAATATGAAGTGCCCGTTTTGCTCCGCACCTGACAGTAAGGTGATAGACTCTCGTTGTTCCGACGACGGCACCATTATCCGCAGAAGGAGGGAGTGCCAATCTTGTGAGGAACGCTTTACAAGCTATGAGCGTGTTGAAGAGGGTCCGGTGTTTGTGATTAAGCGTGACGGCAGGCGTGAAGAATTTGAACGGCGAAAGATATTCGAGGGCTTATGCCGCGCGTGCGAAAAGCTTCCCGTCTCGACAGACATCATCGAGAAGGTGACAGAGCGCGTTATTTTTAATGTGCGCGAAAAATATGGCCGCGAGGTGAAGACTGCCGATATTGGAGAGATGATTCTCAAAGAGCTTCGAGGACTTGACCCCGTTGCTTATGTGCGCTTCGTGTCGGTGTATCGCCAGTTTAAGAATGTTGATGAGTTCTATTCTGTGTTGCGCGATCTTCTGGCTCAGAAGAACGGAAATGGCGCAGCTGAAACCCCAAACTCAAAAGTGCCAGAATGAGCGATAAGCAACCCAGATTCGTATGCAAGCGCGATGGTCGAATTGTCCCATTCAGCCCCGAGAGGATATTAGAGGCTCTTGTTGCCGCGTTCGCGCGGATTGACGGTTCCTCATCTCAGCTTACGCTCGATATATCATCAACCATCGTTGAGGATTTGGCGGGTTCGTTCTCAAAAACCGTTCCCACAACCGCGCAGATATTTGAAAAAGTCTGTGCGCAACTTGTCGAGCTTAAAAGACCTGAAGTTGCAGCCGCATTTGCAGCAGGCATGACAGAGAAGGCTGAACGAAACGCTGCCCTGCGCGTTTATGCCATTCCCTCTTACCCGACCTTCAACCTGCCTTTGTGCGACGATGTGAACCCATCCCTATATCAATGGGATAAGGGGCGGTTTGCAGTCTCGGTTTCCGAACTTTTCGATGTGCAGATGAAAATTGCACTCGCTGTCGCACATGAGGTCGGTAACTCAATCCTGTCGCTCAAGAAGATGCGGATTACAAACGCTCTTCTATTCGAACTTGCAAGGTCAATCTTGTCCTCGCGCAGCTATTCCACCGCTCGTGTTTCCAAACAACAAGGCGAGAATTTCGAAAAGTGCACCGTTAAAAGCAGTACTGCCGCTATAACTGATATCTTGTATGATTGCGATCCCGAGTCACCTCGATTTGCATCAATCACCATAAATGCCGGCGCGTTGCTTGCGTCGGCTGAATCTACATTCGGCAAGGTCACTTCACAAGATCTTCCCCTTGCTCTTATAACCTCCGCGTTATCTCTTGTGCGCAGCGTCACCCGTAACCTCGTTATAACGAACATTCAAGGCGCACTCGAACCCTGTATAAAAGAGCACGGCGCTATTTTCACCGCGCAGCGTCTTGCCGCCGCGGCGAGCCTTACACCCACCAAATCGAACTCACGGCGAATATCTCTTGAACTTAAGACGGATTCTTTTTCCGCGGCCTTTCTGTCTTATCTTGTTCGTGTCGCACCTCAAAGCTGTGTATTGCCGCGCATCGTTCTTGATACAAAAGCAGAGGCGATCGCATATCAGGTTTGTGCAGACTCACTGCCATACCTATCGCTGCCAGTTCAATTTGAAAAGAACTATGCAACTGCGCCGCACATTTGCACATCGCGCGCTGTAATATCTTTGCCGCATATCTTTATGAGCGAACCTGCTGAACAAAAGAAGCTCATTGCCGATATTCCACCGTCATGCATAGACGGTCTTGTTGAACACTCGGCGCGAATAACTGGCGCAAAAGCAGGTCGAAAACTGATCGAATGTGGATTTTTGGGCGCATCTCCATCCTCAGTGTGCGCTTCGGTGTCTCTCGTCGGGCTTGATGAGCTTGTCGCATACAAGAAGAACGGTCGGGCTGCCGAGGACGAATCCCGAGCTGGTTTTGCATATGAAGCTATTCGGCAGATCGTGGCAGCAATACTCGACGCGGCAAGACAATCAGAGCTTGATATTGAGGTTTCGCTTATCGCGGCAAAGAGGGCATCAAGCACCATCGCGACATTCGACCGCGAACGCAGGCCATTGATCTCTGCAGTGCTTCCTGTTGCGGGATATTCAAATCCCCTTCGAATCCAACTATCGCGCTTTCCTTCCATTTCGCCAAGCATCGCTCGACTCTGCAGTCTGACAAGCGACAGCGTGGTGCTTACATATCAAACATGTTCGCGCCGCGAAGTTGAAGACGCTCTTTCTGCGTTCACCGCAAACGATGATATCCGCTCAATCCGTTTCGAAAGGGAACTCGCGCAGTGAAAGCGCGTTGGTCTGTAAAACATCCTGACGGTACTGTATCGTGCCGCCTGTGCCCGCACAGTTGCGTGTTGGCGGATGGAAAAGCGGGCATCTGTCAGGTGCGAAAAAACGAGCGTGGTGAGCTTACTGCCACACAATATGGCCTTACTTCTGGCATTGCTGTTGACCCGATTGAGAAGAAACCTCTCTACCACTTCCACCCAGGAGAGCGTATACTCTCTATTGGCGGATACGGATGCAATCTGAGTTGCTGCTTCTGCCAGAACAGCTCAATTTCGACCAACATCGGAGTTTCAGATCCCGCGCCACCTCCATCGTTGATTGCTGCGGCAAAGCGATTCCAATCAATTGGTGTCTGTTTTACTTACAACGAGCCGCTGATCAACCTTGAATATGTGATTGACACCTTTATCCTTGCGCGCGAAGCTGGGCTGAAGACGGTGATAGTGTCGAACGGCTATGCCAATCCCGAGCCTATTTCAGAGCTTGCGCCTTTGCTCGATGCCGCAAATATTGATATCAAAGGCGCGGATGACGGATTCTACAAAAGAAACTGCCGTGCATCGCTATCGCCCGTCTTGAATACAGTAAAAACTCTGTCGGCATCAAGCCATATAGAATTAACCTACCTTGTGATTCCGACGCAAAACGATTCAGATGCCGACTTCGAATCGGTTGCAAAGTGGATTGCCGACAATTGCCCAGCTACAACGGTGCTGCACTTCTCTGCTTACCATCCCGCCCATCATGCTAAGTATCCGCCAACCTCGCTCGAGACTCTCATCCGCGCGTGGGAGACAGCTAAAAAAAGTCTTAAATTCGTCTTTTTGGGCAATGTTAGGGATGGCGAATGGAGCGATACTTCCTGCCCTAAGTGTTCTTCTCCTGTCATAAAACGGCAGGGATATCGTATTTTATCAATGCTTATTGCTGGTGGCGTATGCAAATCATGCGGTGCGCCAACCGATTACATCAAGTTTTAACCGAAAGCTGAACGGAAGGAATTCACCAATCTATGCTCCTGAAGCGCATCGAGCTTAACGGCTTTAAATCATTTGCCAATCGCACGACAATTCCTTTTGGGTCAGGGCTTACCGCTATTGTTGGGCCTAACGGAAGCGGCAAGAGCAACTTTGTTGATGCGGTGCGCTGGGTTCTCGGAGAGCAGAAGATCAAATCCCTGCGAGCTGGCGAGTCAATTGATGTGATTTTTACAGGTAATGAGTATCGCAAGGCAATGTCTTTAGCTGCCGTTACCCTTGTGCTCGATAATACTAACAACCGCTTTGAAGCAGACGGTGACGAGCTTTCACTCTGCAGGCGACTTTATCGAGATGGCACATCTGAATACCTTCTGAACGGCAAAAAAGTTAGGCTGAAAGACATTCGTGATGTGCTGTTCGGTACAGGATTGGGAGTCAACGAATACTCCATAATAGAACAGGGCAAGGTTGACCTGCTTCTTCAGCTTTCGCCAATCGAACGCCGAGCACTGTTTGATGAGGCAGCGGGTATATTGCGCTACAAAGAACGCCGTAACGAATCGCTAAAAAACCTCGATAAGGTTGAAGAGAATCTTGCGCGGCTTAACGATATAATCGAGGAGGTTGCGGCACAACAGCGTTCACTATCCAATCAAGCCGCCCGTGCTCGCAGATTTTTGGCTATGCGCGAAACCCTTGACAAAGCGAGACTCGATCTCTTTGTTCTAAAATACCGCGATCTATCCGATGAGAAGATTACTATTGCACAGCGACTTGCTGAATGCGAAACCTCATATGCCTCTGGACTCGCTGAATTTGGTCGAATTAGTGCTGACAAGGAGCGCGCTGTCTCGGCGCAGAGTTCGCTTCGTGACTCCCGTGCTGCCTTATCCGACGAGATAGTTAGGTTCGAGGGGCAGTGCTCGCGTTTGGATAATGAGCTATCGTGGCTCAACAAGAAGATAGCGGAAAACGAGAGAAGACTTGAATCACTGAAGGTTGATGAGACTGCCGCGCAACGAAGGCAAGCCGACATCGCGCAAGAGCTAAAGAGACTCGATGAAGAGCTTAGCTTACTTACCGCAGAACGCAACGGCAAAGAACAGGCTACGGCAAACCTTGCCGACTCTCTGCGTGCGCTCGAACCTAAGTTTTATGAAAATCGTACAGAACTAAGACTGCTTGAAACTCGGCGCGAACAGGCGCGCGAGGAGAAGATGAAGCTCGAAGGAGCAAAGGCGAAGCTTGCTGCCGAGTTTTCCAAGGTAGAAGAGCAAAAACGCTGGTACGCAACTGAGCTTGAACGCGCAGACAAGAAGTTGTCGTCAATTGATGCTGCCGTAGAAGAAATTGACATCTCTATGCGAACTTCGAACGAGGAGCTTAAGAGCCTAACCACGCGCGAGGCCGAATGTGCCGCTCGTCTTGACTACCTTGATTCAAACATAAACGCGTTGAACACCGAAACCCAGAGACTTGGCGCCGAATGCGCGGTTCTTGAGAAGCAGCTTAAGCAACTTAGAAGCATAGAAGTTGCGTTTGCAAACGAAAGCAAGCGTGGTGACATTTCGCGCATGGCCGATTCAATAACCGTTGCTGCTGGTTGGGAGCTTGCCGCTGAATCACTTTTGGGTGAGTTTTTAGGTGCGACCCTTCTTAATACCGGCTTTCCAGAGGGAGACGGTGCATGGGCATACCCGTCTGCCGACAAGGTTGTGCGCCTGACTCCGCAATCCAAATTCGGCTCTCCCGCATCAGAGTTTGTTAAGTGCATCGGGCCATTTAACGGAGCTTTCACCGAGCTTTCAGCAAATGTGTTTTTTGTCGAAAATCTGGTTGAAGCTTCGCTTATACCGTCGGGCGTAACTCTGATTGACAAATCAGGCGCAGTCTGCACCAGATATCGTTTTCTTCGGTCAGGCGCCTCGAAATCCCCACAAGAACGCACCCTATACCGTAGATCCGAGATCGTGCGGATTGAGCAGGAATTCTTAAAAGCCAAATCATTTTACGATGAAAAGCTCGCAGCGCTTGAGTCAATCAGAAACGAGCGCAACGCGTGTATTCGCGAATCTGCCGATATATCTCGTGACAAGCGGCGAGCAGAAGTGAATGTACACATACGAAATGACAAGCGATCAAATCTGCGTCACGAACAGGGCGCTCTTCGCGGAGTGAAGTCTGAGCTTGCAGATAAGATTGCCGCAGCAGAAAAGATGGCGGAAAAGCTCTCTCGTGATCTTGATTCAGCTTCTGCTCCCGTTGCTGAGTCGAACCAAGATAACACTATTGACGAGCGAATTGAAGCGCTTAGGCGCGAGATGGGTGGAATATCGCGCGAGCGCGAGCGGCTGCAAGCCGCCGTTACAGAGGCGCGGATTGCGATGGCAACCACTATCGAACGGATTAACGCATCGGTGAACTCAACCGCCCGCCTGAAACGCGAATCCGGCGACATGGCAACCCGTATTGAGTCTTCAAATGCCGAACGGATTCGCATCGCAAAAGAGATTGAAGGCACAAAACAGGCCGAGGAGAAGGCTCGTGTCGCTATGGCTCAAGCATCTGCCGAAGTTCAAGCAAGGCGTGTTTCGCTCGCAAAGCTTGATGACGAACTTGCGGCCCTTGAAATTGAGCATAGAAGAATTACTGAATCGTTGCACAGCCTCGAAAAGATGCTCGATACTGAGCGTGACAAACGCGAAACCCTTCGAATCGCACTTAACGAGATTGATGTGCGCATTGCCTCACTTGTCGAAAGGTGTGTCGAGACAATGGGCATACCGCTCCCTGAGGAGAGCGATGTGCGTGAGATTGGCGACACAACAATGGAGCAGCTTGAAGATGAAATTGAAGATTGCGAGAAAAAGCTGAAATCGGTGGGATCGGTCAATCTCGAAGCTGTTAACTTGCTTGAGGGTATCGAAAAAAGGCTCGCGTTTCTGTCAGAACAGCGCAACGACCTTATCCGCTCGCGCACTTCGCTTCTTGAGATCATTGACGATGCAAACGCTCGATGCCGCGCAATGTTTATGGAGACCTTCGAGCGCACAAAGCAGAATTTCAACGATATCTTCAGAAAGCTTTTCGGTGGTGGCCGCGCCGAGCTTTCGCTGCAAGAAGGCGATATGCTCGAAGCTGGTGTCGAGATAACCGTTCGTCCACCTGACAAAGAGCCACGCCAGCTTTCGCTTCTTTCGGGTGGAGAGAAGGCTCTTACCGCAATTTCGCTGCTAATGGCGATGTTTCGCGCGAATCCAAGTCCCTTCTGCGTTCTTGATGAAGTTGACGCTCCGTTGGATGAATCTAACATACAGCGGTTCATGATGCTCTTGCGCGAATTTTCTGACCGTTCGCAGTTTATCGTCATTACCCATAACAAAGCAACCATCGAACTGACCGATGATATTTTCGGCATTACACTTGACCGCGAGTGCATATCTCGCACTGTATCGGTAAGGCTCGAAAAGGTTGATGCCCTGCTTGGCGGGGTAAATTGACATAAGCATAGACTCAACTACAATTTCGGTGTACAAGGAGCAGATCAATGCCTATTTCGTTTACCTGTCCGCACTGCAAAGTCAAAATGACAGTTCCCGACAAGTTCGCGGGTGTTAAGACTAAGTGTCCAACCTGCGCCGAGCCAATCGTCATCTCAGATATACCTCCAGTTCAGGCTGAGGCGCCCAAACCGCAGCAAAGCGGCGGAAGTCGCGATTGGTACGACAAGATGACCGGTGGCGACGAGGGTTCAAAAAGCTCGCTCGACAAGATTCATCGCGATACGAATGTTGACCTTAGTGAATTCGTTACCCGGTGGACAGGCGACGAAGAAGACGGTGGCGAACCTGAACCCGAAAGCAGTCGCCGTTCAGGTCGTTCTACACCACCGCCCGCTGCATCGCGTCAGTCACGCGCTGCATTTTCTGATGACCGCCCTGCGCCTCGCCGTGCCCAGCAACCTCAACCCGCTCCTGTTTCGTCGGGCAGCATTGTGTTCTTTGCTGGCGGCATTATTGTCGTGATTGTCGTGGTGCTTGTATTGCTGTTTGCTTTTAAAAAGACCCCGCCAGTCGAGCCTACTCCAACAACCGTTGCTCAAACTGATTCATCAGGATCAAGCAGCTCAAACCCAACTGCCTCTGCAGAACCCGGCTTAACAGGCACTTCGACTGAAGGCACACCTGCTCCAACCCCTGAAAAAACAGAGGTGAAGACTGCAAACCCAGAAGAGCTTGCAAAGAAAGACCTTGCTCGTGCGAACGATGCCTTTGACCGCTTCGAATTCTCAGAAGCAGCAAGCTATTACAAAAAGTACCTGCAGCATGATTCAAAGAACAAAGAAGTGTGGCTTAAGTACATTGATTGCCAAGTCCGCATGAAGAACAAGATTGACGCACTGACCATAATTGAAGAAGCAATAAAGAATGTCGGTGACACCTACGATATATTGCGAATCAAGGTAAATCTTGAGCTTGAGCTTAACCGCACAGAAGACGGCATAGCGAGCTACGACAGGCTTCTTGCTGTTGCCCCTGAAGGTGAAAAAGAGAGCCTGTTGCTCGAGATGTTCCAATTCACACTCATGCAGGGCGAGGATAAGCGGTCAAAAGAACTGCTTGACAAGTCGTGGTCATGTTTGCAAGCCCTTAAAAAGTACATCACCGAGGACGATTTTAACACATACAAAGAAGCACTTAAGGATGCCTATGGAAACGCAGGACACAACGCACCCTTCTAAGGGCAGCCTGACTCTTGCTGACTGCCAGAGGCTTATGCGCGATACATACTTCGAAAAGGACTCGAAGCGGGGCGTTGACGCGACCTTTATGTATTTTGTCAGCGAGGTCGGCGAGCTTGCCGAGGCGTTACGCGAGAACGATAATCTTGAGAAAGAGTTCGCCGATTGCCTTGCATGGCTTGTCTCTGTGGCTAATTTAAAGGGAATAGACCTTGACAATGTGATGAAAAAGCACTACCTGAAGTGCCCAAATTGCGGTGAAATGCCTTGCTGTTGCGTCTCAAAGCCGTAGGTCCTCTATCAGGGGGTAATAATGTCTGAAGCAGAAAAGAAGATCGAGAACTTCAGAAAGCTGTATGACTCCCTGACTGCCGAGATTGGCAAGGTTGTTGTCGGTCGCAAGAGTTCCATCGAACAGATTCTCCTCTGCCTATTTGGTGGAGGCCATGCCCTTGTTGAGGGTTTACCTGGACTTGGCAAGACTAAGCTTGTCTCAACACTTGCAAGTTGCCTTGAGCTTGATTTCCGTCGCATTCAATTCACCCCCGACCTTATGCCATCAGATATTACGGGCACAGATGTGCTTACTCGTGGGACCGGTGAGACGCGCGTCGAGTTCTCCCCAGGCCCTGTCTTTACAAATGTGCTTCTTGCCGACGAGATAAATCGCGCCGCGCCACGAACACAGTCTGCGTTGCTTGAAGTCATGCAAGAACGCTCGTGTACCGTGATGGGCAAAACACGCCCTTTGCCGTCGCCGTTTTTCGTGTTCGCAACACAGAATCCAATCGAACTCGAAGGTACTTATCCATTGCCAGAAGCGCAGCTTGACAGATTCATGTTCAAGATTGACATATCTCACGAAGGCGTCGAGCAGATGACCCAGATACTCGACCGCTTTACAGGATCTGCCGAACCCAAGGCAAGCAAGGTCGCATCAGCATCTGATGTCATCGAAGCGCAAAACCTTGTGCGTGAAGTCGTATTGCCAAAACCCGTTGCGGATGCTGTGTCTGAGCTTGTATGCTCTGGCAGCCCGTTATTTGCATCTTCGCCTGAAATTGTAAGGCGATATGTCAAGTACCCGCCATCTCCCCGCGCGGCACTGTCTATAGTTATGGCTGCTAAGGCTCGTGCTTTGTCACTTTCGCGCCCTCAGGTGGATTTTGCCGATATAAAGGCCGTTGCCCATCCCGCGCTTCGGCACCGCCTATTGCTCAATTTTGAAGGCGAGACAGCACGCGTGCAGACCAACGATATTATCTCAGAGATGCTTAATGCAATGCGCTGATTACTACAACGATCGCGCCGCAGAGCTTCGCGCAGGTCTTAATAAGATCGCTTCATCGAACTGCATGGCTCTTTGGGGTGTCGCAGACCTTGAAAAGGCAAAGCAAACAGAGCCTGATTTGCTCTCAATGCTTGCCGACGCGCCTGTAACCCGTGCCTTTGTAATGGCCTTGCGCTTGCACAAAGGCGTTCTTTATACAATTGAGGGTGGACCTAACGCCCTGTACATGCATCATTATAAGCAGGTCAACTATCGCCTTGATCGAACCGCGCTGGAGGTCGGCGAATACCTTGAACGGCACGGCTATCTTGCGATTGCGGTTGCCGCAAGCCAGATAGTAACCAAAAAACCAATGACCGGCCATATCTCGCATCGCACTCTCGCGCAGGCTGCAGGCTTGGGATGGCGCGGTCGAAACAACCTGCTTGTTACTGAAAAATTCGGTGCTCAGGTCAGACTTGTTTCGGTGCTGACCGATGCTCCACTTCTGCCCGATTCACCGGTGGAGGGCTTGCATTGCGGTAAATGCCGCGCTTGTGTTTCTGCTTGTCCTGCTAAAGCGATCGGTGAGTCGCCCGATCAGTTTAATCTTGAAGCCTGTTACGCAAAGCTGACCGAGTTCACACGCATCCCCTTTGTGTCGCAGCATATCTGCGGTGTATGTCAAAAGGTGTGCGATGGTCGTGTCAGAAGTGGCGGTTAGCTCGCTTCTTTTATATAATTCTCCTTTGGAGGCATGATGGCGAGTTTTGATGAACTAAGAAGAATAATCAGCCGATATGGGCTGATCTCAGATGAAGAGCTTGACGACCTGTTAGACAAGTGCCCGCAGGGCGCTGATCCAGTCGAGTACTTAAAGCTGTGCGGTGTTCTTAACGATAAACAGGCTGTGCTTGTCGCAAAGCGTCTTGAGGTGGAAGCCGCCCGCCCTGCTCCTCAGCCACAGGCCCGTCCCGCAAAACCGGTTGAAGAAGAGGAAGAGGAGCTTGAACCTTTCGATCCCTCTGAGGCCGCTGCTATGGTCAAGCGTCCCGAAAAGCCCTTACCTCGTGGAAGACGCGGTAAAAATCGAAGGATGAGGCTTCCCGAACCTGAACCCATTGTCGAGGATATTCCCGAGCCGATGCCGCTTCCCGATGATATTGAGCTTGAAGGTCTGAAGTTTGGCGAGATTCTGGTTAAGCTCGGCCTTGTTGCTGATACTGCGCTTACTGCGGCCTTAGCTCGTCAAGAGGAGCTTAGGCGTAGTGAAAAGCCGCAGATGCTCGGCGAGATATTGCTTACTGACGACAAAGTAACAGAGGCCGAGATTCTTCAAGTGCTCAAGCTGCAGGGCAAGAAGATGCTCCGTTGCATGTCTTGTGATTTGCACGCAAATGATACCGAGAAGGTGAACGCGGGTCGAGCCATATGCCCCGCTTGCTTCGGTCGTTTAATCGAAAAACCCACAAACGAGCCCTTTCCGGCATATTCATACAACCTTATAAATCTCGATACCGAGCCTGCTGATCCATTGCTTGGCGCAGAATTCAAAGACTTCCTTGTGCTAATGCCCTATATGCGCACCATGTCGTCAACAATTTACCAAGGACAACAGACATCGCTTGGTCGCAAGGTTGGCATTCAGGTGCTTTGCCGCGAGCTTGCTCAGAAGGTCGAATGGTCAGATTTGTTTGTTGAAAGCGCCCGTCGCGCTGCGCGCCTATCGTTCCATAACATTGCAGCAGGACTTGATGTTGGCGAGATACGCTCGCGGCCATGCTATGTGTTCGAGTTCCCCGAAGGCCATTCGCTTGAGGATTTTGTAATTAAAAAAGGCGTGTTGGGTGCAAAGGTCGCAGCTAAAATCGGATTTCAAATTGCCCAAACGCTCGAGTATTGCCATAAGCAGAACATCTACCTCGGCGCAATAAATCCTGCTCAGATCTTCATTTCATCCGGATACAGCATGAAGATGATTGGCCCCGGCATGAACCTCCCCGGCACGACCACGGGCGGCGTTGAACTGCCTTCGACAAATCCTGCGTTTGTTGCGCCTGAAGTATTGGCTGGTTCAGAGCCAGATGTATTCTCTGACATGTTTTCTCTTGGGTGTCTGCTTTATTACGCAGTTACCGGCACCTCTCCTGTGCGTGGCCGCAACTGGCTTGACCTCGCCGCTTGCCAGATACACTACGATGCAACTCCAGCCTCGTCAATCAATCCCGAAGTCGGCAGGGAGATGGAAAATATACTGGCACGCCTGTTGGCAAAAGACCCTGATGACAGGTACGCCGATGCTGAACAGATGCTCAAGGCTCTGGCAACTTTGGCTGGTGAAAATTACGCAATGCCGATTGACCTTGATGCAGCAGAAGTACCAAAACCGCTCGACAGACCTCGCAGAAAGATGCGCAGACGCAGGAGGTATTGATATGCTTCCGATCGTGCTGTACGAACCACGCAGTTCGGTAAGGCTCTATCCCGTTGCCGACTTCTACCCAATGTGGGAACTTAGATGTGGCGCGTTCAGTGCGATCGAAAGATGGCGCGGCATGCTTGCTGGAAGGGAGATCCTATTGCTTCCACGCCCCGAGCTTCTTGAGCTTGCAGCCTCATTTCAGCCTCAGCATAAGGTCATATTCGAAGACGCTCTGCCGCCTGAGGCTATATATATATCAGCAGCGCTGATTCCCTCTCCCGGCTTCGATGCGTTGAGCGTTGCTTCTAATGGTTCAAACCCCCACTGCAAGCGTATGGTGCGCGGCGCATTTCCAGAGCTTCTATCAACCGGTCTGGCTGATGTAGAGGCAGAGGGGGAGGGGCATAGCTTCGTAGTGATAAGAGAGATATGGCATATTATCCAGCATCTTGAGCAGTCGCTTCGCTGGGATTCAGATATCCTACTCGCTTCGCGCCGCGATGAGTTCACAACTCCGTATGGCGATGGGGTGTTCGTACATAAAACCGCAAAGGTCGCATCCTTTGTCGCGTTCGATTCATCCTCAGGCACGATCGTCATTGATAAAAATGCTGAGCTTAAACCCTTTTCTCACCTTGTTGGCCCTATGTATATTGGAGAAAAGACAATCGTATTGGGCGGCAAGCTGTCTGCTTCCTCATTAGGAAGAAACTGCCGCGCACACGGCGAAATTGCTAACTCGGTATTTCAAGATTTCGACAACAAGGCCCACGATGGGTTTACAGGGCATTCGTATCTCGCGCCTTTTGTCAATCTTGGCGCAATGACAACAAATAGCAACCTTAAGAACACCTATGGGCTTATTCGGCTTAAAACCTCCTTCTGGTCGGCAGACACAAACATGGATAAGTTCGGGTTCGTTGTCGGCCCGCATTCCAAGTTTGGTATTGGTTCTTTAATCTCGACAGGATCGCTTTTGGGCGGGCACAGCAACATGGCGGCAGGCGGTCGGTTTTTGCCAAAGCACCTTGACCATTTCAGTTGGGTGGAGGGCGATACGACAACTACGAACCGTTATGACTCGGCTATGAAGGTCGCTCAGATTGTCGCTTCACGCCGCAATGAGACATATTCTGCCGCCGAAAAGCGTCGTGCCCTATCCGTCTATAAACGCGTATATAAACCCACATGAGAATCGGCATTACCTCTACAATTCCAGCGGAGGTGGTGCTTGCCGCCTCGCACACCCTCGTTGATTTAAACAACGCTTTCATCGCGTCGCCCGACCCCCGTGCGCTTGTAGAATATGCTCAGAAACGCGGATTCCCAAGCTCATGCTGTGGTTGGATACGCGGCATATATTCAACAGTTATACGCGATAAGGTTGTTGATGCTGTGATTGCGGTTACGGGAGGCGACTGCTCAAACACAAATGCGCTTTCCGAGACCTTTTCTATCGAGGGGATCAAGATTCTGCCCTTTGCTTATCCACATAGGCGCGATAGAGACTCCCTTGCATCAGAACTTAAAGCCTTTTGCTCAACGCTTGGAGTAACACTCGACGATGCTGAACACCAGCGAAGGCTTCTCGAACCAGTTCGCACACAGCTTGACAAGCTTGACAACCTTCTATCAACCGGACGAATATGTGCGAAAGACTACCACAATATTGCACTATCATCTTCCGATTTTGAAGGCGATCCCGTCGCATATATGGCAAAAGTCTCATCTGCACTTGCCTTAGCAGAAAACTCTGACTATTCCAACCGTGGCGTTAAGATTGCTCTTATTGGCGTTCCCCCTATAGTTACCAACCTGCTCGAACTTCTTGACGAATGTGGCCTTTGCGTTGTGTATGACGAGATTCCGCGCGCATTTACAATGCCATACCGCGACGGTGACATCGTATCTCAGTATCTTGCATACAGCTATCCATACGGCATGATGGCGCGATTGGAGGACATCATCGCCCAGTGTCGAGCGCGCCAGGTTTGCGGCATAATTCACTACACCCAGACTTTCTGCTTTAGGGCGATTGAGGACATTGTGTTGCGCAGGTTCTGCGGTCTTCCTGTGCTGACTATCGAAGGCGACGAGCCTTCCCTCGGCGACGAGCGGCTTCGCCTAAGGCTCGATAGCTTTGCCGAGATGTTAACTTCCAAGCAACGAGGGAGCGCGCAGAAGTGAAGATTCACGTTGCGCTTACCAGACAGCTTCCCATCCCATGCGACACGCCTGATTGCGTGGTTGTTATTGATGTGTTTAGAAGTGGCACTTGTGCGGCATCAGCTCTTGCAAACGGCGCAGACTCGATAAGGATGTTCGCTACGGTTGAAGATACGCTTGCCGCTTCACACGCAATGCCCACAGGCTCATTCGTGCTTGCCGGAGAGCGCAATCTTATGCCAATTGCGGGATTTCATTGCGGCAACTCTCCGCGCGACTTTGCCCAACAGATGGTCAATAGCAAGACAGTTCTCATGTCAACTACAAATGGCTCTGCCGCGGTCGAGCAGTATTTATCCGCTAAAACGCTCTTCTACGCTGCAATGTGCAATGCCAAGGCGACAGCAGAAGCAATAGCCCATTATGCTCCCGCTGAACTTGCGTTGATATGTTCAGGCACAAGAGGCTTTGTATCGCTCGACGATGTGATCTGTGCCGGTCGAATAATCTCATACCTGCCGAATGCTGAACTTGCAGATGACGGTGCGGCTCTGGCAAGCATGGCTCATGCAAAGTACGATGATCCTGCTGTTTTTCGTGCTGAGGCCGAAAGGTTTGAGGGTGGAAGAAGGCTGCGCGGAGTGGGGCTTGAACGAGACTTAGACCCATGTTCGCAGTTCGATATTCACCCGTTTGCGCTGTTGTTTGATGCTACACGCAAAGCATTTGTACGCGCAGATGCGTGGCAGGGGAGATGGGTGCTGCTTCGCCATACAGATTGCAACTCGCCGCACTGCGATCTTATGCTCGAAAGGGGTGGAGCCCTTTTGACATGGCGTTGCGACTCCGACTTGAATGAGGGCGTTGCGAAGTTCCACGCGACCCGCTCGTTCGATCACCCGCTGAAATTCCTTTCTTACGAAGGCTTGCTTTCGGAGGGGAAGGGCAGTTGTGCGCGCCTTCGCCAAGGTACAGCCTCCATGCTCCAGTTCAACGGCTCTGTTCACTGCAAACTTATGGCCGATGATGGCAGCGCATTCTCATTCATCCTGCCGGTTTCGGGCGAAAAAGAAGTTGAAGTCGAGAATTGAACGGCGCTCGACCCCCGTGTTGTTGCGGTTTGGCGCAATAATACCTTCTTGAATTGCAGCGCGGCGACGAAATAGTTACAATCTCCCTACTTTTCAGGGCACAATATGCGTTATTTCATCCCATTGTTCATATTCGCTCTTGTGGTCGGCATGTTTGTGGCGAGCAAGGTGGCATCGCGCCGCGTCGCTCCATCTATCGTTATCGGCGACGAGATCTTCGCAATGGGTTCCGTATGCCGAATTACCCTATTCGATAACCGCGAAGAGACTCCGCAGCTTCGTCGCACCCTTGATAAAGCGCTTCGCCGCATCAGCGAGGTTGATGCCTCTTGCTCTCTATACAAAGATGACTCTGACATCTCACGAGTGAACAGTGCAGCCTTCATGAGCCAAGTTCAAGTTGGCGATGTATTCGCTAACTGCCTGCAAGAGGCCGTCAAGCTGCACAATCTGACGAACGGAGCGTATAACCCACTCATACGACCGATCCTATCGCTTTGGGGGTTCGGGCCAGGTGGCACAAACGCCATCCCGCACGATGATGCAATCACCGCTGCGCTACCTCTTTCTGATATCAGCAACATCACGCTTGACTGCATCACCAAGTCGGTTCGTTTTTCAAAGGAAGGCGTAGCGATTGACCTTAACGGCATCGCCCAAGGCTTTGCCACTGCTCGCGCAGCATTACATCTTCAGCAAAACGGCATAAAGTCTGCGCTGGTCGAGTCAGGTGGTGGCGAATTTGCCCTTATAGGCTCTTCATCCAACGGTGCGCCCTTCCGAATCGGTGTGAGAAAGCCTGTGCGAGATTCAAAGGATGTCATCGCGCGTTTGCTTCTGTTCGAAGCATCACTTGCCACAAGTGGAGACTATGAAAAGTACTTCGAGGTGGATGGTAGACGATTCAGCCACATCTTCGATCCGCGTACCGGTCGTCCACGAATCGGCGCGCCTTGTTCTGTGACTGTAATCGGCCCAGACTGCTCTGTTTGTGACGGCCTGTCCACCGCTTGCGCCGTGCTTGGCAAAGAGGCCGCTCTCAGCCTGATCGAGAGCATTCCAAATTACGAACTCCTTTTTATCGAACAAACTGAAAAGGGCGATACCTTCAGCTATACATCTGGTATTGATAGAAAAGACGGCGACTTCTTTCTTAAAAGGCAGGCGAAAGACATCTTCAAATGAAAACTGCAGCGATTATCAACGCTCAACTGAAGACAATACTTGCGCCTGTTGCCGCCGAGCTTGCGCTTGTCGAGGCTGATCTTTACGGCTCGATTCTACCCCCATCACGCGATATCCACGAACCTTTTCTCTACCTCGACACGATGAAGGGCAAGCTACTCCGTCCTGCACTTGTCTTTCTTACATCGCAATATTTCAAAAAGACCACAGATCTTCACCGTTCGCTCGCTCGCTGCGTCGAGCTTGTGCATGTCGCGAGCCTTACCCACGATGATGTGGTTGACCACTCTCCACTTCGCCGCGGGAAACCCAGCCTTAACGCCCGTTTCGGTGACGAGTCGGCGCTGCTTGTCGGTGACTATCTTTTTTCAAAAGCCCTTGAATTGCTTGTTGGCTTTCGTTCTCCTGATGTGTTCGTAAAGGTCGCTCGAGTGATTTCGACCGCGAGCGTTGGCGAATTGCGCCAGATTGGCCGCTCGTTTGACCTTTCGCTTTCAGAAGACGACTATCTTCAGTATATTGAGGCCAAGACTGCCGGACTGTTTGCTGCCGCTACCGAGCTTTCCGCCATTGCGTCTGGCGCTAAACCTGACTCATGTGCTCAGATGGGTGTCTTCGGCCTTAATTTCGGAATGGCGTTTCAAATAGCCGACGACTGTTCAGACCTGTTCGGAGATACAGTTGTTGAGGGCAAACCGGTTCGAAGCGATCTTGTCGAAGGTCAGTTCACGCTACCAATACTGCGGTTATTCAGAAAACTGGGGTCGGAATGGTCGAGCAATTGGCTTGGCGCGCTCCGCAACGATCCACTTTCTGCTGAGTGGGAGCTTAAGCACAATCTCGCAAAAGAGGGTATTTTGGAATATTGTGTCGAACGCGCGTCAAAATATGTGGATGCAGCAAACGACGCTCTTTCTCGAATCGGAGTTCGTGGTTCTGATTCGTCTTTGCCCGCCTTGGGTGATATGCTTGTCAAAAAAATGCAATCCCTGAAATAGCAGTGTACACTTAATTGATGACTTTGGCGCGTTGCCCGGTTCCGCGTAATGGATGCAAAAGCGAGGCACATATGAAACGCTGGCAAATCGAACCCCTAATTGAGAAGATACTCCGTCGCGACAAACGCTACAATCTCGAAGCGTACGAACTCGTCAGCGATGCGCTCGACTATGCCCAGAACAAGCTCATCAAAAAGCGCCATATAACTGGGCAAGAGCTTTCACAGGCATTCGTAAAGCTCTGCCTTGAACGCTATGGAAACATGGCTCGCTATGTGCTTGAGCAATGGGGGCTTTACCGCATCGAGGATGTCGGCGAGATAGTCTTTAACCTTGTCGAAGTCGGCATACTGAGCAAGCAACCAGACGACACAAAGGCTGACTTCGAATCTAACATTACCTTCGTGAATGTTTTCGATCGCGCCGATATAGACTGACATTTTCTGCCGCTTATCTGCCCACCTGCGGGATCAAGCCGCGGGGATGTCTCACGCTAAGTTTTAATCCTCCGTAGCAAAGCGCACAGCGCGAAAGCGAAGTAGGAACACAAAGTTTTTATCCTCCGAAGCTAAGCGCGTCGCGCGAAAGCGAAGTAGGAACACGAAGGAAGACCGAGAAGAACCAATAACCAAATCAATATTAAAGCGTTAAAGGCATGGGCGTCTCGCCCGTGCCGTACTCAAGAGATGTTATCTTGACGGTTAGAATAAATGCAAACAATGAGATAAACGAACACGCACAATCGCGATAGCGACTGTGGAGCGCGGGCGTCTCGCCTGTGGGAGTTAAGAAGGGGGGAGATTTATCCACAGATTTCGCAGATTTCGCAGATTTTGGTGAGAAGGAAGATGCCCACCAAACACAAACGCGAAAGCGTTTAGGCATGGGCTACCGTAGTGTCCCCCTGATACTGAGGCAAACCCGTGCGATTGCCTACGCTTAAAGACCCCAAGACAAGTAAATAACCGATGTCCATCCTGTCCATGTCGCCAATTTCCGGTGCAGATAAACTCTGCGCATTTCTACTTCGTGCTTTGCCCTTCTCGGAAGTGGTTTGTTCTGAATTCTGCTGTTGAGATACTGCAATTGGGACTACCAATGTGTCTATTCGCGCTGCAGTCACCGCAAGACCAGAATCCCAATCTATCATGCTATTAACTTGACTTTCTGTTGCATTAGCATATCCTATATGTATCCTTTGAGTTTGTTGACGAGTCTTCGCAAATTTGCTGAATTGTT
>CAZNBY010000023.1:0-50620 GCA_964571525.1 uncultured Planctomycetota bacterium
TCGTCTCAGAATTGCTTATTAAGGATACACCGGTATTATACGAAAGCAAGTTTTTTGCATTCATTGGGTTGAGGGCAATGGGGAGAATGGAGGAGAATGGCCTAATTTGCGCGGCTTGGTCGGTTAGCTATACGCTAATGATGGGTGCGGCAGATTCCCAAACACGCTGATCTGCCCCGCGACAGAATCCCGGTTGTACTTTCGCACCGTCAGTTTCTTCAGAAATAAAAAAGCCCCGACGAGCGGGGCTTTTTGAATGCAATAACTGCTCGGTTATTTTACCGCAAGCACATCCTTTGCGAGCTTCTTGTACTCCTCTGACTTTGTCGTATCGCCAGCCTGACGAGCTACCTGCGACATTGAATCGTAAATCTTTGAGATACACTGAGTCTTCTTAGATTCAAGCGCGCTCTCTTTGTACTTCTGCTTCTCTATCGCCTCCTTTAGAGCGAGAAAGTCGCCGTAAAGCACATCGTCTTTACGCTTGCCCATTGCAATATTTGAACGGGCGCGAAGCACATAGATTGGCAGCTTTGCAACTTGAAGGTTAGCGTCGGTTTCAAAGGATATCTGATCCTTGCTTTTACCTTTCAAATCGTCGAGCGATTTCGCCTTGGATATTTCCTTGTCGAATTTTTTCAGCTCGTCATCAACCTGCTTAAGCGCCTCGCGGTGTTTGTTCTTTGCAATGTAATATTCGACCATCTTGCAGCGGAAGCTGAATACTGACGCAAGCGAAGTAGTGGTGAGGCCGTCTTTGGTAATAACCTTCTCGGCATTTTCGATGACAAGCTGCATAGTAGGCTCGTCGGCGAAATCGTTGCAGATCGGCATGATGCCTGAATAGATGCTGAACACGCGCTTTTCGCCGATGAATTTGATGTTCTTGTCAATGTGTTCGAACGCGAGCTTAGGCTCGCCATAAGCAATGTAAGCCTGAACGATGTAGGTGTGAATTTTGAGGCTTTCGGGTTCGTACTTAACGCAAGCGGCCATAGCTTTAAGAGTGTTTGCGAGCGCGACCAGTCCCCGGTCGCAATTAGAGCCACCTCAGCCAGGCCTAATGCTTTCAGCCTTGCGAATAAGGTCTGCAGCGGTATTAGGGTCATTCATCGCGAGTTTAAGTGCAGCATGATGATAGACTGCGACGGGCTGGTCTTTGTACTTTTCGATGTACTTAGTATAGGCGGCATCGGCCTCTTCGAGCTTGCCTTCCGCCTCTGTCTTGTTGATGCGGAATAACTCCTGAACACCTGCGGCGTTCGCATGAGGACCGATGGGTTTATCAGGGCCTTTGACAAGCTTGACGACAGGTGCGTCAGCTTGCTCAGCCCCCACAGGCATAGCGATCAACATGAACGCAGATGCCAGTATCAGCAGGGTTGCAAGCAGGTTTTTCACCTATACCTCCGCATTAGCATAGTTACACGATGGGCGCAGATGCGACCATACACTTATATAGTACGCATTTTAGACGAATTGTCTCGCTTTTTTTCTGCAAATTTTGCATGCAGATTCTGATCTGCGCAAATAGTCGCATCAAATACGCGGCACAGCGTGCATTGCGCTTGTGAACACGGCAAAAAAAGAAACGGGGCGCGGTTGCGCCCCGTGCATGCAGATTATGCTCTTTTGTATATCAGTTCAGTATCCGGTTCACGCGGTCGCCAAGTGCCTTGCCCCATGTGTTAGCGGGAAATGTCGCTTTGCCAGAAATCGGCAACTCATCTACCGCGCGCATCTTCTCAAACAAGGTTTCGGGAGTCAGCTTTCGCACAATCATATTGTTGACCATGAACTTGAAGAACTTGTCTGGCTTTGCATAATGAGCGCGCTGGCAAGGATTGAAGGCGAGACCCGTAAGCGCTGTGCGAAGAGGTTCATCCGGCAATGCGACTGTGTAGATATCGTTGTGCAACAGCACGAATGGGAACCATTGCGCCCAGCGCAACGCAGAGTCGAAATCGCAACCGATTGGGTTTGATGCAAAGTCAATATTCGCCCTGCCCTGCATGATCCGCTTAATGCCAGCCACGATTGCATCAGGGACAAGATCAGGTCTGAGCCTTCTTAGTTCGGCGGTAAAATAGGCGGTAATCGCAAAGTACTCGTCGCTCGCTTTCTCAAGCACGGCTACCGCATCAATCTTCTTCAACTCGTCCTGAATCCGATTGGCGATCAACCTGTTGCCAGAGATTAAAGAAAGGCGCTCAAGACCAAAGGACGCGAGGGTAAGCTCAAGTAGGTCTTTGTTCAGAGTGTTAGTTGCGCTCTGCATGCCGAAATACTGAGCAGACTTGTACGCGTAATCAAGCATCTCGAGATCCTTGTCCTTGCGCATAGCAAGAAGCATAGCATGCGCCATTGACTGATTGGGAACGGGCACGCCTTTCGAATCGCGGAAGATAAGATCGGTGTCAACTATCGGAATTGGCCGTGAGAAGACTCTCCTCGTCTTTCCCATGCTTCCACCCTTGCGTTGCCCATAGGCTCCCGTTGCTCCTCCCTGCATCCAGTATTCAATAACCTCGTCCTTATAAGTGAACACAAAGCGCGTATATGGTGACGAGATCATGTATTCGATAGAAAGCGCGATGACTTCTTTCCTAATGTCATCAGTCGCGCCGAAAATCGAGATTCGGTCGAGAAGGTCGCGCATACGGACAGCCGCCCAAGCTGAATCGAGGAAATCACAATCAGATCTTTCACCGATGGTGCTTATATCGAACGATGTCTTCCATGCACCGTTAGCGGTGCGCGCGGATATTGTGATAGTCTCTTTTTCGTCGAAAGGCAGGTTTCCGTATGCTACAACAAGATCGTCGGAGTACAGACGCGCGCGATGCGCAGGATAGAATGATGCGCGATAATCTGTCGTCTTTGCGATGTTGAAATTCTCTGCCACAACAGAATCAAACTGGGTTGTGATAAGTTCGAATGCAGGGCGGAAACTCGCGGGAGTAGGTATTTGGCCAAGTGTTGTACCGCTGTATTCGGCAAGGGTGCGAAGCAAAGGCATATCCACATAGCCGCCTATCGCGAATGTGTAAATAGGCATTGAAAATCCGCAGGCAGCGGAAACTGCATCGTGAAAGGCCTTTGCTCTGTCGTAATTGTCCTCTCCGTCAGTAAGAAGGACGATGGATGGCAGATAGTTCGGCGCGAGCTTTAGAGTCTCAATCGAATCAACCAATGGTCTTAGGAACCTTGTGCCACCAACGGCCTTGAATTCACGCAGAAACTCGATCGAGGCAGATTTTCCACGCGCATCGGCTTTGTATGGAAACGGAGCGCAGTAAAACTGTGCTGTATCGAAGATTAAGACATTGAATATGTCAACTTCACGAAGACGCTCGATAAATTCGCAAGCCGCATCAATCGCCATCTTGAAGTTTTCGCCTTCCATCGAACCGGATTTATCGAGGATCAACACAACAGCACGAGGATCTGGAATGACAGGGGTATCGGGTGGTAACAGAAGCATACTGAAGGCGGGCATTTTGCCGTCTTTATCCTTTACCATTACGACCGGTTCACCTGGGCGCAAGTCGAGCGACCAAGTCAGCTCGAAAGCCTTGTTGCTTTCAGCAACCTTGGAGACGGAAAAGGCAGCGTTGCCTCCGTTTATCTCGCCGATCATATCATGTGATGGAGATGCCACACTCTTAATGGCTGTGGTGCAGCGAAACTCAATGTTGAATGTGTAAGAATCGTGGGGTGGCAGGTTCTGTGCTGTGTATTCGCGCCCAAATGTGTAGCTGAACAACCCATCCTTGTACTTTGCCTCTTCAACATAACCAAAGTTGAATGTAAATTCTGAGCCAGATTTTACCGTTGTGAATTTAAGAGCCATCCCCTCAGCAGTCTCATAGGCCATTCCTGCCACTTCGTCTATTTCCTCCGCTTCATCGAACTCCTTTATCGCCTTTTCGTTTTCCATCACTCTGCCCAAGTAGTGCTTCCCATCAAGATCAGCATTGAAGTAGCTGATGTGCGCATTCTTGGGCAGATCAAGTTTGATATCGCACTTGATGTCCTTATCGCTGGTGTTGAGGATTCGTTGCGATACATTAGTCTGAACAAGGTTGTTGCAGATCTCCACGCGGACTTGCGCGCTTCGCACTGCAAATACGGGGTTTTCATCGTTTGTGTAAACAGGAAGGGCCGAAGCAAGGCTCGTGGTGACGGCAAGCAGAGCCATTACGACAAGACAAGTTAAGCGTTTTGCGTTCATTCTCTCCCCCTCTCTTATCACATATAGTCGCTGTTTTTCAGGAAGGTTCAGTTTTTGTTCGAAATATTACGTTTCGCTTCACAGCCAACCGTATACAATTTCCGCAAAGGCAGGTCAATATGCAGAATGAGAACCATAAACCGACATACGAGGAGCTAATCGCAGAGAACAAGCAGCTTAAGCATGAACTTGAGACAATATCGAGTCGTCTTGAAAGCTCGCTTTCGGTGGGAAACCTTGCTTGGTGGGATTGGGATGTGCAGAACAACCGCGTCACATTCAACGAATTGAAAGTTACCATGCTCGGATACAGCCGCGAGGATTTCGAAAATGTCGGTTACGAGGCTTTCGTCAACCTGCTTCATCCTGACGATTACGAAAATGTCATGCAAGCCATGCGCGACCATCTTTCGGGTAAAGCCCTATTGTATGAAGTTGAATATCGAATAAAGGCGAAATCGGGCCAATACACGTGGTATTACGATCGAGGCTCGATAACAGAGCGAGATGCATCTGGTAAGCCCGTCAGACTGAAGGGTGTGGTTTTCGACATAACTGAGCGGAAGCGGATAGAGGCCGAGAAGCAGGCATATTACGAGAAGATGACAGCGAGCATTGACGAGATAAAGGTGTTGCGCGGGATATTGCCGATATGTGCAAGCTGCAAGAAGATACGCGACGACAACGGATACTGGCGTCAGGTTGAGGAGTACATCACAGCAAACACCGAGGCTGTGTTCAGCCACGGGCTTTGCCCGAGTTGCGTTAAGAAGCTGTATCCTGAGTACAATACTGGTTCTAAGTAGTCTGCGCTTCCTCAGCGACATGCTGAGGCAGATGCTCAGTGCTTATATCTCTTCGCTGAGGACTTTTAACAAGCAGGACGATTGTGTAAATAGGAAGTAACGCAAAGATGACCCCGAAGAAGACCACGTAGTACTTCATATGCGAAGCGTCCGCTGAGCTGTTAAAAATCTCTATAAGAATCGGATAGAAGTACATAAAGACGACGGCATAGCGGATTATTTTGCTTATTCTGCTCCAGTTAGAGGGCTTTCTGCCTTCCACAAACCTGTTATCTAATCCGCGCATACCAACAGAAATAAGCACAAGATTGGCAGCATACACAATCGCAAGCAACGCGACGGAATTGATTATGGGCACAGGGATAAGCTCGATGCTGAAGACAATGGTAATCATGTTCGCCAAGGCGACAAGGCCGAACAGTATTGCTATGGCTTTGAAGGTCTTTGACATGCGCGGAATGGCGAAGATAAAGCCAATCGCGAAACCAAGCCCCACACCAAATGGCGCAATCGTGAAATGAAGCGTTAAATTGCTTAGCATTCCTGTGTTCAGCACAACAGAGTCGAAAAACTGAAATAAAGAAAAGGTTGCGATACCAATGTTGTCATGGCCGTAAACCAAGCTCATTGATAGAGTGTACTGAAAATACACTACCGCGCAACCGTACAACAGGATGCTGAACAAAGTGATCAACAGTGCATTGGGCTGGATTTGAGCGGGTTTGCCGAAGTAGATGGGCAAAATGCAGCGGGTGAGCGCCCATTCGCAGAACAAGAACCCAAAGTAACCCGCCGAGATGAAGGTGGCGAAAAACGCAACCACATACGCGATCTGCACGAAGCTATCCATGTTTCCCCCTCGTATGACGCGAAAGCTGCCTATTTATGCTCTCTCAACACACTTATGAGTATATCATACTTGAAGGCGTTTGAAGTCAAGGAGAAAATCACAACCGCAAACGAATAAATACATTAATAGGATTCATTCGCAGGTTTCGCCACGGATAAGGTCGTCAAAGGTCTCACGGCGACGGATGACGCGCCATTTATCTCCTTCGACTAAAACTTCGGCAGGGCGCGGGCGAGTGTTGTAGTTCGATGACATTGAAAAACCGTATGCCCCAGCGCTGAGAACAGCTAAATACCCACAAGGCTTTCCGGCCATCTCCCTGCCCCGAGCCAAAAAGTCGCCAGTCTCGCAAATCGGTCCGACTATATCGGCGGTGTAGCCGTCACCTTCTGATTGCCTGACAGGCTCAATGCGGTGATATGCGTGGTAAAGGCTCGGTCGAGCAAGATCGTTCATACCCGCATCAACTATAACAAACAGCTTGCCGTTGTTAGTCTTCGTGTATAGCACCTTTGTAACAAGCATCCCGGCATTGCCAACGATCATACGACCGGGTTCGAAAATAAGCGTTGCGGAAATATCAGCGACAAGCGGTTGAATTGCGGCAGCGAACTCGCGCGGGTGCGATGTTGTCTCATTGTCATATACTATGCCGAGACCGCCACCGACATCAATGTAGCGCAGAACAATGCCCTTTTTGACAAGATTATCGTATAGTGCGCGAACCTTCTCCAAGGCATTTACGAAGGGAGATATGTCGGTTAGCTGCGAACCTATGTGTGAACTTACACCGCATATATCAAGGTGCATTGATTGCGCAGCGTATTCGAAAAGCTCGACTGACTCATGAATATCTACGCCGAACTTGTTCTTTTTAAGGCCGGTAGAGATATAGGGATGCGTAAAAGGATCCACATCAGGATTAACCCGAATCGCCACGCTCGCCACTCGATCAAGTTGCTGAGCCCTATATTCGATCGCGCGAAGTTCGGCAAAAGACTCGACATTTATAGAAAGAATGCCGGTGATGATGGCAAAGTCAATCTCCTCGACGGTCTTACCAACACCAGAGAAGACTATCTTTTTTGGATCAATACCGGCTCGCAGGGCACGATTAAGCTCGCCACCCGATACTATATCAGCACCAGCACCTAACTTGGCGAGTGCAGATAGGATAGCGAGGTTCGAGCATGCCTTTACAGCATAGCAGGTTATATGGTCAACCGAAAACGCCGAATCGAAGACAGTATAGTGATGCTCTATGGCGGTTCGGCTGTATATGTACAGCGGTGTGCCAACGGCATCCGCTATTTGGGCAATTGGCACACCGTCGCAGTGCAGTTCACCGTCAATGTAAGAAAAGTGTTCCACTTGTTCCCTTTCGCACTATTGAGCTGCAAGCCCAAAGCCATCGTGAAGAGCGACAACCGCAGACTGAGCCTTATCAGCATCAATCACGCACGAGACCTTGATTTCAGAGGTGGAAATCATGTAGATATTTATATCGTGCGATGCGAGTATCTCGAACAGTTTCGCAGCAATTCCGTGTTGGATTCTCATTCCAAGCCCCACAATCGAGACCTTTGCAAGGTTTTTCTCGCCTGCGACAGATGTTCCGCCGATTGCGATGAGGTTAGCATTGAGAATCCTAAGCGTCTCGTCAAAATCGGGTTCGTCAACTGTGAAACTTATATCGGTGGTGCCATCGGATTTGACGGGTTGAATAATGACATCAACATTAATAGCAGCGTCTGAAATCGGCCTAAAAAGCCTTGCAGCGGCACCCGGTTTATCAGTAATGCCGAACACAGTAATGCGCGCGACATTCTTTTTGCATGCCACGCCGGTTACAACTGGGGTTTCCATGTCTAATTTCCTCTTTGTTACAAGCGTGCCAGATTCATCTGAAAACGACGAGAGCACATGAATATCCACACCATATTTGCGGGCAATCTCGACAGAGCGCGTTTCGAGCACCTTTGCTCCAAGGCTTGCAAGTTCAAGCATCTCTTCAAAGTCAATTACATCAATCTTTCGCGCGGAGGGGCAAAGATTAGGGTCGGTGGTAAAGACACCGGTCACATCGGTATAGATTTCACATTTTCTTGCGCCGAGAGCGGATGCAAGCGCGACGCTTGTAGTATCAGATCCGCCGCGCCCGAGGGTTGTAATGTCGCCATTCGGAGCGGTACCTTGAAAACCAGCAACCACAACAATAGTGCCTGATTCAAGCTCGCGGTTAATTCGGTCTGTGTCAACGCCAAGAATGCGAGCGCGCCCAAAATGGCTGTCTGTGGCGATTCTCACTTGATGGCCAAGCATGCTCTTTGCTGGCAGACCCATTTCAGTAAGCGCAATTGCGAGAAGCGACGCGGAAGCCTGTTCGCCAGTCGCGAGCAATACATCAACCTCGCGTGCTGGAGGTGATGGAGAGAGCTGTTTAGAAAGCGACAATAACCTGTCGGTCTCTCCCTGCAAGGCCGAGACAACTACCGCAACCTTGCCGTATTCGCTGTATGCTTTTGCGACACGACGGGCAACATTTTGTATTCTGGCGGTGTTCGCAACTGACGATCCACCGTATTTTTGCACAAGGACATCCACTTGGAGTGCGCACCTTTCATTTGGGGATACGAGGTTCAGATGTATAACGGGGATGGCGATTATACGCGATTTGATATTCTTGACGCGCTAAAAGCCGACCGACTTAGTAGCTGGATGCTGATGGGGTGTATTGGTCTTACTGCCTTTAGGACAGTTTTCGCAACGAAAGCCTGAACTTCTCCCCCGCACCAAACTCGATGTAGTGCACTGCGGTGCCAAGATCGGGGATTATCAGCTCGGTAAAACGCTTACCGTTTACGCTTATGCCGTTTTCGGATATGCACTTTATCACGACCTTGATAGAACCACGAACCCTGACCTTTAAATCTGTTGCGGTGTTTGCGTATTCGCCAGAGTCGTGAACTGTGATCGTAAAGTGCTTGCCTGAAGTCAAACGGAAGGAATCATCTAATAATAGCCCCTCCTCTTCGAGGGTTTGAAAGCGCGCCGTGCTTTTTAGCGAAATCTCGCATAATGAACTGCGGCCGACAGTGTAGGTCTTGCCCGGGAGAAGAATGTATTCCTCTCCATCAAAAAAGCCACCTTCGCCGTTCAACACAACTTGTTCACCACTGAACGACTCCACGGTCACCTCCAGTTCTTTTGAATTCCGTATTTACGAATCTTGTACCGGAGCATTCGAATAGACAGGTCGAGTAGCTGCGCCGCATCAGCAATTACACCATCTGACATCTCCATTGCGCGATTAATGTAGGCGATTTCAACCTCTTCGAGGTGCTTCTCTATAGAAAAGTTCTTTGGTATCGTATCGGGATGCTTATTGCTTTCTGCTACTTGAGACGCACTTTCCTTCACCGCGGTTTCAGCGGAAATACCTTGAGCGACTCTGGCAACCGTCATAATCGTCTGAAGGCCGAGATCTTCAGGCTCGACCCTATCGCTCTTCATAAGGGTAAATGCGCGGCTGATGACATTCTCAAGCTCGCGTATGTTGCCCGGCCACGGGTATTGCTCGATTATGTCCCACGCAGCAGGCGAAATGCTTGATGCGGTAAGCGTTTTGTTCAACCTGCGCGCTATGCGTGAGACAAAACTACCGACCAGAAGGGGTATATCTTCCTTGCGATCGCGTAGGGGTGGAATATAAATCGGGATCACATTTAGGCGATAGTATAGGTCAAATCTGAAGTTATTGGCGTTGACCTCGGCCTCAAGATCTCGATTTGTCGCTGCGATGATGCGCGTGTCAATCTTCTTGCTTTGGGTCGAACCAACAGGCCGAACCTCGCGCGTCTCAATGACACGCAGCAGCTTGACCTGAATCATCTGCGAAGTCTCGCCGACCTCATCGAGGAAAAATGTGCCCTTGTTCGCAACCTCGAACATTCCGATCTTATCGGCGTCGGCACCAGTAAATGCGCCTTTTATGTGGCCAAATAACTCGCTTTCGAGCAAAGAGTCGGGGAATGCACCGCAGTTGACCGGCACAAAGCTGTTGTGGCGACGAGTGGAACCGAGATGTATGGCTCGGGCTACAAGCTCTTTTCCGCAACCAGATTCACCTGATATAAGCACCGTACTGTCAGTTGGCGACACGCGCTTAATCATGTCGAGCACCTTGCGGATGCCCTCTGATTTTCCTATAATGTGCGCGCTTATAACCTGCGAGTCCCCGTCTCCAAACTCCTTTGAAAGCTGGTAACGCTGAACAGCGTGCCCAAGCACGCTTTGTACTACATCATTGTCAAACGGTTTGGTGATGAAATTGAAAGCGCCGAGTCTTATTGCGTTGACCGCGCTTTCCCATTGACCAAAGGCTGTCAACACGACGATCGGAAGGTCTGGTTCAAACTCATGCAGACGCGCCATAAGGGTCAAGCCGTCCATTTTAGGCATGCGGACATCAAGTATCGCGCATGAGTAGAATTTTGGTTTGTAAGCTTTTAGGGCTTCTTCGGGATCGGTGAATGAATCGCACACAAAGCCCATCTGCTTTGTTACAAGGCGCCGAATTAATGTGCAAATGCTATCCTCGTCGTCAACAGCGAGGATGCGAACGGTGGAATTTATACTCACACGCCCTCCGTAGAGGCGATTATAGGCAACCATATTTGAAAGGCAACGCCTTTTTCACGGTCAAAGTCAACAATTATCATTCCATTGTGTGAGGCGATAATGCGTTGCACGATAGCAAGCCCAAGCCCCGTGCCCTTTGGACGGGTTGTGAAGAATGGCACAAATATGTCATCACGGACATCCTTGGGAACACCGATGCCATCGTCCTCGTGCGTTATCACCACTCCGAACCTGAAATATCCTCCAAAACCCGCCGTCACATGCTTATGCTTGCGTAAGAACTCGTTTTGGTTCATCCTAACCGCTGATATCTTGATGTTCACACCGGTCGGATTGGATTGCACAGAGTTAAGCGAAAGGTTGAGCAACACCTGAGTGAATTGCTCTTTGTCAACATTGCAGTTGAGTTTTTCAGGCACATCTATGTCATACCCAATGCAATTAGACGAAGCGCAGACAGTTGCCTTTACATCAAGACAAATGGGTCTCAAAGGCACACTGCTTAGCGTTGGAGTACGCATTCTTGTAAGATGAAGGAAGTCTGAAAGAATTGTGTCGAGGCGATTGCTTTCTTTTGTAATTATGTCTGCCATATTACGCAGATCTTCGTCGGGAGCCTCTTGCTGAAGAACCTGTGCGGCAGATTTTATCGAAGCAAGCGGGTTACGAATCTCGTGAGCCACGCCTGCGGAAACTAACGCAAACTCCTGCATACGACGCTCGCGCGTCTCCATCTCCTGCATTCTGCGGCGGGTCGTCAGATCCTCTATCAAAACTACCTTGCCAATGCCTTTCGGCCCTCTTCCAGACAGATGAGAAATTCGGACATTTACTGGCAGTATGTAGCCAGAAAAAGGCTCGATGTCTATTTCAAAGCTATCGTTTTCATCACGCATTGCTATTTCCTCACCAAGCTCCTTCAAACCTGGCTTACTGAAGACAGCCGAGAACTTTCGTCGCACATCCTTATCGCTTAACGCAAGAAGCGATTTCGCAGCGGGATTTATAAACGCAATGTCCTTGTTAGGCGCAATGACAATAATCGCGTCGGAGATATTCTCAAGCGTCTCCTCATTGTAAACGCTCATCTCCTCAAGTTCCCGTGATCTATTATTGAAGATAATTGCTGTTAGAAAAAGCCCCGAAAATTGAGCGAACATAACGACAAACGGCATGTAGGTGCTTATCTGCCTTTGTTCAATAGAATCGGCAATTGCCTTTGCTGCAATTGTTATAGTGGCAACCGAGGCGAAAATATAGACCGTGTTGTCAACGGTGATTATGGCAGCGGCAATGACATTCGCGTAATACAAGAACACAAAGTTTGACTCGCTTCCACCTGTGTAGAAGACAAGTACTGACACAAAGGCAAGGTCAAATAGAAGTTGGAAATACAGGAAGAAACGGGAACCACCAAAGAAGAAGCTTAGAAGGTATATCACACCATTGAAGGCGAATGCGGATATAGGTAAAAGGATTAGCCATTCTGGGTAGCTCTTGCCAAGCTCACCAAACGCATATACGAATACGAATACAAGGGCGAGGAAGAGGAAGCGGAAATTGATCAACTGCCGTCCCAGCCGCCGAAGGCGGCTGGGACTTTGACCAGATGGAATGCTGTTGGAAGGCATCACAGCCTCCGGAAGTTGTTATCCGGCCTGCTGAGTGAGCGCCTGCTGAAGTTTTAAGATCGGCATGAAGATCGCAAGAACGATACCACCGACCAGAACGCCCATGATGCCGATCATTAACGGTTCGATTAGGGATGTAAGGCTATCAACGGTAGAAGACACCTGCTCATCGTAAAAGTCGGCGAGCTTTATCAACAATGCTTCGAGCGCGCCTGACCGTTCGCCGATTTCGACCATTCGAACAAGCATGTGTGGAAACACATGGCTTTCTTCGAGTGTCTTGGCAAGGGGCTCGCCTTCGCTGACCGCCTTTTTTGCATCTATGACGACTTCTTCGATTATTTTATTGCCGACTGTACCGCTTACAATTTCAAGTGCTCCAAGAATCGGCACACCAGAGCGAAGAAGGGTAGCAAAAGTGCGTGCGAAGCGAGATAGCGCAACCTTTGTGACCAAGTTGCCGAATACAGGCATTCGCATTACAACCCATGTGATGTTGTAAGATCCTGATTCGGTCTTTTTGTAATATGTGAATGCGCCATAAACAACGCCCACTGCGACAAGCACATACAGCCAATTGTTGCGCAGTATGTCGCTGACACCGAGCACTATCTTTGTTGGTAAGGGCAGTTGCATGTCAATCGTGTCGAAAATCTCCTTGAACTTCGGCACGATACCAATCAATAGGGCGAGAGTGATAAGCAAAACAAGGCACAAGCTCACGACTGGGTACACCATCGCGCTTTTGACTTCGCGCTTCAGCTTTTCAGAACGCTCGATGAAGTCTGAAAGTCTTAGCAAAATCTCTTCAAGCTGACCAGATGCTTCACCTGCGGCGATCATGTTCACATATATCTTGGGGAACGCGTTCGGGTGTTCGCTCATGGCAACAGATAAGTCACCACCTCCACGCACACGCTCTGTGACCTTTCCCAAGACTGTTCGGAATGTACGGTCTGTGGTCTGCACCTGCAGAATCGAAAGGCATTCGAACACAGGAATACCGGCGCTTATCATTGTGGCAAACTGCCGCGTGAACACCATCAGTTCAGCGGTTTTTACTTTTGCAGGCCCGAAGATGCTTCCACTTGATGTAACAAGAGTTGTCGAGAGGGGTGTCAGCCCCTGCTCGCGCAGTTTTACCTGCGCATCAACCTCATTTTCGGCCTTAATTGTACCGGCAACCTGAGCACCAGCCGCATTTCGTGCAGAGTATTTGTAGCTTTGTGCCATATCAAACCTCTCAGTCTCCGAGCGTTATGGAAACCACATTCTCTATCGAAGTGATGCCCTTTAGCGCATTGAGCATGCCAACTCGCCTGAGCGTGATCATACCTTCTTTTAATCCCTGCTCTTTGATGTCCATTGCAGAACCACCTGCAACGATTATTCTTTGAACTGATTCTGTAATCGGCAGGGTTTCGAGCAAAGCGTAACGACCCTTGTAGCCTTTTGTGCAGCTTCCACACCCTTTAGGTGCACAGATTTTGTCTATGCCAAATGTCTCAAGATCTTGGTCTGTGCAACCCAGTGCTTTAAGCCTTTCAGCGGGAATCTTCACGGGTTGCTTGCAGTGTTTGCACAGTTTGCGGCCAAGGCGTTGAGCTGAGCAAAGCAGTAAGGATGTTGCGACCATGAATGGGTCAATACCCATGTCAACAAGACGGGTAATTGTTGACGGTGCATCATTTGTGTGAAGGGTCGAAAGCACAAGGTGGCCTGTTAAGGCGGCTTTAATTGCTATTTCTGCCGTTTCCCGGTCGCGGATTTCGCCTATCATGACTGTATCGGGGTCTTGGCGCAATATCGAGCGAAGCGCGCCTGCAAATGTAAGTCCGCGTTTCGGGTTGACTGGCACCTGATTGACGCCCTCAAGCTGATATTCGACAGGGTCTTCGACTGTAACGATGTTGTCTTCAATAGAAATCACTTCGCGAATGGCTGAGTAAAGAGTGGTGGACTTACCTGAACCCGTCGGACCGGTGACAAGCAACATGCCGTAAGGAGACTCGATTGCTTTCTTAAAATCACCAAGAGCCTTAGGCTCGAAGCCGAGAGACTCAAGAGAAAGCGTTAACGACGACGAATCGAGAATACGCATAACGCATTTCTCGCCGTGCACAATAGGCAGAATAGAGACGCGGAAGTCAACATCTCTACCCTCATAACGGATGCGGAACTTGCCGTCCTGCGGTTTTCTTTTCTCTGCGATATCAAGCTCAGACATAATCTTGATACGCGAGATAATGGCATTTTGCATACGCTTGGGTGGAGCAGGCTCGACTTCGGTGCAGGCACCGTCTATTCGATATCGAATACGAACGCGCTTTTCATAGGGTTCGATATGGATATCGCTCGCGCCCCTCTTCAGAGCATTCGAAACAAGAAGATTGACCAGCTTTACCACTGGGGAACCGGCATCAGTTACTGCGGAGATATCAACATCCTCTTCTTCGGATGTCTCAATCTGGGTTACATCTCCATCCTCTGATTTAGCAATATCAGCCATGAATTGCTGCATCTTCTCCTCGTCCTCCTTGTATGCCTTTTTCATCGAGGACATGATGCTCATATCGGTCGAAACAACTGGAATTATCTCGCTCTCGGTGAGCTTTTTAAGATCGTCGAGCGCAACAAGATCAAATGGATCTGAAACAGCAAGCGTTAGGTACTTGCCTATTTTAGAGATTATAAGGACACCATAAGACTCAGCGGCTTCCTGCGGTATCAGGTTGACAATCTCTTTATCGAACTTGATAGACTTCAAATTGATGGGGGTCAAGTCTCTTTCGAGACATATTGTGCTGATGATATCAGGCTCTTTGAGCATATTCTCGCGCACAAGGTATTCTGTCAAACTGACGCGTGCTTTTATCGCGTTTTCAAGGCACGAATCCGCCGTCTCCCTTGCAAGGCGATTGTGCTTGACAAGCAGTTCTTTTAATCTTCTGTCGAAGGCAGACATATTAGACATCTCCCAAGAGCAAGGCTCCCATCTCGCTCAGGGAGTCTTCCTCGGTAAAGTGCTCGGTAATAGCTTTTCTGACATTATTGACTGTTGTTACAAACACGCGGATTGGGCATCCGGCAGAGGTTTCAAGCTCCTCAAGTATCTCGACATCAATCACCCCAGCGGTGGCAACAAGGAGAATATTGCCGACCTTATCGAACGGAACAAACAGGTTCTTGTTCATAATGCCAACGGGGAAAATCCCCTTCACATCAGTGTTTATCTGCACATTAGACAATGATATGTACGGCAGATGGAATTGTGTTACCATTGCCTTGGCAATGTCGCCTTCTGATACATATCCCCTGTCAATCATCAGATCGCCGAACAACTCACCTGTCTCTCGCTGGGTGCGAATGACATCTTCGACCTGAGCCTCTGAAACAAGGCCAGTCTCCATCAGAATTTCGCCCAACTTTTTTCTTGATGCACGGACTACTCGAACCATAGCTTTTACCTTATTGGATTGGAGTTTGTGCTGAGAACAACCTCTTCAGGTCCTCTGGGTCGCTCGATGCGCGAAGCGCGTCATCGAAGTTAATCATACCCCTCTTATACAGAGCATACAGAGACTGGTTCATCGTTATCATTCCAAGCTTTCCGCTTGTCTGGATAATCGAATAAAGCTGATGCGTCTTATTCTCGCGAATCAGGCTCCGTACGGCCGATGTAGCAAGCATTATCTCTGAGGCAAGAACACGCCCCTTTGAACCGCGCTTTTCAAGCAGCGTCTGGCAGAACACACCTTCAAGCACGAATGATAACTGCGTGCGAATCTGCGTCTGCTGTGAAGCAGGGAACACGTCAACGATACGGTTAATCGTCTGGGTTGCATCGTTTGTGTGTAGTGTTGCAAAGGTCAAGTGTCCAGTTTCAGCAATACGCAAGCCAGCCTCGATGGTTTCCATATCGCGCATTTCGCCGATCAGAACAACATCGGGGTCCTGGCGCAGAATGTGACGCAAAGCATTTGAGAAGGTCTTTGTATCAGAACCGACCTCGCGCTGGTTCACAAGGCACTTCTTGTTCTTATGTACGAATTCAATGGGGTCTTCTACGGTGATAATATGACCGTCATCAAGTGTGTTAATGTAGTCAATCATCGCCGCAAGAGTCGTGCTTTTGCCTGAGCCTGTCGCACCAGTTACGAGCACAAGCCCGCGTGGAAGCGAACAGAGGTATTCGCAGACCTTCTTTGGCAGACCAAGGTCATCGAATCCCTTGATCTTATATGGAATAACGCGCATTACCGAGCCAATTGCTCCGCGCTGGTAGAAGACATTAGTACGGAAGCGCCCAAGCCCGCCAATACCGAATGAGAGGTCAAGCTCCCAATCTTGTTCAAATTTGGCTACCTGCTCGCTGTCAAGAATACCGTACACAAGTCTTTGCGTGTCATCTGGGGTCAGCATTTCCTCGCCGACGGGCTTAAGTTCGCCGTCAACACGGACACGCGGAGGCGAGCCTGCAGTAAGGTGAAGGTCTGAGCCGTTTCGCTCTACCATGTATCGCAGTAGTTCTTCAAGAGTGTGCATGTTTCAGTCCTCCTGCAAACACTAATTGTACAGCATTAAGCCCCATTATGTCAAGGAAAATGACAAATGGAGCCGAAAATAGCAACAAACACTCACCTTAACACAAAACAGGATGCGCATAGAACCTGTCGCGCAGGCTGGATTGCGGGGTCGAGCGATGTCACCTTCGGCGACTACTTTAACAAGTCGGTTAAAATGCAGTGCGTCTTCAGCTTATTGTAGCGACGCTTTTTTATATTTCCGCAAAGTCAGAATTTTCGCACCTCATTTGTTCCAAGAGATCAACTTGTCGCCCCCTGCCCTTTGAATTGCTAACAGCCTTGTTTTAAGGATAATAGCGCAAGATGTCGCGCGTGACAAGGCTATTTCACCACATATCAGCGTTTATAGAGCGCTATCCGGCTCATCTGCATGAGTCTGCGGTTACAGCGTCTCTGTTACGATCCTCTATTACACTGTTCTTGATATTGGCTGCTTGCACAAGTGTACCTGCAATTGCACATGAGATCGGCGGTGTGCCTCATGCACTTGTGTTTGTGTACCTATTCGTCTTTCCGATAACCGCGTTCGCTGCAATAGGGGCGCTGTCGTTGTTTCTTCGATTTGTCTTTCTTCCCGCTCTTAAGAAAACCGCGTCAATCATCATCCTCTACTGCCTGATGATATCTCTGTTTCGCAATCTTGCCCTACTGGCGGGCATTAGCGCGGTTTTTACGATTGTATATCCGTTGTTCATAAGCCCATCTGGTTCTGCTCCATCATTTCTGCCTGCATTGCTTGTACCCTTGGTCGCATTCGATCTTGTGTCTCACATCTCTGCAATGGGCGGGGGCAGGTATCTATGGGGCATTGCTGCGACTTTCTTGTTCGTCATCCTGATTTTTCCTGCTGCATATATGCTTCTTGCAAACATATGGTCGCCGCTCGTGTTCAATATTGCGGTAATCAGCGAAAAGGAGGCGCAACCAATCTCGATAGAGCCTAAGTCTGTTGTTATGTTCGACAGAATGTCGCGCACAATAGGGGGCACCCGCCGCTATTCGCCGATACTGTACAAGAACCGTGGAAGAGGCATGGAATCGGCAACAGGCCGAATTTATGGTCTTCCCGACGAACGGATAGAGATAGAGGGCGGCAATATATTTAACTTCGACACGGGCGAAGTTCTCGCAAAACCGCCATCAGTTCAAAGCCAAATGTGGTCGGTCGTTACATACGAGGATTTTGATGGAAGGCGCATAAGCAGAGGTTGGGAGGCATCAACAAACGACTGGATCGCCGATGACGGCACTCTTCGCGTCACGACAAAAGACAAGACTCTGCTGATATTCAGTCCACATGCCGATAAGTCAGCGTTCAAGCTCGGGCGTGGTATATCAGATATCGAAGTGGTTTCTGCGCCAGAGAGATTTGTTTGCGAGGGTACAAACAGGCCATTTTCTCCATTTCCCATGAACTTCGAAGTTGAACGAACGGCAACAGGTGGCATTAAATACTGGGGAGTAAGCCCAGAAACCGGCTCTCGCTTTTGTTCACGGTGCGGCGCACCTGCGAATGCAGATAAGGTTCAAGCTGATAAAAAGGCTGTATGCAGTCAATGCGGGGCGAAGATTGAAGGGAAGAAACTACCTTTGTTCGAGCTAAGAGGCGGCGAGAATCCTGTATATGACATAAAGATTGAATTTTCCCTTGCGCTAAGGTCATTGCGCGGCAAGTTTTTTGTGCGGTATATGTATCACAATGCACCGCTTGTACTTTTTGTTGACGGCGAAAAGGGTATCATCAAGCTTATACGGGTGGGTGAGACCGAGGAATTGATAATACCCAAGCCCGCGAGAATCAACACGCCGCTGCATCTATCGCTTTCCTGCTACGACGGAATTGTCGAAGTCGGCGCGGGAGAGTATGTTGCAACAGTACCCATCGAGGTTGATCTGTCTTCGCGTCCTCCTTTCGATCTCGCGTTCGGCGCAGAAAATGGTTCATTTGTGCTCGATTGGGTTAAAATCAGTCGCGACCAGTATTTCACATCGTCAAGCGGGCTTTTCGCTGTGGGCAATCGCTCTATCGCTAAGGTACCATCCGACTCGTATTTCGTGCTGAACGATATGGGGCAGAATATCGAAGACAGCCGCAGTTTCGGATGCATTCGTTCCGATGACATTGAAGGTATTCCTGTTTTGCTTCTTTGGCCTTTGTTTCGCCAGCAGTGGAAGAATGGTGCCCGATTATCTGACATTGCGCGTTGAAGATAACAGTTGCGGATTGAAACAAGGGCAAAACCGAAGACCATTAGTGTTACGCGCGTTAGCGCTTTTATCACTGTAGACTAAGGGGAATCCCCCCTGCAACTCCTTTTGGAGGGTAAAAGAATGAAAGAGCAATGGGTATTATTAACCTACTGGACGCCCGAAGGCAACGAAGAGCTTGTCGCACGCGTCGAAGACATCGAGAAGGATATATTGAAGAAGGCCGAGACCGACTTCATAAAGCTCGAGTATGTCCGTTGGATAGATGATTACGATCTTGATGACGACGAGGCGGATGAGATAATTGAAGAAGCCGCGGCACACGCCGCAGAATGCCACAAAGATGATGAGCATTGCTGCTGCTGTGACGAAGACGAAGATATTGATGAGGTTATTGACGAGGATGAGGAAGACATCGTTGACGACGAAATCCTGCGCCTTGAAGATGATTTCATCTACGGCACATCGGGTGTAATGTACTTGAAGCGTGAGAACATTATCAGCGTGTGCCCTATCAAGGATGAATACGCAGAATTCTGGAACCTAACAATCAGCGGCGCCGAGTTGCCGGAATAACCGACAACCGCGCTGCATTCTCGTTTATTAAGCGCAATTGACCGGAGGTATCCATGGGAGTTATCTCGGGCGTTCGTGACTTTTTCGCCGATCTTTCGCCGACTTGGCTTGTAATGACCTTTGCAAAGCCCTATGTCGCGGGCGAAACCCTTGACGACGGTGTTCGTGTCGCTGAGGAACTCTTGGAGAAAAGAGGCATGTGGTCAACACTCGACATATTGGGAGAATCCGCTAAGGATGTCGCAATATGCCGCAAGTGGACGGATGACTATATCGAGATGCAGAAACGCGTATCGCATATCAAAAACTCGAATGTCTCTCTTAAGCCCACCGCGATGGGATTGCTTGTCTCTGAAGACGAGTGCAGAAACAACATCGAACGGGTTGTAACCGAATCTAAGGCAATTGGGCGGTTTGTGCGCATTGACATGGAGGACAAGGGCACAACAGATGCGACTATTCGAATTTACCGTTATCTGCGCGATAAGGGTTTTGACAATGTTGGCACCGTCGTTCAGGCTTACATGAAACGGACGCTTGGTGATGTGCAGAAGCTGATTGATGATGGATACAAGCCTAATCTGCGAATCTGCAAGGGCATTTACAAGGCAGACCGCGATTTTGCAACGATGGCCGAGATTAACGAAAGCTATGTGCAGATTGCCAAGCTGATGATATCTAATGGCTGTTACCCCGCCATGGCTACACATGACATCGGGCTTATTAACAGACTGAATGCTGAGGTTGTTGAGGCTCAGGGAGCAACTGCTGACAAGTTTGAATGGCAGATGCTATTGGGTGTGCCGGTCGAAAAGAAGCAGGCTGAGCTGCTTGCGCTTGGCCATCATATTCGTATCTATGTGCCGTTCGGCAAGAAGCACGACGCGGCTGCATATTGCCGCAGAAGGTTCAAAGAGAACCCCAAGATGTTCTTCTTCATCATCCGCAATATGTTCTCGAAGAGATGAGCGGCTGGAGCGAAAGTAATCTGATCGAACATTTCCGGCGGATCCCCATAAAGGATCCGTCGGTTGTTATTGGGCCTGGCGATGACTGCGCTGTGCTGCAATATACATCCGGCAAATATGTGCTTACAACAGACCTTATTGCGCAGGATGTTGACTTCGTGCTGAGCGACACCGATATCTACCTAATAGGCAGAAAGTGCATAATGATCAGCGCGAGTGATATTGCTGCAATGGGTTGTTATCCGCTTCATTTTGTCGTGGCATCGCAGATACCCAGTCAAATACCTGAAGCAGAACTAATGCGCTTGTGGCAAGGGATGTACGATGCAGCCGAGCAAGTTGATGCGAGCATAGTTGGGGGAGACCTTTCAAGCGGTGATAAGCTTGTTATGGTCTCGACAGCTATGGGAAAACCATTTGCCAGTGAGCCTTTGCTTAGAAGTGGGGCGCGCATTGGGGATGGCATATATGTTACTGGCGTGCTTGGTGGTTCGATATTGGGGCATCATCTTAATTCTACGCCACGGCTTGATGCTGCTAAGGTGCTTTCAATGGGTGGTTATGTCAACTCAATGGCCGATGTTTCCGATGGTCTATCTGGTGATCTGTGCCATATTGCCGATGCGTCGCGCGTTGATTTCGCAGTTGACGCTTCGCGTATTCCAATCTCTGACGCTGCAAAAGAGATTTCAGTACGAGATGGTGTTTCCCCCCTGCTCCACGCGCTGAACGATGGAGAGGACTTTGAACTTGTGTTCACTATAAGCCAGAACAAATCCGAAGAGGCCGAGGCAGCGCTCTTGCTTGCAGGTATATCCGCAACGAGAATCGGCACAATTACCGATTTCGGTACCGGTCGGTTTTTGTTACAAAACAATAACCGCATTCCGTGGGTGGTTGGGTCTTATGAGCACAGATAAGATGATGATTTCGGTCTATCTTGAAAATGAAGCCTCAACGGTTGCTTTGGGTGAGAAGATTGGCATTTTGCTTCGGGCTGGAGATGTTATCGCATTGCGAGGCTCTTTAGGCGCGGGTAAAACCACCCTTGTGCGTGGCATTTCCCATTCGCTGGGATATTCTAAAGGGGCAGCAAGCCCCACTTTTAACATAGTCTTCACCTACCCAACGAATCCACCGCTTGTTCACATAGACGCATATCGCTTTAGATCGAAGCACGAATTTGCCGACAGTGGTTGTGACGATCTGATGGATCGTGATTCGATAACAATTATCGAGTGGCCAGAAAGGATCGGCGACTATCTGCCCAAAGAATGTCTTGAAATCCACCTGAGCCACAGCAATGCCGGTCGCGACTTGGAAATCACTCTGCGCGGCGAGTGGCTCAGACGATCAGAGCACTTCGAAAACCTCGTAGCAAAGCGGTGAATTTTGCGCAAATGGACAATCTGCACTGCAACCTTGAAACGCGGTCTTCATGGTGAAGTCTAAAGCAAGGCGTTTCGTCACAAAACCTTGTTATTCGTTTTCTTGACTGAATCGCTATAGGGGCATATACTTCAAGCGTGAATTATCGAGCGTCCGCATAAACTATGCGGGTGCGCTGTTTCTATCAAGACTCAGGAGCACACTATGCCGGTTTTCAGTTATGAGGCGATGGACGCACGGGGCCGTGCGGTTCGCGGCGAGGTGGAAGCAGCATCTCCAGAAGATGCCGGTTCGCGTCTTCGCCAACAGGGCATGTTTCCGACAAGCGTGCGTTTGAAAAGCGCGGGTCCAGCGACAGCAAAGGCGATAAAGGCCGATGCTGAAAAGCGCAGCACATTCTTTATGGGTCGTGTTAGTTATGGCGACCTAACAGTTTTCACCCGTCAGATGGCAACCCTGCTTGACGCAGGTCTTCCCGTCGTCCGTTCGCTCGAAATACTCGAGGGGCAGATGCGTAAGCCGTTGCGTCTAAAGCTGGCATTGAAGGACATTGTTGACGATGTGAAAGCTGGTGCGACGCTTTCTGAAGCGATGGCAAAATTCCCGAGCATCTTTGATACGCTTTACACAAACATGATAAGAGCCGGCGAGGCGGGCGGTGTGCTCGTTCCGATTCTTGAAAGACTCGCGGTCTTTATGGAAAAGACAGTCGCGCTGCGCAAGAAAGTTCTCAGCGCACTGATTTATCCGGCGTTCGTAATACTTATGGCGACGGGCGTATTAGCAGCAATCATGATATATGTTATTCCAAGCTTTGAAAAGGTCTTTGTTGACCTTTCAGACGGCGGTTCGATGCCGATGCTCACACAGCTCGTGCTCGACACATCGCGCTTTATGGCAAATCGCTGGTATGTGCTGCTTGCGATCCCTGTCGTAATCTTCATTATTTTCAAACTAATAAGGAGGAGCGAAAGTGGCGCGTTGTTGCTCGACAGGACACAAATGTGGTTGCCGATATTGGGCAGCGTTGTCATCAAATCGAACATCGCCCGTTTTTCGCGTACCCTTGGCACGCTGATTTCGTCGGGTGTTCCAATTCTTGATGCGCTTGATATCATTCAGCAGGCAACGGGCAACAAGGTCTTTTCTAATGTGATCGGTCAGGTGCACGAAAACATCCGCCAGGGTGGCGCGATCGCAGAACCCCTTGACCAAAGCCCAGTATTTGATGATATGGTTGTCAACATGGTGCGCGTTGGTGAAGAGACCGGCGAACTTGACAGAATGTTGCTGCGCATTGCGGATTCTTATGACGAAGAAGTTGACAATGTGGTGCAGGGTCTTGTGTCCATTCTCGAACCTTTAATCATCGTGGTGATGGGCGCGACGGTGGGTACAATAGTCATAGCTCTGTTCCTGCCGCTCATCTCGCTGATGAACAGCCTTAGCGAACGCAAGTTCTAATCCCGCTTTAACTTTAATTCTTATCAAACCCCGCCGAAAGGCGGGGTTTTTTGTTGCGTGGCCAAGGTGATCGTGCCGAATTTTTTCCTTGACAAGTAAGCGAGCATGCGTATCATCATTTTGTTCTTACTCGGAAAGTACTTTGGAAATCTCTGGATGGGTGCCACGTTGGTGACCTCATCTTCCAGCATTGAGGAATCAACAAGACGAGAGATATACGATTCGAGAGATGTCATCTAACTGCATCTCAATGAGCGGATATACGCATGGTGCGTATGTCTTGTATATACTCTTCACCCCAAGTAAGGCAGCAAATGCGCATGGTGTCTTTCATACCTTGCACTCCTCAAGTGATGATTATGCTTCTCTTGTTCATCTCAAGCGGGCTTCAGCATTCTACAGATGCTTTGGTATCGCAAGAGGATGGTCAAGGTTGCATCATCAGTTGCGATGCGTGGACAGTATCGGATCCAATGGCGGCAGATGGCCCAGACTTCGTTAATCCAGTTGCTGGCCTGGCAGGTAATAGTGCTTTAGTCAACGACATATTAACAGGCACAATTCACATCAGGTTCAGAATAACTGTCGCACCTTCTATCTGCCCGTTTTGCCCAAATGACCAATGTACCTACAGAGTTACAGGTTTCTATTACACAAGGTCTGGTACCCCACCTTATGTGCAAAGTTTCCAAACCACACGAGGCCCTCTCGTAGATGGTTCGTATGATTTCGCTCCAGGATATGCACCTCAGCAAAGTGGCACATGGACAATTAATGAGACATCCCTCAATGAAGGAGAGGGTATCGACGGTTTCAGATCTCACATCAGTATCTTTGTTGAAGCACTTTCCCCGTGCAATACTCATTCGCATTTCTTTGACTACGACATCTCGTTTAGAGGGCTTGGAGATCGCCCTGTAAGTGTTTGGCCAACAGAAGACCCAATGACTATATTGTCTGGTTCAGGTGTTTATGCCAAATACGAGACTGCAATGTGGGAATCAAACGCTACTGTCCTTCTTTCAATTACACCAAGTAACAATTGGGCGATAGCAGGTGGGCCCTTTTGGGGACCACAAAACCCTCGCCAAGTTGGTACATACACAGAAGTGGAACAAACTGTATACTATGACGCAGCTCTTCCTCTTCCTCCCCCAAATCCATCTGTTGTAATAAAGGCAACTGTAAGTGATAGATGGTCGCTATCAACGGACTCCAAGCAGTACGATGTTGTTCCTTAGCACATAGTGATTCAGGAGGTAGTAACATGCACAAGCTAATAGTGTTGACAATTGCCCTGACAATGGTGTACTGTTCAGTATTTTCTGAGGAAGTGCAACAAGAGGCAGAGAAGAGCAAGGTTCTTCTGGCTTTCGAGGCTCTGCCATATCAGCCAAGCGACAAGCAGATTGAGGAGTTCTACGCGACACTAAAGGCTGAGTGCAGGTTACGCCCTCCATCATTAGATACTTATGGTCAAAATGCTTTGAGGATTATCCCCGAGGTCTTCAGCCTCGGGGATACATCCCCATTATTGGTTCCGAATCCAGAGCTTTTCAGAGACAGATACCCTGTTAAGCGCGACGCGGTTTCTGCACTTCGCAAGTGCTATGCCTTTGGCCTTTGTTTAATCAAACTTGCAATGGAAGGTACAGATATAGATCTTAATCATCAAGTTAGACAAATTATGAGAGATACAACAGCTATGCTTATAGAGAGCATATATACTATGACAAGCTGCGATGCAGGGATGAAAGACGGAAGAATAATGCATCGCAAATGGTTCAAAGATAATGCTGATTCACTCAACAGTAAATATGGGTATAGGGACAGAATATACAGGCAGATAGAAGTAATTAAATCATATTTTAATTTTTCTGGCAAAGACAAATGGGAACAGCTTAATGATTGGCGGCGCAAATATGATTCATCTCAATTGGAGCATCTTGAGGCAGAAGCATATCTCGACTGGCTGTTCTGCAATTTTTCATTATCCGATATTACTATATCAGATCTGCCACACGCAATTTCAATTGCAGGCGAAAGCATGAGGTCACTATTAGAAAAATACATAAAAAGCGATTATATTGATTCGGCAAATGTTCAATGGAAGTCAGATGGTAAACGCGTTTCAAGCAGATCTCTTTCGCATAATGCACTTATTAAGCATGCGGTTTTATTGCTTCTCCCTAAGATTTGTGCGGATACAACAAGTATGAGCAAAGCGAGTCTCGCCTCCATTGCGTGTTCATTAGATACGGGCACATCAAGATATGGTTGCTTATCATCGCAGACAGTAAAGAGACTCTATGATTCAGCATTGTCTCTATTGCAAAGCCCGAGTTATGATATTAACTACAAAATGGCTCAACCTATGTATAGATTTAAGACGATTGGTACGGGTTCTTGTGGTCCTGCATGGTTTCTTAGTGATACTGATATCTGTTCAAAAGTAGGGCGACTCTCCGTTAACGATTGCTTCATGTATCCAAGTGTTTACTTGGTTGCTGAATCGCTCACAGGTTTTGATTCATTGTGCGGAATCAGCAAGGATAAGCATTTTATTAATTTCATCCTTGACTCAACAGGATATTTTCAATGGCACCCCTTCACTCATTTTCAATATGAAACTCCTACTCCAACCACAATTAGCAGAGTCAATTGTGACATTGAATATGATGTATCCTTTGGCGGACGATTGTTTATGATGCAAGGAGAAATGGGAAGATCTTTTCTTAAGGGCACCTCGATATCTTATAATTCATATCAGTTCTTTGCAAAGGACACTGCTTCACAACCGGGTCTATTTCATTTTTATACTCGCACAAAGTTTACACTATATACTCTATGGGATTACAATTACATGTTCGATTATTGCTATTACGAGCGACCAATATGCATGTTAGTTGTGCATCCAGACGAGGAATTCTATGAGCGAAGCATTGTTGGCTTGCATGATATTAGATTTAATACTCAGTGGCATAAGTGTGGGGGTAACTATTTAATGAATCGTATATGGACTGCGGACATTTTTGCAAACGATCCAATAAACGCTGAGATCTTCGATAAAGCCAAGCAAATAACCCGTGAACTTGATGATGCAAAAGGCGAACGATGGAACAAGGCGATGGAGGAGAAGAAGAAGTACGAGGAGGAGCATAAATACGAGGTGTATTGGTAAACTGGAGGCATAATGCACAAGCTAATAGTGTTGACAATTGCCCTGACAATGGTGTACTGCTCAGTATTTTCTGAGGAAGTGCAACAAGAGGCAGAGAAGAGCAAGGTACATCTGTCTTTCGAGGCTCTGCCATATCAGCCAAGCGACAAGCAGATTGAGGAGTTCTACACGACACTAAAGGCTGAGTGCCGACTATCACCCCCTCAAACCGCCTTTGAGAACAAGCAAATCCTGAAGCAGCTTCTCGACTTCCTCGGAGTCGAGAAGCTGCCTTTCTTTTATCTCAATCCGACAAGAGAGAAAGAAATGTTCCCGCGCAAACAGGATGCAATAATTGCGCTTAGAAGACATTATGCATATCGTCTCTGCTTGATTCGCCTCGCTATGGAGGGTGACTGCGCAGATAATAATAAGCCTGTATCTCAGTTAGAACGATGCATTTGTGCTGTTTTTATCGAGCAATTCACATTGGAATCCAGTTCAGGTGAATCGCGTCACGATAGCAATAGCGAGCATCGCAAGTGGTTTAAAGAGAAGGTAGATGATATTAACAATATTTTTAAGTATAGAGAGCAATATCAGGTGCACTTAGATACGTTTAAAATGAATCTTAAACTAAATGGGTTAAATAAGTGGGAGCAGCTTTCCGACTGGTGTCACAAGTATGACGCAAGCAAGGTTTCTTGTTTTGAAGCCGAAGGTTTTCTCAATTGGTTGTATTCAAATTTTCACCTTAATGACATACTGTCTTGTGAACAACCCGAGTTAATTACATTAAAGGGTGAGACTTTTTGTTCACTTCTTGATAAATATGTAAAGAAGGATTTTCTTAACGCTGATGATGCAACTTGGAGGCCAGACAAGAAGAAGGCCATCAATGCAGCTGATTCCTTCAACGCAAGGTTTGCATTTACCATATTTCTTATGGCACCAAAAGTGATAACAGGTAAGATTGCTCAGGCTCAGGCATCTTTTCTTCTTTATGCATTTACGTTTGAATACGGCGCGTCAGAGTATCTATGCGGTTCAGCTCGAAAAGGCGTTTGTTCATTTGTCAAGAATAAGATGCAGGAATTTTTCTACATGCAGAATTACAGAATTGCGGCAGGCGCAAACAAATTGAGAAAGATAGATGAAGGTGAGAGCGGGGCAGCTTGGTTTATGGGAAGCACTATCATAAATGGCAATAAAGGCACAATTAATACAAAAGAAGATACTATTTTCCCATCACTTTATTTTATATCTCGCGCACAGACTGGTTACACCTATTTGCTTAATCATTTTAAGGATTCAGGCAATGCCAATATTATATACAATGACACTGGATGTTTTAAATGGCACCCTTTTACACACTTTGAGGATGAGGAGCCAACACCTATTCTATCAGCAAGAATTAATACTTCTATTGAATATGATATTACGCTCGAAGGCAAGATGCAACTTATGATTGGCGAAATGGGAAGAACCTTCCTAAAAGGCACATCTTATTCATATGATACGTATCAGGCTATCCTAAAGGGCGACATGCTGAGTGCTGGTGTTTTTCACTATTATTCAAGAACGAGATGGGAATTGTATTCACTATGGGATTACAACAGCATGTTTGATTATTATTTTTACGAAAGACCTATTTGCATTCTGGTTGTTCGTCCACACGAGGATTATTATGAAAATAGCATTGTGGGGCTATACAGCAAGGACTTATCGCGTACTGTTCTTAAGTGCGGAGCGTACTACAGGACTCAGAGATTGTGGACTGCTGAGATTTTTGAGAAAGAAATGGTCAACGCAGAGATCTTCGATAAAGCTAAGCAAATAACCCTTGAGCTTGATGATGTGAAAGGCGAGCGATGGAAAAAGGCTCATGAGGATTTTCAGATGTACCAGGAAGAGCACAAATACGAGGTGTATTGGTAGTTCGGAGGCAAAGACAGCGACCTTTGCATCAATATCAGAACAGACCCTCAACAGGCTCGATGCAGCTTTTGTTATCGTATCGTGGATTGCCGACGGCTGGTGTTACTGGATACATCTCCATCTGCCCCTCGTCGAAGGGTACGAGAAGGCGCGACAGAGAAGCGGTATCAGTTATATCTGGATTCAGCCATTCTTCATAATGCTCTTGAGGCAAAATCACAGGCATGCGGTCATGAATTGGGGCTACAAGCTCATTCGGGGGGCATGTTATTATCGTTGCAGTGTTAAGCGAGCTGCCGTCGCGATCCCAAAGCTCATATAGCCCTGCAAAAGCGAACAACCCACCATCCTTCATTTTTATCAAGTATGGTTGCTTTGCACCGCCCTGCTTCTTCCATTCGTAAAAACCGCTTGAGGGCAAAAGGCAGCGGCGGTACTTAAAGGCAGAACGAAAAGCGGATTTCTCTGCCAAGGTCTCTGCTCGGGCGTTGATCATTCGTGCCGCGCCGCTTGTGTCTTTTGCCCATGACGGCACAAGTCCCCACACAAACTCGCGATGCTGACGGCTATTGCTCAGTTTGTCATACACGATACCGGGAATTATGCTGGTCGGCGCGATGTTATAGCGTCGGTAGTACATCGAAAAGTCCATCAGCAAGAACTTCACCGCATAACCATCGGGTGCTGCAATCACAATGAACCTTCCACACATCGTTTATGCCACCTTGCTCAATTGCGTTTATCTGGCTTTACAATATCGAGCGCAATCAGCTCTTCCATAACCTGTTTTGCACATGCCGCATGACCCACACCTGGTAGCATTGTGCGCTTAACAGATGTAAAACCCGCATCAGCAAGAGCCTTTACAGCCCAATCGGTCTGCTCTTCAATTCCGGGACGAAATTTGCCGTGTGTCAGGTCGCGGTGCGGGTCCTTTTCTCCTGTAAAAATATGGATGTATAAACCTCTAAGGCTTTCAGCAACGGGGTCAAGGTTCTGAGCCATTCCCGGGTTGAAGTTGGCGCAAGCGGGAAATGACGCAAGTAGCTGCCCAGTCCGGTACAATGTTAAGAAATAAGTCATGTTGCCACCACCAGAAAAACCGGTTGCCACTACTTTCTCCTGTGCGTTGTATGCGACCTTAAGGTCAGCCAACACTGCATCGAATCCGGCAGAATCGAAAGCCAATCGCGAGTTGTTGTTAGCCTCGATCACCTTTGGGTCATAACGGTACTTTTTAGGGTCAAGTTCATTTGTGCTTGAGAAAGTATGGAGTGTGACAACAATAAGCGGTAGTCGAGAACGGGCGTTAACAAAACCTTTGTGATAACCTGCAAAATTGCATCCAGCACCTTCAAAGCCGAATAAAACAGGCCAGCTCTTGTCAATCGTCCAGTCAGGTGGAAGGCTTAGCTCGTACCACATCTCGTGTTTCACGGCCTTGCGCTGCACGGTTGCAGTTGTCAGATTCTTAAGCTCTGCATCAATCACGGGCTTACGCAATGAGTCTGGCACGCTGGGGATTGTCAGCACACAAGGGACATATTTAGCAAGGATGTCTGACATTTTATCGGCGACAAGCTGCTTAATCTCCTCTGCTGCAAGCTTCCAAGCAGTCTTATCCTCCTTGTCAGTTTCAAGAGCCCAGAGCAGATAGTCGCGATGGCGGTCAGCGGCGAGCTTCACTTTCTTTTTATATAGCTTTATACAGGTGTCGCTGAAGCGCTTGATATATGATGCGCGCTTTGTCTCGAACTCCTTCTTGACGGCGGCATCAGGTTCGCCTTCCGGATCAGCAAGCAATTTCTCCTCAAGCTCTGTAACAAGCGGAGAATTCAGGCTGATACGCTCGGCCATCTTAAGAACCGTCTTACCTTCTTCAACAAAACCCATTTCTGCGCACCATTTGCCGAACTTGTTGCATAGCTCAAGTAAGTCATCAATCAACTTCTGCTCGTCTGGTGGTATAACATCGCCAATGGCGCGAGGGGAACTGGAGAAGAACATCGGCGCTGCGAGCAGGCAGAGGAGTATGAAAGCAAGGGGTTTTGCGCACGGTTTTTGCATGGGGTCTCCCGAACTTAGACGGAACATTCTATTCAATTGTGTTATTGTCAATGAAACGAAAATATTCGATTAGTCAAGTGATAGCGACTGCGCGATTACCTTCTGCCTTCACGCCGAAAGCCAGCTCCGAATACGCGCTTTGCGCGCAATATATGATGGTAGTGCTGCGCGAATCTGTGAGCTTCATCGCGAATCTGTTGTAACAAGCGAAGCGCTGGGGAGCGTTTTGATAGCGAAAGTGGTGGACGGCCATCTGTGAAGTGAATGAGCTCATCTTTTTTTGCAAGGCCAATCATGGGTATTTGCAGCGCGCAATCGAAAAGAGCCTCATGCACGGTGTTCACCTGCCCCTGCCCTCCGTCGAGCAGAATCAGCGAAGGAGCCTCTTCTTCACCTGACATCACGCGGGTAATACGCCTCTTAAGCACCTCAGCAAGACTCGCAAAATCGTTCTGCCCGGGCACTGTCTTTATCCTATATCTGCGGTATCCAGCGCGATAGGGCATCCCATCAATAAATGTCACCCTGCTGCCAACAGAATCCTCCGCGCCGAAATTAGAGATGTCATAACCTTCGATGCAATGTGGTTGAAACCGAAGGTTTAGCACACGTTCAAGCTCAGCAAGGGCTTCCTCAGGTCTTAAGTCAACAAACGCGACGGCTTGAATTTGAAGAGGGGAAGGCTTTGCGAGCTTTTGCAGAGCCTTGATTTGGTCGCGTAAAACAGCAGCCTCTTCATATCTCAATTCATTTGCGGCAAGCTCCATTGTCTTTGTAAGGTCGCGTATTAGCTTGTCTTTTCTGCCCGAAAAGAACAGTATCAGCGCCTTGATCTTCTTTCTGTATTCTTCCTTTGAAATACGACCAGCGCAAGGTGCATCACAAAGCCCAATATTCGAGTTCAGGCAAGGGCGGACGAAGCGTGTTTTTTCAGGATCATCGGTAAGAGTGCGACTGCATGCGCAGAACCTGAAGATTGGCTGAACGGCGCGAAGCGCTACACGAAGCGCATAGACATCTGTAAATGGGCCGATATAACGCGAGCGCTTGTTGTCTGGGGAACGGGTTATGTTGACTTTTGGAAAGTCATCACCAAGCGTAACTTCAAGATAGGGATACCAATCTGTGTCTTTTTGCTGGATATTGAAGGGAGGCTTAAGCTCGCGAATGAGGCGGGATTCGACAATAAGCGCTTCAATTTCATCCTGTGTCTCGATGTACTTGAGGTCAACCACCGAGGCGACGAGCTTTGCGGTTTTATAGTCATGGCGCGAAACACTAAGGTACGAGCTTACCCGCTTTCGCAGGTCTTTAGCCTTGCCAACATAAAGCTCTTTGCCCTCGTCATCAAGATAGATGTACACGCCCGGGGTGTGGGGCAGTACAGAGACCATTTCTCGCGTCAGGGGCATATTACCGGTCCGTGAAATCCTTTTCGGAAAACACAATCGCGCTGAACTTTTGTAGAATGGCGTCGGGGTGTTTGTGGGAACCCGATTTCAAACCCGCCTTTTGGCAAAGATGGTGAAGGAACTCATCACGGTCCCAACCCCACTCGACAGGCACTTGGGGAAGCAGCAGGCCAGAACGGTAGCCCAATGTGAGCATAAGACCGTCTCGACCGATTTCGATTTCAGCCTCATCCTGAACTAATTCGAATGGGGTAAGTACTGATATTTCGATAGTTATCTTTTCGAACTCGCGACGGCTGACAGGCTCGAAGCGTGGGTCATAGAATGCCGCATGGATGGTCATATCACGAAGCACATCCTTTAGTGGAGTATCCTGAGCAATATGACCTATGCATCCGCGTAAATGGTCGTTTATCTTCAATGTGACAAAAGCACCGAGTTTCTGATCTGCCTCAACAGCATCGCCGGAGAACGGTGCGGGATTTTTGCGGTTCAACGACGCATCCAACACCGTTCTGCAATAGGCGAGAAGCTGCTTTTTGGATTTCTCGTTCAAGCCGGTGCCCCGCTATTTTTGATTAGGCGTCACAATCGGGCCGTCTTTTGGCAGTATCAATATCTCGACACGACGGTTAGTCTTGCGGCCTTCTTCAGTCTTGTTGTCAGCAATGGGCTGATGCTCTCCCCAGCCGGAGAAGAATATGCGTTTGGGTGGAATTTTGCCGTCTTTTACAAGGAAGATGTAGACCGAATAAGCACGAAGTGCCGAAAGATGCTCGTTGTCAATAATTCCCTTGTCGTTGGGTTGGCGTACCGGTACATTATCAGTGTGGCCATCAACGCGGAGAATTGAGTCTCCAGTTTGGTCGCGCAAAATCGTGGCAATCTTGAGCAATGCAGCCTTGCCTGTGTCGGTGAGTTTGTACTCGCCGCTTGGAAACAGAACGCGGCCGGCGATTACGAGCTTTGCAGGTCTGCCGTCGTGCGGGCGTTCGAGCGTAATCCCGTCGCCAAGCTCTGTAACTGTGGTTTTTCCGTCGCCCTTTGGAGTCTCACCCAACTGAGCAGCTTGAAATGATTTAATAAGGTTTTCGAGGTCCACTTCAAGCTGATACCGGTTTTTCAGAAGCTCTTGAATCCTCTTCTCAAGGTTCGCAATAAGCGCTTCGTCGCGCTCATTTTTCGCCTTAGCGAGTTCGAGCGAACGCTTCATTTCGTCTATCGTAGCATTCAGATTGCGGATCGCAGCTTCTTGACTTGATACACGCTCTTCAAGTGAGCGTACATAAGAAGACTTGTCGGAAGGTGAGCAACCGACAGCAACGATCAGGGCCAACAGGAAAAACGCACCGACTATCCGTTTCATGGTTCTCCTCCAAAAAAATACCCGGCGCCCTGCCAAGGCTGCCGGGTACATTGAGTAGAAAGAGGGAAAAAAAGAGCTATTTACTCGCCAGCGCCTCCGGCATTATTTTCGGGAGGAGCGGCTGCAGGAGGCGTATTCTCTGCCTTCTTGTCCTGCTCGTACTTATCGCGAAGATTCTGCTTATCAGGAATCAATGTGTCAGACTGGAAAGGATAGACAATCTTGTAGCTCTTAACAAGATCAGCGACCTTTGTCTTGTCGCCACCGCCGAAGGAGGTTCCCCACTGGAGAAGACCTTCGCTTACCCAAGCGGGCTTCTGAATCATTGTCATGCCATCGGCTGTCCACGAAGAATTTCTGAGCGTTGCAAGCTGCACAAGACCGCCGTAGATGAGAATCAAGCAGCAAACCGCCATCACAGCATTGATGATGGGATTGCCCTTCTTCTCTGTCTCAAGCACAGCGGAGATGCGCTTTGAACGCACTGTCGCGGCGGGCGCACGCGATGTTGTCGCGGAAGCGCGAGCGGAGGCGCGACGGGCGCCTTTGGCATCAACAGGCTCGGTGTCTTCGCTCTCGTCAACTGCCTTCTCGCGAGCGGTTATCTCAGAGGTTGCAAGATCATCATCGGCGGGACGACGCGATGCGCGCAACCCAACCTCTGTGTCCATCCCCTCTTCGTCTTCGCTCGGTTCATCCATCGAGTCAAGCATCTTGCGAGACACGACGATGGTAGGCTCGGTCCCTCTGCTCTTCTGGTAGGCGATGATGTCCGATTTCTTGAACTTGATCACGCCACCGGCGCGGTAAGCCTTGAGGGTACCGCTGTGAATAAGCTCCCACAGCTCAGTCTCGGTGATATTCAACGCATCTAAAGCTTGGGAAAAATCAAGGTACTCTTCTGCCATACTCTCGCTCCCTTCCGATACCAGCTCTGGCGGCTATTTCCCGCCGGATTCTTTGAATTTCTTTTGCATGTACTCGAAATCCGCTCCCGTTCGGGCATCTTCGATGACCTTATCGTTCGCGGAGTCGTTGAACTCGATGTCAAACCTGTAGCTACGAATGCCTACAAGTCGGAACTTTCCCTGTATGTTGTCATAGACGCAGATGACTTTTTTGTCCGTATCAACAATATACAGTCTGTCACGCTTGTCGTCAACTGCACCGGTCGCAACAATCACGCCGTTTGCGGCGCCGTCGGCGTAAACAAGGTTGCCGGACTTGGAATTTTGACCGGCGAAGATGTAGCCGAGCAAGAAGGCAACAGCAACGCTGAGCAACAAGATAACAAGGTCTTTGCCCTTCGGCATCGTACCACCTCACAGCTATTGTATGTGTGCAAGCAACAAATGCAAGATTTTTTTCCAAAAATTCGTTTGCTTCAAGTTATGGCCGCAAAATTGCCAGACTAAACTCGCGACAATATCGCCAAATCAGCGCGAAAAGCCTATTAGCAGGCCGATATTGCATCATGCGACCGCTTCCGTTGTTTGACGAACATAACCCGCTAAAATTTGAAGCCGAAAGGAGAATTAACTTGAAGAAAATAGTTTCAACCTCAAACGCACCAGCGGCGATCGGCCCATACAGCCAAGGTATCGTCGCGTCAGGCTCTTTTGTATTCACCGCAGGTCAATTGCCTCTCGACCCAAAAACCGGCACGATGGTCGGCAGCGATATAAAAACACAGGCCGAACAGGCCATTAAGAACCTTATCGCTGTGCTTGAAGCCGCCGGTTCAGGCCCTGATCGCGTCGTAAAAACGACAGTGTTTCTTGCCGACATGGCGCATTTTAGCGCTTTTAACGAGGTATATGGGCGATTTTTCGCAGATTCACCGCCTGCAAGAAGTGCTTTTCAAGTTGCCCGACTGCCAAAAGACGCGCTTATTGAAATAGAGGCTGTTGCTATAATCAGCTAAGCACCTTTATAAGGCCGAACAGAGCGCCGACGACAAGACCGATAATTCCGCCGAGAATCTCGAGCGAACGCAAGTTGTCGCGTGCAGCCAGCTCGACCATTCTGTGAAGCTCGCGCGGCTCCCAGTTTGCGACTTTACGGTATATCACCTCTTCGAATTCGAGCGAGGCGATGAGTTGCGCAGAATGAAGCGCAAGGTAGTCGAACATTGTCTGGTTTATAAGACCTGCAATTGCATCGCGGGCACGGTCATTTATAAATCGGGATGGGCGACCGATTGGCTTTTCGAGCAATGTGCGAAAAACTGTCGAAACGCGTGCCAACAGCCTGTTTACGGCCTCAGGTTCGCGTAGCCGCTCGACAATAAAACGCCCTACCGAGCGATACGATTCGCGCTGATCGGTTACGCCAGCGCTGCGCAGTGCATCTTCGAGCGTGTTTTCACCAAGACCTTCGAGCGAGACAGATATGTATTCTGCGATTACCTCTGATACCTGCTTAGAGGTGAGAAGAGTCATCGCAACATCAGCGACATAGTCTCTTAGCCTTATCATCGCCTCCTCGCCCAACTCCTCGCCGATTTTTGCGGGACTGATCTCAAGCAGAGACTCGATAGCGCGAGAAGCAAGCTCGGTCGCTTGAGTCACACCCTCATCCGATCTCATGTATTCGCGTAGCCAGTCCGGCAAAATCTGTGTGAATTTTTCAAGCGCGCGTTCAAGATCTCGGCCTTTGATAAGCGAAAAGGTCTCGTTGACGATGTTCTTAAAAAATCCTGAGTCCTTTGGTCGTATGAACTCCTCCACATAACGCGCCAATAAGCTGCGAACAGCATCTGTAAGCGGGGCAAGATCAACTGTGCGGGAGGCTTGTGCAAGCGATTCGTGCAGAAATGGCTTTAGTCGGGCAGAGATCTCTTGCGCAGTTCGAGCGGGTAAAATCTCCCTAAGCGGGCGAGTGTCGGCGAAAAAGCTCTTAATAATCCCATCGGTAAACGCATGTAGGTCGGAGGCCGCACTGCCGTCAGAGAGCCTTGCGACAAGCAAATTCTGCGCAACCGAAGTGAGATTGGCAAGCTCTCGTTCGCCAACAACATCTCCAATGCGCTTCTTTGCGAAATACTCGATAGTGTCGGCGACAACACCACCTACAACCTCGGCAAAAGGCTCGCTTTGCACATAGTTACGGGTCGCGTCGCGAAGTCTGCCTCGGGTGTAGAGCACAAGCTCACGGTAATCTCGTTGAAGTTCATCAGGAAATAGTCCGGGAAGTGGGCCATATTCTTCGTCGAGTTTCTGAGTTATAAACTCGTTTAACTTTGAGTAGAAGTATGTGCGAAGCTGCGGCGAATCGAGTTTTGAACGAAGCGCGTCAACGGTGAGAATAGATTGTGCGGCAATTCGCGAGACCTCGCGGGCGAGCTTCTCTTGATGGCGCACGAAGACACCCGGCCCAAATGAAAGTGGCCCGAACTTCACCTTTCGATAGGGTTGAAATAGCAGTTTTATGGCAATATAGTTCGTGCCATAACCCACTGCTCCACCCAAAACAGCCTGCTGAAGTATGGTGATGTAGTCTTGTGGCGTCATAGTCAATCACTACATTTTACCCGTTGATTTTCATCGCGTGGCAAGAAATTGCAGAAGACAAGAAAACAGAAGATGGGCAATACCTTTCATCGAAGATAATGTGGCAAAATCCGATAGATAATAAGGCTGATGAGCTTGGCCGATGTAGGAGCAAGTGAAGATTAGAACAAAAAAGGGGGCAGAAACGCCCCCTTTTGATTGCATTGAAACATTAATTCGTCATTTGCCTATGATTGCGTCGTTCTTGGCCTTCATGGCCTCTTCTGCTGCCTTGCGGGCACGGTCAAGTTCAACAAATGGGATCACTTCGCTCATCTTCTCAGGCTCTTTGCCCGCCGCGCGAAGAACAGCGAGAATCGCGGATTGAAGCTGATTATCGCTGCCCGGATTGCATGCAAACTCCTCACCGCGCTCATCCTGAATAATGCGGCGAAGCTCGTCGCTAACGACATAGCGAAGCGTTTCGCGGTCGAGAACGGTCTCGATGCTCTTACGCCATTCGTCAAAGCCCGGGTAACGACTTGGGTCGCCGTAGTCGTTTTCTGCTAAACTGACCGCGAGCTTTTTATCTGCAAGCAGCTTTTCAATGTACGCTGTCAAAACGCCGGATTCGCGAAGCTTTGCCATCTCATCGAATGCCCAGCCTTGTACTTCGATTGGATCAACGGCAATGTGAGGCTCGATACCCTTCTCGTGTATGCATTCGCCCTTGGGCAGGAAATAGCTTGCAATTGTTATCTTGAACTGGCACTTGAAGTTAGAGTTTGCAACCCAGAATACGATCTGAACTGAACCTTTACCGTAGGTCTTATTGCCAACAAGGGTCGCGCGGCCGTAGTCGCGCAGCGCGCCAGATACAATCTCTGATGCAGAAGCTGAATATTCGTTGACAAGCAGGACTACCGGTTGCTCGAACTTAGGCAGATTCTTCGAAAAGTGGTTCTGGCGGGGCCAAAATTCTGGCCTGCCCTCTTCGTAAACCACAAGTTTGTTATTTTCGATGAACATCGAGACAATTTCGATAGCTGACTGGAGCCCACCACCGCCGTTGTTGCGCAAATCAAACACAAGGCCGTCCGGTTTCCATTCCTTCACAGTTCTTATTGCATCAAGCATCTGCTTTGTGGCTTTTTCTGAGAAAGAATCGAGGCGGATGTAGGCAAGATTGCCGGGGAGCTTTGATGTGTGAATGTTTGGCACATCAATTTTAGCACGCTTCAAAGTGTAGTCGCGAGCGCGTGTCCAGCCCTTGCGATATATCTTTATACGCACATCTGTGCCTGGCACGCCCTTTAGCCTTCTAACAAGGTCATCAAGATCGCTGCCGACCATTATTTCGCCTTCAACCTCTACGATGCGATCGCCGCTACGCAGACCCGCCTTGTATGCCGGACCGTTGTAGAATGGGCGCGAGATAATATAGGTATTATCGCGAACAGAAACATAAGCACCTATGCCGCCGTATTCACCGGAACGCCCTTCCTCCCAAGCTTTCACGCCATCAGGATCGAAAAACGAGGAATGGCGGTCGAGGCTTGTGGCAAGTCCTTTGCAAGCCTCCATCGCAAGGCGCCATGAATTAAGCTTTGTTGAATCAACATGGAAAATCTGGGAACGGCGGACAACCTCATCGAAAATCGGATGACCAAGCATCACAGAACGGGCGCGGGCACCAAGCGATGTCGGGTCGTTCGCAACGCGCTTGATGAGTTCCATCACCTCAGGTTCATCAACGCCCATCTCGCCCAAGATGATAGCTGCTTCGCAACGGATGTTCTCGGGATTCTTGGGATGCAGCGCGGCGCGTATCGGCAACTGTATCTGTTTTGGAAGCGCAAAGTCGTTTCTTTCGAGAAATGTGGCCGCACCCGGCATAAATGTGACAATCATCCAAAGAGTGCGGGTTAACCTAAGGCTCTCGATGCCAGAGAGGTTGTTATCCGCGGTGCGGGATAGGACGCTGAATACCACCTGCATTTGCTCAACAGGCACAGCGTATGAAAGGAGGTCGAGCAACGCGAGCTTTGCATCGGAATCGTTGCTGCCCATTACTTTCTTGAAATACTCTTCAAACGGCTTGAAAACGCCCTTCGGCACAAGAACCGAAAGAAAGGCAACAAGCTGATCGGGCTGTGCTGTGGCAGGGACGAATGAGAGCGCGTTTTCGATCTCCTGCGGCGTGTACTCGGCAAGCTGGTGAGCAACAATGTAACGCTGGTCTGGGGACGCATCGAAAAGCTTAGATATTATTGTTGCCGCAGACTGCTTTGCCTCAGTCTCTTCGGCATATCCCACAGCGCAAACTGTTAACGAAAACGCGAGCAAGCATAGAAGAAGTCGTTTTGTAAATGTCATGAAAACCCCTTTACCTTTATGATTGCGCTAAATGGCCTTGCGCATCACCTTCTGTCTTTGTAAATGTAACCAGAGAGCGGAAGCACCTCGACCTGCTTTTGCGGGTCAACACCCGCGAATAAGAGATTCAGGCCGATTGAATCGCTTGCCATGTGTCCCGCAACAAGGATGTTGATAGAGTGCTTTTCTGCCTCTTTTTTCGCATCATCGCGCAGGTGCATGCAAACCATTGTGCCGACGCCAGCGGCTGCAAGCTCGGCAAACGCCTCACTTGGTCCCTGCGTCCCACCACAGAATTTGACGACAACTTTGCCCGCACGATTCTTTTTGTTGCCCACAAAAAGCGTCATCGCCTCTTGCATCTTTCGGGCTTCGTAATATTCAGGATAGCTGTCTGTAAGCAGCTCGATAAGGTCGCCAAGCGTGCGTGGATTGGCTTTGTCAACCGTATCCTGAACATGCTTTTGTACGCAGACATCAGCCGCTGAATGAAGCGACATATACGGAATACCAAGAAGCTCTGCGGTGCGCGGGAAACGGCGCACATTTCCGGGCAGAATAGAACGAGCAACTTCGGCCATGCGCGGTCCCATAAGAGCCTCAGCCTTATTTATAGGCACGCCCCATGCGGCCATCATGTCAACTTGTACTTCCATCACATGATGAAACGAGTTGTTGAATCCACCGGGATGATGACTTACGAGCGCGTTGATCTCGGCACCGCGCTTGTTAAGCTCGTTTACAAGCAGCAATTCGGAATTGTCAACATCTATCGCAACTGCAATCTTAGAGATTTCAAGTTCGGGATCGCCGAAATGCAAACGGGAGTCGGTAAAGGGATTCCAAAGACGCTCGGTGTTGAACCATTGCTTTTCGCGGTCGCTCAGACCGGTGTATTCAGAATTGACGCGATCAAGTTCCTCGCGTACAGCCGCTTCGCCACGGGGATCATTGGCTATGCCGACTTCGATTGCTTTCTTAAAGAACTCATTCAGCTTCATTCTTAAGTCTCCTTTTAAACGCAACCCGCTTTTTTCTAAGCAGGTCTTTTTGTGTTATAACTGGTGGTTTAGGTACGATCGGTAGCTTTTTGGCGATTATGTCGCGATACAGCGCGGCAATCTCCTTGGCTGTCCGCTTAACGCTGAACAGCTTATGTGCTCGCTCGGAGGCCGCATCGCCGAATCTTGCCCGCATGTCGCGGTCAGCACCCATTGCGAGCATGCAGTTTGCATAAGAATCAACATCCAGCTTAGAGACAAAGCCTGTTTCGCCATCAACGACTACTTCGCTCATCGCGCCCGAATCGAATACAATTGATGGAAGGCCAACTGCGGCAGCCTCGACGACTGAACGACCAAAAGGCTCGCCGATGGCGGGATGAACAAATACATCAGACGCGTATAAGTATTGTCGGATGTCTTTTATGTTTCCGACAACTCGGCACTTCTCACCGTAAGCGTTTGCTGTGGAGTGAATCTTCTTTTTAAGCGCGTCGTTTTCACCTGTAAGGTCTGAACCGCAGATTATCAGAATCGCATTGGGCAACTTCTTGCTGACAGTCTTGAAGGCATCAAACAACGAAGCGTGGTTTTTCCATGGCACAAATGCTGCTGCAGTGGTATAAACAATCGCGTCATCAGGTAACTTCAGGGCTTTACGCTGCTTTTCGCGCTGTTTCTGTGTCATTTTTTCGGGCAGTTCAAGGCCGTTTATAACCTTAAAAACCCTATGCGGGGGCACACCAAGATAGTCCTTGAGCACCGTCTCCATGTAGTTAGAAATTGCAATATGCCCGGTTATCTTATCGGTAAACTGGTTGAATACAGATTTAGGCAGAATCGAATCGCGAAGATGAAGCAGCGTTGGAACGACACCGTCAAGCTCTGAGCCGAACAATATCGCCGAGGACAACGAATTATAGTGTACTAAGTCAATCTGCTCGCTCTGCACAAGCTCGCGGGCAAATGCGCTAAGTCTGTTGCGAGCCTTAAGATAAAGAGCAAGCTTTAGGGGATTGAATGTGCGTTTAAGCTTAGGTATTTCTGCGGTAAGTACTTTCGCGCCGCTCTCTTCGAACAACTCAGAAAGGCGCCCCTGCGCCGGAAGCACAGCGGTGATTTTGATTTTTTTCGAACTCAGGTTGGCGACCAACTCATAAATACTTCGTTCAGCCCCGCCGATCCTATCGGAGTGGTGAATGACAAGTACATTCATTATTGATGTGGCTCCATGGGTAAAAATCAAAGCATGCAATAAGAACACGAAGACACTAAACCCGTCAGCTTGCGGGCTGCATCTTCGAGCAAACCAGTTTGTTAAACGCTTCACCGTTATACAGTAAACGCGCTTCAATGTGCAATATAAGGTACTTTCGGTTCGGGTCAACGGGACGGCACTTAACCCAGTCCTTCGCGGTTGTTACAAGATAATCCGCACCGCATTCTATTGCCAAAGTCTCAAGCTCAGACATGTCTTGCAGTGTGTAATTATGATGGTCATCAAGCGCTTGAGCATGAACGATGTTTGCGCCAAGCCCCTTTACAGACTCGAAGAACTGAATCGGATTGCCAAGTCCGCAGAACGCAAGGACTTTTGCGTTGTTTATCAGTTCAATAGGTACAGAATCTCCCTTTCCGTCAGTCAGTTTCAATGGGCAAAAAGATGCCGAACACAACAAGGCTTCCGGTGCCAAAGTACAAAGCGCATCGTTAAGAACAGCACAATTTCCAATTAAGTCTGCACGGGTGAGAACGACACAACCGGCTCGTCTCAATCCTCTGATTGGCTCACGAAGAAACCCTGCGGGAAACATGCGGTCGTCCATAATCGGCCTTGTTGCATCCACAAGCACAATATCGAGATCACGAGCCAAGCGACGATGCTGAAATCCGTCATCAAGAATCACAACATCGGCCTCGCCCTTAAGACGATTTACCGCGGCGACGCGGTTGGGATCGCATATAACCTTGAAGCCAAGCTGAGACAGCACCCTCGATTCGTCATTGCCATTCTCTGCGGTATTGCTTCTATATCCCCTCATCACTATCGCCACGCGCATGCCCTTTTGCCGCAGCATTGATGCAATAAGAACAGTGAACGGGGTCTTGCCTGTGCCACCAAGCGTAATGTTACCGACAGATATGACAGGCATAGGCGCTTTGTGCGATCGAAGCAGACCATTGTCATACAACCAGTTGCGCGTGATCATTACAAGCGAGTAGAGCCAAGAGATTGGATAAAGAGGGATTCGTAGCAAAAATATGAATATCGAATCGTCATCGCCCGATATCAGGCGAAGGCGAAACGGAAGGTTCACGAACCCTCCGAGGTGAAACCGCTAACCACGATTTTGTCACGGTCAAGAAGTGTATTGCAGTTTGGGCACTTGATGTAGCGGTCTGACGAACTATCCACAAAATCAAAATGGCAGATGTCGCAACGGATAAGCATCTTGCCGATCTTTGGAACCGGTACGGGGCGCGACATGTATCTTTCAAGCAGATACCAGAATATGAGTATGGTGCCACCAAGCCCGAGCAGGTACAGGAAGACAAGCATCGTAAGCGACACTTTTATCATTTTCCACCAGTCTGCTTGAACCTAAAGCGCAACGATATCATGCCCTCGGTTTTCTCTGACGATTTCTCGAACTTGAACTTGCGCATATAGTCAATCGCCGTCTGGTCAAGAATTGTCGAGCCAGACAGTGATTCAAGCGAGGTTGAGACAATGTCACCATCTGGCGAAACAACAAACGAAAGAAGAACATCTCCTTCTATGCCTTGCTGTTCACATTCCTTTGGATAAACCAAGGCTGGGGGAAAGAATATGACACGACGGCGACCGGAAATCTCAATCGCCACGCCCTGACCTTCGAGGCGGTACGGCTCGTGTTCTTTTGTCATGTCACGCCTTGAAAGTCCGGGTAGGTCGCGAGGAATGCCAAGACCAAGCCCCGCATCTGTTTTGGCAACAAGGCTCGGTTTGTCTATTATCGGTGCGTCGGTGACATTTTCTTGAGGCAGATACTCAAGTTCAACTATCTGCTGTTTAACCGGCAATTCGATCTTTAATGCTTCGAGCATATTGCGCATGGAAGTTTCGCTGATCGGGCCGCCAGTACCACCATAGTGACGCACGATTATTGGATTAGAGAATCCCTTTATCTCTTCTGACGCCATGTGGATTGAGAAGACTGTGCTGAACAAGAGCATTGCGATTAGATGCCACACAAGCGACCCTGATATGGTCGCGACAAGCAACATTCTTACACTTTGTGCTTTGCGTTTTTCGCTTGTGTACATCTGCACCCGATTATATATCTGTTTGACGGCAAACAACCCTGCATGTGCCCAAAGCAGTTACATAATCAAACCCCTGCTGACAAGGAGTTCACCGTTAAGAATTGCCGCACCGGCAGCACCGCGCACCACATTGTCAACAAGCGCGAAGAACTGCCAAGCACCCGACTCTGCCCTGCGAAGGCGGCCAATACTGACTGTCATACCGTCACCCGTAGCCAAATCGAGCCTTGGCTGAGGCCGATCGTGGGCTTCAAGATATACAATAGGCCGTTTTGGCGCAGAAGGTAACTGAGCAGCGGGATAGCTTTCCCATGTATTGACAATTTGTTCGTGCGTTAATTCTGCTTCAAGCTGAACGGAGACAGAGACAAGATGGCCATTGGCAACCGGCACGCGGGCGCAAGCAGAATCAACTGTGAAAGAGGCAGGCTCTATAACGCCATTTATACACTTACCGAGCATCTTCTTTGCTTCTACAACAATCTTGTGTTCCTCGTTCTCTATGTATGGAATTACATTGCCAAGTGCTGAATATGCCGACGGACCCGGATGACCCGCACCCGACAGAGCCTGATATGTTGTCGCGTTTACAGATTTTATGCCGTACTTTGCAAGTGGTGCGAGCGCGGAAATCAGGCCAGTTGTTGAGCAATTTGCGTTTGTTACAAGCGGGGCGCGCCAACCTCTTCGTTCTGGCTGAATTCGAACAAGCTCTATGTGTTCTGGGTTGACATCTGCCATAACAATCGGCACACAGTCGTCCATGCGAAATGCCGAGGCATTTGAGCACACCGAAATACCGTTCGATACGAATAAAGGCTCTATCTCTGCCGCGGCTGACGCAGCAAGCGCGCTGAACATAATTTTAACGCCAGAGCGGGGCTGCGGCTCTTCAAGCGGCATATCAGCAAATTTTTCCAGCGAACATGGGTCAACGAAAAGCCTATCTTTGATGGAGTCATTGTAGCGTTCGTTTGCACGCGATTTCGACGCGCAAAGAGCGACAAGCTCGAAATACGGGTGAGATGCGAGTCTTGCGGCGATCCTTTGGCCGACGGGGCCGGTTGCGCCGAGAATACCGACAGGGATAGAGTTAACCCTTGTCACTTTTGTATCTCCTGTACATTTCGTTATAGTCCATTTCCCCTGATAAAAGCTGGGTGAAATAGACGAGCATCTTTTTGCCTCGCGGCAGATAGACGAGCGGAATTAGAGCAAGTTTCGGGATTTCGCGAAAACGGGAAGCGAGTTTGTAGGACTTGTCGAAATTGTCGCAAAGAAGCTCGCGAACCCAATTCGTATATGCGTCATGCCCCGCACCAGATACGATAGCTTTGGCGGCAAGTTTTGCGCTTGAGATTGCAAATCTAATTCCCTCGCCGAGAACGGGGTCAACCAAAGCAGCGGCTTCACCACAAAGATAAACCTGTTGGGCGGCATAATCATGCGCACCGGATTTATAGATTCGTATAGAGCACCAATCTGTGTGGGCAATTGTGTAGTTGTTTTTGCCGAAGAACAAATCGCATGCTGCGGATGGTTGAGCAAAAGCAGCCTTTGAAGCTTTGCCACCAAAACCACAACTGAACATCCCCCCGCCCTTTGCAAATGCCCATGCATAAAAATCAGAGGTGTATTTAAGGTCAATCCTCGCGGGGAAGTCGGGGGCACGGTTTGCTCGAACAGACATTTCCACGCAGGGAATCGTATCAAATGGCATTGACGCCCGCATTGCGCGAGAGAATACACCAGATGCCCCGTCGCAGCAGACCAGAGTGTCACAGACAATCTGGCCGTTGTCTGTATTGACAAACACCAAGTTCTGGTCACATCGAAAGTCCAGAGCCTTTGCAATCTGGAATCTTGCACCAGCAGAGATAGCGGATTTCTGCAAAGCTGCATCGAATTGAAGGCGCGTGACGGAGTAAATCGGAGGAGACAACGGCAAACGCGCGTACTCCCTGCCAGAGATGCACAGTGAGACCGAATCGAGAGGTTCTGCACCGACCGATTTTGGAGAAAAAGGCACATCCTCAAATGCAAATGCGGGAATTATGCCTCCACATGGCTTGTTGCGTGGAAAGCTCTCTTTATCAATCAGCAGCACATCAAGGCCGGCTTCAGCAAGCATTCTTGCTGCCGTTGAGCCTGCTGGCCCGGCACCAACAACGCATACCCCGCATCTATTAGAGGTGAATGAGTTTACATTCAATGTCATTGTTCTTCCAACATGGTTATTGAAATCAATGTTCGTTGCGCCAAATTGACCCTGCAAGGAGCTTTAATTGTATTCGAGTGTCGAAAAGCTTATCAACCTTTTGCCGCGCAGTATGCGCAAGCGAAGCAGCAAGGCGCTGGTCATCGAGCAGCATCATAAGAGCTTTTGCCATGCTTTGCGGGTCGCGTTGAGGCACAAGCAATCCGGTTACACCATCTTCAATAACCTCACCAATGCTGCCGACATTCGCGGCGACAACAGTGACACCAACCTTCATTGCCTCAAGAATAGCGTTAGGAATGCCATCGCGGTCGCCGTCTGGTGCTACTTGTGATGGATAAGCGAGCACACTTGCACGGCGTAACGATTGTTCTATCGAGTAAAACGGCACGGTTCCCATCGCCTCGGCACCATCGGGAAGCGTATTAAGCTCATGTTTCGATGCGCCGAATATCTGTAGCTTTACATCTGGAATTTGATTACGAACGAGTTCAAAGGCTGCAATAAGCGTGGGATAGTCCTTCTTTGCAACCGGCCTGCCGATAGCGACAATCAAGTTCCTTTCTACTTGCTCTGGATTTCGAAGGGGGAGATCAGGCGCGCCATGATGAATTAACCTAAGCTTGTGTTCGAAATCTGGGCAGAGCTTGACGGCAAAATCGTAAGCTGCGCGGTTGCACACTACGGCGCGAGTCACTTTTGAAAGCAAGAATCTAAGCAACTTGTTTTGCACAAAGACATCGCGGGCATGGCAAGAAAAAGAGAATTCGCCACCAATCATTCTTGATACAACCCATGCAGCCAATCCCGCGTAACCTGCGTGCATCGAATGGACTATCCTTACATCTTTAAAGCATCGCTTGAACCGCCCAAAGGCAGATGGTCGAATCAGTATAAAGATAAAAGCGGGTATTCCACACTTCAATAGGGCAGAAAAGGCTGCGCTCCAATATGCACCGCTGAACCACGAACGAAATCGGTCAATAGGCGACGCGTCGTTGCCCCAGATTCCGCGGCAAGCAAACGGCATATTTGCAGAAAAATCGCGGTAAAGTGCCGCAATTTCAACGGGAAATCCCTCTCTTAGCAGACCGGCAGCCTCTCGAATCACAAACTGCTCGCTTTGAACCGGAAAGCGATCGAAAAACAAAACCGCTCTGTCTTGAGCGGTCTTTCTTTCAGGTTGACATTGTGTTGTACACATCGAGAGTCTCTTTTGCAGTGCGCGCCCAATTATAGGCGGCAGCGCGCTCTTTCCGCGCTGCTTCTGCTTTCTTGTCCTCACCCGCGTCAACAGCGGTCTCTATTGCATAGCGCCATGCCTCAAGATCGGTAAGAGGCTGGTACTTTGCCAGTGAACCTGCTAATTCTCTAAATACAGGAATATCGGAAAGCAGACAGGGTGTGCCCTCTTGCATCGCCTCAAGCACAGGTAGGCCAAACCCTTCGACAAAAGATGGAAAGCAAAGGGCAGTTGCGGCACGATAGAATGCTGGCAAGTCGTGCTCGTCAACATAACCAGGCATTATCACCATGTCATCCATTCTGTGCGATTCTAAAGCAGAAAGTGAATGGTCTCCCATCCATCCCTTCGCGCCGACAATGGCGAGTTTGTGAGGGAATTGCCGTTTCATCTTGGCTGCGAAAAATGCCTTCAAGAGGGTTGGCAGGTTCTTCTTAGGCTCAATATTACCGATAAATAGGAAAAAAGGATCGCGAATCGAGTATTTCGTTGACAACACTTTTCTTGCCTCTGAGCGCGAAAGACCGCTTGGAGGATGCGCGGGGGCAAAAGGCACGACTGCAATCTTTTCGGGATCGGTGCGCTTGAAGACGGTAAGAAGAGTGTTCTTGACAAAATAAGTTGGCACAATAATCCTATGGGCACGCTCAATGGTTCGGGGCATTGCAAGATTGAAATGGCGCACGGTCGCTGGTTTGCAGAACGCGGGATGGGTGTATGGAATGACATCGTGGATATTGACAACAAACGGCACAAACAAAAGCCGAGGCGCGACATAAGCGGGAAAATGGGCAAAATCAGCGGTATAGCGAGAAATCGAAAATGGCAGAAGAGCCTGTTCATAAAATACACGAACAAAAGGGCTTCTGCCCCCAACTAACAGGGATCTGCTCAGACTCAGATTCGGTCTTTTTTCGAACTTCCTTTTCAGAGACCGAGGAATAAGGACCGAGTAATTTCGCGTTTGATCTGCCGCAAGCAAAGCGTTAATCAACCGGAAGACAGTATAGCCGACTCCGGCAAAGGGATCACGCAGTATCAAACCGTTTATAAACACTGACTGCACTTGAGTTCCCTGTTGAACGCAACGCTGAGTGGAAAAACGCGACAACTGATATCGGAAGACAATGCTACGAAAATCGCCTGAGAAGTCAAGATAACGGCCTTGCCACGCGTTAGAAAATGCGCCGCACCGCCTCTTTTTTGCTTGACATCAAAATGCTCAGACTTATAATCGAAGCAGGCAATTCTGTATGTAGATGATGTAAGACCTTAAGGTGCAACAACTTGCGCACGGCATTCGCACTGCCTTCGCGGAGGTGGCTTCTATGTTTAAACGGCTCACAGCACTATATGTGTTTATAACGGCAATGGTTTTGGTGCTGGGCATATCTGCAATGGCTTATGCCGAAACGGCAGCATTTACGCCATGCGCAAACGCGCTCGACGGTGCCAGATACAGGCACACCGCCGTAAAACTCCCCTCGGGAAAAGTGCTTATTGCCGGTGGAGATAGTGAGTCCGCACCCACTCCCTCTACGGCAACAGCCATATACTCATCGTGCTTTATGTACGATCCCGATACAAACACATTCACGCAAGTTGCAAGTCTTAACATTGCACGCACGCTTCATTGTGCCGTAGCTCTACCAGACGGCAGAATAATGGTCGCTGGCGGTTTTAACGGTGTTAACGACCTGTCAAGCTGCGAGATTTATGACGCAACATCGAACAGATGGACCATCGCCGCGTATCTCGGACAATCGCGCAGCAGATTCACACTTACTCCTCTATACACCGGATACATCCTTGCAGCAGGTGGATATTCTGGAGGACAAGCCATTGCGAACTGCGAGCTTTACGATGTCACATCCGAGACTTGGGCAAATACAGTTGCATTATCGTCAGCCCGTTATTTCCACGCTGCAATACCCATGTTGAACGGAAAAGTGCTTGTTTCAGGCGGTAACCGTTCAGAAACATCTCCGAATGAAACTTGGCAAATCTACTCCCCTCCGCTGACTGGCATCGCCGCAACATGGACACCACCCGCAACGCTTCCGTTCTCATTCGACTCGTCTTTCCAAGTTATGTCAGGCCTTCTTGACAACGGCGACATTATTATCGGCGCATCAAACTCGGGTGGTCGCGGCCTTCGTTTCAACGGAGCTGCCTGGTCTCAGGGCGGCACGATGCAATCACGATGGGGCGGCACACAGATACGCATGGCGACAAACAATGTGGCGCTAATCGGAGGCTGGGGCAACGCGACAGTAGTTGACATCTACCTGCCAAGCTCCAATTCTTGGAACTCATTCTCAAGCATTTATCCTCACACTTTCGGCCCTGCGGTCCTTCTCAACAACGGCAACATACTCCTTTGCGCGGGTAACAGCAGCGGAAACTCAGAACTTCTCATTCCATCAACCGTTGCAAAGCCCTCTTCAGTTATTCTCAACATAAACTCGCCTTACGGCACGCCGATACCGTGGTCGGTCAACGCTGTTTCGATCGGAACCACCTACACGGCAAAAATGACAAACACAAGCTTCAGCTATGGTGGCAGAACCTATACCTGCAACGGTTACACAGGCACTGGGTCGGCACCTTCTGGTGGTGATTTCTCATCAACATTCACCATCGAACGCGATTCGACAATGACTTGGAACTGGCTGGTAACAGGCGGAACATACCGCTTAAATGTTGATTCCGCACATGGTTCGCCTACTCCACTGGTTGGTCAGAATATTATCGCCGCAGGTTCAACTGTGAACGCATCGGTGAACGCCATGGTTGACACAGGAGCAGGCATTCGATACATCTGCATCGGATGGATTGGGCAAGGCTCTGTGCCTTCAACCGGAACCACTAACGCAGTTGTTTTCGAGCTCCATATGAACAGCTCACTCACATGGGTTTGGAGCACCGAATACCGCATTATAGTGACAAATGATATAGGCCTTGGCAACCCGAATCCACCAGTGGGCAATAATTGGTTTACTGCTAACACAATCGTAAACGGAATGATCACATCGCCAGTTGGTGGGTATCAACTTGCCGGTTATGAGGGAACAGGTTCATTGGCCAATGACATACTTCCCTTCTTCTCGATCGTTCTCGACAGACCAACTACAATTGTTTGGAAGTGGATGCCATTGGGGCAGAATAAGGTTTCGCTTGCCGTCAACACATCGTACGGAACACCGACACCATCAGGCGTTCGCGTTTACGACCAAGGAACTTTAATCTCCGCGTCTGTGCCCGCATATATTGAAATCTCGGGTACAAGGCACGACTGCACCGGTTGGTCGGGTGGCGGTAGCGCACCAGCAACGGGTTACACAAATGTAGCAAACTTCTACATTGAGATGAACTCAATAATCAACTGGAATTGGAGCACTCGCCACTTATTGACGATTATAAACAGTGGCGATCTTGGAAACCCAATTCCACCTTCAGGCTCTTACTGGTACACAGAAGGTTCGCCGATAAGCGCGAGTGTTACCTCGCCTTCTGGCAACTATTTCTGCACTGGTTATACCGGCACAGGTAACTTGACAGGCAGCCCAGCCACGGTTCTTGGTTTCAACATTACAAAGCCCACAACAATCACTTGGAACTGGGTGCCAATCACATTGGTAAATACGCAGCTGCTTGTAAACAGCGATTACGGTAACCCCACGCCTCTT
>CAZNBY010000024.1:0-48301 GCA_964571525.1 uncultured Planctomycetota bacterium
TGTTTTAAGACAGTATAAGCGTATAGCGTTAATCAAGCGTGTGGATGGTTAGGCCGCTTTTCAACTTAGGTTCGAACCATGTTGACTTTGGTGGCATAATCTTTCCCGCATCAGCGATCGCCATAAGTTGCTCAATGGTTACCGGATAGAGCGAGAAGGCAAGGGCAAACTCTCCGCTGTCAACAAGCTTGATTAGCTCTGCCGTGCCGCGTATTCCGCCCACGAAGTCAATCTTCTTCGATGTGCGGGGGTTGTCTATACCCAACATCGGCGCAAGGACATTCTTCTGCAAAATATCAACATCAAGGCAGGCGACAGGGTCGGTTGCATCGAAAAGACCCGATTTGGGTGTAAGTTTGTGCCATTTGCGGTTAATGTACAGCCTGAAATCATGCACTCCTGTCGAGTTGCCATCTTTTGCATCTTCCACAACAAACTTCTCTGCAAGTTGAGCGAGAAGGCCCTTCTCGCCCATCGGTATCTCTTTCACAACTCGGTTATATGGCAGAATGTTCATCTGATTGTGAGGGAATATGACCGACAGGAAGTAGTTATATTCCTCGTTGCCAGTATGGTTTGGATTCGCATTGCGGCGCTTTATAGAAATGCGTGTAGCAACAGCAGAACGATGGTGACCGTCGGCAACATATAGGCGGTCGAGTTTTGCGAACTCGTTCTGAATACGCGCAATTACTGCTTCGTCGTCAACACGCCATATCTGATGGCGCACATTCATATCGTCGGTGAAATCGTAAAGCGGCTTGCCAGTTATCAGCGACGCGAACAACTCGTCAATGGCTGGTACGGCGCGATATGTAAGGAAAACGCTTCCAGCCTGCGCGTTGATGCCCTCGATGTGGCGCATGCGGTCAACTTCTTTTTCCTCGCGGGTAAGCTCGTGCTTCTTAATGCGGTCCTGCTCGTAATCGAGCGTCGAGGCTCCGGCGACAAGACCGAGCTGCTGATGCTTGCCCATATATTGCTTGTATAGGTAGAAGCAGGGCTTGCTCTCTTTTTCAAACCAGCCTGCTGCAAGGACCTTTTCGAAATTCTTCGGTCCCTGTGCATAGGTGATGTCAGCGTATTGATCCGTGCCGACAGGCAGAGTTGCCTCGGGTTTTGTTACCTGTAAAAACGAATAGGGATTTGTCTGCAGTATCGCCCTTGCTTCCTCAGACGAGAGGACATCATACGGCGGAGCGGCGATCTTGCCCACAAGTTCTGGTTTTGGCCGCAGTGCTGCAAACGGGCGTATGGTGATCATCAATCCTCCAATTTTGCCAAGTTTGCGAACATTCTAATCGCCTTTTCGGTATTGGCGAAAACTGCGTATCCTGCCCCTTCAATGCTGTTTAAGCCTTGCTCTAACACTTTTTTAACGGCTATGCCTTTGTCAATTATCGCAGAGAGGGTATAATTCCCGTAAAGCATTACGATGCAACTAAGTACTTTTTCCGCCCCCAACTTCCTATGCGGAGGAGAATATATGAACGCACAATGGCTGCAAAAGATGGCCGATGGCACCGTCAAGCAGATAAACCCATTTACCGGCACAGAGGTGTGGACCGTTCCGGGCCGCAGCTTCAAGCCCCTTTCAAACGAAATTCCTAAAGACGCAAAGAAAATCGAAGTGAAAAGTCCCGAGGACTACTGCAACTTCTGCCCGCCGAAGTACTTCGCAACTCCGCCCGAAAAGGCGCGCATTATCAAGACGGCGAAGGGGTATGAGCTGCAGCGCAATCTCGCCCCGTCGCAGGTGCTCGACGGCATTGCAGAGTTCCGGCGAATCCCTAACCTGTTCGAAATTGTATCGTACGACTATTGGAATCTTAACTACAAATACGAGCCTGATATCGAATGCCACAAGCGCAAAGAGGCGTACCTTTCCGCTCCTCGCGGCCTTGAGCATGTTCTAACCATAATCAAAACCAAGCTGAAACTCTCGGGCAAGTCCGATGCGGATATAGAGAAGATATCGCTCGAAGACAAGCTTAAAATGGCTAACGCCTTCTTTGCTGGCAGCCATGAGCTTATCGTCGCGCGCCGTCACTATATTGACGACGCCGAATATGAAACACAGCTCTGTTCCTCAGGCGAACTTACGCCAGAAGAGCATTTCCAATACTGCAAATTCACCATCGAAGCAATGCGCGATATCTACGCCCGCAACCGCTATGTGCGTTATATCAGCGTGTTCCAGAACTGGTTGCGTCCGGCAGGAGCCTCGTTCGATCACCTGCACAAGCAACTTGTGGCGATTGATGAATGGGGCACAAGCATCGAAAGCGAGGTCAAGCTCGCGCGTGATAATCCGAACCTGTATAACGAATACGCCACAAACTTTGCGGGTTATATGAACCTTGTGTTTGCCGAAAACGATCACGCCATCGCGTTCGCCGACTTCGGCCATCGCTTCCCAACTCTTGCGGTCTTCTCAAAGTCTGATAAGCCCAATCCAATGATGATGAGCGATGAAGAAGTGCGGGGGATGAGCGACATTGTTCATGCCTGCCACGCCGCCATGTCGGCTTCAATTCCATGCAACGAAGAATGGTATTATACTCCCATTGACTGCCTTGATCCTATGCCTTGGCACATTCTCATTAAGTGGCGTATTAACACACCTGCGGGGTTTGAGGGCGGAACAAAGATATACATCAACACAATTGATCCCGAAACCCTCCGCGACAAGGTCGTGCCACGCCTGTTTGAGCTGAAGAACAAAGGCAAGATATCGGTCTTTAACATTGCCTTCGAATGTCCCTGCGAGCCTAACACCCTGATGTACAACCGCTCTAACAGGATGTGCTTCACCCGAAGTTGTTGGCTTGAAAGCACATATTGAGGCTGATTGTGAAGATTATCGGCATCGGGACCGATATCATCGCGGTCGCACGGGTGGCAAGGCTCCTATCTGAGCGTGGGCAAACGGCGCAGAACAAGTTGTTCACTGATTCAGAGGTCGAATACTGCTCGCGCTTTGTCAAAAGCGATGAGCGATACGCGGGCCGATATGCTGCAAAAGAGGCTGTGGCAAAAGCGCTTGGAACCGGTTTTACCAGTGGCGTCTCATTTCGTGATATCGAAGTGATTTCTCAGCCCGACGGCTCGCCGCAGATACTGCTGCATGGCAAAACAGCCGAGATAGCCCGGCAAAAGGGCGTAAAATCGTTGAGCATTTCGATTTCGCACGAAAGCGACTACTCAGTCGCCTTCGCAATTGCAGTTGGAGAAGATTAATGACAGATTCGTATCTCGATTTTACAAACTCGGTTATAGCAGTTACCGGCGGGTCGCGCGGCATTGGCGCGGCGGTTGTAAGCGATCTTGCGGCACTCGGCGCTAAGGTCTATTTCACCTATAACGCATCAGAGCAACATGCGAATACGCTTGCTGAGCGAATTGCTCAATCCGGCGGCTTTGCAAAAGCAGTTAAGTGCGATGTTACATCCGCAGACGATGTTAAGGCGTTCTTCAAGGGCATTTCGGGCGAGCAAAAGCGGCTCGACGGCCTTGTTACTTCCGCTGGCACGATCGTTCGCACGCCGCTTGCAATGACCTCACCTCAGCAGTTGACCGAGCAGTTCGATGTGCATGTAAAGGGCACTATGCTTTGCCTTCAACAGGCCGTTAGATACATGACAGCCCGTAAATACGGGCGCATCGTCTGCATCTCCAGCGTCGCTTCGCTTTCCGGTTACGGAAATCGCGGAGCCTATGCCTCAGCAAAAGCTGGTGTCAACTGCCTTGTAAAGACTTCAGCCCGCGAGTTCGCACAGCTTGGCATTACAGTCAACGCCGTTCTTCCCGGATATACCGATACCGACCTTACCGCCGATATCGCTGGCGAACAGCGAGAAAAGGCCTCGCGAGCCGTGCCGGTGGGGCGGTTTGGGCAACCGTCTGAGATTGCGGCTCTTGTTGTGTTCCTTCTGTCGCCTCGTGCGTCTTATGTAACAGGTTCGCTGCTCCGCGTTGACGGCGGGCTCGCAATGTAGGCGAACATCTTGTCTCAGGGGTTCTTATGAAAATCGTATCACGCATATTATTGCTGTTCCTTGCCGCCTGTTTGCTCGCGTCGTGTTCAGAGCCAAAGGCTTACCACTACCGCGTTACCGGTACTGTTGTTGACGAGTCCAACGCGCCGCTTGAGGGCGTAAAAGTGGTGTTGAGCGGCTTTGATCTCGAACGCGTCCGTTCGCTCGACACCGTTACAGACGCAAACGGCGACTTCCTGCTTAATTTCGACATAAACCCGTTCGAATGGCGGCAAGAGGCTCACTGGGTGTTCCACCTTTCCAAGGATGGGTATGTGTCTCGTTATCTCACATACCCCGAGTTCAGCTACGACGATCGCTTTCGCTATCAGGGCTATTGGTACAAGGTGTTCTTCCGTGGCCCAGCGATGCTGAAAACACAGGACACGCCTGCTGAAACGCCGCAACCAGCAAACCCCGCGCAATAGCTTTGCATCGGGCTTCATGTGGGGCAGTGCAGCTTTTATTTGACGGATTATTGCCAACGGGTAGAATAAGTTCATTGATGATGAAATCGAAGAGTCGGGGCGTAGCGCAGCCTGGATAGCGCGCTTGGTTCGGGACCAAGAGGCCGGCGGTTCAAATCCGCCCGCCCCGACCATCCCATTGCACAGCAGTGGGATGGTAGAGCAGTTGAACAATAGAACACTAGAGCAGTTGAAACCCCTAAGGCCAACATCCATGGATTCTCATTCGGCATATTCGCAAGCTATTCAACTGCGGTCACCTGTTCCCCTGATCACCTGTTCAAGTTTTGGGCTTTTGAGTTTGCAGTCTAACAGTAGAGCAGTTCGGCTAAAGTGCTCTTAGCCCGTATCGCCGGCATTGCTGCTGTACTCAGCAGGTATGCGAGAGACTTAACAGTAGAAACCCCGAAGGCCAAAATTCAGCGGTCTAAGCAGCATAATGGCATCAAACTACAACGGTCTATTGTTCACCTGTTCCAATGTTCATGAAGTTACAATTGTCATTCATGTTCAAACCCCCGAAGTCTATCAGAAGGCTGCCTCGTTAGCTGACTCGGTATGCACACTGGCGAGAGACTTTTCCGTGGCGGCTCTTTCTTGCAGTCCAACGCAGATGAAACTGCTGCAGAATCGAATGGAAAACGTATAATCAGTGCAGATACGGGAGTTCCGGTATCCTTTTCCACAACTCAGGCAGGCGGTTTTCCCGCCTTATTCCAGAATGGTCTCTTAACAGTCAAAGGAGGCTGTCAAGTATGAATCGAAAATTCAGTCTCTTCATTACAATTGCCGTCACTTCCTTTCTCTGCGTTTCAGCTATTGCGCTTGCAGAGATCGACAGCAAGTCATCTGATTATTTTGGCCTTAACACGGTTAAGGAGCCATACAAAACTCGCATTTCACAAGCACTTATCCTCGCATCCAAACAGAGTAGTGCAATAACAGCATCCGGCTTCAATATCTACACATTGACTGACATTCAGAAAGTCGACTACAAGAAGCAATACATCTGGACTGATTCATTTGAAACCCGCATAAAGACCACGCACTTTATCGGGACCGGCGGGATGTTCATGAATAAGGGCGACCTGTACCTGGGAACAAAGAGTCCCATGTGGCTTGTTGTCTATCGCAACGGAGATGAGGTCAAATTTTCTGTGGAACTCTAAGAGAACTCTGATTTCTGCTTCAATCCGATTAAGACCTTGGGCATTCTAGGATAGCTAAGCCGATGATTATCACACCGTCGAAATACACCTGTTCAATCAGTATGGTAATCTTGGAGTTGTCATCAGATTTGGAGGGTTTGTGCACATGCACTCGATACTTGAAGATCTCAGGATTTTGACCAATATAAGCGGGCGTAATTTGTGATGATGCCAAGCGAATGAGGTCATGTGCAACTATGTTGAATTTAGGTTCCATTTCTGAGAACATAGCAGAACCAATGATCGCAACAGGAATATCCTCGGTCAGCTTGGTCATCCCGGTTAACTCGCGAAAATCGGAGTTTTTTCGAGCATATTCAAAAAAAAGGCCTCTTGCTGCGCATTCAAAGCCATATACTGCAGCAGTATTGAACTTAAACTCTCCGGTTTTTACTCCATTAATGGTGACTTCCCGTAGATCCTTCGGAATTGATTCTCCTCTTCGTTTAGGCGACAAAGACATCCACTTATCTTTGAATGATGCCTGACCATACTTTCCGCTTCCATAACTAATTGCAACAAGCTTGAACATCTCGCTATCTGCATTGCTTTTTCTGTTATTATGCTTGTCGCATGATGGTATGGTTATTAACGATTTAGGTGGCTCTTTCAACTTCTGAAAAAAGCATTTCGGTGGTACATGTTCTCTCGTTGTTGCAAGTGCCTCGCACATATAGCATTTTCCGCTTCCAATCAATTTGACCTACCTAAGTTTATTATTAAAACAGCGGACATGGCTTGATGCCCATGTTACGCAAATCTCTTAGCAGATAAACCTTTACTGTATCGTCTTTGGTATATTTCCAGTTCCATAGTTTCTTTTCTGCTATCTTTATAGACTCTATTGTCGTACATGATTCGAGAGCAGTAGCCTCAATAAAGACTATGTCGCTCTTGTAGGTCGGCATTCCATTTTTACGCTCGTTAATCACGAACCCAACCATACAATGCCCAGGCAAATCCACTATCACAGAGTCAATCCCGATTGCCTCGAAGATGGATGCAAACAACAGGGATAACTCAACACAGTTGCCTGCCTTTGCGCGGATCACATCGGCAGGAGTGCGTATTCTCTGGGATAACAGAGTGTCCCACCAGCGAAAGCCCTCCACTTTTTCGAACTTTACGATAGGTGTGTTAAGATAGCGAAATCCTTGTGCCTTTAGACCATCGTATATCACCTTTATCTGACGCCGAACATCAATCGGTTCACGCTGATAACCGATGAAACCTTCGAACTTATCTTCCTTTGATTTATTGAGTTCCTCAACAAGGCCCATCACAAGCTTATCCTTGTCCTCGGGAGTGACATATGAGGCAGCCAGAATAAGCCCTTCGTGTGGAAGGAAAGGGCATTGATATATCGATTCGATATTTACAGTCTCCTCCAGCACAAGGGACCCCGAGGTGATTTCGAATTGCGGGCGGATCCACACCTTGATCTTCGTCTCCTTTGCCGCGTTGTTTCCGAACAGCTCATCAATGTACTCTGGATTGAACTGCAGCGACTGCTTCTGGTTCGGCAGAAGCGATATCCCTTTGTCGGTGCGCTTTGAAACTCCCTCGATCTCGAACGATATGAAAAGCGGTTCGGATACCGTGTCGCGGTTGTGCATGTTTATCGTGAACATGTTGGGAAAGACGGTACCGCGTAGATGCTCCGTGCTGGGGTATATTTGCAGCATACCCTCCTTGCCCATTCTCAGGCACGAGATACCAATGTTGTAATCAACTTTGCGGCCTATCACCTTGCCGGACTTTGTGAACGAGCAGACTACATCCGATGTGGTAAACGGTTCCGAAATATAGAATCGCGTCTCGAAATATGGCAGGTTCGTCTTTTCACTCTCTGTATGGACTACTTCCTTCACCGGATCGAAATTGCATGGAACCAACGAAGCCCATTTCCTTACAATACCCGCCAATTCTGATATCACTGCCGGACGTTTGATGATCAACCCGAACAGGCGCGAACCGGGCAGTCCCTGCCCCTCGTGCTTGCCAAAAGGTGATGTAATGTAACCGACATTTGGGCTTTCCCATAATGCTTTTTCGAGCGTCTCGAATTTCTCGAAAGGAAGGTCTCCAAGGTGGATCTTCAGTATTGCAAGGCTCGGTATTAAGCTGTTCTGCTTAACGATAAGCGAATAATGTGCTTTTAGCAAGGGCAGACACCGTGGGCAAATCACAGATCCGCTATTTTCGCAGTACTGGCATCCCATTCCATTGCACTTCGGACATTTGATGAAGGGGTGGGATCCATGATCATTTGGGCACTTATTGTACAATTTACTAACCAAATCACATAGTGTATTCCCCCATAGCCTTTGGCAGTACTGCTCAACCTTTAGGTAATCAAGGCCCGACAACTTCCTTGTAATTGCCTCGAACAACTTGGCAGATTTTTCGTTTGGATATTGCGAACCCATAACAAAATCGTCAACCGCCTGCCGCCAGATCCATGTGGTTTCTTTTATCTCGTCCTTTTCGATGCGGGCGATGTCCTTTCTTTCCAGTGTTATCGTTCCACCCGAATAGAGCCGCACGATTATGCGGTCTTGAGTCTCCGCAGTGATGACGCCACTGTAGGTTGTGCCGTCGTTCATCACGAAGACTTCGGCGGTAATCCTGTTGAAGTTGCATGTCAATAGGAGAATCGCGGATATTGCGACGATAAGCGTAACTCGGATTCTCATTTACTACCCCTTAGAATTAGCAACGGGTTTCTTTAAACCATCCAAGAGTGCATTATAGCGGTGGAAGTGATGAATTCAAGCAACTAATCACTTCGCTATCTCGGAAAACCTATCGCACTCTCTCTGAGAATACAGTTGAGTCTTAGATGGTCAACTCAGATATTGTGCAACAAGGGACGGTTTACTGATCCCCATCACAATTGGCGAGACTCGCGCCATTTGTGCGTGAGGCTGGTAGAGCAGCTGACAATTGATCAGTTGAGCAGTTGAAACCCCGAAGGCCAAAATTCAGCGGTCTAAGCAGCATAATGGCATCAAACTACAACGGTCTATTGTTCACCTGTTCCAATGTTCATGAAGTTACAATTGTCATTCATGTTCAAACCCCCGAAGTCTATCAGAAGGCTGCCTCGTTAGCTGACTCAGTATGCACCTTGGCGAGAGACTTTTCCGTGGCGGCTCTTTCCTTTTTGACCAACTCAATCGTGCGGATCCTTCCAATACCGCGAGCATCATCGAAGGCAACGCACGCTTTAAATAAGCTGATCGCACGAACTTCTTCGGCATTGCCCATGTCAGTTTCAGGTATGCACGCCTTTGCCAGAGGTTGCCGGTCGTCAGAATTTGCTAAGCATGATTAGAATAAGAAGTATCAAGCTGAACTTGAGGGAATTAACTTATGCAAGGCTGCCTATTCGTGGTTTAAGTAAACGCAACTTCCCATAAACTACCTACTTACTTATGTCTTCACATACCGCATCACCATTGGCTGCTTTACTTTCCCCACCAAGCCCCCAAACCTTACCTGCGGTTTGAGATTTGTTTATTGGCGATGCAATAGCACTGAGATATACTATATATACGGCTGCCCGACATTGGGGTCGGGAGAGGCTGATTCATGGTGATATGCGGTCGTTTTGGCAGTAGAACCCATGCCTTTGAATTCGCATGCTTAACAAGGAGCATGTTGTGAACAAGCGCACCATAATAATCTTGTTCGTTGTTGTTGTCGCAGGGCTTTGCGCGCTGCATATAGCGTTTGTCTCAAGGCCGAACCAGAAGGCTCTAAACATGCTTGGCGAGGCTTCAAGCATCATCGAAAAGGCCAAGAGCCTAACAAGCTATACCGAGATTCTTGCGCAATATGAGCAAGCGTGCGTGCTGATTGACAGTGTGCTGAGAGAGTATCCCAAAACCAGCGCCGTCCGGAATTTGAGGAACGGCGAGGTTTTGATTGGAGGCTACTCATACTACTCGTTCAATGAGCTTTGGCGCACAATCTCACAGCGTGCTGAGGCAGAGAACGACCTGCTTACATGTATCACCCTTCTTGCAACACACAAGGATATGCAGGGAAGGCGAGAACATATCCTCGAACAGTGCGCTAAGATGTATCTTCAGCGAGGCGAGCAAGAAAAAGCGCGTGCGATTGTCCGGAACATTGAATCGGAGAATCAGCTTAAACGCAAAAAGAGGATGCTCCAAGAATACCTTGATAAGAAGTTGTACGACGATGCTGTCGAATTAGTCATCAATAGTTTCGGACTCATACACCCTTCAGATGTATTTGAGTCATTTCCTGAACCGCAATGCAAAAGACTCATCAAGCAATTTCTTGATAGTAGTAAGCGGGGGAAAGTGTCAAAAATAAGGTTAGATAAGGTATCAGAGTATTGCGAGAAACACCGTTACATTGATTTGCTGCAAAGGGCTGAAGGCTTATATACTAATATGGTTTACAAGGCGCGGTTATATATTCGATTTGCAGAAATGTGGTTAAAGGAGGGGAATCAGGAGCTTGTGGAGCTAAATATACAAAAGGTAAATAAAATAATTGAATCTGTTGAAATCAACATTCAGGATGAAATTCTCGATGCTTTATCAAGATATTACTACGAGTTATCTCAAGATGACAAGGCAATGGAATGTATTGACAGAAAAAGTGATGATTACGCAAGAATATCAGCGCTGTTTCGCTTCTGTTATCATTGCATCTGGAATGATAGGCGTGGCGATGCTTATAAAATAATAAATATGTGTCAAACATTACTTGACAAAAAAGACGATTCCCCGCAGAAGAACGCAATGTATGGTGAAATAATACAGCAATATTGTGAGATGGGTGATTTTGTGAAGGCTGAGGAAGTATTTGCTCAACACAAAGATAAAATTCTTGGCGACCTAACTGAACGCAACTGCGAACTTGCCGTAGAGGATATGGCGAAGATGCTGGTCAAAAATGGCAGGCAAGAAGAGGCTTTACCTCTGTTTCTAAAGCTGAGAAAACTAAATTCGAGAGGCAAGAGAGACAGCTTACTAACCGAGATTGTCAAAGCTTATGCAAGGGCTGGCGATATCAATACAGTCAGGCAAGTGCTGGTAGATAACGACTCGGAATATGCACTTGAGGCAGTATTCGCGTTTATGAATGCTGGGCATGAAGACTGTGCTTTGCTTATTGCAGGTGAACCGCAACACGAGAGTGTCGCTAAAAACGCGTATTCCTTTATCGCTTATATGTGCATTGTTTCTGGACATGAAGAGCTTGCTGACAAGATCGTCCTTGAAAGGCAAAAAGATGATAGCCTGTTATCGAACATCTTCTATTGGGCCTGGAAGCAGTCTGATGATTTTGATGAAGACGCTGCTAAGGCAATACTGATGACCATCGCCGAGTATGGGCTGAAGAAAATCGCTTTGGTTGTAGATGAGGATGTTAAGACCGATCTGATTGCTGACATTTGCAGTGTTTACTCGTCACTCGGAATGGCTGCCGAGGCTCTTAGCCTTGCCGAATCTGTAAAAGACAAAAATGACTTCGCTTCTATCCTCATACAGATTGCAGATTCTCACAGCAGTAAAGGAGACCACGAGTCTGCGCGTAAGTTATACGAGCGAGCGCTATCTGTTTCATACGAAATACCCGACCCAAAACAAGCTGCGCTTTCTGTTATATCGTGTGCATCTAAGCTTTCTGATAGCGAAAAAGGCTTGCACGGGTTAGAGATGCTAAGACGGGTAACATACGAATCTTTCAAAGGTACCGATCACTATTCTCAGGCAGATCTCGCCTATTGTCTTAGATATCATGCGGTTGAGATGAAACAATGGGAAATCGTGATTGACTTGCTTTTAGAATGCAGCCTTTTAGACGAGGATGGCCGGTGGTTTCGTGGATTTGAGCCTTTTATAGAGTTTGTTTTCAACTCAGTAAAAGCACTTCCCGATTACCAGCCGACTACCACCGTTCAGAGAAAGATGCGGTCATTGCTACTCAAGCACATACCCACCTCGACTTTGTGGCATCCCAAGACCTTAGAAACAGAACGAGATATCTCAACGCAACGGGATGAGAATGAATTCATCATTTCGTCTATAATGGATATAAACGCATCCATCAAGGACATTCTGACATCGAAAGATCGGAGCATGTTGTGAACAAGCGCACCATAATAATCTTGTTCGTTGTTGTTGTCGCAGGGCTTTGCGCGCTGCATATAGCGTTTGTCTCAAGGCCGAACCAGAAGGCTCTAAACATGCTTGGCGAGGCTTCAAGCATCATCGAAAAGGCCAAGAGCCTGACAAGCTATACCGAGATTCTTGCGCAATATGAGCAAGCGTGCGTGCTGATTGATAGTGTGCTGAGAGAGCACCCGAACTCGAAGGCCTCACTGGACCTGAAGAATGGCAACATACTTATCGGTGGTTACAAGCTTGAGCCTCTTCTCGCACTACGAGCAGTTATAACCCAGCGCGCAAATGCTGAGAAAGACCCACTTGAGTGTATCGCAACGCTGGCGCAGTACAAGGATATGCAAGGATGGAGAGAGGAGATACTCGAGCAGTGCGCAATTCTGTACAACCTTCGAGGTGAAAAGGAAAAGGCGCAGAACATAGTGTCATCAGGGCTTGTAAATCACGACAGGTATATATTAGAGTTGGGGTTAAGGTATATCAAGGAAGGCAGATTCGAGGAGGCCGCGAATCTCATTGCAGCGAATTGCCACCTGTTTCAAACTCAAAGGGTGTTGTATGACATACCTGCAGAATACGGCGAAAGGCTTATCGAGCCTTACATCGCTTATTTCAGAAAAGAAAAGAACTATAATTCTTACGACCTTGAAAGGCTCGCCGATTATTGCTATTACAACTCGTTTCTCAAACAACACGATGAGATTGTTAGGCTATTCTACGGTAATAAGGAGAGAGCTTCAATGCAAATACGTAATGCTCGAGTATCGTACAGGAATGGAGATAAGCAAAGCGCGGATAAGAGCATTGCGGCGGCGCTGGATGTCGTTCAATCGGAAAGCTCAGATATTAAAGACAAAATATATTCTGATCTCAGCCGGTATTACTATGAATTCGATATGAAGGATAAGGCGATTGAAGCAATACTGTCAATGCGAAATATAGGTAAGAGAGTAATAGAACTTTATACTCTCTCAAACAGTTACTACGAGAAGAAAAAGTACGCGGAATCCGACGAAGTTTTCAGTATTGCAGAATCTAATTTCATACAATACTGGGAGGATATTGCAAAGAATGAACGACGCTATAGAATTGCGGAAATGTGTATCGAAATGGGCAAGCTTGACAGTGCCAGTAAAGTTCTGTCAACATACGATACGATCCAGTATGAAGATTTAAGTAATCATGAGTATATTAGAGCTTTGCGTGTCATAATGTTGTTCAATGCGATGACAGGAAAATTTGACAACATGCTCGATATGGCTCAAATGCTAATAAAATTCGAAAAAGGATATTCTTTAGAAGGATTTTTAAATGATGTCGCTTTGTATGCAGCGCGTGCTGGAAAACCAATAATAGCAACCTCTATCATAAAATGTATGGATGATAGAAGAATCAACGACGGTATCGGAATAGTTGCTTATGAGCTAACTAAGGCAGGATATGAGAAGGAGGCCTTTGCGCTTGCGAGTAATGATGACTTTTCTCTTTCTTATATGTATGTGTATGCTGGAGTTGCCTTAGCTTATATTATATCTGGTGAAGATGAGAAGGCGGATAACTTACTTAATATGAGAGAGGAAGTTCGGCTTGGTTATGATGATATAATCGAATGCGCGGCTAATGTCTATGAGAAAGACGTAGTAATCCATCCTGAGATATGCGATCGGCTGTATAAATTTGTTAGTGATAGAGAATATAATAAACAAACGGGAAGTGAATTCGAGTATAGACTTGATTGGATTGGATATCACTGGGCACGGTTAGGGCAGGTGGATAAGGCTCTTGAAATGGTTGACACTATCAAAGAGAAGCATGAAGCAGGTTCGCTAATGTTTTATATATCAGCAGTATATCGCCGAAAGAATGATGATGAAAACGCCCGCCTTTTTTTCAACAAGGGTATCGAGTTTCTGCTTGAAGAGCCCGATCTCTTAAAGGCGGTTCGTAGGCTGGTATATCGTCTGGATGACATTCCTAAGGGCGTACAGACTGACAAAATTACCGACCTTATCAGAAGAGCTATTCCACTTATGTGGCGTAACGAAGAAAGTAAGCAAGATAGGAGCCGCATCATTAGCCTTGCCCAGGGCACGGTGGAACTTGAGCAGTGGGATCTGCTGTTGATGCTGCTGATGAAATGGAAGGACATTGAGGAATTCAGTATGTATGACAGCAAGATCAGCACGATACCAAGGTTTGTAAGGCTTACAGCTTACTATATTCCTCATGACTACAAGCCAGAAGAGCAGGTTATAGAGGGGATGCAGAAGCTGTTTCGCGAGGCCATCCCCGCAGCCTCGATATGGAATCCCTACATTCTGCGAGTTGAATCCGACTCGGAAAAAGAGCCGTACGCATCATTCTACGGTGAGGATTGGAGATGGCAATGAACAGGCGCATAAGGTTTGCTATACTCATTCTTCTTCTTTCCTTTGTGCTTTGTCTTAACATATTTGCCTATGCAAATGCTGACCGCAAGGCGGTAGTATTGTACGACATGGCAGTGTGCAGCTTCGAAAAGGCGCGATCTGAGCGGGGTAGCTATGCGCAAATGCTCAAGTATTGTGACGATGCCATTGCACACATCCAAACAATTATGGCCGAATACAGGCTTTCAGAGATCGCGACCCATTTTCGGCTTGGAACGGGCAACATTAGCGGCTATTCGCTAACATCCATATCTGATTTGCGGGCAAAAATAAAAAAATGGGCAGAAGCGGAAAGCGATTTGCTTGTCTGTTGCGATGTACTTGTAGAGACACAATTGCGAGGAGCCATGCAATGGGACAACCTGTTGCGTGTCGCACTGGGCTACATAAAGCGGGGAGAAACCGAAAAGGCAATACGCATTGCATCAAGGCTTAAGTATGACGAAGTGAGGCAAATTGAGAGCAAAATAAGCCTGAAATATATCCTCGATGGCAGAATTGATGACGCGATTAAAATCATAGATAAGTACGGTGAGAATTATAATTATTATTTTCTTGCAGAATTGTTGCCAGACCCCAGAATTGATGATGCAGCATTTCAGGCTCTATTTAAAAGAATTAGCCGAGATTACGATGGGATTCTTGTAAGAGCTTGTTTGAAAAATAAAAGATTTAATCGCCTTGCACAAATAGAGAGCATACTAGAGAGAGATGGCTCGGTGCTTCAATTATGTAGAGAATATATTCGATATTCTGGATCATGGACAAGCGAAATACCAACCGAGGACCGAATGTTGCTTTTTGATAATGCGCTTAGATTGCTTAAGCGCTTTGAATTATCGGATAAAGAGGTTATTGAGTTATATTGTGATATTGCTAAATATTACATCGAATGTAATTGTTATAATAAATTCTTGGAGGTTATAAACTTACATAAAGAAATAGCCGCGAGCGAGGAGCTATATAATAGATTAAGCGACTTGGATGTTGACGAAAAAAATGTTGATACTGTTAGGTCTGTTCTCAACTTCATGCAAAAAGTTGCAGACGAAGCTTCAAGTTCGATTCAGTTAGTGAGAAGAAAGATGTCTCTCGCAAAATCTTATGCATCAATCGATTCGAAGGAAAAGGCAATAGAAATATATGATGGCATCTTGAGTCAGATTGATAATGAAGACATGGAACTGTCAATAAGAATAAAACTCGAAATCGCAGATTGGTTAATTGAGAATAACGAGATGACGCGCGCAAGGGCTATTGTTGATAAGATTATTGCTCAAGCTGAACCAATGCAGAGCGACGAGTCAGTATATCATAATGAGGAGTTGTTAAGAATACTGGCCAAGGTTGGACGCTATGATGTTGTGCACGAGTACCTGAGTTCAAGAGAAATTTTATACCAGAGAACTAACGAGGCACTATCGCTCTTGATAGAAAATGGTCCATCCGATATTGCAAAGAATGTTGTGGATAGAATTGCAAAGACATGCGGCGATGACACAGTCTGCGCAAGCACAGCCAAATACTATGCATTGAGCGGAGATGTGGAAAATGCGATTCGACTTGCTGAGAGAACTGAAAAGAAGAAGGAGTATGTGTATTCAGAAATTGTTCATTATCTTTCTGAGCGAGGTTACGAAGGGGACATGAACGAGTACTTGAAAAGGTGCGATGACTTGTATAGTGGGAGAAGGGCGGCGATAGCATATACATCAGCGCCGTTGGTGAACCAGAACTATGAAGAGTCGTTACGCAGAATTAAGGCAATAGACAATACTGAAACAAGGAGCAAAGCTTGCGCCGCATATTTGCTCGTTTTGTTAAACAGGGGCTTGATTGAGCAAGCAACAGAGCAAGTCCTTGCCATAGAAGACCCTTATAAGACCCTTGAGGCTTTGTATGATGACTTGTACGATAAGACAAGGGTAAATAACCCAACTGCTGTTAAGCTCTTTATAAGGAAGATGCTTGATCTCTTACCAAATCGCGATGATGCATCTGATGTGTATATGCTCATTGTTAAGTGGCTCTTCAACATGGGCGATCACAACGGTCTGATGGAACTTGCTGGCAGAAGAGAGCAAAAGGACGGGGGTTGGGAAATATACTGTGTCGTGGGGCAGATGTATCAGAAACAGGGGCAGGTGGCGATTGCCACAGAGTGTTTCGACAAAGCGTATGAGAGTGCAAAATTCGAGAAGCGCGATTATGAGAGGCTTAAAGCTGTTGAAACATTGGCAGAGGTTTATCCTGAGGGAATGCTTAAGCACGACATTGGCGCTGTTCTCGACAAGATTACGCAAACCCTTCCAGATATGTTCAATGAGTATATAAGTACCACTCACATATTCACGATCGTCCGTCGTGCTACCAGTGCATATCTGGCTGCGGGGCGATATAACGACATTTTAAGGATGGCACCACGAAAATTCGGCGACCAAATGTACATTGAAATATTGGTGTTGCTTCACATCAACTATCTGGATTCATACATACCAGACGAAGAGGGTAAGGCAATCATACGCAACATCTTGCATTCCTACCTTCCCCCCGAGAAATTCTGGCAGGGACCAGTTTTGAAATGAGCAAACGGAGGTAGATGGTGCAAGACGATATGCTGACAGAGCACGAGGCTCCAGGTAAAATCACGGACATTGTGCTCCCCGAGTCGTGCAAACTACCCGACAGCATTGCTGTTGATACCACAGCGAATGAACCGGATATTCCTGTGCCGATTTTTGAACCTGATGACTTTGAGGTTGATACGCCCGTTGCAATATGCGAAGATGTGGACGAGGACGAAATGTGCGTCATTTCCACACCGAACAAGCCAAGACGCAGGATGCGGGAACCGAAAACAAGAGGGTCTTTGTGGTTGTTTGTCGGCACAGGCGCTGCAATAATTCTGGCTATAGTCTGCTATTACTGCATCGCTGTTGTGATCCCCGACTATCGAGCTCGAGCCGCATGTAAAAAGGCAGTTGGAGAGTTCGATGCCGCCAAGGCAACAACAAATAGCTACACAGAGCTGAGCATTAGGTTGACGCAGTGCATTACCACAATTAGGAACCTGATAGAGGCGTATCCGCAATCAAAAACAGCGAGAGGGATAACAGATGGCACACTCTCAATGCGGGGTTACAGCCTGAAGAAACTGATTACACTTTGTGAAGTTGTTAACGAGCGAGCACAAGCAGAATTGGACCCACTCCTATGCTGCGAGTTACTTAACAACACTGCGCCTTATTCAGAAGACCATCAGCTGAACCTGAGTCGCATTGTAAGGCACTACATGGCGCAAAAGGAAGCAGATAGGGCAATGAAGGCAATAGGCTTTATGCGCAGCCTAAAAGGTGGCAGAAGCGCCGCAATTGAGGTCGCAATTCTATACGCAGAGATGGGAAGATTTGATGAAGCTTTCGAAATCATGAAAGCCTGCCTTTCCGAATATCGAGCGCTTAAGGTCATCAGGCACATCACCCTTTACGACACAAGCGAAGAGCGCTTTCGCGAAGTTATTGACTTTGTGAAAAATCGCTCAGGATTTCTGCATTTAATCAAGTCGCTTTTTGAAGAAATTGGCATCTCTTGCTACTTAAAAGATAAGGTATACCGCCTTGAGTACATTTTAAGCGAGATGAAGGAGTATTGCAATGCAGTAGAAATATATTCAGATCTTGCTTCCTCAGCTTATAATATGTGCAACTACAATTTAGCAGAAGTACTATGTAATTGTGCGAAGAAAATGCTTGAAGACGGTATTGAAACACAAGATCATATTATTGTTTCACTCGCAAAGACCTATCTAAACATAGGCCTCTTGACTGAAGGGATCGAGGTACTTAATAAGGTTAAGGACGCCATTAGTAGAGTTGATGCAATGATGGACTTCATGCTTTATTGTGAAAATATGCGTGATTCGCATAATGTTGATGCATTGATTGGAATAATTACAGAACAATTAGGGTATATAAGTAATAAATCGAGCATTATCAAGTTTTATTCTTTTGTTGCAGAAATCAATACTCGGCTTTCTAAGTATGATATTGCGATTTCTTATGCAAACAAAATAATGGATTCAATTGCTGAAGTGAAAGATAAGGGCATAAGAAGACGAGCTATAGAAGCTGCGGGAGAAGCTTATTATTTTGCAGGAAGGAAAGAGTATGCATTTGAGATTGCGAGTGCATACGAATCAGAAGTTAAAATGATTAATATATGGTATGATTATGCTCAGAAACTCATAGAAAATGGTGATATTGATGCAGCAATTAATATTGCTAAAGACATGCCAAATTGCGAAGAACTGCATTGGGTGATGTGCAGCATCGTTTGCTTTTATGCAAATTCAGGTCAGTTTGAAAGTGCGATGAATTATGCCATAGATGCTGAGCTTAATAGTAACTTTCCAATTGCATGGGTTATTGCGATATGTCTAAGTCAAGGAAAGCAAGAAGAAGCAGAAGTAATGTTTAGTAATTCTAAAGATAAGTATCACACTATTACTTGTCTAATGCAGATTATGAATATATATCAAAGAAGAGGTGAGTGGAAGACTTTAATAGACGCAATTATGGCATTTTCGTCATCGGTAGTAGGTAGAATACAAGATGAATCTGAGCGACACGATTCCCTTGCATATATTGCTCGATATTGTGCTTTGTATGGCGATTTCGAAAGAGCTTCATCATTGATAGAAGAAATTAAAGAGAAGGATTCGAAAGTTATGATTTACTTTAATCTTGCTGAGGAATGTGAGAATAGTAATCAACACGCGGCTGCTCGCGAATATTATGAAGCAATCATTGAAATTCAAAAGGCTGGGTTTACTGTTCAGCGAAGAATTGAATTGCTTGATATGATAATGCAAAGGTTATCATCATACCAAGATGACTCGCTGCTGCGTGATAAGCTCTATTTAGAAATTGAGAACATATATGAATCGGTATCAAAGAGCGAGGATTTTATAACTGAACACTATTATACTTCGTTACTAATTAAATGTAAAAAATATAACCTTTTGATAGAGTATAAAGTGATGAAAAAGGATGGCTACATGAATACTGGAAGGTATATTGATGTCATACTGAGTATGTATGATGATGGTGTTGATTCTGAGACGATAAGACGCACCATCTCACCCTATCTTGTCCGCATCCTTCCCCCGGAAAGGCTTTGGTAGAGACGAACGCATAGGGCAATCTTGTTAGATTTGTAACTGGATTGTGGTAGCCGAGGTGGGACTCGAACCCACACTCCCTTAACGGGAAACGGATTTTAAGTCCGTAGCGTCTGCCATTCCGCCACTCGGCCGTCGTTTAAGGGGTCTGCATCTGTTATGTGCCAAAAAAAGGCGACTGCCGTCGCCATTTGGTCGTTAGGCAATGAAATATGGAGGCGACGACCGGATTCGAACCGGTGTATGACGGTTTTGCAAACCGTTGCCTAACCGCTTGGCTACGTCGCCTCACTCTTTCAATTATAGCAGATGAGATACTGTTTTCAAGTTTTTCAAAAGTCCATGTAGTTGCCGCTTGCTGTTCTTACTTGCCTTGCTGCCGCTCGCGTGAGGCTCGGCTTATCTTCATAAGCCCCCAGATGTAGTCAACAAGCGAATACATGGTAACAAGCGTGACAAGTAACATTGTCCACCATGCTATGTCAGACTGCCGAATGTTCAGACCTTCAAACTCTGACAGAAGCATAACGAACAGCACAACAAATATGCCTATGCCCTGCACGACAGCTTTCAGCTTGCCCGAACTTCGCGCCGACATAATGTAGTTGTTTGCGGCGGCGGCAACACGAACATACGCAACGATCATATCGCGGAAGAACAGGCATATCACCATCCACAGCGGTATCAGGTGGACAGAGAGAAAAGTTAGGAATATAGTGAAACGGGTCAGAGTATCCGCGAGTGGATCAAGCAGCTTACCAAGCGAGGATGTCTGATTCATCCTGCGCGCGAGCCAGCCGTCAAGCCAGTCAGTTATCTCAAAGAATATAGCGAACACAATTGCGATTGAGTACCCAACCTTGCCACCCATAAGAAAGGGTATCACAAAACCCGGCAGACAAAGCACGCGGAGTATGGTGACGAAATTGGGTATTGTGAGTATCCGGTACATGCCGGATTCTGGCTTGCTCATGCTATTTGCCGCGCGTCCTCAGGTAGTTTTCAATGCTACGGTCATAGGTGCGCTCTTGCTCCTTAGAAAAGTAGCAAGCAGGAAGCTCGCCATTCCTGCGGTGATACGCGATGCATTCGCAGCAACGCCCTTTTTTAGAGCAGGGATAGGTGCAGTTGCACGCCGCCAAATTCGCCTGCTGCCTGTCACAGGTCATTTACCACCCTCTTTCTCTATTGCTGATAACAAAAGCTCGCAAATCTCATTTACCTTTAACTTGTCTTCAAGACCCCTCTCCTTGATGCCATCGTCGAGCATCGTCAAGCAGAAGGGACATGCGACTGCGACCGTCTTTGCGCCGGTCTGAGCCGCCATATCAGTTCTAAGGCGGTTAATGCGTTCGCCGCCTGTCTCTTCTAAGAACATTCTACCACCGCCACCGCCGCAACAGAAACTGCCAGCGTTGTTTCGCTCCATTTCGACAAGCTCTGCACCCGTGGCGGTAAGTATCTTGCGGGGTTCATTGTATATGCCGTGCATGCGTCCAAGATAGCATGAATCGTGATATGTTACCGAACCAAGTTTGCCAGCGGGCACCTTAAGTTTGCCTTCGCGAATAAGCCGCTCAAGCATCACGCTTGAATGCTCAACCTCGAACTTTCCGCCCATCTGTGGGTATTCGTATTTCAGTGTTGAGTATCCATGTGGGCAGGTGGTAACGATCTTCTTAACGCCGTATGCCTTCATGATCTCAATGTTCTCGGTCGCCTGCATTTGGAAAGTGAGCTCGTTGCCAAGCCTTCGTGCAGGATCGCCACAGCAACCCTCTTCTTCGCCTAATATCACAAACGACACGCCAGCGCGCTGAAGCAACTTCGCAAACGCAATTATGGTCTTCTGTGCACGCGCGTCGTATGAACCCGAGCAGCCGACCCAAAGAAGGTAATCGAAAGGCTCGCCATCCGATGCCTTCTTGACTCCGATTTCTGAAAGGTAGGCTCCCCGCTCGGCGCGCGAAAGCCCCCACGGATTCGACTGGTTTTCAAGGTTGCGGAACAATGTTGCAGTCTCAGGTGGGGCGGCTTCAGCCTCCATCATCAAATAGCGGCGCATTTCAAGCAGCTTCTGCGGATGTTCATTGCCGACCGGACACATCTCTTGGCAGGCATAACATGTCGTGCAGTCCCAAATTCGGTCTGCTGTAATAACATCGCCCACAAGGTTTGTGCGCTCGACCTCCGCCATGTCCTTGCCTGCCTTTTTGGCGGCAAGAAGGATGGGGGCGTTAGTCAGAAAGTGCTCTTTCATGTCGAGTATTACGAACTTCGGATTTAAGTTCTTGCCGCTAAGATACGCAGGGCAGAAGTCTGAACACCTTCCACACTCGACACACGCATACAGGTCGAGAAGGTCATGTATGGGGAATTGCTCTATGCGGCTCTTGCCAAGTTCGGGCATGACATCTGATTCAAGGTCTATCTCGATCTTCGCCTGAATGCCGCGTGGATTCAGGTCGCTGAAGAACTCGTTGACGGGGCAGGCGACAAGGTGCATATGCTTCGAATTGGGGATGAACACCGCGAATCCAAGCACCAACACAAGGTGAATCCACCACGAAATCTTGTAACCGACCTCGGCGGGGATACCCCAGTAGCCGACAATGGCTGTCATCGGGTTGGATATCAGCATGTAGTCTGCTTCAGGAAAGCTGCCGAGCATAAACTTGTACGCCTGGGTGGTGAAATAGGTGACCATCAGGGTGAAGATAAGGAAAATGATTATCGCCGATTCATTGCTCGGATGAGTTAACGCCTTGGGGCGCAGTACATAGCGTCTAAGCGCGAGCACAAGTATCGCAAAACCGGTAAGAAGCGCAACAATATCGAGCACAGCGAAGTATGCCGTTCCCAATGCCGTGCCAAAGAAGATGGACGCGTGAATTCCGCCGTAACCCTCGACGACATGGTTTATCGTTCCCAAAATAAACACGCAAAAGCCCCAAAAGACTATCGCGTGCATCAGACCGGTGGCGGGTCTGCGAAAAAGGTAGTATTGCGCCATCACGCGCTTAAGGAATATAAGTGTTCGGGTTTTGAAGTCTCCGATACGGTCTGAGTTACGGCCGATTGTCAGATACGATATTTTTCTGGCGAAGAATATCGCCGAAAGGCCGAATCCCACAACCATTGCCATTGTGATCAGAATGCTATCAAGCATCAGCATCCTCCCAAACGAGGTATAGAGTTAAGTATCGCCGATGGTACTTCAATTCTGCCGACAAGCCGCCCGACTGTATTGCGCTCTTCTGCGGCAAGAAACGGCTTGATTTCCTCAGCAAGCGGCTCGGCGAACAAACCCATTTTGTGAAATACTTGGGGCAGAAACGCGTAGCTTGCGCGATAACCGCCGTCGTTGATCTTCGACGCGAACCCGAGCCTGTGTTTGAAAATTGGGGCTATGTAACCAGCTTCGGCGCCAGTCTTTCCAATTATTGCGCCTTTGCCCGCAATGGCAAGGGCAGTGCAGAACCTGTTTGTACCCGCAATCATAAAGGGGTTAGCGACAAGAGCCTTGCCAAGCCGTTCCACCGCACAAGCCAAACTTTCGTCCTTTATTGACGATGGATATGCAAACCGTGCAGCAGCTCTTGCTGCTGCACGAAGCGTGGTGACGAACGCAGGTACATCGCAGCCGTCCCACCCGATGCCGATTTCAGATTCCTTCACCATCGCCATGCGGGAGTACGCTTGAATTGATAATTTTTGCACAGGGTGATCGGGCAGATTATAGCCTTCTGTGGAAAAGCCGAGGTGCAGCGCAAGAAGAAGCATGCCGGCATGTTTTCCAGAGCAATTGTTGTGGATTGGTTTGAAAGGTTCGCCGTTTTTTATAAGCTCGTTCATCGCGTCTTTTGAATACGGAGCCTGCGGACCGCATAATAGGGCAGACTCGGTCAACCCACCTTTTGCAAGTATTCCTCGCACCGCTTGTACATGCAGAGGTTCGGCATTGTGCGAAGAAGTGATTACGGCAAGCTCGGCATCTGTAAGGTTGAATCTATCGGCAGTGCCGCTTTCAATAATTGGCAGTGTCTGAAACAGCTTGGAGCATGAACGAATGTACACCGGGCGTTCAATGTCGCCACCGATCCAAACCACCTTGCCATCAGGGTCGCAAAGACACCACGAGCCTGTCGAAAACGATTCGACAACGCCACTTCGCGTTACTTCCACAACAACTGGAAAGCTCATCGCAACCTCGCGGTAATTTGGGGTATTATGCACGCCGTTTGCCTAAGAGGGAAGGGTACGATAACAAAAAGGGAGTCCTTCCGGACTCCCCGAAAATGCTGGACGAAAAGGCATTAAGCCTTTTGAAATTTGCCCCTCTTTATGCACTTAGTGCATATGCGAACGCGGCGCACACCGCCGTCAACGCGAACCCGAATCCACTGTAGGTTTGGAAAATAGGTGCGACGACTGATGCCTGTAGTTTTAAGACCGAATCCGCCAGTTTTCTTGGGCAGACCGGTACGGGTGATCGAATTGCCTTTGCTGGGCTTTTTGCCGCAAAATTCACAGATCCGAGACATAAAGGCTCCTTTGTAAGCAAGTAAATGGTATGCGGTTTTAGCCTAAAGTCAAGGCGTTACTGCTCCAATTGCGTCGAATTCGCAACCTTCGGTATATGGCGTTTTCAGATAGACAATCCCGATAAACAATGCGGGGGAGGTTGAACCTCCCCCGCAAAAGCAGCATTTACGCTGACTATTCGATAGCAAGCTCCATATCAGCAGGATACTCGATGTAGTATTCGATTTCCAACAAGGATTTTGCCTTTGGATTCATGGTGAACTCCCAAGTCAATATGCCTTCCTCGGTCTCCTTTGTCGGTTTGATGTTATACTTTGGCTTGTCAATCTTGATGTCACCGTGCTGCGAGACTGGTATCTGGTCAACCATCTCAACAAGCAGCGGCAGATCGGCGTTGTTGGTCAACTCAACAGCGTATTTGAAGTGATGGCGTATCTTCTTTCCGCGTTCTTCCTTCTCGTTGCGCACTTCCTTGCGTTCGACCTTTATGCGACGGTCATAACCCATTGGGAGCTTAAACTCCACGCCGGTCGGAACACGATTGAGAACAGTGCCACCCGTCATTGCGCCTTCGATAAAGCACCTTGCATATCCGGGGAGCATTGGGAAATCGCTTGTGTTGACCGTAATTGCTCGCACAAAGACTTCGTTATTAAAGCGCGGGACGATATAACGGCGGACATTGGTCTTAAGGTTCAGCATTGCTATTTGGAACTTAGCCTGTGCGCCAGACTTCAAGTATGATTCTGAAGGCAGGGCAAAGGAAACTGCCAGTCCACCGGATGACGGGGTGACCAGAGCCATCTGGTTTTCAGCCTCTTCTGCCATCTCGGCATCAACAAATCCCATGCTGTCTTCTGCCGAGTCCTTCTTAAGCTCTTTTAGCTTTTCAGCACTTCGAAGTGCGCTCTTGGCCGCTGGCTTTGCGTCCCACGCGAGCTTTGGTTGGGGAGGTTCAGTTGAGACAGTCCACGCGCCGAAAGTCGGAGGCACAAGTTGAAGGGACGGTGTCGTTGTTGCGAGGGTCATCTTTACACCCTCCCAGTCCATCCCCGTGCCCTGATAGACGACGGCAGAATATCTGATATCCAACTCAGTTGCACCCGGCAGTAAGTTGAAGTCGTAATCGGGACGCCACCAGCAAGCTGCAACGAAGTACTTTAACTCGATTGTCGCGCTTGTCGCTACGGCAGACTCTATCTCGATTGTCGCGATCGTCTCGCGGGCACGCGATGAGCCATACGCAGCGTTACGCTCGTTGATAAGCGCCTCAAGCTGCTTGCTTTTATCGGTTAGGGTTTTCTTTATGTTGTTAAGAAGCAGACGATTGTCAACAATCTGAGCGACAAACAGGTCGAGTTTCTCGTTTACGCCAGCACCAACGGGATTTCCAGCAGAAAGGCTTGCGGTGCTGACCTTACGCATGTGGTCATACAGCTTGTTGATAAGGTCAATTTTCGCGCTGATTACCGATGCGTTGTCGTTAAGTGCGGCGATCTCTTCCTGCAGAGCAGTTATCTTCTCGGTGAGATCTCGGTACTTATCCATCGGCGGTTCGGGGACTGGAACGCTCGAAATGTTTATCGCGTATAACGCGGTGTTGGTGTTAGAGATCACTTTAACCCGCAGCGTATCGAACATCGTCTGTGATGAAAAGGGTTTTACGGCGACCTTGTTTATGCCCGGAGCAAGTGAAACCTCGACAGTACGGATCTCTTCAGCTCTGTCAGGAAGAACAGTTACATTCTTTACTGTCGCGATCTTTGCGTCAACAATCTCGGCATAGGAAATGCCGCATGAGACTGCAAACATCATTACGCACGCAGCTAATATGAAAAGCGAGTTTTTCACCTTTCACCTCCTTCCCAAACACCTGACCAGAACAGCTCTTTGCCCTTTGGAACAGTTACCTTGAAGGCGACGCTTAGCGTCTGCTTCTCGGCAGGCTTTAGGTTGATCTGCCACTTAATCAGTCGGTCAATCTGCTTTGTCCAATCCTCAGTGGGATTGGGCGAGATTTTCGGTGACCTAATCGTTATCTCTTCGTTTGCTGGCTTTGGCATTGCGTCTGTTACAAACAGAGTAACAGGGTTTGTGCGGTTGTTTTTAATCTCGATTAACCATTCGAATTCGACCTCTTCCCTGCGCCATGTCTGATCCTTCTTGCTCTTAAGCGGGCGGTATTTAATCTCGATATTGGCATCGGTGCCGAAATACAGCTTGAACTTTTCGCCCGTCGAGACGGTCTTAATTCGCGTTGAACCGAGAAGCTCCCCACCCGAATATGCCTTTAAATTGCCTTCCAAAAGCGGGTAGGGCGAATCGTTGACAAGCTCGACCCGCGCAAATGCATAAGGAGATATGCGCGGCATCGCTTCATAAACAAGCTCGCCAGTGAAGTTAAGTTTCTGCACACTTAGGCGGCGAAGTGTTCCGTCACCTGGAATTGTCGCCTTTGAGGGCAGAGAGAACTCAACCGCAACTCCGCCACCAAGTGATTCTGCTTCAGCTTGAGGCTCGTCTGCCTTATAGTCTCCCTTATCAGCGCTTGGAGCTTTTGAATATGTACGAGCTCCAAACAAAGACCAACCTGATTTACTTCCCCTCGACTCCTCCCGTTCCTTTGCTTGAAGTGTGAGTGCCCAGCGCTGAAGCTCTGGAGGAAGAACCAGATTTGTTATGCTGCTTGTCGAAAGACGAAGTGCTATGTCGTTCCAGTCTTCCTTTGTTGTCTGCGTGATATCGGCATAGTATTGAAACTCAACTGATCCGTTTTCAAGCAGGCGGGCATCATAGTTAGTGTTCCATGTGCAGCCTCCCACAAGTGAGAGCAGTTCAAGAGTTGCTTTTGTCTTCTCGGCGGCTTTGATCGTAACTCTTGCAACATTGAAACGGACATCTGAACCGCCAAGCTCTTTTATTCGAGTTACCAACGCGTTTCTTTCGGCTTGTAGCTTTGTCACGCGGGAGTTTGTCTCGCGGCGGCTCTGATACACATTTGATAGCCCTGCTTCAACCGTATCTAAAAGCGCCTTGCAACCGTCAATGGTCATATCAGCTAATGGCGTGTCTTTTACATCTGCGGGGCTTATCGGGTAAAGATTCTTGTAGAAACCCTCGCTCTGTTTCAGAGCTTCGAGCTTTGCGCCCAACATAGTCAGCTCGTCGTCGAGCTTTTCAAGCTGAGCGACAAGAGTTTTTACTTCCTCACTCGGAGGTAACTTCTCCCACTTTGTTCGAAACTCCGTTGACTGCAGTGTGAAGGAGCCTTTCCCCTGAACAATTGTGTTTTCGGCAACAATCGCCAAGGGCAGGCCGCTCAACTCAACTGTGCTGTAACCTGCAGGAAGTTCGACCGATGCCACGCGGGTTTGCAGAGCTGCGCCTTGAAAAAGCGTCACACTTGTTATCTGCGCTGTCGCTGGCACCACCTCATATTCGGCCTTCGCTCCCACAATCGAGGCGAGAAAGGCCGCCACGATTAGAAACAACAAAAGCGGTCTCATAATTCCTCCTATTAGTTAAAGGTGACCGCGCAGAAATTCGCGATCTGCGCTGCACGGTCGCAAATGACTCGTATATTATACTCAGGGACAGAAGCTGCACAATGGGTGCATCTGTTGAATGATCTGCGAGCTTCTTTGTTAAAGACGCATTTGTTGCTGATTTGTCACAAGGAGCGAATCGCAGTCCTGTGAATTGCGAATCAGTTGCGGAGGATTACACGCGAAAAGGGGTTATTGTGTGTATTGCCTTGATTATCCAGTTTTGCTGACCGCACTTACTCAGGCTTGTTAAGCAAGGGAAAAGTGTTCTCCTGCTTGGCCTTTTTCCACATGTTCGGATCTTGCGATGGAAGATGCGGTAGTTTACCATCAAGAAGATCACGCACTGTGAGTATCTGAATCTTGTAGTATTTCATGTTATGGCATTCGTAGAAGCCTGCTGACACTGCCTCAGCAAGCATCTGCTTAGAAGGTTCTGACAGAGTAATGAACAACCCTATTGCTGCCTTTTCGCGCTCGACAACACCTTTCAAATCGCGAATCATGCTGACATTTATGTTCTCACCACCCTTCACAGAGACTATGACATGCTGGGTCTTCTCCATTGCAGGTGTAACAAATATGATGCCATCAATACCCTTATCCGCACCCTTTTTCTTTCCTCCCTGTGGCATTGCGCTGACAAGTGAAAGTGCCCACCATTGGAACTGGTACTTGTCTCGCGCAGCGAGATCGCGCGCACCGTCAACATCCTTCGGTGTACCATGCACTTGATATTCAATGTCTGGAAATGCGGCTTTAAGGCGTCTTTCGATTAGTGAAATTGCCAAATGAGTAATGTCAATTCCCAACCATTTTCTGTTAAGCTTGTGCGATGCATGCAAAGCCGTACCGCAACCACAAAATGGATCAAGAACTGTGTCACCCTCGTTGCTTGACGACAGCACAATCCGTTCAAGGAGCGCAAGAGGCTTCTGGGTGGGATAACCAAGATGCTCAGAATTTGCCCCATGTAGGTGTTCAATGTCATCCCAGTTGTCAGTTACGGGTGTACCCTGCATCTCATCGAGATAGCGGATATACTGCGGAACAGCACCGGGTTTGCTTTGGTATATTCTGCCTTCTTCAAGCATTTTCTCCATTTTCGCCTTAGTCCATCTCCATACTCTTGTCACACCCATGAACTCATATGTCAGATTGGGTCTATCTTTGTTAGGATTAGCAATATTGTCCAAGCGGTACCGTCTTCCACCTTCATCAATATGCCTGTAAAATTTCTTAATGTACGATGGATTGTGAATCCGGTACTGACGATTGAAGTACGCTTGTTCAGATTTTGCGTACCTTAGTATCACATCCCTGCAGTTCGGAAAGTTGACATACGCATGTCCCTTGGGCTGTGATCTTAACCATGATATCTCATTCCGATAGTTCTCAACACCAAACACGCTGTCGAGCACGACTTTAAGATAGTGTGACGCTGTTGGGTCGCAATGCAAGTAAAGGCTTCCAGTTGGCCGTAATACGCGGTGAAGTTCGACAAGGCGCACTGCCATATTGACCAGATACGCAAGTATATCGTTATCGCCAAGCATTGTCCGCAAGGCTGATATGGTGAGCGCAACTTTTAAATTCCGGTTTCTACCATGCACGATCTCATAATATGCCTCTTCCGCCTGTTTTCCCCAGTGCCATGTATCCTCAAAAGCCTCAATCTGAGCATTTGATCGTTTGCCAGCCGTGGACTTAAATAGCACATTATATGTCGCTTGGGAGTTGAATGGTGGATCAAGATAGATCAGATCCACAGATTCATCTGGGATGGATTCCTTCAGCACATTTAGATTGTCGCCGTAATACAGATGGTTCAAGGTCTCCCCCTACTTCTTCTTTTGCACCAGCGAGTATATCTTTATATCGTCTATTGCAAGCACATCCTTTTTGAACGCGAGGCCGATTTCGCCTCTGAATACCGTTGGCAGCGATAGATCCGCAAAGATGACTTTGTCGTTAATTGTCAGGGAGTAGCGGGTATTGCTCCGCTCGAACACAATCGTGTGCTTAAGCCCTTTAGAAAGACCTTCGTACATCCCCTCATAATACTTGGTGTCATAGTGGCAAAGGGTCCATTTAAGACCCTTTCTTTCTGAGGAGATCATCAATGCCGCGCCAGAAGTAATCTCATTTCCTCCCATTCCATCGAATATGATATCCATTGTCGGAAGGTCATTGTCATTCGCCTCGACTGCCATTTCGATCCGGTATCCCTGCGCTTTGTCGCTGTTTGCACCTTTTGTCCATATCAAAGCGGGATCTGGATCGCGCTTTTCGTCTGGCACCACCGTCCACCTAAAACGCCTTGCGCCGCCATTTTCAGAGTTCAACCGCCCTGACTTCACATTGAACTTGCCAGACCCTATGTTCCATTTCTTGTTCGAAAGACCCGAAACGAAATCGTCTTCGAGCACAACCGTACCGACAGATAGAGCTGATGTCTGGGGGATATCCTTTTCATGATCAGTAGCGCTGAATTCTATTCCCTCTATCGCGCTGCCGATCATATCAGTTATGCGCATTCGGATCATCCCCTCGCCGCTTGTGAACGAGAATCTGCCTAAAAGGCGATTCCAGCCCTCTTTAAGCTGAATCGTGTACATCGCGAAATCAGAACCCACATCCCATGCTCTTGCATCGTATATAGATGCTTTTTCAATAAGCTCACCATTCAGCCAGATTCCAAAACCATTCCGCGAGCGCACCCACAGTCTTGCTTGCATGTCTTTCGGAACTTTCACATATGATAGCGCAAATCCGCTCCAGTCGCCCGAATAATCTGTGCGGCGGGTGAAAAAGCCCTCAGCATTTGCCTCTTTTGCTTCCCATCTCGCTATGTTGCGTTGAGTTCGGTATTCAGCATTTAGCTTTATTACTTCCTCTGGCTCAAGCACTGCCAACAAACCTGAACCTCCCTCAGCACACGGCCCTATAACATAAGCCTTGTTCACAATGCCAAGCGAGTGCCGCATATCCAATTCAACATCATTCTGGCCTGACGATATCGCTGCTGACATAATTCTGAACATCAGCATCTGACGGAAATATGATGCGGGATTTTCGCGTTCGATTTCGTCCAGAAGGGTCAGCATTGCCTCCATGCCTTGCATGCGTGCAACCGCGAAATCAGTGTTATAGAAATCAAGGTCGTCTTGAAGTATTGACTTAGAATTGTCTTCAAGTGGAAAGCGGCAGGAACGATAATACGAGTAAACATCTTCGCCAAAATAAGGCTCGAGTGCTTTTACCCACGCCTGACCATAGGCGAATAATGATGTTGGGCGAATAGGAAAGCTGTTGAAATCCCTAAGCGCCATACGAAGACGCGCCCAATCATAAGCACCTTCAACAAGCGGTTTGTTCTTGATAAGCCCACCCATTAAAGTGAATGCGGGAGAGTAATTTTGCACGCGCCAGTAGGGTATGTTGCGGTCAAAAAAGCACTGCTTGCCTTCCTTTAGCTGATTTTCAAGAGAACTTACTGCCGAGTTGTGCCTGCCAATGCAGTCTTCCGCCATCAGAGCTGCCATGTTTGCTATGCCTTCGGTGAAACCAGAGAAGAGGAACCAATAGAATCCAACCGTCATGCAATGGCCAAGCTCGTGCGTGTATAAAGGTGAGTCAACTATTGCCGGATTGTGGTTTTCGGCTGCCCATTTATACCCGATATTGATCTGATTGCCGCCCCCTGTACCACCTCTAAACCCCCAAAGCTCTTTTAAAAAGACGGTTACGCGCTCGGAGTACTTTGTCGCGCTAACAGAAAAGAAGTCAGCTTCGAATGTAAATGCGACATCAAGGCGCATCAAGCTGTCGGGGACCACTCGCGATTCGACCGCCTTGGGAACAATGAAGATAAAATGCCGAGATGGAAAGACAGATATTCGATCCCATGCTGGGTGTTTAACAGCGTCCTCAAGCAGTTTAAGGTCGTCGCTGCTCGTTGAAGCGAGAATCTTAACGCCTATGGCTGTCATCCATTCGTCAACCGTGCTGATGTCATCCGGTTTCTTTTCGGTTATCATAAGCTCCATGCGGTAATGATAAAACAACCGGTAGGCTCTCTCAAGCTCGCCCTTTTCCTGTGCAGTCTGCGCCTCTTTTTTCAGAGCCTTTAAACCACCCTTATTCTTTATCTCTTCGATTGACTCGTCCTTTTCAGTCGCAATCTTTAGAAGGTAATCGCGTTCCATCTTTTCATAATCACCAAGACCGCTGGTCGGCAGGCCGAACTCTGATGCATTCTTGTGATACAGTTTCACCAACGCTATTTCACCTAACCTTGTTGAAGGTTTAAGCTCACGATAATAGCGTTCGCGTTCTTGCCCAACTCTAAAGCGCACACGCATTTCCTCCATCTCCGAAACAGGAGCAGGAGGAACAGGACCTGCCTTGTAAATCAGGTTTCTTGCCGCAAATTTTGTCTTGTAGTCAGACGAGTAAAGAATTGCATCTTCCGCAAAATCCCAAACTGCTTCCTTTTTACCCTCTGTTAGAGCTTTCTGCGCTTCCTTTAAAGATTCTTGCGCTTTTTCGTCATCATCACCAGCACCATAACCTCCCTTTGGTGGAACATAGCTGTCACGATTTAGCTTGCGATCGTCCCTATTCGCTTTCGGTTCGCGCCGCACTTTCGGGAAGGGTGGCAAAAGGTCAATTTCGCCCTCTTCGGACGATTCGACGACAAATTCGTCAACAGAATCGGTTACGCCACCACCTCTAATATCGAGCTTCGAACTACAGGCAAGTGCAACCTTAAGAGGTGTGTAAAGAACATCCATGCGAATCTGCCATCCGGTCTTGTGCTCGTAAACATCGAAAACTACAATACCACCCTCAGGTTCGAACGACACTTCAGGAGTGCTGCCCATCGCAATCGTGACCTTAACGATGGTGCTCAGCTTCTCTTTTTCAAATTGAGCCTTAACAGAAGTGATTAGCACCATTGTGGCAGCTGGATTATTCAAGAGATATTCGTACGGATCCTTTGCGAACATAAAGGCGACAGCAATTTCTGAACCAACGCTGTCAGCGCGGATGACCGCAATGTCACCATACGGAAGCGCGTCTTCAGGTGACCCTTGGGCATCGCCCTTTGGATCAGTGGCGGAGGAAGGAACCGCTTCGACTGAAGGTGCAAGCATCAAAACGGCGATGAACGCCGAAAGCAGCAAAATCATTAGTCTTCGCATAACTGAATTCTACACGAATAGAGCAGATACGCAAACCTTTTCGCCCAGCCGTGTGCAGAGCATTTCGGCAGACGGTTCGCGCCCTTAACTTCGGCCTCCTTGAATAATCGCTATAGTATTATATAATTACACACTGGTTTAATCGTTACCAGCACGAGGGGAGGTTGATCTGAATCGTCGGATCTTCGTCCCTTCTCGTTTGTTTGTTCGAAGTCCGAATGCGAATTTGCATGGCGAAGAACGCGCCATGCTTGAAAGTAGAAAAGATGGCCGATCTACGCCACACGCGTAACTTCTGTGTTATTGCTCATATTGATCATGGCAAGTCCACGCTTGCTGACAGGTTGCTCGAAAAGACCGGTGCGGTTACGGCTCGTGAAATGCGTGAGCAGTATCTCGATTCGATGGATCTTGAACGCGAACGAGGCATCACAATCAAAGCACATCCTGTCTCAATTGTCCACAAGGCTAATGGTGAAGAGTATCTTCTCAACCTTATAGACTGCCCCGGGCATGTTGATTTTTCTTACGAAGTCTCCCGAGCCTTAGCTGCGTGCGAAGGCGCACTGCTTCTAATTGACGCAACACAAGGCGTCGAGGCGCAGACCGTTGCAAATGTTTACATGGCGATGGAACACAATCTCGAAATCATCCCTGTAATTAACAAGATTGACCTTCCCACAGCACGGCCGTATGAAGTGGCTGAGGAAGTTGAGAAGTCAATTGGCATGGATTGCACCGATTCTGTATTCACAAGCGGAAAGACAGGGCAGGGCGTTGACGCTTTGCTTGAGAAGATCGTCGAGCGAATCCCGTGCCCGAAAGGCGACCCAAATGCCCCTCCACGCGCCTTAATCTTCGATGCCACTTTCAACGATTACCGCGGTGTTGTTGTATATATGAGGGTCTTTGACGGATCATTCAAGGAGGGCGATTCAGTAAGGATGCTTGGTGTTGGTGCTGAGTATTATGTTGACGAGCTTGGTAAGTTCACACCCTCAATGACTCGAACAAAGGTGTTGAACTGCGGCGATGTGGGTTACCTTATTGCAAGCATCAAGAGCGTTCGCGATGTGCGAATCGGCGATACAGTCTCACTGTCCGAAGATGTCGGCAAGGTACAACCGCTTGCAGGTTATCGGCCATTGCAGCGCATGGTATATTGCGGTATCTTTCCATCGAACAACGGAGACTTCGATTCATTGCGAAAATCGCTTGAAAAATTGTCGCTAAATGACTCGGCATTTTCATTCGAACCAATAAACTCCGATGCGCTCGGATTCGGCTTTTTATGTGGCTTCTTAGGGCTTTTGCACATGGAGATTGTGAAGGAAAGGCTCGAAAGAGAATTTGACCAGTCCTTGATTTCTACTGCACCGAATGTAACATATCAGATTGTAAAGACAGATAAGACGGTAATCGAGATAAATTCGCCAGCAAAGATGCCCGATGCAGGCTTTGTTGAAGCGATACGCGAACCGATCGTCCGCACAGACTTGATGATTCCCCAAGAGGCCATTGGCGGAGTTATGAAGCTCTGTGAAGAGCGGCGTGCAAAATATGTTGACACGCACTACATTTCGGCTACAAGAGTCAATTTGGTTTACGATTTTCCGTACTCGGAGATAATATACGACTTTTTCGACAAGCTGAAAAGCGCGACTCGCGGCTACGGCACCATTGACTACACGCTTCAGGGCTATGCCGAGGCCGAGCTTGTCAAGGTTGATATCAAAATCGCTGGCGCGACGGTTGACGCGCTTTCGATAATCTGCCATCGTGATGAAGCCTATTATCGCGGTAGAAAGCTCGTAGCAAAGCTGCGAAAGCTCATTCCGAGGCAGATGTTTCAGGTTACCATACAGGCGGCGATTGGCAACCGGGTTATCGCCCGCGAGGACATTAAGCCGATGGCTAAAAATGTCACCGCGAAGTGCTATGGTGGCGATATTACGCGAAAGCGTAAGCTGCTCGAAAAGCAAAAAGAGGGTAAGAAGCGGATGAAAAACATCGGTCGAGTCGAGGTCCCGCAAGAGGCCTTCATGTCTGTCCTCTCGATTGATGATGACGAAAAAGACAGGGGGTAATTCTTGTCTGACCCGAGCGAAAAACAGGATCGTGAACCTTCTCCCGACGATACTCTGTCGGGTGAAGAACAAGTAACTCCGTCGCAGCAGTTACGCCCTGGCACATTTTCTAATCTGCCGGAAGAGTTCTATCGCGTAAAACTCGATCTTAACGGCATGTCCGCCGAGGATGTCAGCAACCTTCTTATCAAACTCGATTCAGGCGAAAGCATTGCCCCTCGGGTTGATTTGTCCTCTTCTGGCGAGGAGGCAGGGGGTGTAACCGCCGTCATTGACCTTGAGACTTGGCGAATGACAAAAGGCGAATACGACGACCACAAACAGCCAAGCGCTCCACATACTCCAACTCAACCTGCTCATCAGCCTGAACCAGAAAAACCTTACGACCCCGAAGCACCCCTTTTTGAAGAACCAACAACCCCCGCAAAAAAGAAAAAGAGCAGCACATCGCTCGAATTTATACAAAGCATTCTTGTCGCCCTTCTTCTCGCGATTCTGATCCGGGTATTTGTGTTCGAGGCTTTCAAGATTCCCTCTGGAAGCATGGAGCCTACTCTTATCGGCGACACAGAATACGGCGATCATGTTGCGGTAAACAAGCTCTCATATCGTTTCGGTGAAGTAAATCGAGGCGATATCGTTGTCTTTAAAAAGCCCGGCGCAAGCAAGAATCTCATCAAACGCTGCATGGGGCTTCCGGGTGAGCAAATCGAGCTTTCAGGCGGAGAAATTTTTGTTAACGGCACTATTCTTCGCAAAGATCTTGACCAGATGTCGCAGTTTTGGCGCCCTTATTTCAACCAGAAGGATTTTCGCCAGCACCTTATCGAACGCAACTGGCGCTCCTCTGGCACATGGAAGGGCGATAACAAGAGCATTAGAGGAATTGGCCCCGCTGAGCTTCATTACATCCCTTGGATGCGAACTCTCAGCGCAGGGCGAATCGAAAGTGCAACAATAAAGGATGTTTACATACGCTTTGTCGCTGTTGGACCGCAAGTATCCAAGTCAGGCGAGCGTTTCAACCCATCGTGGAACAACCTCTATTGGCATGAAAACACTGATACTGCGCGAAGGCTTCGCGGTTTCTACCCCCCTTCATCAAATGACCGTATTCCTTACGAAAATCGCGAATTCTGGCAGGATGAGACCGGCAAATATGATGTTAACGACCTACGGCTCGACATTGCTTTTGTTCCGCACAGTTCCGCCGGTGTTCTCACCCTCAACATTGCTGAGGGTAACGACGAAAACCGCACAGTCCGTACCCTCTCGCTTCCTCTTGGTATAGAGGATGGTCGTCCATCGCTCGATGATGGGAAGGGTAGGGTTAAGACCCTTACAAAGCCAGTTCAGTTTCTGCCAAATCAGCAATACAAGGTCAGTTTTCAGAATATTGACGACAGGCTCGTGTTTTATCTTAATGATGAACTGCTTGCAGAACACGAATACGATGGCGCAAAAGGCTATACACCGGGCAACGAGATTTTCATTACCCTTTCTGATGGTGCTGATATCTCCATACGAGAAGTTGAGATCTACCGCGATATATTCTACGAACCCCGCAGCCGCACTTTCTCTGTGCCCGCAGACTCGTATTTTATGTTGGGTGATAATAGCCCTACTTCCAATGACTCCCGCGAGTGGGGCGATGTGGAACGAAGCGCAATTATTGGCCGCGCTTTCATGGTCTTCTGGCCGCTCGACCGCCTTGTCTGGCTCAAGGGCGGGAAATGAACGACACAGTTTTGCATGTGCAAGGTCTTGTTAAACGGTTCGGAAAGCGAACCGTCGTCAATGGAGTGTCGTTTGATGTCTGCAAAGGCACAATTTTTGGTCTGTTAGGTCCAAATGGCGCTGGTAAAACCACCACATTCAAGATGATTATGGGGCTTATACGCCCTGACGGAGGGCAGGTAACGCTTGACGGCAAAGATATATCCCGTCTTCCCATGTTCCGGCGTGCAAGGCTTGGACTTGGTTACCTTGCACAAGAGCCAGCGGTCATCTCGGCCTTTACCGTAGAAGAGAATATTACCGCCTTGCTCGAAGCCCGCGGGTCTTCATCATCAGATGCGAAGTCAAAAGCACTCGCGCTGCTTGAGGAGTTCAATCTTTCATACCTGATCGGACAAAAGGCAGCGCGACTTTCAGGCGGAGAACGAAGAAGGCTCGAAATAGCCCGCACGCTCTCCTTTAATCCTCGTCTGCTTCTTCTCGACGAGCCTTTCTCTGGTATTGACCCCAAAAGCGTTGACGAAATAAAGACCTTCATAATTGCACTTCGCGCTCGCGGTCTTGGCATTCTGCTAACTGACCATAATGTTCGCGAAACATTTTCGATTACCGACCGTGCCTGCATTGTTGAAGAAGGCGTTGTTATTGCATCAGCCGCGCCTGACCAACTAATCTCAAACCCCGCAGTCCGCAAAACCTATCTCGGCGAGAATTTTAAGATGTGAGGTTTGTATGACAGACAATGTCAATGCGCGCGAACAAATAAGACGCGAGGTTGCCGCCGACCTGTTCATGGATGTCTGGGCAATGTTTGAGATAGACAGGACACCGGAGGAGGACGATAAACTTTTGTCTGCCGCTCATGCCTATTGTTATCATTGGGGAGAGATAGGTACACAGTTCGATATTGCCCGTGCTAACTGGCTGCTTTCGCGCACATACATCGAACTTGACCGCCCGCAAGAAGGTCTTTTATACGCTGAAAAGTGTCTTAAAATCGCCCAAAGCAACGATGTCGGTGAGTTTGCACTCGCATGTGCTTACGAGGCAATGGCAAGGGCAGCCTCTTCAATCGGCAACGTCGAAACCGCACAGGAATGGGTGAGCAAGGTTGAGAACATCGCGGAAAGAATGAGCGACGCGGACGAGCGCGAGACCATCCTCTCGTTGGTATCCCTTATAATCACTTAACCTTCAAGCGAGGATTTATGACCGAAGAGCAAATGACCAAAGACAAATTTCATCATGTCATTGCAGTCGAGCTTTTCAACTATGTTTGGAGCCTGCTCAATAACCCGAGCCGAACGCCTGAAGAAGATGACAAGATGGTTCACGCCGCGCATGCGTCGCGTTATCATTGGGGCGAGATCGGCAAACCAATACATTTTCTGGTTGGTGAATGGCAGATCTCACGCGTGTATTCAGTTCTTCAGCGGCCACAACCTGCGCTTTATCACGCAAAGCGGTGTTTAACGCTTTGCGAGCAAAACGGTATCGGTGATTTCAACCTTGCATATGCATATGAGGCAATCGCTCGGGCATACGGTGTGTCTGGTGATTTCGCAGCAGCGAAAGAGTATGCGGATAAGGCCCTGGCTGCATCAGAGAATATTGCACAAAAAGAGGACAAAGAACTGGTCTTGAGCGACCTGGCCACTATTCCGATAAAGCCCAAATAATCACTGTAACTGATAAGCTGACAATCAGTAAGATATACCCTCAGTCCATTACATCATGACAATCTGGTATCCTTGCTCGATATAGTTAGCAAGTGAGGGATGACCACTCATATCGCCCACAATGCGCAACCCCTGTGCCTCGGCAGCGGAAAGTGAGCCTGTCTGGTTCGCACACGCTTTGCATACAGCATCTATCAGACCTGCTGCTTTCACTTTGGAATATAGGCCCGCAAATGGCTTTGATTCATCCGCAAGCTCTTTGACCATCTTTGTCGCCATGCCCTCGATGATAAGTCTAACATCAAAGCCCTTCGTCTTCAGTTCAAGGGTGTAAAGCAGCACATGCGCAAAGCACATTGGTTCACCTTGAAACGCAAATATAGCCACCTTCTTCATTGCACTTGCCTTTCTAATGCCTTGCATTAATCGAATATCGCCAGATCATGTATTGAGTTAATATCAACCGACGGTATATCGCGCCATATCATGCTCTCATCAGGCGGCCCGTCTTCTTTGCTGAACATAGATTCCCATTTTTTCTTAAACACTTCGCCGTTTTTAACTGTCAGATAGGGGTAATTCAACTTACTTGTACCGGCCGTTGTCACATTTTCGAAGTGGTACATTTCGACCTGCGACAGGTACCGTAACTTATAGCCAGCCTTCTTGATTCGATAGCAATAGTCAATGTCCTCGAATTGCACTGGGTCAAACGCCATATCAAGCTTACCGACCCTTTCGACCACGCGACGGGGAAACAGTATGCATGCCGAAATAAGGCATTGTACATCGCGGCTCGTGTTGAATTCGCGCGAGTTTATCGGTTCACCCCTGCCGCGGAAGTTGACCCGCCCTTTCGGAGAGACATCGCACCCAGCGCATTGTATCAGATGCGGTTCGTTCGGATAGATCAGCTTTGGGCCGACTGCGCCGTAGTTCTTGTTAGCATCTAAAAACTCTACCATTTTGCGTAGCCAACTCCTTTGGCGAACAACCACATCGTTGTCCATAAACAGAATGTAGTCTCCAGATGCATAAGGCAGCGCCTCGTTTCGCCCTTTTACCGCACCGACATTAATGGTGTATGTGATCAACCGTGCCGGTATCTCGCGCACAAGACACTCGTTAAGAAAGATTGTCAGGCCGTTTTTCACAAGCTCGTCAGTCGAACCATTGTCAACGAGTATCAACTCGAACGGTACATCCTTTGTCTCAAAAAGGCTCCACAGGCAGCGCTTTGTGTGCTGCCATTTTTCGTGCATCAAGATAATTATGGATACCACCGGCTTTATTGAGTTACGGTGGTTTGTAAACTGCTCGAATGTGTCAACGAGGTTCTTTGCAGCTTCATCGCCTAAAACATTGTGCACATGCTCAGCGACTCGCAGCGCAAGATCTCGAGGGTTGTCGTTGAATATCGCTATTGTTTCGCCCTGCATAAACGAATCAATGTCAGCATCAATGTCGCTTGGGAGGAAAGGATTCTCCCCTCGAAATTCATCGCGCTTTCGCTCAACCTCATCAGGAAAGAAGTAGTTCCATGTCAGCTTTTCCCATAGTGACACATAGGCCTTAGCTGTCTCATAATCCGGCATAGCCACTGCGATAGTCCACAGGTCCTTGCCGACTAATGAGATTTGCTCTACGGTGGATGGTATGCGCTTATCAAGCCACATATCCGCGCTGATAAGTTCAGGGCTACCCTGATCCGCAAAATAGGCAACGACTATTAGGTCGCTCATCTGTTTCTCCAAAGGCTCGAAGCGAACCTGCGAACGGCTGGTATCGCAAGCGCAGCCTCAATAAGGATCAAAATACACAAAAAGAGACCAAGTATTGGCAGCAGAGATTTCCTTCCCGGAAAAGCACGCCGAATCTCAATAGGTCCTTCAATAAATCTGCCGTGTAATGCTTCCGCAAGAGCACGCAATCGTTCAGGGCGGTATTCGCCTACACCATACTCACCCGCGCCAGATACAAACAAGGCAAATTCACCCGATTCGGTATCATCAACAAATAGCTGACCGGTAAAGGGTACGCCACGAGGCAAGTTAATCAACGCAGAATAACTGCCTGAATTCGTCGAAAGCAACTCGACCTTTTCGCGCTCACTTCCTGGAATTCGCACAACAACGCGTCGGTTCAACAATGGGTTACCGTCATCATCAAAGACGTCCGCACGGAGGAATACTTTGCTTCCGCGCTCTTCAATACTCAGCCATGCGCTTCTTTTTGCGTCGGATGGGAAGATATACGAGCAAAGGCTGTACAACAGGTTTTGACCCGAACCTTGCAGCCAGTTTTCCGCCCAACCTATGCTCAATGAGGAGGCAAAAGCGCCCGTCCGTCCGAGCCCAAGTGTCTTTACCGCAATAAGGGGTTGCGCGGTTGATGAGCAGTTTGCCAAAACCTTCGCATTGTCAGCGGCCTCTGTTGAATTATACGCTGAAATATCTGGCAAAATGCTTTTAAACTGAAGAATATTCTCCGAGATTTCGGTCGTCGCGACATCGAAAGACCCAACCCGCACACGATCGCCAGTAGCATCTTCAACTAACTTCTTAAAAACAGCGGGAAGGTTCATCCAGTCCCGTTCTGCAAGCGGAAGCACACGCCCATCCGTGGCCTTTGCAAGTGCGTTAAGTACATCATAGTTCGCGTTTCCAACCGCGACCCAGTGAACCTTTACCCCCATCTCTTTTATACGCTCTGCCTCAGCAATGTAGTTCCCGCCTTCGGTTTCACCGTCGAAAAAAACTACCAAATTCCTTCGTTCGGCTTTTGAGGAATCGAGCATTTTGATCGCGCTGTTCAATCCCCGTGCGAGGTTTGTTCCTCCGCTTGCAGATAGTGCCGCAATTGCCTCTTGCGCCGACGACAATGCTGTTTTGTCAATGAAATTTGTTATTCCAAACAGCCTTCGAGGTTCATCCGCATCAAAAGCAATACAGCCAATGCCGGTTCGCCTATTTGTAAGATCAAGCGTTGCTGCAACAGCCATTTTAACAAGCGAGAACGCCCTTAAATCAGACGCCGGCAGTGGTCGGTCGAGGCTTCCGCTTTTATCTATCAGAAAGACGATATCTGTATTCTTTCCGCCGCTTGAGTCAGGAGTTAGTGGAGAAACGACTTCATAGCCAACCTTTTTGTATCCGTCATCAAATGCTCTTTCTCCTCCCGTAATCAGCAGCGAACCTCCCCGCCTTACAAAGCTCTCAATCCCTCTTGGCAAGCGCTCTGACGGAAGGTTGACGACCACAACACCGCCAACCGCTGACAGGGTTTCAATTGCGGTTGTAGTATATGCGTTTTCTCCTATCAGATTGCGCCAGTGTTCGGCTTCCTCAGCATCTTCCTCGCCATGAAGAACGGCGACCCTTGGCCTGCCACGAACAGAAATGGCGCGTTCAAATATGTCGTTCGATATAAATGAGTCAGGAGCCTCTGAGGTAATCTTAGCAGTAACCTTGTGTGTGCCGCCTTGCGCAACAAAGACAGGCACAAGGTGCTCGATAGAACCAGGAGTCACATAGATGTCGGTTGTATGCACCGGCATGTCATCTAAAAGCACAATGAGGTGAGCGCGGGTGTTAATGTTTGAAAATATTCCGATTCGCGCCGAAGCGGTTTCTCCCGCTGCAATTGATGTGGGAAGCGAGATGGATGTGATCGCAACATCACTTGCATCAACCGGCGGAAGCGGACGAAGCACAACTGATATGTGTTGAGGCGGGGGAGGGGGAGTGGATGAAATGTCGAATTTACCGTCGGTGTAGAAAACTACTATACCGGAGGAGTCTGCGGGTATGCGAAAATACGCCGCGTTTAAGGCAGCGATAGGATCGAATGGACGCCCGATTCGTGCGGTAAGCGTTACAGGTCTGTCTGTGCCGCCTCGAACTCCGTCAAGAATCACCCTTTCATCGCCGGAAAAACCTATTGCATCAACTAAACAACTGCGCGGAAAAGTCGCTGTGGATTGTCTTATAAACCGCTCGACTGCGGGCATGTATGCTGTCATTGACGGTGATTCGTCAATAAGAAAAACTATGCGAGGGGGAGAACCAGTTGCCAATATTGAGGGTGATGAGACTGCAAACAGTGCGAACAAAACTGTGAATATGCGGATGAATGCTGATGCACCCCGTCCAAATACTCGTCTTATTCCGAGCGTGACGGTAAGACCAGTCAACGCTCCGGCGACTGCAAGAGCGAAAAAAGGGGTGTCGAAGAATATTCCCATCTTATGGCTTTAAGTCAGCGTTTGCTTTCGTCCCTCCTCCTCATTGCCTCAAGTATCAGCGCCATCACATCGCAGTTTATCGTCTGTTCGACCTCAAACGGGGTGTCCTCGAACATAAACTCACCATCTTCCCATTCGATCAGGTCGTAAAACGCGTCTTCACCTATTTTCATTCCCGATTCTGCGGCAACAAGGCTGCCTTCGTGGAAGTATAGTCTACCAAGCTTACGACGATGTGTGAACTTCAGTATGCCAGACCTTGCGTTCATGCGGATAATCTGGCATAGCTCGGGAAGGCTGACGATTGATAACTTGCCTGCAACACCCTGTTCAAGAAGCGATATGAACTGCTGATTGCTCGATTTCAGCCTCTCCGCCAATAGCTTGGCGAAGTAGAGGGCAAGGGAGGGGAATCTTGACATAAGATTGAAATAGTCGAGCTTGATAAGTTTAGCGACGGTGCATTGTCCCTGTGCAACAACATTCGCCGATACTGGTGAACCCGTTATCAGCGACATTTCGCCTATCACATCTCCGCGGGCGAGCAGGGCGAGCGAATGCTCGGTACCATCTTCATGCATGCCCATAACTGATGCCGTACCGCGAAGTACAATGAACAGGTGTGTACCGCGCTCTCCTGCTTTTACAAGCGTCTGACCATCTTCAAAGACTGCTAATGTACTGCGCCCGGCAACCTCGTAAATCAGCTCGGATTCCATTCTACGGAACATGGGTAGCGTGCTGATCTCGTCAAGAAGTTGTTGCGAGCTTTTTGAAACTAACCTTATCGTACTCGACCCTGAGACATTGCGGTCAACGCGTACAGTTATCTTGCACTGTCTGCCGATACAACGAACCAGATATATGCCGTTGCCTGTTGATGAATAACCGACGGGTTCCTCGTTTCTCATAAACGCTTCAATAAGAGGCGCAACCGCCCGAATGAAGCTTGCACAGATACGATCACTTTCCCGTTTCAGCACTTCGGGGTAGTTAAATACAACCTGTTCGCCGGGCATATAGCAGTCGCAGTCTCGCGCCTCGACAATCACCAAGCGAATTTGTTCTTGTGCGGGTATATCAGCCATTTATTCGTACTTCTCCACCTTTGGTTCAGGGACGGCTTCAAGGAGCTTTCTGACAAGATCATCTGGCTTTATGCCCTCAGCCGAAGCCTGAAAGTTTAGACCAAGGCGATGGCGCAGGACCGGTGTCGTCATGCGTCTCACATCGCTCGAATTGAGTGCGATCCGTCCCTCCATTGCTGCCATTGCTTTGGCTCCGAGCAGTATGAATTGACCTGCGCGTGGTCCGGCTCCCCACTCAATATACTCCTTGATGAAAGCGGGAGATTCTCTCAGCACTGGTCTTGTTGCGCGGACGATCCGCGTAACATACTTTACCACGCTTTCTGTCACGGCTATTTCATCAACAAGCCTTTGATAGCGGATTATGTCATCCGCGGTAAGAACCATCGAAAGAGCTACAGGTGCGCCAGACGCAGTTCGCGTAAGTATCTTCTCTTCTTCTGCCTCAGATGGATAACCTACTTCGAGCATGAACATGAATCTGTCGAGCTGCGCTTCTGGCAACGGATATGTGCCTTCTTGCTCGATTGGATTTTGCGTTGCGATCACAAAGAACGGACGGGGCAGGTGATATGATTCCTTGCCAACCGTAACCTGCCGTTCTTGCATGCTTTCAAGCAAAGCCGCTTGAGTCTTTGGCGGTGTGCGGTTAATTTCGTCGGCAAGCACTATGTTCGCAAAAATCGGACCGGGTTGAAAGCGGAAATCGCGTCTTCCCGATTCATCTTGATCAAGCACCTGTGTACCGGTTATGTCTGAGGGCATAAGGTCAGGTGTGAACTGAACACGCTTAAAGGATAAATCCAGAAGCTGTGCCACAGTTGAGACCAGCAGGGTCTTTGCCAATCCCGGCACGCCAACCATAAGGCAATGACCGCGCGCGAATATTGTCGCAAGAAGATGCTCGATGACAATATCCTGACCCACTATAACCTTGCCAAGCTCACCTTTGAGTCGTGCAATGCTCATCATGAACTGGTCAAGTTCTGCATTAAGATTCTTCGCGTTATTGCTCAATCTTCCCCCTAAAATTCTACCGTCACTGATACCGTAAATGTCCTTTGCGTATTATCAGGTTCGAAGTATTCGCTGGTACCCCCGTCAACTTTATATTCAAGCACAAAGTCCATATTAGTCAAGGGATGAAACCGAAGCGCAAGCGCTCCGCTCCAGATTCTCGGACCGTAACCCGTCGAGAGTTTTCCGAGCCTGCTGCCTTCATCAAGATCATCAAGGTATTCGAGCCTAAGTGAAACATCAAGAGCCTTAGAAAACTTGAAGTTAACAATGCCCATTGCTCCCCACCAGGATGGGTTTTCGCCAAGCTCGTTTTCCTCAAATCCATATAGCACCTCAACGCCAATGTAGTAAACATCATGGCATGCACATTGGAAATCAAGGTCAACCGTATAACGGTAATCTGAATTATCGTCGTCTTTCTCAGGCCCTGCAATAAGGTTAAGACCGATTGCGGTAAGCTCTCCTGGGCGGTACTCGACTCTCACCGTCCATGTCTTATCGTAGTTGTTGTCGGTCGAAATCCGTTGCCCTTTATCGTTGTAACCGAACGAGTTACTTACTGCGGTAAAAAATCTCCAGTCTCCATCACCGCTAAGCGCGACAATAAGACCGGTTTGGTCTGCGGGCAGCATGTAGTTGTACATGTAAGAGTGCGTTGCCAACAGGTTACGCGATTGGTCAGGAGCCTCGATTCCCACGATGCTGTTGTAACGCCCCATCGTAACCTCGAACCTTTTCTCGGCATACGGCGCCCAAGAGACGAACGCCTGCTCGACATATAAGTCGTCTTCATCGGGATTTGGTTCACGAAATTCGAGATCAATGCCGACCTGAAGCTCTTCAAACAAGTTAAATCGAGGTTCAAGTTCAATGCCGTCAAAGGTGAATCTACCGCGTTTCATGCGATTGGAGTAATTGAATGATACAGAGAAAAAGCCATAAAGGTCGAGTGATGGCACATCATCTGAGCGCTCGCCGAACAGGTTTAAGAACTTGCGCGGTTCTTCGGTAACAAGGCCGACTTCATCGTTGTCCTCAGGCGGAGCAGCTTCCTCAATCTTCTTTCTTAGCTCGCTAAGCTCGCTTTCAAGCTTCTTCAAGCGTTTTAGCTCATCCTCAAGCTCCTTCACTCGCTTGAGCAGCTTCTCATAATCCTCCTTCGTCATAGTCAGCGAATCGTTAGACTGTTCGGCGATTGAACATGAGGGATATGTGCAAATCGCAGCAAGTGCGATTAGTGAAGCAAGAAAGAGGTTTCGGATGTATTTCATCTATTTCTCTATCATTGAGAGTTGCTATAAAACATCGTGTGGCAGCGTGTAAGCGATGCACGCCACTGCGACATCGGTCGCCCCCGCCATTCTTAGAGTATTTGCGCATTCATCAGCGGTTGCTCCAGTTGTTACCACATCGTCAATCAACAAAACAGACCGACCCGAGACAATTGTAGAATCCGCCCTAAACGAGCCCTTAAGATTAGTCAGGCGATACAGGCGTGTAAGTTCATCCTGCTGTTTTGTCTCCTTTATCTTTCGCAAGGCGGTCGGGGCAATCTCGCATTTTAGCGCATTAGCCACGACCTTCGCAATCAGATATGACTGATTGTAGCCTCTGTTTCTAAAGCTCAATGCCGAAAGTGGAACCGGCACAATTAATTCGCTTGATTTTATTCTCTTATCCTCGATAATAACATCTGCGAGCATTTTGCCCAGCTCTTCTGCCAAAATAGTGAAGCCGCGCAGCTTCATTGCGATAATAAGCTCTCGCATGGGGCTTAAATAGGGGCCGACCGGCAGCACAAAGCTGTATTTTCGCCGTGCTCTTGCACAAGACGGGCAAGAATTTGCAGCATTGGGCGGTAGCTCGCAACCACACTTTAGGCATCGCGGAAACGCGAACACAATAAGTTCGCGTTTACAATCGGGGCAGATGGCGGTCTCTGCGTCAAACAGTCCATTTTCGCAAGCCGCACATCGCGATGGAGAAATTACCCCGAAAAAGTCGTGAAATCGAGCGAAAACTCGTATCATTGTCTGATTCTATGCTCTAATGCTCTTGTTGTCAACTTATGTGCTGAAAAACGCGAAAGGGACGCGCTTTCTTCGGCCTTTTTGTCAATTTGTGTTCTGTAGAAATTCGGAAGTGAGGTCAAGATGGACTCGAAGCTTAAGCTCTTCTGTCTCTTTGCGGTTCTGTTTTCATCTGTTGTGTTCTCGGCGAATCGTGCCCATGCGGGCACTTGGGGTTGGTCAGAGGACTTTTCAAGCTATTCTGACAACTTCAATTTTACAAGCTACTACACGTACCCACCAGCGGGCTATTGGTATTGCTCCAGCGGCTACAACAGCCAAGCCGGGCATGCCGATAACTATGTGTACGATAAGCAAGATAGCGACAAGATGTCCGTCCATCTTGGCTCATGGACAGACAATCCTGATATAACCTCGAACTATAGCCACTATTTCTACTTCTATTTCAACTCAGCAACGCCCACAGATGGTTATCTCTCTTTCTGGTGGGAGACAAGTACAGCTTATCTTTATCTATCTACTTACGCTGGCGGCTCATACACCTATACTTACCTCACGAATTATAGCTACGCAACATATATCAATCAGCGTTCTAACATCTTCGTGCCAAAGGGCACGACATGGATGCGCTTCATTTCCCAGTCAACCCCTAACACGAAAATTGGCTCATGGATAGATACTATCAAATTCTCGCTCGTTTCGCCCATCTTTCCCACTGATATTACCGGCTACAGCAAAACGGATCCTAACGGAGGCATATTGAACCTCTCTGGTGTTTGGGATTATGACTCCTCTGCTGGTTCACCAACACCGGATTACTTTGAGTGGCAGTACAGGTTTTCCAGTGACACCCCAAATACTTGGCGCGATGCTCCGTCGTTTTTCGATGGTAGTAACCACACAACCCAGATAGACACAGGCACGGCTAATGACCTGATGTTTGTTGTAAGAACGCGTATTATCTCTCAGTACGGCACATCTGATTGGATTGACAAAACGATAAATGTGCAAAACCCCGGCCTTCTTAACTTCCAGATGGCAGGTGGTGAGCCAAACGGCGGAGTGATTGACCTCTCTGCTGAACCGCAGATCCCCGAGTTCAGGGGCGCGTGGTTTCCGCCGAACCCGTGGGTATATGTCAATGCCAACTCGGCAAGCACTTATGTCAACCTGCTGATGGTTGATCCTATCCCTGTTTCCTCTGCACACATCTATCAATATGAAACATACTTCCGTCAGATGTCATCCAGCCCTACTTTCAAGCTTAAACTGTGGAAAAAGCTATCCGGTAACACCTTCATCGAAATTGCATCAACGCCTGAGACCCTTACTGTACAAGGATATGTGTATTATGATGCCGACTGGGACATTGGCCCAGATACCCACATGGGAGGCTTTTACAAGTACTTGTGGCGTAATAGCTCCGGTGGACCGTCATACACCGGCAACAACCCAATGTCATACTACTATTCGACATCGTCAACCGAGTTCACTGGCACTTATGGATGGCCGACATCTATTTACACAGACTACTATATCATTCCAATCCGTTTATGCATGGATGCTGTCGGTGCCGATGTGAAAGGCGCGAAGTTCCGCTATAAGATTGGCGAGGACGGTTTGCCAGTAG
>CAZNBY010000025.1:0-47830 GCA_964571525.1 uncultured Planctomycetota bacterium
GCACAGCCTTCTCCGCATTAGGCTTAGAGCCCACGGAAGGGGGATTGCTGGTGGGACGGCGAGGGATATTGGATCCGGTGGACGGGCAAATTCTCACAGGGATTTTATTAACATGCAACAAAGCGAAAAAAGGTAGTAAATATACATGGTGGGACTTCACTACTCGTACTGTGAATGTTATGAATAACAAAGAACTTGATGAGAATCGCACAGCTTCAGAAGATTGCTATCATCTTCGCATCATTTTTCTTGATGGTAAGGTTAATGCTGATGGAAGTGAAATGGAGAACGGTGGAGAGAATTCGCGTTGGAATAAGACGAAAGGTATTGCCAAGGGTCCAAGCAATAAAGGTGGAATGGACTTCAAGGATGAGAAGGGTCAATTACAGCACGGAAAATGTCCTGTTTGTGGAGCAGAAGGAAGCAAAATTAAATTCAGAGCAATTTTTATCGGATATGCAACAGGGAAGGCAAAGGGAGATCAAAGCAAGGCAGGTCAGTGGCAAGATCTATTTTCAAAAGGCGAAGGCATTAAAGGAGATAAAAAGTTTATCCATTGTAAAACGTGGAATGATGCAAAAGCATTTATGAGTGGACCCGGTTGTGCAGAAATGAAAGGCAAGGTTCATGTTGTTACTATCGATGGTCATGGTCTAAAGTATGGTAAGATTGGATGGTCAGACAAGCCGGACAGTGACACAGAAAACTCAACATATACCGATGAATATTGCGTAACAGGGCAAGATGTCGGGCAAACTATTGGCCCATTAATGGATGATGGGGGTTCGAATCCTTCTGTGGTGATTTGTGAAAATTGTTACGGAGGTCAAGGTGGCGAAAATACAGACTCATTTGCACAACAAGTATCGAATGGAATACATACTAGTAACAATGGTGCAGATGGAGTCCTCGTATATGGTTCTACGACAAGTGTTGAAACTGAAACTGGAGACTCATATCGTTCTCCAGACCAAGCAAAACCAAAAGATGAAGGTGAAGACGAGCCAAAACCAGAATGGAAAGTATATAGTAATGGTGTTGAACAACCTGATCTTGCACCAAAACCCAAATCAAAGGGTCAATAATAAATGTTTATGAAAACTAAATGTTACATACTCCAATTGATAATTGTAATAATTGCATGTGGATGCTCATATAATGAATGTCCTATTGATTTGCATTGGCATAACTATTATAAAAAGTGCTGCACGAACGGATTCTATTTGCCGGAAGATGACAGCATAATTGCGAAGTTCTACGAGTATGTTGTATCGGACAAGTGTTCCGATCCTCTTCTGTTGGCAGGTTATTTTTTCGAGCTTCCCCAAGAACGGTTGGCAAAGCTTGAGCCTACAATCAGAAGGCACATCAATGTTCAGCTTAGTCAGGTTCTGCTTCTTAGACTGCATCAAGGCGAAGACAAATTACTCTATGCGCTGAGAAATGACTTCTCAAGTGGCATAATCACTATCGCTATGCTTCAGATGAAGCCCGAGATGCTTACCGACGAACACATTGAGCTTCTTGATGCAATCGGTTATAAGCCTCCAATCCTGCAAGACATCACCGTGGAGTACCTATGGAGATCAAAAGTCCACGCAAAACAACTGAGCAGTGTGTTACCCCTGATATCGTTGAAAGGAGGTATGAGTAATGAGGAAGCTGAAAGTGTTACTCAGCATATCCTGTCTTTTAAAAAACGAGTATTCGATTACCATATGCGCGAGCTGTGCAGCGAGCGATGGTGGCATATCACTGAAATCGGTGAGATGAAGGACATGATTGCTGACCTGTCTGGGTCATTCGCTACAATTGGCAGAGAACCATATAGCTTTGAGAAAGGAGAAAAGGGAAATGAGCTACTTTCTGAGTATTGCTTAGAAAGAATGATACGATATAAATACCAACAACAAGAATACGAATTAGACAATGCGATCGAAACAATATCAAAGAATCCTGAAGGATACAAAAACGAATATATATTTAATCTAATGCAAAATAAGGAATGCTCAATTTTTTCCGCAACGGCTTATGTATATGCATCGTTAATACGAAAGATTCGTAGAATAACAGATGTAAACACAACATTGTGGGGTTATTATATATTTGAAAAAGGTTCAGTTGTCGATATGTCGGACAATATTCGGCTTAAAAGAGACTTAGCTAATTCGCTTTATATCGCCCATTTCGTAAGGAATGGGTATAAAAATGTACTTATTAATTACGATGAAGTATGGAAAAGTTATCCCATATTCAAGTTGTCATATACTGCAGAAAAAACTTTTGAAACGACCTCGGCGAAAAATGAGTGGGAGTACATTTTGAATTACATTATTGATGGGATTGATTACAAATACATTGATGTTCGGAGAATTGACAGAAGCCTTAATCCTTATAAGTTTGGTGATAGCAATGACTAAGTATCTATCGCTATCAATTATGTTTATAATGCTTGTACTGCTCGTAGGTTGTGCCGAGACGAGGCGAGAGTATAGCAAACTGCTGCACTATCCGTCATCGGGTATCTACATAACCGAGTGCCATGCCGCTGTTGAAAGGTTGTACAGGAACATAATGTCGCTTGATGGTGAGGCGGAGAAATGCATAGGCTATTTCTTCCAGATTCCCAAACCTATACTCGCGCAATACGAGCACTTGTTCAAGCAGTATTCGAACAAGCACCTATCGCAGATTCTTATGCTGAAGCTATATGATGGTGCTGATCCCCTTGGTTATGCACTTTCATCTGATTTTGATGAATCACTAATCGGCTCAATTTTGTATGCGATGGAACCTGAAGCTCTCACTGCTTCGCACATTGCGGAGCTTGATAACAGGAGTTTCATGTTATCAGAGCACTGCAACAACACGGTTTTCCTGCTGCCCAAATCGGTTTGCAAGTACATCTGTAACAGCTCACAACTTAAACGGATGGACACGATACACAACAGGGCAATGAGATTTCTTTCGGGTGATAGCCTTGCTTTCGGTAATGCCGCAGAATTGATGGATATAATACTTATGCTGCCTTACAAAGACCGTATTGATGTCTTCGCACAACTTTCATCGTGCTGGTGGGATTACAGTGCGAAGGGGGAAACAAGGCATGCAATTGAAGAGTTCCTTGGTGCGGGGCGAGATTGTTACGCTTTTCAAAAGGGTGAGCGGGGATATGAACTCGTCAAGGGGCATATTGAGCGCTGCATGGCTGGAACTGCTATTGAGTATATGAGCTATCTTGTCGAAGAGGAAATCAAGATTATCGAGAGAGATGAACATGCCTACTTGGCTCATTATGAGTCTCTTCAGCGAGAACGGGACTGGCAATCACTGAACCTTAAAGCAGTGGTTTTTACGCTTCACCAGATCAGAAAAGGCAAGAGTAAAGTTGCTGGAATCAAGAACGGCTTCCACAGCCTGCGGTTCGACATGGATTCAGAGATTGATCTTGCAGACCACGCATCGCCGAACGGCTTGCTTGCTTACGCGAGTAAACTGAAGTACTTCCAGCGCCCGATTTACTCGAAAGTCCTTCCTGATAACATGTTGCTCTGCTTCTTCTTGGCGTTTGAAGCAGACAAGATTGCTCACAAGACAACTGCAGACAGTGTGTGGCAATACATACATGAATACAACACGAACGGCATTGCCTTCATCAAACGTTGATTCGAAAGGGGAGATGTAACTCCCTTGCATTCGACTGCCATGCGGTATAATACCGCTGTATGGCAAAAGACAAACCTCAAAAAATCAATGGCGCACTTGACGATTTCTTCAATCCGAAGAAGTTGTTAGAGAATCGCTGGCAAACCTGCAGATTGGGTGATCTTACTCTCTACCTGTATCGCACGCAGGATGAATGGCTGTATGGCTCGCAGATTTGTGATGATGACACAAGCGACGACATCCCCTTTGAGTGTATTGCTGAGTCAGCAGCACCACCACAAAGCGTCACCATTAACAGATGCATCGTCGGGGGTGAAAATGCGTCCGTCAGCATAGTGCCGATAATGCCCGATCGGCCAGTTGTTGTCAAACCTGCAACGAAGATCGGTATTGCAAGCCAGACAATGGCGGTCTTTTTCCTTACGATCCCGATAACTCTAAAAGTCCTTGCGGTGGGCGGTAAAGAGGTCAAACTTGCTGAAATACCCACCTTCGATCCTGTAGGCACATGGTTTGGAACTTTCACCGAGGGCATATTGTGCTACGCGCTTAAAAGCAAGGCAAGAAGGACGCTTGATGAGGTTGAGTCGAACTTTAACCGTTGCGTTGCGCCAGTTACCATAATCAACTCGTCTAACCGCGAGGTTGAATTTGTAAGCATGTGCGTTCAGGTTGACAATCTTGCACTGTATGTCGGTCAATCTCACCTATGGAGCAACGCGATACAGTTCGAGATTAAGGGTGATAATTCGCCGAACGAGCTTTTGTACAGCCCTGAACCTCCAAACTACGAGCGGATAATTAAGAAGCTCTCTGAACCGCGCCGAGCCGTTTCGAAAACCGCCTTCAACTGGGAACTTGGTTCATTCAAGCTGATAAGAAATGTCTAAGTACAGCGAGCTTTCTCGAATTGTGGCAGAAGTGAGGTAAGACGAACCGATGAATCCGTTATTGCTGATTGCAGAGACTGATGTCTGGGCGACCCTTGAAAAGTGGTTGTCAATTAATGTATTAGCGATAATTGTCATTGGTATTCCATTCGTTTACTTCGTAAGCCGCTTCGTGTTCAGGCTTGCTTCTCGAGGGCTTTCACCACAGGCTGCTTTGCTGCTGCGCAGGGGTGTGTTCTACGCAGGGATCTTCATACTTTTTGTTATGCTTCTCAACCAGTTAGGCTATACCTTAACAGCTCTTCTTGGTGCAGCAGGTATATTCGGAATCGCGATTGGTTTTGCCTCGCAGACGAGCTTGTCCAACATTATCAGCGGCATTTTTCTCATCTCAGAACGCCCATTCATGGTAGGTGATATCATCGAAGTAGGTTCGACAAGAGGCATGGTCCTTTCGATTGATCTGTTATCGGTGAAGCTGCGCACATTCGACAACAAGATGGTGCGCATTCCGAACGAGAACTTGATAAAAGCTGAGGTTACGACAGTAACCAAATTCCCTATCCGCCGAATTGATATAAAGGTCGGTGTCGCGTACAAAGAGAACATTGAGAATATTCGCAGAATCCTATTAGATGTCGCTGCGACCACACCAGGTGTGCTATCTGAGCCACAGCCCCTTGTCATATTCAATGAATTTGGTTCTTCATCTCTCGACTTCATATTCGCAGTTTGGGTGCCGACGCCCGACTTCATTCCTATGCGTAACACCGTGATGCAGGCCGTCAAAGAGCGATTGGATGCCGAAGGTGTTGAAATACCATTCCCGCACATCTCGATATACACAGGCTCGATAACTGATGCTATGCCAATCCGCATCGTCGGTCAGGAGGGTCTCTCACCCGCTAAGGAACCATCACCCCCAGCGCAAGGTTCGGGCAAGGCAAAATGAAGAAGCCAGAGGGTATCCTTACTAAGGTCATGAACTTCCTGCTGCGCGGTATATGGATTATGCGCGCAGACAAAATGCCGCCTTTGAAATCTACCTTCTTGAATCTTCTTCGCATTATGGTCTTGTCTGTTCGCGGGTTTTTAGAAGATAACTGCAGCATCAGGGCATCTGCGCTGACCTTCTACTGCATACTTGCTATTGTTCCTGTAATAGCGATGGCTTTCGGTATTGCGCGCGGATTTGGCTTCGATGGTCTTCTTCGCGATCAGATAATGGCGGCGTTTGCAGGGCAAGAAGAGGTCGGCAACTGGGTGATGAAATTCGCCGACTCATTTCTTACCCACCTGAAAAGTGGTGTGGTTGCGGGTCTTGGTATAGCGATACTGTTTTGGACCGTAATCAATGTGCTTCATCATGTTGAACTGGCGATGAATGCAATTTGGGCAATCTCGCGCTCAAGGACATGGATGAGAAAATTTGCCGATTACTTATCCTTCATGCTCGTCTGTCCAGTGCTTCTTGTTGTCGCCAGTGCTTTCACTATATACATTGGCGCAAGGCTCGATTCTATGTCAGCAAGCGGTACCGTAGCCCAAAGCGTCGCACCTGTCGTTCACATTTTCCTTGCGCTTGTACCCTTTGTGCTGATATGGGTGCTGTTTTGGTTCATTTATAAGTTCATGCCAAACACAAAGGTTCACTTTCGCCCTGCAGTGATTGCCGCCGTTGTTGCAGGCACCATGTTTCAGATCATGCAATGGGGGTATGTCAAGATTCAGTTTCTGCTTTCTGGCTACAACGCGATATACGGCAGCTTTGCGGCTCTTCCCCTGTTTCTTATATACCTGCAAGTAAGCTGGATGATCGTACTATACGGGGCAGAGCTTGCCTTTTCGATGCAGAATGTGCAGGATTTTGAGTTCGAACCCGACTATAAACATGCAAGTCGCCACTTTAAAAGACTGGTTGCCGTCGCAATCGCCCACAAGGCAGTAAAGCGCTTTGCAGCTTGCAGTGCCCCGATGTCTTCAGCCGAAATCTCGCAGAGCCTCGAAATACCCGTAAAACTTGTCAACAACATTATTGATGAGCTTATTGCGGCAGGCATTTTGTCTGAAGTATTATCTAACGAGGGAGTGGGGCAGCATTATCAGCCAGCCTGCGACATTGCCCATCTTACTATTGCATCGGTTGGTTATAGGCTTGATAAGGTCGGGCGAGAGCTTTCAATCAACGACACGCCCGAGATTGAGAAGATCCGCGCGTCGCTTTCGGAGTTCGAGAATACCATATCCAACGCCCCCTCCAACATACCGCTTAAAGACCTGTAACTCGACACCTCTACATATCAGCTCGATTGCCCCTTGATTAAGGAAAACCCATGCTGACATATGCGCGAAAACTCTCTCAAACGCGCAAATCGAGTATAGTTGATATACTAACTATCTGACATACGAGCGAGCAATGGCAATCAAGTTTAAGAAAGTACTGAAGATGGTATTATGGCTCATGCTTATCTCATTTGTCGTGTTTGTGCTTCTTGTGATAATTGTGGGCTGGGCAATATCAACTCCCGCATATAAAGGTGAGGTAAGTGCAAATTTCAACGGGACGACATTTGTCAACGAGGAGTTCTACAAGCGGCCTGTGAGCAGCGGTCTCAAGTGGTTTCTGACGAATGAGCGTGGTGAATGGCCTGACAAGGTCGAGGTGAAGACCACGATACCTGATAAGAGAATCGAAGGCGACCGCCTTGTTGCGACCTTTGTTGGGCATTCTACTGTGCTAATTCAAACTGGTGGGCTGAACATACTTACAGACCCCATTTGGTCAAACCGCGCAGGACCTTTTTCATGGGCAGGGGTTAAGAGAATCACGCCGCCAGGGGTCAATTTCGACGATCTGCCACAGATTGACATCGTGTTAGTGAGCCATAATCACTATGACCACATGGATCTGCCCACGCTCAAACAACTTCAAGCTGCGCACTCGCCCAAGCTGATAACTACGCTCGGTAATATGAAGTTTCTCAACAGTAAAGGTATCAATGCAATTGCGGAGATGGACTGGTGGGACTCGCTCGAAAGCATGGGCGCAAGAATCACATGTGTACCGCTGCAGCATTTTTCGGGGCGCGGATTGTTCGACCGCAACAAGACTCTTTGGGGTGGATTTGTGGTAGAAATAGGCAATAAGAAAGTCTTCTTTGGCGCAGATACGGGATATTCACGCACTTTTAAGAGAATACGCGAGCAGTTCGGGCCTGTCTCGCTTGCTCTTATTCCCATTGGCGCATACGAGCCACAAAGCTTTATGAAGCCAGTTCATTTGAACCCTGATGAGGCTCTTGAAGCCCACAATGATCTTGATGCGCAGGCGAGCATCGCAATTCACTATGGCACTTTTCGCATGGCGGCTGACAGTTATGCGGATCCGGTCAACAGGCTCAATTCAGCAGTTGCCAGCAGACCTCCCAAGAACCCATTCCATCTTATTCCTGTCGGCTCAAAACTCGAACTGAACGGTGCTGAGACTTCAGCAGAGCAGGGAAACTGACTCAAGGCCAATTCACTCTCCAATTTCAATCTCTAACAACTTACCTGCGAGAGTGTGTTCGTCCTCGTCACGCAACCAGCTTTCAAGCACATCCTTCGCGTCCATTTCGACGGCACCCTCAAACACTTGCTTCTCATTAACTGTCACAATAATTGGCTTATCGAAGCTAACAACCGCTGGCGAAAGGGCAATACGCAATTTCTTAACTCCCACAGCTTCGACGGTGAACGAATTCCCATCGCGAGTCGCCTTCACATAACCACCTGTGCTTCCCAAGAATTGTCCACCTTCACCCTTGATCATAATCCCAGTGTAAGCTCCGTTTCCAAGCTCTATGATCTCAAGCCAGTCAACACGATTGTGCCTCTTTGGGTCTGCGGTTGCGAACTCAATTTTCTTTGCCCATGGGTCGCGGTGTTTCTTAGTAAGCCATTCTGCCATCTCGTCAGCAATCTGGGGCGCATAGTCGAAGCGGTGAGGAATATTGGGCAACATCTTGAATACAGTCTCGACGCCCCCATCCTTAAGAGCATCGGCGAAAGGTTGTGAGTACTTAGGGGGATACAGCGTATCCTCTGTGGTATTGCAGATGAATATCGGGCGGTTTCTGAAACTTTCGATGAACGCACTGTAACCACCGCCGTTTGCATTGCTTAGCATACCATTCATAGGGAACGCAGCGGCGAAGTAGGTCGCATTGAACGCAGCATTGAAAAAGCTGCCTGACCCGCCGTCTGAAAAACCGGTTACAAATGCGCGGTTGGTGTCAACATTGAACTTGCGTTTTATGTTTCTCAACGCGGTGAGCACCATCCGCGAACCATTTGCTGTCCACCATAGCGACTTTGCAGAGCCTTGCGGAGCAACGAGAATGATTCCCTCCTTGAACTTTGACAGAATAGGCGCATAGCTCCCAGCCATGCTTGAGTAAAGCTGGTCGAGGGGAATAGGCTCAGGCGTTGAAACACCGCCATGCAGAATAAACATTATCGGCATCGGCTTAGATGGATTGTAGCTTGCCGGTATGTTGTAAGCGTAGAGCAGTGAGCAATCGTCACTTACTTTGATCAAAGCGTTTGAAAGCCCCTTCTTCTCCTTGTCAGAATATTTCGGTCGCTTGACGAGCTTCTTATAAAGGGCATCTCCCGAGATGTTAGATGAGCGGATAATCTCGGCGTTTGCGTCAACATTCTGAAACTCCTGAAGCTCTTTGATCGCCTTTGACACTTTCGCGTCAATGGATTCTGCAGAAAGAAGAAGCGGAAAGAAGAGCATTGCCACAATGCACAGGATAGCATACCTTGGCATAGCTGACCCCCTATTGTGATAGTACAATGTTATCACCGTTTGAGGCTTTGTACACAATCAGCGCATACAGTATAGACGGAATGGACAAGAGGATGTCTTAAGTAACATGTCATTTATCTTAAAATGGAAGAGCTTTCAGGCGTGATTTCAGACCATTCCAATTGAGTAACTATCAACTGAATCGAACATGCGGGAACCACTTTGTGCCTTGTCGCAGGCCGATTGCAGCGCATTCTGCCTTTTGCGTGAAATTTCGGCAATCCGTGTTATAATTGCGAAGTCTATGCTGAACGATCGTCAGCCTCCGCACAACCGGTGGCTTTCGAAACGCTGTCCATTTAGGAGGCGAGCCTATGGCCAAGCATTTGGGGGTTGACTTTGAACGCCCACTTATTGAGCTTGAAACCCGAATCGCTGAGCTGAAGCGTTTTTCTGCCTCGCATAAGGTTGACCTTAGCGAGGAGATAGCAAGTCTTGAGCGCCGTATTCTTGAGGAGGCGAAGACTATTTACGCTCGCCTTACCCCTTGGGAGCGCGTTCTTGTCGCACGAAACCAAAATCGCCCACAAACTCGCGATTACATCCCTTTGGTCTTCGACGAGTTCATTGAAATCCACGGCGATAAGCTGTTTTCGGATGACCAAGCAATAGTAACTGGCTTTGCGACTGTTGCCGACCAGAAAGTTATGTTTATCGGCCAACACAAGGGGCGTGATCTGAAAGAGCGCGAGAAGTGCCATTATGGATGCCCCAATCCAGAAGGCTACCGCAAGGCTCTATTGAAAATGAGGCTTGCTGAAAAGCTCGGGCTTCCTATCGTCTCTTTTATTGACACAAAGGGCGCTTGGTGTGGTATTGGAGCTGAGGAGCGGGGTCAGTCGCTTGCCATCGCAAAGAACCTTGAGGTTATGGCGATACTTCGCACACCGATTTTGTGTGTCGTGATTGGTGAGGGTGGAAGCGGCGGTGCGCTTGGAATTGCAGTTGGAGACAGACTGGCAATTATGGAGAACGCATACTTTTCTGTCATTTCGCCCGAAGGATGCGCGGCTATTCTTTGGCGTGATTCCTCTTTTGCTCCCGAGGCTGCCGCAGCCCTTAAGATGTGCGCACAAGATCTATTCGACCTTGGCCTTGTTGATGATGTGATACCAGAGCCTCCTGGCGGTGCGCACCGTGCAAAGGTAGCCGCCGCGCATACCATTCGCGATTACATAGCAAAAGAGCTTATAAGCCTTAATCAAACGCCGATTGATGTATTGCTCGACCGTAGATACCGTAAGATTCGCTCATTCGGTGTCTATCGCGAGAACATATCGGATATATTAGCGCAAAAAGAACTTGGTCTGAGCAATAGCCGTTAGGATAAACAATGCCTCACCTTCGCAACTGGATACTCCGTCACGCTGATTTCAACGCGAGGGACAGAATAGTTTCCGAGCTTGGGCTTCTTCCCGTCGTTGCAACTGTGCTCGTTAACCGCGGACTTCGAGACACAGAGGATGTAAGGAGATTTCTTGAACCAAAACTGTCAGACCTGTATGACCCCTCGTTGATGCTCGATATGGACATTGCTGTCGAAAGGATTCAACGGGCGGTAATGAATCGCGAGAAGGTGCTTGTCTATGGAGATTACGATGTTGACGGCATCTGCGCAGCGGTTGTAGTGCGCGATTTCCTACGGTTGCTTCATATTGACTGCGATGTATATATTCCAGACAGACTAACAGAGGGTTACGATCTTAATCTTGCAGTTGTCGAGCAATACGCGCAAAGCGGTCATACTCTGCTGATTACTGTTGACTGTGGTGTTCGCGCTGCAAAAGAAGTCGAGCGCGCTAATGAGCTTGGCATTGATGTAATCATCACAGACCATCACGAGGTTGACACAACGCTTCCGCCTGCGGTTGCTATAGTTGATCCGATGAGACCAAATTGCCCATATCCTTTCAAGCGCCTTGCAGGTGTGGGTGTTGCATACAAACTCGTTTGGGCTCTTGCAAAGAAGCTATGCGGCAGCGCAAAAGTTCCCGACAATTTCCGCGATTACCTGTTGGACGCTCTTCCAATAGTCGCGCTTGGAACCATCTGCGATGTGGTGCCGTTGCTCAACGAGAATCGTGTGCTTGTAAGCTTCGGTCTTTCGCGTATGACTTCATCAAACAACCTTGGCATTCGCAGTATTCTTGAAACCTCTGGCCTTATGAGCCGCCTTGCAAAAGGGAAGGGCGAGCTAACGGCTCGCGATATAGCCTTTCAAATAGGTCCCAGAATTAACGCCGCTGGACGCATGGGGGTTGCGGGTGTCGCACTTGAGTTGTTCAGCACAACAGATACTGCTGGAGCACTGAAACTCGCAGATCAACTCGATACCCTTAACAGAAAACGCCAAGAACTTGAGGCGCAGATTCTGTTGCAAGCATGTGAGAAAGTTGAGTCATTAAGCGAGGTTCCCAACGCGATAGTGCTTTGCGGTGATGACTGGCATCAAGGTGTTTTGGGGATAGTGGCCACTAAGCTTGTCAACCGGTACTATCGGCCTACCTATTTATGCGCGCCTGAGGGTGATATGATACGGGGTTCTGCCCGTTCTGTAGATGGTTTCGATATCGTTCAATCACTTGCCTCATGTTCAGACATACTCGATCGGTTCGGTGGACATGCGGGTGCGGCTGGCTTTTCGGTACACAAAACCAAATTTGGAGAACTTGCTGCTCGGTTAAACGACTACGCAGGTGCTGCCTTTTCTGCCAACTCACGATTGCTTACACCGACAGTTTATATTGACGCAGAACTGCCCTTCGATGCGATTAACGAGCGACTCATCAACGACCTTCAGAAGCTTGCACCGTTCGGCCATGATCATGAAAAGCCCCTGTTCAGCGCGACAAATGTCGAAGTAGTGGGCGAACAGAAATTAGTCGGATCTGACAACCAGCACATCGTGCTGTATTTGAAGAACTGCAACAGGGCGTTTAGGGCGATAGCATTTAAGCAAGGCGAGCATATCGCTCGGCTTTCAAACCGCGTAAATGTCTTATATTCACCAAAGGTCGAGACCTTTAACGGTATGACATCTATACAGCTTGAGATCCATGCATTTCGGAGCGTCGGCGAGTAGTCTGTATGCCGAATTTCGCAGAGCTGCGCAATTGGATGGTGGAAACGCAGTTAAAACGGCGTGGCATAAAAGATGAGCGACTGCTAAAGGTATTTCTCAAAGTCCCACGCGAGGAGTTTGTCTGGGCAGTTGATCAGTCTGCCGTTTATGGCGATCATCCACTTCGCATCGAGCATGGTCAGACTATTTCTCAACCCTACATGGTCGCAATAATGACAGAGTTGCTCGAGTTATCGGGTAGCGAGAAGGTGCTCGAAATCGGCACTGGTTCGGGCTATCAGACCGCCATCCTCTGTGAGCTTGCTAAGCATGTCTATTCTGTCGAGAGGATACCGGAACTGGCCCGACAAGCAGACGAAAGGCTTAAGCGACTTGGTTACAGCAATTGCTCTGTTCTTATCGGTGACGGTACGCTCGGATGGTGCGATGAAGCCCCCTTTGATGCGATTATTGTCACAGCAGGCGCGCCCTCGATACCTCAAGCTCTGCTTGATCAGCTTGCTGAAGGCGGCAGAATGTGTATTCCAGTGGGTGACCGCAATATCCAAGACCTTATTGTTGCCAGAAGGACGGGCGGGAAGATACAGAAGACGAACGAGCTTGCCTGTGCTTTTGTGCCTTTGCTCGGAAAGCAAGGCTGGTGAGCCACAATTCAACAAAAAAGGGAGGAACTTGCCTCCCTTTTTTAACGCATATTAGTGACCTTATCTTGATGCTTTTTCGTAGATCTCAACAGCCTCTCTAATCGGCAGCTTCTTGCCGTCCATTTCCTGCAGAAGACCTTTTGCAGAAGCCATATCCCCCGCAAGTATATAGAGCTTTAGCATAGTCATGTGAGCCTCATAATTGTAATTATCAAGGCGGATTGACCTCAAGCAGTCCTCCTGTGCAACACGCATGTGAGAACCACGCACTTCCTTTGCTTCCATGCGGCGCGCCATTTCATAATTGGCAGTTGCGCGAAATGCGTAGAAATTCGGATTGTCCTTCTGCATACCGATAGCGGTATTGAAAAACCCAATAGCGCGTTGCGGGTCACCGCTCCTAAGATATATGTACCCCTTGCCAAAGTAGTAAGCCGCGGGCTGCGGATTTAACTCCAGAGCCTTATCAACATGCTTTAGTGCAAGCTCGGGAGAAGCAACTGTACCCACCTTGTTACCGTTCTCGTCATATAGAACAAGCGAAGAGGGATCGGCGGAACTATAGATGTCAATCATTGTGATTCCGTACCAATAAAACGACTCTGCCTTAACCAGACGAGCTTGCGGAAAGGTCTTATAGTCCTCAATGTCGTTTGTGCGCAATATCGAATCGCGGAAGTATTGTGCTGCCTGAAGTATCTCGCGTTTTGTATAGGCTTGAATGCCCAAAAACACCGAGCGTTCAGCCTCCTTGAGTCTTGTCTCGATATCAAGTACCTCGCGCGTCTTCTTGTTATCTGGTTTGTCACAGTCTGAACATCCAATGGAGATTGCAAACATAAACAGAAGCAGTGCGATTGGTCGTAAAAAACGCCAGTGACTTGTCATGTTAACTCCCGATTTTCAAAACAGCGATTATGCTTTTAGACGCTTGACTTTGTATTACGATAGCCAAATCCGAAGAGAATTTAGCAAACATTCTATCCGCTTTCAATAAGCGGCAACAAAGCCGATGCAAGTTGTGTTTCGAATTGCGATAATCTAAGGTTCTGGGATTATCTCTACCTCGGTTTCTTCAAGATCCTCCCGATCTCCAGAAGCATCAACTTTGTGCGTGTTGTTCTCGATTGTATAGTCAGGAACAGCCATAATAGGATCAAGTATCGCATACTCGATAGGTTCTGGAGTATTGACCTCGACTATTGCTCGATTGGTGCGCTCAAGACCAACCTCGACAGTTTGCACTGCGCCTGATTTCAACTTTATAAGCAGCGTTGCCTTGCCTCTCCAGTGGTTCATTCCAGACGAGCGCACTTCGATTTCATATTTTCCGGTCACGATAAGCGATACTCTGCGAATCTCAATGTCAAAGACACCGTTTCCTCCGAACGCAGAGCGCATATACCAGTTGAGATTTGGGTCTATGCTTCCTGCTGTCTCCCAAAGGTCTATCACACGGGCAAACACTCGCCCTTTGTTCGCCAATGCTTGCAGGAACTTGACGAAATTCTCTTCGCCCATTAGGGTCTCAAGCCCTCTAAACAGAGCAACACCCTTGTAATATCCAAGCAAACCGCGATTAGCAGACCACATCCGCACATCGCGGTAGTTCACAGGTGGTCGGTCGTTCTTGCGCCAGACATTCATCGCCCATTCAAGATACGAAAGAAACTGCTTATCGCCGAATTTGTGGCGAACAAACATTATCGTCGAGTACTCGGCAAGACCTTCATACCACATCTCGCTTTCAATTGGATTCATGCGGAGATGCGATCCCCACCAAAGGTGAGCTAATTCATGTGGTATTACCATTCCAGATGAACCCTTGCGTGAATATATCACTATGAACGACAGGCAATGAGATATCCCCGGTCGGTCAGCAAGAAACACAACAGTGGGCTCTTTATCGTAATCTCCGCCGAATGTCTTGGTGAAGTATGTGTAAGCGTCTGTTGCAAGCTCCATTGCGTTTTCGCGTTCGACTGTCGAAGAAGGCTCGAAGAAAAAGCGCATGGTGTAGCTTTCCTTCTGAATTTCCTTCATCTCAAACGGGGCAGCAAGAACCTCTATCGTTTGATCAGGACGGTCATCAACATAGACCATCGTTACGCTATCATCTCCCTCGACGGTTGATTCAAGCCTTCCATTGGTTACACCCCTCCAGCCCTTCGGCACAATCAATGTAGTTTTTGATGTCCATAAATCGTCACGAAGTGCCGGTGGACTTGGGTAGAATAGCGAAGTGATGCCATAATGCATGAGCTTGTCGCGCCTTACAGGATGGGATGTGTAGTGAAAAGCCTTCGCAAGTTCCTGCGGAATCAAAAGTGTCATGTCTTCGGGATATCCTTCGGCGACAATCTCGATGTTACAAACCTTATCTTTTGCGATAAGCGAGTTAGAACGAATCATAAGAAATGGCCCGAATGGACGACTGAGAGCCTGTTCGCCGTCAACCTTTACTGATTTGATCTCATATCCAGGATTAAATGCAAATGTGAATCCAGTAGAGTTGTCAACAAGATTCCTAACCCGAATGTTAGCAATGCATCGGGTGGTCTTATCTGTAAGATCGAGAGTAAGGTCAAGGTGTTCATAATCATAGTAGTACAACCTTTGAGCAACCCAGTTTGCCGATCGGATCGCCATTGTGATGCATCGGTCGTAAAACGGTGTGATTGCAATAGTGAGGGGAATCCATTCAGGACGGACAATGTAGTTTGCAAAAGGCATGGGTAAGGGGCAGTTTGTGGTGAGTTCAAGAAAATCGTAATCGCGCTTCGCATACGAATAGAACACATCTCCAATTTCTATGTCAGGTAAGACTATGCCACTTGCAGAAAGAAGAGGTTGTGTTACGCGGAGTATTGTTGATGGACGCGCAAACACAAAGGAGCTGGCTCCTTGAGCCTTTTTTGCGCAGACCGAGAACGAATCCTCTTGTGCAAGCGAAGGTGCGTTGCCCTTTGATAACGCAATGGTCTTCTGCAGATCAAGCGTGCTTGTGGCAACGACAAAGTTGTCATCAATAATCGCCATTGCAGGAAACAGGTTGTAAGTGAATGTATCAGTCAGTCTTATGCTAAGAATGGGGGTTTTAGATACAAAGGCGCGAACCCCCATTATCTCCTTCTCAGCGATTGCGTTCTGAGCCTTTGCAATAGTCAATAATGACTCAATTACATTCATCTCACCGATGTGCGCAACAATCCACGCGGAGGGCAGCAGACCGTCAAGTGCGATGCCAAACGCAGCTTCACCGTCAAAGGCGCGAGCGACAGTGGTCGGTGTGAGTGAAAGCATAGATAAGCCAGAGGTAATGTTGGCTGGCAACACTGCATGGTCAGCGGGGCTTGTCAGCGCAATTGCTCCACCCATGCTTTGTATCAAAGACCTAAAATCAATCGTCTGCGATGCATACAGCAAAGTTGAAGACGGAAACAGCTTTGCAGTGCTGCGATCAGTATCATAGCGAGATATCAACCCTAACAATCCCTCTCCTCGAACTCCTGCGAATTTCACTTTGCACTCACGGTCATCGCCTCCCGCTCTTAGGCGTATGGCCACGCTGTTAACCGCATGGAGATCGAGAGCCTTAATAAGATGGCTGATGGGTAATTCGCCCGCAACAACCACCGGAAACTTTGCATCAAGCCATTCACTAAATAGTGAAGGATTCGCAAACGCGAGCGCGTCGCCATCAAGCATCTCGAATGCCGCTTGTACTTCTTGGCTTATCGAAAGTCTTTTAACCGGCTTTTCGATTGTGGCAGATAGCAGCACAAGCTTCTGGGTTGATGATGCAAACGCGAACACATTGCCTTCCCTTGCATAGTGTAGTTCAGAAAGAAAAGGCAGGGGGTTAGGCGTTTCAGATAGCTTCTTCAGGCTTTCCTGCTGAAGATTTGCTGTATCAGAGTCTTTAGAGATTACTGCACCACGCACTGTCAGGCTTCCATCCTCTTCGATGTAAAGCGCGAATACGACAGGGCCATGGAATCCGTCTGCCATGCTCTGCGATTGTTGTTTCGACAAACCAAACAGCTTGAACGCAGCGAAGCTGTCAATGCAGACGGGTGCCTTTTGGGGATCATTCAAATAGAAACCTGCAACAGCACCTGCAGGAAGGTAATCGAAAACGGGCACATTGAGCTTGCGCAACACTGGGCCGGTCGAGGTCTGTTTTGGCGTGCGCCGCGTATCTGACTCATCATCGGGGTTAAATGTGCGTGTCGTCGGCTTGTGCGTAAAAAGGGCATAGGTTGCCCATATCAGCAGTAAGGCGGTCAGTACTGCGACGGCCCTGCCGATGTTTGTCATTAGTCTATCATCTCGTTTTGGTGCGCTCATTTGGGGGGTCCCTTTTGGTTTACCCTACTATGTATAATTCTATATTATTGCGCCTAAGTTCGCCAGAAAAACGCGAACAACGCTTGATTTCAAGCGTCGAAGATATTCAAGTGAGGATTGAAATAGCCCCGTTTGCGCGAATTGGGTGAAAAACTGGCAAAAATGGGAGCAAATCTCTTCCTGCGCGTCAAAATTCAACGAATACTTTATGCCGTTCTGTTCGAAGGGGCGGAAGTGAAAGCAAAACCGCTTTTGGCTCTTGCCATATCTATATTGCTGTTTGCATCAGGTTGCGCGAACAACGAGTACCGGGTCTATCCCGCAAAGCTCTCTGATGTTCAGGCCGATGAAGCAATGGGAAAGCTCTCTCGCTCAACCTCATACGAGGAAGTCACATCCAAAGAGCTTCCGTTCAAGACTGAAAAGGCATCGTCGCCCGTCATCACAGAAAAGACCCTGCCATTGCGCATATCTGTCATTGAGGGCAAAAAGTATGTAACCATTGACCTGCGCGACTTCCTAAGCCTTGTTCAGGCAAACGACAACACCTTTCTTGCATACAAAGAAGCACTTGCTTCGGCAGAAGAATCGCTTCGTGACATGCTTCGGTCATACCGACCGGTCTTCGGTGGCAGCATAAGCTCAAACTACAATCTCAAAAACGACACCGAAAGTCAAGGGTTGAATTTTTCACTTAGCCAGACCCTGCCATGGAAGGGAAGTTTAGCCGTCAACAACAGCGCGAACCGAAACCACTCGACCTCTCCCCCTGATGTAGAAAGCACCTCGCTTACCTCTTTGCTTTCGCTATCGTTCGATATCTACCTCAGACCGGGTGGTTTTGCCGAATGGCGTGAGAACCTGATACAGGGCGAAAGAAACTGGGTATATGCTCAGCGGTCGTTCCGCAAGAACCGTGAAAGCTATGTTATTAACATGGTTCAGGAATACTACAACACACTGAACGCAAACAAATCTGTCGAAAGCCAGCGCGAACGATATCAAAAGGCTCATGACGCGCTTGAAATTGCAAAATTCGAGTACGAACGAGGCCGCAGGACCCTTACCGAAGTTAACATCGCCGAGGAAAGCTTGCTTGATGCAGAGCAGGGCATTATTGACGCGCAAAATGAATATGACGACTTTCTTGACGATATGAAACTCAAGTTAGGCATCCCGCAGGAGTATGGCTTGATTCTTGAAGAGGAGCCTATCGAGGTTAAGCCAATATCCGAGATTGACATTGACGAAGCCATTAAAGTCGCGCTTGCCAACAATGTTGATTATCAGACCCAGCGCGATAGATATGAAGACCGTAGGCGTAACTTCATTCTGAGCCTTTACGCGTTACGCACAGTTCCACACCTGACATTCTCATACAACCTTCCCCTTGTTGACGAGAAATCAAATGGCGGGGAGAACACAAACTCTGACTGGACTGCTGCAATTGCATGGACATACAATCTTGACCAAGAGGGGCGCAAGAATCAATATCGCAGTTTGCTGCAAAGCTGGTCAATATACGAACGCGACTACAAACGCACACAAGAGAACAACATCAAGTCTATTCGCCAGCAGATACGCCAATTGCTGAACGCAAGACGCACTCTTTCAACGCAAGAACGATCATACCAGACCGCAATGCGCAAAAAAGAGGGTGCGGACCTTGAATATGAGACTGGTAAAATTGACTCACGCGAGATGACAAACGCTATCATTCGTCTTCAAGAGGCGCAGGATTCGCTCAACCGTGCGCGAGTAAGTTACAAAGTCGCATATCTGAAGTACTTATCCCTTCTTGGAAGGTTGACCATAGATGAAGAAGGAGAATGGCTGAAATGACAGAAGAAGCAGGCCGTCAGTCAACTATCATAGGTGGCATTGCCCATGTCGCCCGTCCAAGGCGTTTTTGGACCGCTGGCAAAGTATTCATGCTGCTCATATTTCTATCCTTGCTTGGTGTCGGTGGATACTATGCATACAACATGTGGAAGGGCGAGCAAACTGCAAAAGTCGAGGTTCCCACTTTCGAAGTGCGCAAGGATAAGCTTGAAATCTCTGTTACAGAAGAAGGCTCGCTTCAATCAATGAAAAGCCAGGAGATTCGCCCTGAATTTCGCGCTCAAGCAAAACTCGAATGGATTATTCCAGAAGAATCGGTTGTTAAGCTTGGTGACGAGGTGCTTCGATTTGACTCGCAAGAACTCACAAAGCAGATAGATGAATACGAAGTGCGCCTGCAAGAGGCGACTGCATCGCTGATACGTGCTAACGAGGATGATGTTATCGCGAAACGCGAAGATGCCGCAACTATGCTGAGTTCACAAAAAGCAATCGAGGATGCAGAATCTGACCTTGACAAATTTCTTAACTCTGATGTGCCACGCAAACGCGCTGATTTCCGCATGAGAATACGCCAGGCAAGACAACAGCTTAGAGAGATAGAGGCAGAGGTTACAGACCTGCCTTACCTTATCGAACGACAACTTAAAACTATGAACGACCTTGAAAAGGCGAAGATCACGCTCGAACAACGCAAATCCTCTCTGCAAAACGCTGAAGAAGACTATCGCATTTATCTTGAATACGAACTACCCAAGCTGCTCGCCACAAAGCGTGAGGCCGTCGAAGAGGCCGTGCGCCGTTTCGAGCGCACTAAGAACAACATTGATTCGAAAACCGCGCAGCGTGCATCATCAATCCGTCAGTCTGAACGGAATGTCGAGTCAATCACAAAGAACCTTGAAGAGGCAAAAGACCGCTTAACCAAAATGGTGTTGAAAGCGCCAGTTGCTGGCGTAGTCTTCTACGGCAGCGGCGTTGAGGATGAATGGGGAGAGAACATCAAGGAGAGCCTCAAGCCAGGCACCGCGATTTGGAGCGGCCAAACCCTTCTTAATATACCAGATACAACGCAGATGAAAGTTGCTGTTCAGGTGCTCGAGGCAGACATTTCTAAAATCCAACTCGGTTTGCCTTCGATTATTACGGTTCCATCGCTTGACAACGCAACTTACACCGGACGGGTTTCATTTAAGGCTCGTGCAGCGCGCAATATTCGCAGATGGGATCCCACAAGCACAAAGGTCGTGCCTTGCGAGATACTTATTGACGGTTATGATGAAAGGCTCACACCTGGCTCGACAGTTAAGGTTAAAATCATTGTAAAGATTATCGAAGGTGCCCTAATAGTGCCTCTTGAAAATGTTTTTGAGAAGGATGGCCACCCGATAGTTTATCTCAAGACAGGGCCGAACGAGCAATGTGAAGCGCGCCGTATTAAGCTGGGCGATCATAACAATACTTATGTTGTTGTCGAGGAGGGGCTTAAAGAGGGCGACAAGATTTTCCAATACGCACCTGCCACAGCCGAGAACGCACCAATAACTGGAAGCGTTTATACTCAAAGCCCTCCGCCAACACCGTCGTTTGTTCCGACGCCCTCACCGACACCTAACGGTGCGCAGGTTCAACCTTCTGGTGTGCCGTCAATCAGACCGATGCCCGAAAGACAGCCGGGGCAGAACAGACCACCGCGTGGCGATAACCCAAGGCCACGAAACAACTAAGGCCATACATGGATATTATTGAGATATTTCGAGTCGGCCTTATCAACCTGTCGCTGCACCCGCTACGGTCGCTGCTGACGGTCTTGGGCATCATATTCGGCGTTGGTGCCGTTGTCGCCATGCTCTCGATTGGTGAGGGCGCACGATATCAGACTCAACAACAGATCAAGAGCCTTGGTATAGAAAACATCCGTGTTCGCAGCCGCAAACCCACCGTCGAGACCAAAACCCGCGACACAAACGCCCGTCGCTTCTCAATTATGCAATATGGCATCAAAAGCAAGGAATACAAACACCTTGTCGAGATCCTTCAATATCTTAAGACATCGGCGCCGGTTCGTGATGTCCGTCAGCGCGCTTTTTATAAAGACCGCAAGCTTGATTCTGGCGTGATGGCCACTACCGAGACATATACCGAGGTTACCGGAACACGAATTGAACGGGGGCGCTTCATCACCGCGCTCGACAACGAGCTTCTAAATCGCATATGCGTTATCGGTGCGACTGCAAGACGGGAGTTATTCTCTTATCGAAATCCTCTCGGTGAACGCATACAGATAGGTTCAAAGTGGTATGAGGTTGTTGGTCTGATGGAGCAGAAATCAGTCGCAACTGGTGGAATGGTAAATGTGCGTGATGTCAATAAGGATATTTACATACCATTACAAACCGCACTCGTTGATTTCGGCACAGTGACGCCCGAAAACGAGATCGGATCGAATCAGATGGTGGATGTAGAGCTTGATGAAATTTACCTTCGCTTTGAATCAGCGGATTATATCGAATACGCAAACGCAGCCGTAACTAACTATTTGACCCGTCAACATCCACTCAAAGACTTTGAAATCGAAGTACCCAAGGAGCTTTTAAAACAGGCTGAGGAAGCGCAGAGAATATTTGACATCGTGATGGTTTCTATCGCCTCGATCTCATTGCTCGTCGGCGGTATCGGCATCATGAACATCATGTTGGCCTCGGTTACAGAGCGTACGCGCGAGATTGGCATTCGTCGTGCCGTCGGAGCACAGCGGTCTGACATCCTCATGCAGTTTCTTTTCGAAACCGTTCTTCTCGCCGTCGTTGGAGGTCTTCTTGGTGTGATAATAGGAGCCGGAGGTGCGTGGGCAATCGTCCATTTTGCCAAATGGAAGGCAATTGTAACATGGTATTCGGTGCTTTTATCATTTGGTATCTCCGCGCTTGTCGGCGTGATCTTCGGCATGTACCCCGCGATGAAGGCTGCAAAGCTTTCAGTCATAGAAGCACTGCGATATGAATAGCGTGCGGGGTGATGTTTCCGTTCTCAAACGCGCCAAGGGGGTGCTTCTCGACCTCGACGGCACTGTCTATCTTGGCGATAGGCCGCTTCCGGGTGCGATTGAGTTTGTGCAACGCCTCGAGTCCTTGAACAGGCCGTTTCTCTATGTGACAAACAACTGCTCAAAGAATCCTGCCGATTACTCGCGCAAGCTTACTGCAATGGGTATTCCAACAGACGAATCTCGCATATTCACCTCGGGCGAGCTTGCAGCCCGCAAGCTGCTTGAGATGGCCTACAAGCGTGTATTTGTTCTCGGCACACCATCGCTTGTGGTTCAACTTGAGAAGTTCGGGGTCGTCCACGATAATACCGCACCTCAAGCCGTCCTCTCTTCCTTCGACCTTACTCTTACTTATGACCGTTTGCTTCGGGCTGTGCGCCTTGTGCAGCAGGGGCTGCCGCTTATATCAACGCATCCTGACCTTGTATGCCCGACTCCTGACGGCCCAATTCCAGACTCGGGGCTTATCACCTATGTGATAGAGGCGACGACCGGAGTTAAGGCGCGGTATCTCGGCAAACCTATGGTTGACATGGTTGACGGTGCGGCTCAGAAGTTGGGCTTAGAAAGAGAATATTTGCTGTTTATTGGCGATCGGCTTTATACTGACATGCGAATGGCGGTTGACGCGGGAATCGGGGCGGTGTTGGTTCTAAGCGGAGAGACCACCGAGCAGATGCTCGCAAACGCAACCATCGCGCCGGATGTTGTCGCGCCGAACCTTCAATCACTTGTTGATTTGTTATCTTAACGCCAGACCTTCAGATATCTCTGCTTAATTTCAAAGTAAATAAGCGACAGGACGAACGCAACGCCACTCACAGTAACGACCGTCGCACCGGTCGCGCTGCTCCATCGCCAGCTAAGCGTCAAGCCAACTATCCCCGATGCAAGCGCAATTACATTCGACATTATGAACATCGAACCGGCGTTCCACGCGAAGTTACGCCCCGCGGCTGCGGGGATTATGATAAGCGCGGTTACTAATAGCACACCAACCGTGTTTATGCTCATCATAACAACCACCGCAACAGTAACCGCAAATGCGTATTCATAAAGAAAAACCTGCACTCCCCACGCGCGGGCGAGATTGCGGCTAAGCCCGATCATCAGCAGGCGGTTGTAAGCGAAGGCAAGAAAAGCCGATACAGCAAGGAACAGCACAAACATAACGGCGAGGTTAGACTTCGTGGCGAACAGAATGTCGCCGAACAAAAACCTCTCTGTGCGCTGAAATTTAAACGAGGTGATCACTACGATGCCAACCGCGACAGCGAGGGTAGAAACAACGCCGACAAGCGAGTCGAGTGATACAGACGAGCGGCTGGCGAAGTGGGTCATGATCATCGCAAGCAGCACGCCGAAGATCACGAGGGTGAATGTCATTGCGGACGGTTGCACGAACCCGAACAATATCCCAATAGCAACTCCAGTGAAGGCCGAATGACCGATTGCGGATGTGTAGAATGACATCTTAGCGTTGACAACGATCGTGCCCACCGACGCGGCAAGTGGGGATATTACAAACAGCAAAAGTGCAGGTGTGAGCATGAAGTCGTGCTTTGCCCATTCGAACGGCAGCATTCCGACCGCCGCGGCGAAGAACCGGTACACAAGTTCGAGTGCGCTTATCACAAATTCCAAATTTACCTCGCTACAATCTTGGTGAGTGGCCGTGACCGACAAAGTGATCGTCGTGCCGAACCAGTGCGCTTTTTTCGCCGAACAGTGACTGAAGGTTTTCAGGCGTCAGCATGTCAGCGGCGTGCCCGACGCACTTGATGCGGCGGTTCAGGCATACCACATTGACGGCGTGATGGGCAACGAGCGAAAGGTCGTGGCTCACTAACACCAGCGTGAAGCACTGTTTTTCGTGAAGGTTATCAAGCAGTTCGCAGAATAGCGATTCGCCACCGATGTCAATGCCCGATACAGGTTCATCCATTAGCACGATATCGGGCGATTCGAGCAATATCTTCGCCAGCAGCACCCGCTGCATCTCGCCACCCGAGAGCTTGCCGACCGGGCGGTTTGCCAGCAACTCCACACCCGTCTGCCGCAGAGCCTCAATCGTCCTGTCCTTTAGGTTCTTTGTCACACCGAGCCAAAGCGGGCGCCTTTGCATGTTCAGCACAAGAAACTCGACCACACGGATGGGGTTCTCGCGCTCTATTTCTATGCTCTGCGGTATGTAGCCGATGCGCGGCTTAACGCCGTTCTGCCGCGGAAATGTGATGCTTCCCGAATACGGAATCAGCCCTAATATCGCCCGCAGTAGCGTGGTCTTGCCCGCACCGTTAGGGCCAATCAGCGCGGTGATGCGGCAACTTGGTATGTCAAGCGTCGCATCGCTGACGATCTCCCTGCCACCAAGCACTACGGTTACATTCTTTATCGAGATTGCGACCGGCGTATTTGTCATTTGCCTCCGCCAAGAGCCTTGAACAGAGACGCGTTGTTCAGGCGCATAACCATCTCATAGGCTTCCTTTGTCGGCTGGCTGTTCACACCCGGGTCAAGCGCATGTGTCTCTATACCTGTCTGTTCAGCTATCAGCTTTGCGACATTGTCGGGGAACTGGGGCTCGGTGAACACAGCCGCGCCGCCGCTTTCTTTAATCTTCTTGATGATGGCGGCAATCTTGTCGGGGGTTGGCGATACGCCGACTACATCCATGATGACCGCGACAACATTCAAATCAAGATCGCGCGCAAGATAGTCGAATGCGTTGTGAAAGGTTACTATGTTGCGGCTCTTGTACATAAGCGAACCCAAGGTCATCTCTGCCTTCAGGTTTATCATCTTAATCTGAAAGTCCTTTGTATTGCTCATAAGAGGCATACCGAGAAGAGGCGCAACGCGGGTCAAGCCAACGCGTATGGCCTCAACCTCTAAAGCGGCGTTGAGGGGTGACAGCCATGTGTGGGGGTTCCAGTTGCCGTGGTGATGTTCATGTTCCTCTTCATCCTCGTGTTTTTCGCCCTCGGGCTCGTCGTGGTGTACTGCTGGTATAAGGCGCACCGCATCGGCTGTCTTGACAAGGGGCTTTTTGGGATATGCTGCTACTATGCGGTCTAAAAACTCCTCCACATATCCGTTCGCGATAATGATGTCGGCCTCAGCCACCTTCTTCAGGTCTGCGGGCGAAAGCTGATACCCGTGCGGGTTGCTGGTCTGCGGCAGCAGCACATCGAGTTTGAACTCCGGTATGTCGCTTGTGACATTCAGCGCAAACACATACTCAGGCCAAAAGGTGCACAGCACATTAATCTTCTTCTGTCCCACATCCTCAGCGTTTAAGATAGCCAATTGAAACAAGCCGACAATGCAAAGCAGCAGGGCGGCGTAAACCGAAACTCTAATAATGCTCATTCTTCCTCCTTACAAGCGTGTTGGTTGGTTGATATGCATGAAGCGCAAAAGCCATAGTGAACGACCGAATGGCATAGCACACGGAAACCGTGCAACTTACCTGCTGATTCAGCCTCGGCGGTAAGTGTGCCCTCTGATTCTGCGTCAATCGGCTGTGAGTTTCCGCAAGACAGACAGACTGCCACATGCTCGTGCCTTTCGGGGCCGTTGAATAGGTACTGGCGCGAGCTTCCGACCGAAAATGCCGAGACTATGCCGTGCGATGCAAGGCTGTTAAGCGTGCGGTGCACGGTCGCAAGGTCGGGGCAGGGGGCTGACATTGCTGAATGTATCGCCCTTGCTGTGAGTGGGCGCGACTGGCGCGAAAGGAAGTCGAGCAACCTCACGCGGGTGCCGGTCGCGTATAGATCATGTTTCTTAAGTATTTCGAGCACTTTCTTCTTGTTCATGCCTATATTATACCACTTTCCAATAGACTTGCAAGTCGTTTGCAGATTAGCGGGAGGCAAACACCGCAACATCATGCATTAACCTAATTACGGAGTACAAGTTTTGTCAGTTTTATTGACAGGAAATCCTTCACAGTTAGAATGAACCTTGCTATTTATGATTTCGCTAAACTCGGATCTTAAGATGGAGTCAACATGGCAAAGAAGGCGACTGAGAATGACAGATGCAAGCTGTTAAGCGATATGCCCGTCAATGAGGCCGGACGAACAGACAAGCTTAACTTTGACACTATCGCATCTGTGCTTGTCGAAGCGGCTATTGACACAGAATCATCACTCACTATCGGCATATACGGCGAGTGGGGTTCTGGCAAAACGAGCCTCATGCGGTTGATGCAAGAGAAAGTTGACAAGGAGCCTAACGCAATCGCGGTCTGGTTCAACGCATGGCAGTATGAGAAGGAAGAGCATCTTATAATCCCCTTGGTCGCTACTTTCAAGAAGAAGCTCGACGATGCGATTGAAAAAAGAAAGCTCGGAAAGCAAGACTGGACTGGGTTGGTCAAGCTGCGAGATGCACTCCGCGCGATCGCTTACGGAGTCTCTGTCAAAGGCAAACTGAAGATACCTTTTGTTTCAGAAGCCGAAGTCAACCTTTCTCCCAAAGACATGATTGAAAGATATCAAGACCTTCTTGATGAATCGGTCCTTGGCAGGAGCCTTTATTACGATGCATTCGACAAATTCGCAGAATGCACTAAGTCCTGCAAGGCACCCCGCATCGTTGTGTTTGTTGACGACCTTGACCGCTGCTTTCCTAAAAATGCCCTTGAACTGCTTGAACACATAAAGCTCGTGCTCAATCAGCAGGGCTTCACATTCGTGCTTGGGATCTACCGTGAAGCAATTCAGGCTGCAGTGCTTGAAAAGTCTGAGAAAACACGCGATCTGCCTCAAAACTACCTTGATAAGATCGTGCAGGTCGAGATATGCGTGCCAAAGCGGAATGATAAGGATCTGAGCAAGTTCATCAAACACTTAGTTGTTCAGACAGAGATATTCCCCGAAGGAATTCATGAAGACCTTATAGCCTTGATTGAGAAATCAAGCGCGCACAACCCGCGCACCATCGTTCGCCAACTGAATCGTATCATCCTTCTGCACAGCATCCTAAACAAGGGCGGCGATAAGTTCGACATCCTTCATATCCTAATTCATGTTGCCACAGATGACCCTCGCCTTGAGTACTTCTGCGCGTATCTTGATTATTCGATCGCTGGGGATAAGAACAACAAGTATGTGTGCAGCTATTTGGCAGAAAAGCTTGATGGCAATCAGGTTGATGTGATGACATGGTGTGACGAATTCGGAAAGAGCGAAACAGCAGACAATGTGCCCATCAGAGCGGATATTCTGAAGGTAATCGCCGATGCCTTCAGGCGTTTCCCACACCTTTTTAACTTGTTGAAGACGCCAAAAGGGCTTGAATGGCTGAGGGACAAGGAGCTTCGTCAGAATCTTCGTGAGATAAGCGAGACCACAAAGCCTCAGAGAATCGCCGATGTTGACAAAAGACTCAATGCTCAACAAGCAGTCGGCGAAATCCGATCGCGAATGGTGCCAATCAAGGGTGAGACATTCATGATGGGTGAAAAAGATGGAAAAGACAATCCGCAACACAAAGTGATACTCAGCGATTTCAGCATCTGCTCAATGCAGGTCACGCAAGAGCAATATGAGGCAATAATGGGCATTAATCCATCATATTTCAAGGGGAAAGACCTGCCTGTTGAGCGAGTATCATGGCACGATGCTGTGGCTTTCTGCAAAAAGCTGTCAGAGATTTCTGGAGAGCAATACCGCCTGCCCACCGAGGCAGAATGGGAGTATTGCTGCCGAGCAGGTAGCGACACAGAATACTGTTTTGGGGATGATGAGGCAAATCTTGGCGAATACGCGTGGTATTCCGACAATTCTGCAGGTGAAACACATCCTGTTGGCACAAAGAAGCCTAACAATTGGGGATTGTATGACATGCATGGCAATGTATGGGAGTGGTGCAGCGACTGGTATGGCGAATATCCAGAAGGTGATACTACCGATCCTTCTGGCCCTAAGAAAGGCCAAGGCCGCGTGTTGCGCGGTGGTTCTTGGAACCTTGTCGCTCCGTGCTGTCGGGCGGCCTATCGCCTCCGGGATACTCCTGCCAATCGGTCCAGCATCTTCGGCTTCGGTGTTGTTGCCTCCCCCAGCACTCTTTAAAGAAGAGTTCCGTCGAGATATCGCCGGAAGATTAATTAGAGTTCAAGCCTGTTCCTGTGATGGTTTTACCATCCAAAAACAACTGAGCATTGGGCATCTGGTAGGCAAATCCGAACGATGCCCAAAGTTCAAAACATCTCGTCCGCTAAAGGCGCGGCGTACATCATAAAATAGGTGATCCACCGCGGATGAGTGGGGGGCTTTTTCTCCAACAGCTTCTTCCACGCCTCGTCAGTCAGCCTGTTCTGAAGCGGCTGGGTGAACTCGTAAAATGAATACACTGGACCGATGGCTATTGAGACCTTGCCATCTGGCATCGCGAACGCGACGGCTGCAGAATACATAGGGCCCGTGCCGCACTGCAAAACTCGATTCGATGTCATGTCGGTGTGCACATCAACCACAATCGTCGAGGTGTACTCGCGCTCGTCATGCCCCAATATTCCATCCATCGTATTGGCCACATCTGCAAAAAACTCCTTCTGAAGCTCTGTATTCACCTTGTTCTGAAGCTGCTCGATCGAAATTTCGAGCGAGTCTTGCAGAAACTTATCGAGCATGGCAAGCTGAGACGGCAGAAGGCTGTAGTCAGCGTCATAGCGTATTCCAAGTTCCTTTAATCCAGTTACCATAGTGCGAAGCAGCGCTAAGAGCCTTGAATAAACTTCGGGAGCAGGCTCGACAAATCCATAAGGTTTGCTTCTATCCGGCAGCCCCGCGCCGAGGGTCATGCTCTGCTTCACATAAAGCACAGTGTCATGGCGCAGAGCAGTCCACGATCCAAGGGCGGTGTTCAGCTTCTTGTAGTTCCACGCAAGCGAGTTTTGAAATGGCTGATAGCCCTGCTGTGTGTCTGCGAACGACTCGCGCAGTATGTCGAGCCACCCCATGTACAGGTTGCGGTGCCAGTCATCAGGCTTAAGTGCTGCAATCTGGCGTTTCAGATCGGCAATCTGCTCGACATATCCCTTGTAGCTTGCGGTCTGGTCCTCGAACAGCACAGATTCAGCGTACTTGTTGCCAAGAGCATACATCACATCGAGCGCGGTGGGCATGGTGCGGTTGGGAACGCCTGTTACCGGAGTGCCAGCACCCTCAAACTGGCCAATTGTCGGCCACACGCATTTGCTCAATACAAACGAATCGAGCACAAAACGCTGCCCCATAAAACGCATGCCCATCGTAGCCTGCAGGTACTTTTCGATAAGCTCGGGGCTTGGTTTGCCCTGCAGAGCCTTTAGGTCTTCGGGCGTAATGAACTCGGCACCTCCGAGGATGGATGGAGGCATGCACTTCAGCAACTCTGCCCTCAAAGCGTTGTACTTTTCATCATCGGCAAGAACTGTTGGGTCGGCGTTTTCGCCAACTGCCTTGTGAAAAGCCGTCAGGTATTCGTATGGTGTCAGGTCGTCGGCATAGCCCACAAAGAATGATGTGGTGGAGTATATCGTGTCGTACAGCTTGCTGCCGCCCTTTTGAACAAGGTTGTGCGCAAGTAGGGTTGCGGCGATAGTCTGCGCCTTTGCGTCCCCACCCTTCAGGCGGAAGGTGAACCTACCAAGCCACATCATAGCCTTGAAGTACTTTTTAAGCTTGTCAGACCTTGTGTAATGGCCGCGCGGTATGAACTGAGAATAGTCCTCTTCATACCCGAATAGTGGCGATGTCGCAATACCGACTGCGCCCTCGATATTCGCAAGCTCCTTCTTAACAACCTCGTCATCGAATTTGTTCTCACCCTTTGCCAGTGATAGCGTTATCTGCATATAGCGTTTTGCCAGCAAATAAGCCTTGCCGATCTCGATCCTCGCGCCCTCGGGCTGGTCGCGCAGACCTTCGATAACAGATTCCGATATCTTTATCACATGGTCGAGAAAATTATCCTCCTCTATCACCGACAAAGCGCGATCGAAAAGCACATGGAACATGTGCAGAACGCTGTCGGTCGTAACAAGGACTGTCAGGTTCTTATCGGTAAGCTTGCTGTAATAGTCGGATAGGCTATCGCTCTTATAGAACGGCGTAACCTCGAACCCGTTTTCGAGCAGCAACTGCGAGTTTGGTGGAATATTGACAAAAGCAAGCTCATCTTTGCAATTGGCCACATCCTTTGCCTGAAGCGGCAGAGTATAGCCCTTGACCGCGGGTGAGACCTTGTATTCGACTGGCTTGTACCACTTAAGATATGATAGCTTGGTTAGTTTTGCTACTTCATTCGCTTTCTCAGCGGGTGCGCTTGAGAGGAATGCAATACAGAGGATGGAGGAGATCAGAAAGGCGGGCGGGATCCTGCGAAGTACTTTCATAAAGGCTCTCCTTATTCGCATGTCAAAATGTATCATTATTCGATATCTTCATCGCGCAAAGATACCGGCGACAGACTGTATATAAATTCGACGGGTGGCGGGCAAATTTACTTGATTACCGCACCCTTGAATGCAAGCTTCAAAGATTCTTTCTCGCTGAGGACTGCTGAGGCTCCCTCGATTGGCTTGAACGAGCAGTTGCCGCTTGTAACAACGATGTGCACCTCGAAATCCCTTGCATAGGACTCGAGCGTTAAGGCTGGCAGTGCTCGCACAAATTCGCCGTTTTTAACCAAGCTGATAATCAACGCGCTTTTTGGCTCAAGCGCAATCATCCCGAAGTAGGGGATGAGAATGTTGATCTGGGTGTAAGCCTTTATTGTCGCCGAGCCGCCCTTGAACACGAGTGTGTTGGGTAGAGCGGAGTCTAAATAAAGCAGCCTTTCTTGCGAATCAAAGCTAATTGCAGCAATGCCGCCCCACTCGGGCAGAGAGGAACCGCGCCGGGAGGCTGGCTTTGCCAAGTCATCGCTTTCATCGGCAAGAGACTTGTGTGCAGGTAGCATCGCATCCGATGATTTTCCAGCGCCACTTTTCGGCTTTGAAGTGGGCTGTGGCTGTGCGACTACGGTTGCCTTGGCCGAACCCGTTACGGCTGTCTTGGCTGGCGCGGGGCTGTTTGGAGCACCCGAGGGCGCAGACTCCGCTACTTCCGGCTTAGGCTCTTCGGACTTCATGCCCGAATCCTGCTGCGGGTCATCTTTCAAAATCTCAACATTTTTGTCAGCAGGTGCGCCAATGGCGTCGTCCTTCTGCTGCTTCTTCTCCAATAGCTTTTCGCTTGCGCTGCGTTTTTTACCGCCGATTATCCGTTCAAGTTCATCGGTGTTTTTCGCAGATGCGTATCCGCCCTCGGTCCAGCTTGAGCGGTTGCCATCGTCGCTGTATTCTGGTTGCTCTGTTTCGATATATGGGTCATCTGCTGCATCGAGATCCAGTCCCGACTTTGCTTTTTCAATGTGAGCGGTGACCTTTCTGTCGAGCGATGTTCTATCATTTATAACAAAGAAAGAGGCTGAAAGCACTATAAGCAGAGACGCGGCAAAGAACGCTATGCGCACAAACGGGAGTTTCTGGCGCGGAGCAAAATTAGCCTTGGCGATTATGCCGTCTGCAAGACCGACTGGTGCGGGGGCGTTTATCTCAAGCAATGCAGAACGAACGGCGAGCAGTTCTTCAAACTGCTTTGCCGCCTCGGGGTCGCTCTGCAGCAATTCTTCAACGCGACGGACTTCTGGGGATTCCAATTCTCCGTCAAGATAAGCGAGCAACAACTCGTAAGTATTATCAGTGTCGTGCGTCACGATTCCTCCCTCAGATAGGGACCCAACAAACCAGAAAGACTCTTATGAGCGCGATACAGTCTGCCTCTGACGACATTCAGCCCACAATCGAGCTTTTCGGCAATTTCATTATACGAAAGCCGGTGTTCATACCGCAATCGTATAATCTCTTGCTGGTCAACGGGCAACTCGGTGATCGCGTCTTTCAGTCTGCGCTTAAGGTCGTTCAACCGTTCATTGTGTGCCATCTCGTCACTGGGATCGAGACAATCGGCCTCGATGTTTAACTCAGCTAACGAGTCAAGCGGCACACCACCGCAGCGATTCCGTCTTAAACGATCCAGAGCCTTATTTCTCGCCATGATCTTAAGATAGGCGACGAAAGCCTCAGGTCGTTCAAGCGCTGCGTGCTTTTCGAACAGTTTGATAAAGACCTCTTGCGCGACATCCCGGGATTCGTCCTCGTTTCCCAGCACAGCGTAGGCTTGCGAGAAGACGAAGTTCGAGTAACGGCGAACAAGTTGTTCAAACGCATCCCGGTCACCGAGCCGCAGCCGTTCGACAAGGTTGCGGATCTGGTCAGTCATTTAGTCCCCGGTCATTTAAGTGACGAACGACGATATGTTTTATCACGCTTTTGAGGCAATGTAAGTATAATAGTTGCGCGAGCATTGTATAATAAAGCGCGGATTGCAAAGCTTTTTTGCGAGAGATAACAACGAAAGTGGCTGATGCGGTCGCGGGCTTACGCTCGAGGAAAGTCCGGCCTCCACAGGGGAGGGCGGTGGGTAACGCCCACCGAAGGCAACTTCAGGGAAAGTGCAACAGAAAATATACCGCCCGCCTCGGCGGGTAAGGGTGAAATGGTGAGGTAAGAGCTTACCGCGTTACCGGTGACGGTGACGGCAGTGCAAACCCCGCCCGGAGCAAGACCAAATAGGGGGAGAGGGCTGCCCCGGCCCGTTACATTCCCGGGTAGGTCGCTTGAGCCTGACGGCAACGCCAGGCCCAGATGAATGACCGCACACGACAGAAGCCGGCTTACCAGCCACTTTCGTTGTTATTTCTTATCAACACAGATCGAAATGCAGAGCAAATGAAGTCAACATCCATCACAAGCGCGTCGAACCCGCGCGTTAAGTTGTACGCGTCCTTGGAAGATGCGCGCACCCGTCGCGAACATAGCATTTTTCTCGCCGAAGGCCCTCGTGTTCTTGACGCGGCAAGGACCGCTAACGCCCACGCAATCGCTTTGCTGCTTGATTCATCCCGGTTCAAAATGGTGCCTGACTTTGCCCCTCAAGCTGACGAAGCGGTGTTTCTTTCAGAACAGGCCTTTGCGAAGATATCTGCAGTTGACACGGGGCAGGGCATCGCCGCGGTGTTCAACATTCCACAGAATGCTCATCCGGCAATAAACGCAGCAAGATGTCATCTGCTTGTTGCATTCGGCATACAAGATCCCGGCAACATGGGTGCGTTAATGCGAGTTGCAGCCGGAGTAGGTTTCGACGCGCTGATTGCCGTAAAGCCCTCTGCCGATTTGTATTCCCCCAAGACTGTGCGCGCTTCGGTCGGCACGATCTTCTCTGTTCCTGTCTCGACGATGGAAGAAGCTGAGTTCGAGTCATTCATCGAACGCAACGCAATTGTCCCTCTTGCTACTGCTTCTAACGGAGCAAGCTATCTTTCTTACTCTTACCCAAACAAACTTGCACTTCTGATAGGTTCTGAGGGCGACGGGCTTCCCAATAAGTGGATTAGCAAGGGGACCTGCCTTTCAATACCTATGGCAAGGGGCGTTGAATCTCTAAACGCCGCTGTTGCCGCAGGAGTGTTGGCATTCGATATCATGCATCGTGGAAAGCCTTAGTGAAGCAGATTCTCATTTTTGCGCGATATTGCCAAATATCCTTGTTATTGCGCCGAATCGCGTTAAAATAACCGTCTAAGCTATAGGAAATAAGCTCACATTTGGGTGCCGTTTCCTTAGCGCTGGAGGTAATATGTCCCGTCTTATCAGATTAATGCCCGCATTTCTGATCGTATTGGGCCTTTTTGCAGTTTTAGCAACACCGCTTTGTGCAGAGCAGGTTGATGAAGAGGCCCTAAAGCGGCATGTATATAATCTAAACAAACCAAACCTGAAAAGCAAGAGCTGGCTCGAACGCGCGGGCGCGTGCGAACGAATCGGCGCGCTTGGTTTTAAGGAATACACTAAAGACATTGAACCGCTGCTGCGCGATCCGAATTTTCTTGTCCGACTAAGCGCGGTGCGTGGTGTGGGCATGTGCGGCGACCCTCAGTATGTCGAGGCGATAGTAGATATTCTTACCTCTCTTGGCGACAAGCATAAAGACAGGCTTCTTGCCGTTAATTGCGGTTGGGCGATAGGCCAGATGGATCCATCGGCTGGCGCGGATTCTGTTTTAAACAAGTACGCATCAAAGAAAACCGCCGAAGCGGCGGTCGCGCTTGCCTTAGGCTACATTGGTGGCGATAAGGCGTCGGCGGGACTTGCCCAGTTTCTGACTTCTAAAGACGAAAAGGTGCTGCAAAACGCCATTAGGTCTGCGGGAAGGCTCTCTACTCCACTCGACACAAAGAACTTCAACAAGATGATTAGCGACAAGAAGACGCCAGAGGCGATTCGACTTGAGATAATACACACATATCGCAAGCGCAAAACCGAAGAGGCAAAACCTGCACTTGAGAAACTGCTTGCAGAAAGAAGCTCTTCAATTTCTTACGCCTCAGCTTGGGCTCTTGCCGAAATCGGCCTTGATTCAAAAGAAGTAGCAAAAATCGCTACTGCCGCAGAGAAGGGCAGCATTGAGGAAAAGCTCGCGGCTTTGAAGTGCTTTGTTTTGGGTGGCGCAAAGGAGAATCCAGAAGCCGCATTAGAGCTTGTCAAGGTTAAGACAAACGACAATGTTCGCATGGGAGCCTGCAATGTGTTCATCAACTTCCCCAATCCAAAAGCAAAGATGGAGTTGATGAAGACCTTCAACAGTGATAGATCAAAGTTTGTGCGCTACTTCGCGGGTATTGCACTTGGCAGCCTGAAGGACGAGGATGTATCAAAGGACCTTGCGAACACAGTTAAAAACAACAAGGATGTAAGTGTCGTCGCGCGAGCTTCAGAAGCGATTTCGGTTGCAAAACACTCTTCGGTCGCTGACACATTGGTTGATGCGATAAAGGCATCTGACAACGATGTTTACACGCTGCTTGTCGCAATGGGACTTGCTGAGGCGGCTAAGGTTGATGGTTCAGCAAGGCTCTTGGGGCTTTTAAACGACAATGATAATCGTGTCCGCTGCAACGCCGCGATTGCATTAAGATACTTCCCCACCGCCAATGTGGTCAACGCACTGATCGGCCAGTTCAACCGTGATTTTCCAAAAGCAAAACCCGCTGATATAGACAAATTCAAAACCGCTGTAAATGAGTCGCTTGAACGAATGACCGGCCACAAGTACAAACCCGATGCAACAAACTGGATGGAATGGTGGAAGCATTATCAGGAGATACAGAAGGGTAAGGACTTGGCGAAGATCACGAAGCAACATTCGGCCAACGAACAACGAAAGGACCATACAGAGGCGATTAAGTTCTTTGGTGGTTCAAGTGAAAGCGAAGAGGGTGTAGAGATGGGCTTGCTTTGGCTTGCCACGCACCAAGAAGCCGCCGGACACTGGGACTCCACTGGATTCAATAAGCATGACGAGGGCAAGAAGAGCGACGGCCCGGCTCTTGATCAGTATGATGTCGCTATGGTGGGGTTAGCGTTATTGTGTTACACATCAGCGGGCTACACACACATGAACGGCAAGTATCAGGATGTCTGCGAACGTGCGCTGGAATGGCTTATGACCCTGCAGCTTCCCAGCGGGGCATGGCGCGACGAGAGAATGCTTGCTCAACCCGACAGCATCTGCTATGAGCAGGCTACCGCGCTGATTGCCGTAACCGAGTCTTACGCTATGACGCGCGACTTTGAGACTAACGAGGCGCATGATAAGGCGATGAAGTTCGCTTGCCAAATGGGTGTGGATTGGATCCAGTCATATCAGAACATACTTCTTGGCTGGCGTTATACTAACATGGCCGAAAGCAACGATTCGTCTGTTACTGGCTGGTATGTGCTTGCTGTAAAGGCCGCAAGGGCAAACGGATTTCGTGTCTTCGAAAAGTGCTTCGACGGCGCACTAAGATGGCTTGATTCTGTTTCGCAGAAGACATCAGAGTATGAGATACCAGATCTAAGCGTTAAATATGAGGAGTACTTCAAGCAGAAGATTTACGATAAGTGCGGAACAGGTTATGATGACCCGCAAGTTCTGCCTTCCATGACCGCAATCGCTCTGCTTACACGCCGGTTCATTGGCCTAAAGCGCACGCATCCTCTGATCCGCGCAAATGCAAACTACCTTATGGACTTCCCTCCCGGTGATAAGGACAAGCACTTTGGTGCACGGAACTTCAATGTAACCTTCTATTACCTTTATTACGCGACGCTTGCGAACTTCCAGATGGGTGCAGAGTATTGGGATAAATGGAAAAAAGAGCTTATCACTGTTGTGCGCGATATGCAGGTCAAAGACGAAAGCTCGTCAGCCTACGGTTCGTGGTACGAAGCCCGTCCGTTTGGTGCGTTGCGCGGTGGTCGTATCTACTGCACCACGCTGATGATACTCACCCTTGAGGTCTATTATCGCTACAATCCGCTTTTGGAAGAGAATATCATAGTGATTGACTGACACTGAGCGGGAGTATGTACAATTAAAACGGCCTGCCATTCGGCAGGCCGTTTGCTTCATGGAAAACAAATATACTACTTGAGATTGTCAGGATTCAGGCAGTCGAGTTCTGGCAGTGTGAACAAGCCATCCTTCCGCACAAGCGTGCCGTCGAAGTAAAGCTCGCCACCACCGTAATCGCTGCGCTGTATCAAAACAAGGTCCCAGTGAAGAGCAGAGCGGTTGCCGTTGAACGCGTCATCGTATGCATTGCCCGGCGTAAAGTGTATCGAGCCTGCAATCTTCTCATCGAACAGAGTATCATACATTGGGTGCAGAATGAACGGATTCACGCCGATCGCAAATTCACCCACATACTTTGCACCGTCGTCAATTTCAAATATCTCACGCAACTTGGCTACATCGTTCTTGCCATCTATCTGTACAAGTCTTCCATCTTTGTAAGTTAATTTTATTCCCTCATAAAGAACACCCTCGGAAATCGAGCCGGTGTTGTACGAAATTGTGCCGTTGACCGAGTCTTTAACCGGCGCGGTGAAGACCTCTCCATCCGGAATGTTGAGCTTTCCATCACACTTAATAACTGGGATGTCCTTGATCGAAAACGATATATCAGTTCCCGGTGAGACGATTCTCACCTTGTCGGTGCGATTCATCAGAGCGACAAGAGCGTCCATAGCTTTCGACATCTTGCTGTAATCAAGTGTGCAAACATCGAAATAGAACTTTTCGAACGCCTCGGCACTCATCTTCGCCTGCTGAGCCATTGCTCCATTGGGCCAGCGCAAAACGACCCAGCGTGTCTTGGGCACGCGGATATCCATGTGGACCTTCTTGCCGAAGTGCTCGCGATACATCTTCATCTGCCCCTGCGGTACATCAGAAAGCTCGAACTGGTTGTCTGATCCGCGCACGCCGACATAGCAATCCATTTGCTCCATGACGCTCTTAAACACATCACCGAAAGTCTTCATCTGACTTTCGTCCGCACCAAGGCAGAAACGGCGGGTTAGGGGAGAGTCGTCGTAGAACCAAAGCGGAACGCCACCTGCGCGCAAAACTTCGCTGATAAGCTCTTTTGCAAGTGGTTGCGTTGCGGTATTCATAAAATTGATGAACACCTTATCGCCCTTCTTAACGCCCATCGAATAGTTAACGAGCATACTGGCAAGCTTGAGATGTCTTTCGTCGAACATGCTGATACCTTTCGTTAATGTCTGGTTAATTCTACACTGTTGTACAACATGCGCGATTTTTCGCCTGAAGTTCTGTCTTATACAATGCTCAACAGTCCTGTATCAAACGGGAACAGTTCGCAACAAGATTTGTCAAATGGATGAAAACCTTGACATAAGACAACAACTTGTCAAAATGCAGGGTTCAACCGTTATTATTTTGGAGGTGTTTATGCGTAATTCTCGTAATGGCTTCACGCTCATCGAGTTGTTGGTCGTGGTAGCCATCATCGGCATTCTGGCAGCGCTGATCTTGCCGGCTCTTCAAAACGCCCGTGAACAGGCGAAGAGAGCTAACTGCAAGAACAACCTTCGCCAGATAGTCCTTGCTTGCCTCTTTTATGCCGAAAAGAACAAGGGCAAGCTTCCCGCTGACGGCGCAACTTATGATGATTCAACTGTGAAAGGCAGCTTTGATCTGCTCCGCAACCGCGAAGGTATCAACACTGCTATCTTCGTCTGCCCGTCCTACAACAAGATTGACTCGTACGGTTATTATCCCAATACCAACGACAATGTTGACGGCGAGACGGTAATTGTTGCCGACAATCCCACAGATGATCCGGATGTGCCATCCGTAAATCACAAGGGTGCTGGCCTCAATTACTCTAACTTCAACGCATCAACTAATTGGTGGGAGAAGCCTCCTACGGATGGCGATGATGATCAAAGCCCCAATGTGGCAAGGCGCTTGCAGTGGAAGCAACCTAACACCCAGGAGTACATTGACCACATTTACAAAGAGGACGACGATGTCTTCGATGCTGGTTACAAAATGCACGACTCCCGCGTGAAGAAGAACGACGAGACTGATCAGCCATAAGTATCGTTTCATGCCTTCTTTAGGGGGAAGCTGAAAGGCTTCCCCCTTTTCATTTCTGGCTAAGACTATATAATTAAAGCAATGCAACCGACAAACATCTCAGAAACATTCCTTAACACCACATTACATATCGGCAACCTAAGTATCAACCCGCCGTTGATGCTTGCTCCGATGGCTGAGAACACTTCTTGGCCATTTCGCCTTCTTTGCAGGCGATTTGGCGCAGCTTTAGCCTTCACTGAAATGGTCACAACCCACCCCTTTGCAGCTCTAACAAAGCAGACACTTCGTATAGTACAAACTGTTCCGGGTGACCGCCCCCTTGCCATACAGCTTTGTGGTAACGAACCAGATTTGATCGCAAAGTGTGCAAAAAACGCAGAATCGCTTGGATTCGAACTGATTGACCTTAACCTTGGCTGTCCGGTGCGGAGGATGGTATCCCGCGATTACGGTGGAGGGCTTGCCCGTTATCCCGAAAAGACCGAAGCTGCGATACAAGCCTTAGTGTCAGCTACATCGCTACCAGTATCTGTTAAAATTCGTATCGGATTTACCGCAAAAACCGAAAATGCCGTGCAAATTGCTCAGATAGCGGAACGATTAGGCGTCAAAATGATATCTGTGCATGCGCGAACTGTCGCTCAGAAGTACTCAGGCAAGGCAGACTGGTCTGTAATAAAAAGGGTAAAAGAGGCAGTTTCTGTGCCAGTAATTGGCAACGGCGATATAATAGACGGTGCCAGCGCACAGAAAATGCTTGAAGAAACTGGTTGCGATGGCATAATGATTGGTCGTGGCGCTTTGGGAAGACCATGGGTTTTTCGCCAAGTTCTTGAGCACCTGCGCGGTCATCCTATCACAACTACAAGTTGGGAGGAAATCTGCGTTGTCGTAAAAGAACACGCTTCGATGCTTTCAAACTATGTCGGCGAAAGAAGTGCATCCCTGTTGATGAGGCGATACCTTGTTCAATACTGCAAGGGTCTGCCACATTCTGCAGAGTTCCGAAAGAACTGCATGCAATTGGCGTCCATTGCGAACATAGAGAAGCTGCTCGAACAATTCCCGTTCGACTACCTTCATAGGAAGGCGAAGGCTGATACACTTGAAAACCAAGGTGAAAGATAAAAAGAAGTGGCTTCTATTCTCATTTGGAGCGGCCGCGCTGCTCGCAGTTATAGTCTGCGTTCTTTCGGCATACAGCTTTAGAAACTCTCGCGACCATGCTTATCTTGATCCTCAGCGTGGAATCATGGCGATCAAAATTCGGGCTTTCGAGGCAAGTTATCGCGAGACTCTTGCACAGCTTTCCGCTTCTGCGTCTGTATTAGAGTCCTCAATTGTCGAGCAGATCTCTTCTGCAAAGTTCTCACCTCAACTCAGTTCAAGTCCTGATGGTGCATATAGAGTTGGTTCGGATAGTATCGAGAATTTTGGGAAAAATTGGGTTGTTGCGTATCGTTCGCTCAATGCCGTGCCAAATCCAGACTTGATTTCCCCATCTTCACTCATTCAGAAACTACTTCTATCTTTTCCAAACACAATAAGCTCTGCCTTGACGACCGCTTACGGAACAGAAATGAACTTGTCGCTTGGTTCACACCCAACTGACAAACTTACAATCCCTAAGCAATCGCCCTATCTTGATAACGGAATTCGTGTATGGCTGGCGCTGATGGGCGAATCTACGGTTTTTGTGGTATCCCTTCCGCTCTATGTCACTCAAGGAGGTGTGGAGGTCGAGTTTGGCCGACTAAGAGTAGTTGAGCCTGCCACTCAACGCCTCGAACGCCTTGCGCTTGGCAAAGCTGAATCCCGTATGGCTATAACATCAGGTGATAAAAAGCTTTTCGTCGCGAGAAACCAAGCCCCAGACTTTCTGCCTTCCATCAGAGAAACCGTTAGCGGCATTTCATCTTATAAGGGTTTCGCTCTCGCTGTTGCCCCGTTAGAGGCTTCTGACCTTGTATTGACGATTGCCGAACCTCTTCCCTTTGGTATGATGAGAATCGTTCTCCATTCGCTTCTTGTCTTCATTGTCTCATTTCTTCTTTTCGCGCTGTGCGTCTTCTTACCAGTATGGCGAAGCCATGCAGATGAAAAAAGTGTCGAGACCGACGCACAGGCTGTTCTCAAGGAGATCAGTTCTTATGTGGCAGGTGAGTTGTCAACAATCAATACAAATGGTCAGCAGCAAAAAGTTTCAGAAACAGACGCGGCTGTTGCCGCTAAAATACGGCGCCTTGTCGGATATTATCAGTCGCGTGCCGCTGAGTTAGAGATATTCTACAAGGACTTCACCCATCTTGTCGAAGCATCAGATAGTGCTGTTATTGAGCTTGATGAAAACGGAGTGATCACGCGCTTGACGACATCATTCAGCAATATGCTTAACTGCACACCATCGAAACTTATGCATGTGAACTTTAGAAAATTGCTAATGGGTGCAAACGAGCGGAAGAAGTTTGATGCTGAGTGGCAGTTCATCTCGCAGGGTGGCAAGCTCGCATTCGAAACACGCCTTGCAGCGGGTGGAAACATACCTGTAATTGTGTCTTTCACTGGGATTCCGCGCACTACTGCGTCAGGAAAGTTCAAAGGTGCTATTGCGCTGCTCACTGATCAAAGCCGTTATTACCTTCATAAGCGCAATGATTACATGAACTCACGCCTTAACGAAATCAGCGAGCTTGCCGCAGAGGTAGCCCACAATTTCAATAATGCCCTTAGCGCGATCATGGGTAGTATCGCACTTGTTGAGATTCGTTTAAGAAAGCAAGACCCAAAGCTGCTTGATGGCGCGATCGGAGATAACATAAACACGATGCGCGATGCATCTAACAAGGCAACACTGCTTGTGCGTCAGTTGATGAAGCTATCCCCAGGAGCGAGGGAGTTTGGGGGAGAATCAGAGCTTATTTCGGTGCTGCATGAAGTTATCTCCGACCTTCGTGGTCGTTGTGATATAGCGACTTATTTCGACGAGAGCCAGAGGATACTCGTTCCGCTTAACAAGACTTCACTCGCAAATTCTATTCGCGATGTGATCAAAATGGTTCTTGACAGGCAGCGAACCGAAGGCAGGATTGCCGTTCAGGTGGGTGTGATAAAAAGCCGCGAGGCTCCGATCGCAAGCAACGGTGCTATTGCGGAAAAGCTCGTCGCTTTTATTGAGATATTCCGCGAAAACAATGATGAAGATGCAAGCCTTGCCGAGGCTGGAAGTTCAACTGGGTTGCGTTGGCTTGAAGCTCAGCGCGCCATTGTTGATGTGGGAGGTGGTATTGTCGCCGACAGCGCAACACTTCCTGCTCCGAATGTCATTGTATATCTTCCCGTAATATTGCGTGCCGACGAAGTACTAAATGTTAGAGAGCACAAGCCTCTCAACATTCTTATTATTGACGACGATTCTTCTGTGAGTTCGACAGTTGCCGCGTATCTAAACGAGCTTGGACAGCACACCATCGTGTCGTCGGTTTGGGATGAGGCTCTAAAAGCGGTCTCTGACAAAGAAATTCACCTTGTGCTGCTTGACAAGACTTTCAGAAAAATGACTCTCGAAACGATGGTATCCCTTATTCGTGGTGCAAGGCAGGATGTTAAGCTCGCGTTGATTAGCGGTACTCCTCTCACGACCCTTGAGTTACGAAAGGTTGCCGAATGGGGAGTAATCGCGTTTCTGCAAAAACCCATAATGCTCGACGACCTGACTCTGGCCGTCAGCAAGACTATCAAGAGCCTTAGCAGATGAAAAAACGAATGACTATCCTCTTTGCGCTTCACGCGCTCTTACTCTCAGCAGCACTGCTTTCCCCGGCAGTGAACGCGGAGGATGCAGGGCCTGCGGATCTTGATAAGGAGAAGAAAGCGGAATTGACCGCGCTTGTTGACGAGTATTTTGAGACCGCAGATACAAAGTCTGCATTGCGTGTTATGAACAAGATAAGGCGACTTGAACCTATATCCAAGAAGGACTACAAGTTCTTTTCGAAGTATGTCTGGGATAAGGTAAAGGCACTGCCAAAGCCTGATAAGGCTCGTGGCACAATCGAAGTTTCGTCTCCCTATGGTAAAACAAAAGTGATCATAACTGGCAAGGCAGATAAAAAGGGAGGTTTGTTGCTTGGTCTTCACGGCGGAGGCCCTGATTCGGGTGATGGTTCGGAGGCGGCGGGCTCTTTTTCAGCCATGAAGGACTGCCTCGGCGTCTATCCGACAGCGATCAACAAGATATGGAATGCATGGAACGATCCGCCACAAGAGCGTTTTCTGATCTGGTTGCTCAAATACATCCGCCGATTCAACCCATATGACACGAATAAGGTCTATGTGGCAGGTCATTCCATGGGTGGGCATGGAGCTTATGGAGCACTGCTGCAATATGCGGATATCTTCGCAGGCGGCGTGCCATCCGCAGGCAATCCGCTTGTAGAGGATGCCACTGACAAATACGGCGATGCGCTTAAGCTGGCTGATAGCCTGTACCACAATCGCGTATGGATTGCGCACTGCAAGGTTGATGAGAAAGTAGCGTTCGGCCCCGCGGAACGATGGGTTGAAGCGATGAAGAAGCTTCACGAGGCATATCCGAGTGGGTACGACTACAAGGCGAGCATTTATGAAGAGAACGGTGCTCAGGGGCACGGGCTTCCCAAAGAGGGCGTTCATACACTACTAAATTGGGTCGCTGAGAAACCTCGCGATCCCCGACCAAAACTGCTTCGCTGGCGCACTTATCGCGAATGGAAACAACACTACTACTGGCTGTTTGTTGATCAACCGCAGAAGCTCAACTTCATCGAAGCTGAATACACCGCGCCCGATACGGTATCGGTAAAGTCTGATGACATTGCAGGGCGGGTATCTGTGCTGTTTAACGAAAAGCTGGTCAACATTGATAAACCTGTAAAGGTCATTGCGAATGGCAAAGAGGTATTCAACGGCATGTTGAAGTACTCAGTTTCAGCCCTTGTCGCATCTGTAAAAGAATACGAGGACACAGAGTTCGAGTATTGCTCTCGCGTTGACCTCGAACTCCCATAGTTTGCTACTTGACTGTGCCACTTTTTATGGTAGATTTATCCACTTCCCCAAAGCGGCTTATAGCACTATAACCTAACTGCGGAGGCGAATATGAAATTGACGACCGGAGACGGTGGGTGGAGTCCGTATCTGGCGGGTGCGCTGGTCGGACTTCTCGCCATTGCGTCTGTGCTTGCGACAACACATCTGCTCGGTAAATCAACTTATCTGGGAGCCTCGACAACCTTTGTACGCGCTGCAGGTCTTGCGGAACAGACCGTCGCACCAGAACGAGTCGCTCAGAACGAATATTTTAAAAAGGAGAAGGTGCAGGTTGACTGGCAATTTATGCTTGTATTAGGCATTTTCATCGGCGCGTTGATTTCGGCACTATCCGACAAGAGTTTTCGCTTTGAGCTTGTACCACCAGTCTGGAAAGAGCGGTTTGGGTCGTCAGTGGTAAAACGGGCGGTATTCGCATTTCTTGGTGGCATTGTGGCAATCATCGGAGCGAGAATGGCCGACGGGTGCCCAAGCGGGCATGGCCTTAGTGGTCTGATGCAAATGTCGGCGAGCGGTTTCGTCGCACTTATAATGTTCTTTGGTGTTGGTGTTGTAGTTGCTCACTTTGTGTACGAAAGGAGTGAGAAATGAACACAGGCCAAATCCTCGGACTTGCGACCGGCATTCTCTTTGGTTTCCTTTTGCAGAAAGGTCGAGTGCTTCGGTTCGAAAAGCAGGTCAGCGCAATGCTGTTCAAGGATATGACAATTCTAAAGTTCATGATGACTGCTATTATGGTGGGAATGGTTGGTATCACATTGTTGTCTCAACTCGACATTGTAACTATCAGCCATAAATCCATGAACCTTTGGGCTGTTCTTATTGGAGGGGCTTTGTTTGGTGCAGGATGGGCTGTAATGGGTTACTGCCCAGGCACATCAGTTGGCGCATTGGCCGACGGTCGTCTTCATGCGGCATTCGCCATCGCTGGAATGGTTGTCGGTGCTGCGATTTACGCAGAGATTTATCCGTTTCTAAAAACTACAGTGCTCGCATGGAAGGACTTTGGCAAAATCGGACTGCCAGATGCGCTCGGCATATCGCCTTGGATCATTGTAGTTGCCTTCTGGGGTGTCTCGGTGGGGTTATTTTACATTTTTGAGAAGAAGAATATCTGAGGTAAGAGCAGACACATGGTGCAGAACTGAAGTGCTTTAGCACGGCTACCCTGCCAGTGCTGCTTGAGGTGTCCCAAAGATGATTCTGTTGGGGCAAGCCCCGTGTTTGCCAAATCATGAATGCGATAACTGGCTGTTTGCAGCCCGATATTGGCCATGCAGTATCTCTATCTTGCAGTAATGCAAGTAATGTGGTATGGTCTGAGAGAGGAAATGTATCCTACGCGGGTTATGAAAAGGAAATCTTAAGGATATACCTTGCAGTGAATGTGTTATATTGCTGTTCGCTCTGGAATATATTAAAAATTGCATATAGCTATCCAAATTATGTGTATAAAATCGATGTTGAATACTTATGTTATTAGAAATAGGCCTGAGTCGGATAGAAGTATCACTGTGAAGTACCGGGTGAGCGAAACCATCGCGTCCCACGCGAGTATTACGATAGGCAAATTACCGCAAAAGCCGCGAAGCTATGCGGCGAATCCTACTGAGGTGAGCCTATCCCGATGCTTTGGTGACTTGCGAACAGCAGAGAATATTGTCGTAATGAATTCACTTGACACGCTCGCTCCTTGGGGTATGCTTGGCCAATAGATTCGTTGTATTCGATCGTCTTAACACTGTATCGGAGGCAATTATAGACACTCGCACCCTCTGCCTATACCTGCTGATCGTCGCCGAATGGCGACGCGCGGTGTCGTGCGCACATCCCCGATCAAGCCATATTTTACACTCTGGTGTGGACAACCGAATCGTTCACATGCGATTGCACATTTCTAAGTCGAAAAAGCCCTATATCACTGCTACCTACCTTTCTGAAACGCCGGTTATAGGCCGTTGGGAAGAAATGGGGACTTACTTCTCAGAATGCTGTTGACATCCGTGAAATCGTGGCGTAAAATGGGCAGGTTCGGTTAGTTTTATGAGGTAACCTTGCTGTATCTTTAGCACGAGCATTTGAACGATACCTAACCCATATACAAGACCGCGAGCAGAGGGGGATGGCATGACGAGCAGTTCAGTACTCAGAAAGATGATCATTGTGATGGTCAGCTTGTGCATAATGTGCACTCAAAAGGCCGATAGAACCAGCTCAGAAGAAATCACAGCGAAAACGCCTCTGCACATGTACAATCAGCTATATGGTAACCGTATTGTAGGCTCGATGATCTCTAACATAATCCCAATAGAAGGCTACTATGGTGACAGCCTGCCATACCTTACGAAGGACTGCAATGTAATCAGAGGACCTTTGCTCTTCGATGGAAAGACGAGCGAGATCCTTCTTGATATGACTGCCTCTACAGGATACTACACAGGTCATGAATGCACATATTACAATGCGATTGAAGACACATACTACATACTGAGTGCATTAGGGCTATACGCCTTTGACATATCCCAAAGAAGGTTGATTGCACGAACAGCGATACCGTTCTGGAATCATTGGATGAACTCGTCAACAATAGGCATCACCTACTGCGATAGGAAATGCTTAATATGTTATTATGGAGATAGTCGTAGTTGTGAATATGGAATACAGAAATACGATTTAGATACCTGTAAAACGGAATTTGAAGGTTTCGATGGCAGACTTAGATTTGTGCAGACAAAATCTGATACGGCGAAATTTATGATAAACTTGGGTGAGGATATCGCAAATCAGGACGCATACCTATGCGAATGGATAGACGAAGAAGTTAAGTTAACAAAGATCGCCTCAAATGTGGAGAAACCTTATGTGTTTCAGGATAAGTATATTTACTATGTAATGCAACAAGACGACGGATATTATGGTGTAATATCTGAGATTGGTGGCAAGGTATTATACAAATCGGGTATCCACAATAACGAGCGGGTTTTGGGAAGTTTCGGTGGCGACTGTATTTATCTTCATGTTGAGGATAAGCATATCAGATTTGATTATGAAACTAAAACAACCAAGGATTATGAATTACCGTATGGATTGTTATTTGGTATTTCGTATTGTAAAAAATATGCAATCGTGGGATATCAAAGTGTTGTTAATATTGTTGATCTTGAGAATATGCGATATAATTATCCCATAGTTCCCTATCTAAGTACAGACAAGTTTGTTGTAAACGAAGAAGGAACCGAGGCATGCCTATTAATAGGGACCACCATGTATATATATTCATTGTCTGATACTAAAATATTAGGTAAACACATTCTTGACATGAAGGATGTTGCGGATGCCAGAATACTCAGGGACAATAACGCAAAACGCTATCTATACTATGCTTCTTATAGAGAGGAAGAGGTTGTATACGAGGTCAATAATGATGCTGTACGGGAAATTGCGCGATACAAAGACTATGACGACCTTGTGGAGAATATATTCGACAACTTCATAAATTACAAGGTAAAAGAAAAGATTAAGGAACTTGCTATTGATGCAACATATAGTTGGGTAGTTTCAAGATCGAATTCGCTCTCAATATACTGTCCGCAAACTGATAAAAGATATTATGTGTATGGGGATAGTATTGTTGAAGATATCTCTGACGATGAAGCAGACATTAAGATGGACGGTGTTGTCTGCGATCGTGTTTATGTCATTAGCAAGAAATTTACAGAGCATGTTCAAATTGATGGGAGCCTATTTGAATTGCCTATTCTTGATTTCAGAGAGAATCTTGTGGCATATAGAAAATCACCATCAGAGA
>CAZNBY010000026.1:0-24416 GCA_964571525.1 uncultured Planctomycetota bacterium
GGCTTTTCACACCGCGAGAAATTTTCTGGTCAAGGTCTTTCGCAACTTCATTTCCTTTGACGGTATTGCTAAGCCAGCAGATTTCCCAAAGATTTGGACTACCGATCTCCAGCCACTCTGCTTCTACCTGTGCAAGCGCGTCTGAATCTGACATTTCCCATTTGTGAAAACGAAACACTTCTCCGGAACAATCCCCTATCTCCATGAGATCAGACTTTAGGACATGCCGTATTATCTCAATGGAAATCTGCCGAATCTCATCTCGATTAGTCGCTCCATAGACTTCCATAACGACTGAAGCAAGTTCGGCTGCTTGAATCCAGTCTTCAACACCTCGAAACAGCACTTCATTCACGGTGCTCTTTATGTTGGTCATTCTATGTGAACCTTTCCAAGGCTGCCATCCGTGAATTTTATGTCTAAAGTCCGTCCTCCCGAATCGGACTTGTTCCGCAAACCGACTCGCGTTCCATCTGGAATGTGAAGTCTTCAACCATTCGCCATCTTTCTTGCCTGCTTTCGAGCTTTGTTTCGGCAACGCCCTTGCAGAATTCAGAACATCACAATAGCAATGTTGCAGCATGCACGAAGGAAGTGGATGACGCAATACGCTTTTGTTGTATAATCATATTGTTGCACCTTATGCATGCTTTGCAGTGAAACACCTAAAACACTGGAGAGAACATGACGCAGAAAGGCATAACTCCGTCTTCTTGGCCTTTTTCGGGATTTGTGTATCTTGTCTTCTCGCCGACCTTATGGCCGATTCCTCTCATCGCGTGCATCGTATCGTTCTTAGTAACGGTGATTGCGCTGTACCTGTGCTTCTACTTTTTGTGGCCGGGGGGCGATTTAGGATGGTTCTCATATACAAAGGGCATGCTGCTTGCCTTTGGCTGCTCGATTCTTGTTGTTACCTGTATGTGGTTTCTTGTGCTGCCCCTTATCTTCATACGAGCCTTCGAGAGACTCGTAAGGCAGATCTATATTAAAAGGTCGGTGCCCATTGACGAAGAGCGCGTTGTCGAATCATTCAAGTCATCGTATAAGGTTTTTTTATCTACACTCGGTTGGAGACTTGCATGGCCTTGTTTAGCCGCCTTTTTTGGCGTGCTTTTTCCCCCGCTCGGCATTGGCTTGGCGTTCTGGGGTATAGGGCATATAAGCTGGATAGAGGCAGCCGATACTTCCCTGAGCCTAAGAGGGTTGCGGGGGAGTTATCGTACTGCATATTTCAAGGCGCACAGAAGGGACTTTTTAATGACAGGCGCGTCCGCAGGTCTGCTTGCCTTTCTTCTGTCATGTAGTATTGTCGGATTTCTGTTCTTCATGCCGTCTGTCTATTCGGGTGCGGCGATATGGGCTTCAAGGCAGAGCGATGAAGACTTGAAGCAAAGCTGAATCTCCCTATTCCATCTTCTAATCTCTTCCGCCATGATCAACCACGGTTTGCGCTTGCAAATTGTGGCGATTCGACTAACCTTATAGAAACAAATAAGGGGTGAACCATGCGAACAAAAACCTATGGCTTCCGTTTTTACACGGTGCTTTGCATGACTATAGTGGCATTGACTGCCTTTGGGCTGATGTCGGTGGTTTGCGAAGAGGCTCAACCAGCGAATGAGAGACCAGCGCTGCAGATGGATGCGCGCATAAGCCTTCATCTGCTAATATCGCTATGCGAGTCGCATATGATTGCCTGCGAGCGAGAGTTATCAGTTCTTTCTATGACTGACGAAGTGCAAAGCTCTGACTGGTCAAAGGTAAAGCCATTGCTTAGCGCAATACAGAAGCACAGTGAATCAGGGGTGTTCTGGTTTGCCAATCCAGACGGAAGCTATTTTACTGTTGATAAAGACCTTACCGACCAAAACCTGTCAGATAGAGCATATTTTCCTGTCGTTTTAACGGGCAAGCCTGTAATCGGCGCGCTTGTTGTCAGCCACTCGACGGGCAGAAACTCAGGCATTGTCTGCGTACCTGTTTTCAACAAAGCAAAGGACAAGGTTGTTTCGGTGCTTGGTGCTTCGATCTTTCTCGATGACCTTTCAGCGACTGTCTGCAAGCAAATGCAGATTACCGAGGATGTATTGTTCTTTGCACTTGCGGACGACGGTAAAACGGTGCTAAACAGCAAGCCTTCGCGTGTTTTTCAGAATCCAGCAGAGCAGGGCAGCAAAGAGCTTGCTGACGCAGTTAATACTATGATGGCTTCGAATTCTGGCAGTGTTGATTATACCTATGATGGCGGACTGCGAAGCATCGTTTTCGCAAAATCACCACTGACCGGATGGCGTTTTGCCATCGGCAGAATCGTCAAATAATTGACCGTATTGCCTTTATGATGAGAAGGCTCTCCCGTATCTTGTTCAACCGAGTCGAGGTAAAGAGATGAGAGCAAAGACAAACGCCCGAGTGTATTTCGTGGCGCTTGCCCTGATGTTAGTGCTTGCGACTGTAATGTGTTCGCCCGACATTAAGTGCGAAAGCGTTACTCAGCCTTCCCTGCCACCGTATCCCGATGGCGCAGTGATTCACTTTCGCGATTCTTTTATGCGCGAAAACCCCGCAGAGGGCGAATGGCGCAATATTTGCGGAAACTGGCAGTTCGATTCTGCTGCAAAACCTGGTGTCAGTGCCAATCCATTTTCGCTAAACGGTAAATCTCCACAAGAGGCTCTGTTGATCACCGGCGAACCCTGGTGGCGCAACTATATTTTCGGCGCTGCGCTTCGCACTCCACCTATTTACAGTAAATTTGGTGTTATCACCTGCAGAAGGGCGAACGATGATTTCGTGTTCTTCGGCTTTTCGTCACAATCTGGTGTGCATCTATCGCATACGACGGGCAGCACAACGAATGTGCTCGCGTCGCGCACAGATTTCGCAATGCCCTACCAGTGGTACTCTTTGTCCCTCGCTGTGCACGGTAAAACCGTGTACGCGCACATAGACGGTCGCTTAGTCTTTGAGGCCGAATTGCCATACGAGACCTGCGGGCCGGCAGGCGTTTTTGTAGAGGGGACTGAGGACTTCGGCATGACAGTTGACGACTGCTACGCGCTATCGTTGACAGGCACGAGTGAGGAAGTTGCTGCAGACGCACGAGACGGATTCGACGGCCACTTTCGATCCGTGAATATTAGCAAACAGCATTACCCATCCTTCTTTGAGCAAGACCCAATTATGAGAAAGTGGGCGTCGGCTGAGGCCGATTGGCTTCCCATACTGCCCGTTGAACAAGAATCAGGTGCTGCCGTAAAACCGACCGAGTTCGCCTATGCCATTCCTGTGTTCAACGAGTTCACGATAGAATGGCGCATAACAGAAAAGGCAGGCCTTTCTTGTATTTCTGTGCATTCTTATAACCCGACAGGCTCGCTCGACAAGAACGCGATGGAGGTGGGTGTCGCGCGCGTGCCACAGGGGTACCTTGTATCAACACGACCGGTAAATGGCAAGGCAAACGAAACGATAGTTCCTTTCTTCGAGCCTTCCATTCGCCTGCATTTTGAGGAACAGACCATTTTAGTTACCGCAGGCAGCAAAGTCCAAAAGATTGACGCCCCTTGGCTCCCCGCAAAGCTGAAGGACGGTGTGCAATTGACGATCCCGTCTGAGACGCTCGCATTCATGAAAGCCGGCAATTTCTTCTTTTACAGCTCAAGCATTGTTGAAGAGTCTTTCTATGAGGCTCCAACAAACTGGCTGACTGTGTATGGCAATTGGGAAATAGGCTCACGCTGGGCGTGCAGCCCCCAGTTCACTTATCTATCCTCGTGGGATCCGATGACATCGCAGCTTTACAGCAAGCATCTGTATTCTGGCAAGATGTGCGCTGATGTTTGGATGTCAGCTCGTATGCATTCGTTTCGCCATCCCGAGTACAATCCGTTTCAATGGTTTTCTGTGTCGCTTCCCGATGAAGCGGGTGATTTCTCAACTGGTTTGACTGCTGCGATCGCATATCCAACACCTAACGAGATGACTGTGTTCGTCAACGGCAAGGCGACCGCCAAGGCAGAGATAAAAGAGGATATGAAACCCAAGTCGCTGCACAACGGATGGTTAAGAATGCGCATTGAGCGAACCGAGCGCGACACGACGATGAAGTTCAATATAGTTGATAAACGCCCCAAGACCGAGCAATTTACGGCAACCGTTCCTGTAAGGGCAGATGCAAAGCCACGCCCGTTTGCGGTGTGGAACTCGCTAACAGGCATTACTATATGCCGTGTGCGTATAAGTTCACAAAACATCGTTCGCGGTGCAATGCCGTTATCTTTTGCGGCCAACCAGATTTCACCATGTGGCGTGGAAACCTCTGTTGCCGCTCGCTTCAAGGCTCCTAATGAAGCATTTGTCGCCCCATCATTCGACTTCACAAAGGGAAATGCAGGATGGAGTGTCCCCGGAAATCAACCTGCGTTGCGCACAGAGCCTTGTATTCAGATGAACAAACGGGTGGGGGTTACTCTTGTCGCGCCGTTCTGCGGTTCCCGCCTTGCCTTCGAGTCGCCCCAGATGTCTGTTGATGCGCGCATCTACCGCTCATTGCAGATAAAATTCAAAACAGATGTGACGCTATCTTTCTATATTCACGCTGGATTGCGCACATTCAGAGTGTTGCTGAATGGTCGTGGCAAGGCCAATCCTGCGGACTGGGCTATTCCAGTTGACGCAAAGTACTTTCGACGAAGCATTGACGGTGGATTCTCAACTGTTACGATAAACCTATACGATATGTTCGAAGAATACTGCACGCTGGAGATTCCACCGATAGTCAACCGCCTGACACTTGAAAGGCTCGATATATTCTCTCCATCCTCACTCGGTGTGGAGGAAAAGGATACAAAGTCATTTTCTGTTGCGTATATAGGTTTTACTTCGTCGTTTGCAGCGTCTGAGCTTGAACCTCAAAAGGTCGGCACAGTGGTCAGCCCATCTGTTGACGAGCTTTGGAACGGCATGTCTGCCCGTGCTGTGGTAGTGCCATCTGATAAGCAAGCTACTTTGTTCCCACCTTATAAAGAAAAGCCGTATTACAAGGATAACGGAGCATTGTACATGACATTCGAAAACGGATTTCGCGGGCTAACACCAGTCGGCTGCTTCGAGGAGTGCCAGCTTTGGCGCAAACGAATTGATAAGGAATCGCACATAAGCGTTGTGAAGACAGGCTACCACGGCTATTACGGCGTAAGGCTTTTGCCAGAACCCATATCGCTAATCGAGTATCCCGCAATGACGGTCAAATGCCGAGGCAAGACAGATGAGTATTGCCTGCTGGTAAAGTCAGGCGACTGGTATTGGCTCCCACTTCTGCCGACAAGCACGATTGACCTTTCTAAGCCATCTCAATCCGCTCTTCCCCTTAAGGAGCAGAAAATAGCCCCTATGCGCGTCTTTAACGGGGATTTATCATGGCTTATGGTCTATTTTCCCGACATTGCAGCACTTGCGGGAAAGAGCTATGTAGAAGAGGTTTTTGTCTGTTCACTCAACACCAAACCGGTTGACTGCGGTGAGGAGATTCCGATCGCGTCGGTGATTTTCTATGATCCCACCCGAGTAGGTGAGTTCGGCAGAAAGGGCTTTACCAACACGATCAATACCCAATTATCGCGCCAGGACATAGCAGGACTTGCTGTGCGTGAGGTCAAGCTTGAGAAGTTTGCGACCGCAGTTCTCAACGATAAGCCGAAAAAGCGCGATATGCCCACTTCAGCCACCCTTAAACGCGAGCGCGATCTGCTGATATTCGACTTCAGCGCGCCAATCTCGATTGACGAAGCAATCATCGAAATCGCAGGACAGTCATTCACTGGGCGACAGCTTCAATACTATGGGTCAGCGTCGAGCCTTGCTCTTGAACGCTCCAAAGTCTTCAATGATGATCCCGTTCAGACAAAATGGACAGCGGCGATCAACAAGGGGTATGGCAAGAAGACCCTTTCGACAGGCGAACTCGACCTTTCTGAAGCTAACCCTCTCGTTATTCAGCGCGTTACATTGATACCAGACGACCACTTTCTTTTTGAAGACTACGAACGGGGCATTGGCGTATCAAGTTCGCGCAAAGCCCCCGCGATGCTGACGGGTTCAAACGCTTATACAGGCAGGTTTTCGCTTGAATGTGTAAGCCCGGGCGGCAACATTATGTCGGCCTTTCTAATGACAAAACCCTATGACGGCGTTAGGTATCCGTATCTCTCTTTTGACTATCGTCTTAGCAACGCGAAGATAACTTTGATGGCGAACTGTGAGGGTCATTTCAAGGATGCCGAATTCACCCCCGGCACACCAGTCACAACTACATATAAGGACATCTATTATTATATTGGGCACGGTGCTGGCATGACGCTTGGTGTATTTGGCAAGGTGCCAAATGTGCAGACGAACGGCAACTGGGCAAACTGCACCGTCAACCTGCTCGATTTGTTAAAAGCTAATGTCTTTAACGGTAAATACCCCATTTCGGAACTTGCATTGCGCGAGGCCGATTTTCAGCAAAAGGGTGCAAGCTTTGCTGTTGATAACCTGTGTATATTCGGCAAGCAATCAAAGAGCTTTGAAACCCGCATTGAACCTTTGCTTGCAATCGCAGAACGCAAGGTGCAATATGCATGGCGGCTTGTGGATGCATCAGGAATGGCTGTCGGTGAACCTGCAATATCAGACAGCGAGATATTCACGGTCCCGCTTCCAGACAAGAAGAACCTATCGCTGCACATCAGAATAATAGTTGACGGCAAACCATCTAAGACTGAGCATGTCTCACGCCTCCACTTCACCGCGCCATAACTGCCGTCCGCAAGCATAAAGGTGATAAGTGGAGACAAGAAGAACATGGATACTTGCGGGCTTTTCGGTGCTGTTGTGGTCAACCGTCGCAACGGCGTTCAAGATCGCTTTGCGCGAGCAAAATCCTGCCACACTTCTGTTCGTCGCTAATCTGGTCTCAGTTCTCGTATTGCTTGCAGTGCTTGCCATCCGTTCGAGATTCTCGACGCTTCTTCCTCGCAACCGCAAAGACGCCGCTCTTATCGTGGCGCTTGGTCTGCTGAACCCGTTCATCTATTATGCGATACTTTTTCGCGCATACGACCTTCTGCCTGCGTCCGTCGCGCAGCCTCTAAACTACACTTGGGCGATAGTGCTCAGCGTTTTGGCTGTGCCTCTGCAGGGCAAAAAGCTCACACAAAACGACATTGTCGGTGGGCTTGTCGCCTATGCGGGAGTGTGGATTATCTGCACGCGCGGTAGTATCTCCTTTTCGTCCGCGATATCGCCGGAGGGCGTCGCGCTTGCGCTCGGAAGCACGCTTATCTGGGCGCTCTACTGGATACTGCTTGCCAAATCCCCGCGCGAGCCCGATTCTGTCTTGGCGGGTTCTTTTATAATCAGCCTTCCATTCACCTTCTTGCTTGCTATGCTGATGGGTCTTTCGCCGCTCAGTGTAAATTCAATACTCTCCGCGAGCTATGTTGGTGTGTTCGAGATGGGCTTGACCTTTTTAATGTGGGGGATGGCGGTACGAAGCGCAAAAAGCCCTGCAAAGGTTGCGTCTCTGATATTCGTATCGCCGTTTTTGTCACTTGTTTTCATCTCCACCGTTCTTGGTGAACAGATTGCGCCGTCGAGCGTTTTCGGCCTCATTGTCATCTGCATCGGCTTGTTGTACCAACACAAAAAGAATCGGTAGAGTTATTGCATCCACCTCATCTTAAGAACGTGTGATAGTATTACTAATGCAATGCTTTCGGACGAAGTAAAAGCGATGCCGAAACGAAGTTCGAAAGCAGGCAAGAAAGTGGAACAAATGGTCGAAACGACAAACCTCCGGATGATAACACGATGAACGCCGCTTGGAAGTTAACCTTTTTCATTGAGACCATCAAAGCCAATTGCAAAAAGCGAAATTGCAAAAACGATCTTACAAATCTCCTTGAAGAAGAGCACCAAATCCAATCCACTGGTTTTAATACCGCAGTCTTTTGCACCAGAATCTGATATGCGTTGGAGTACTTATGTTACCCATCTTCATTGCTGCAACAAGCTGTGATACTACAGACGAGGGTCAACTGGTTCGCTTTCCAATGCGAGTATGCTAAAAACGCATTCGTGTACACTTCGTAGTGGTTCCTTGCGAACAAATCGTTCTAACGCTTCTATTCCAAGCGCAAACTCGCGGATGGCGAGGGATCGTTTAGCAGCAAGAGCCCGCCCCCGGAGCCTCATAATATGCTCTGGTGCTGTATATTCAGGCCCGTATATAAGACGAAGATATTCACGACTACGACACTTAATCGCTGGCTGCACAAGGCCATGACGTCCCCGAGCGATGAAATCAAACGGTTTGATGACCATCCCCTCTCCACCACTCTCGGTCAGTCTTTCCCACCATGCGTTCGCCTCTGTTTGGCTTGTCACGTCTTTTAAATCGGCAACCATGAACCGTGTTGCACGAAAAAGTCTTGAATCGGCCTCGCAAAGCCGTGCAAGAGTCTCCATGTGCCACACATGATCGCGATCAACATATATCCTTCCTTCTGTTGCAAGTATGTGAAACGGTGCAAGTTTAAGATCTTCGATAGACATTACAGACCAGCAATAACGACGGTAGGCAGCAGTGAATCCTGTCACCATGTCAAGGCGATTTTGGTAACGATCTTGCAATATGCGGATGGAGTCTAAATCTGTGTTCCTTGCAGCCTGTCGCAGTGACTCAATGACCTTAGGAAGTGCGGCATGAGCAGCAGATCCAACTGCCGCATACTGCTGACGAAGAAGCTCCATGGCTTTTGCAGACCACGGCATCAACTCGCAATCAAGGCAAATCCAGTCGGTCTTCAGTTCTTCCCAAAGACTGGAGCCAATCATTGCATCCCTTACACGAGATAGAAATTCACCCTCCATTGCAGAGTCGCCAAAAAAGCGTCGCCCTGTGCGTGTGTAGCAAATGCCGACACCTTCGTCGGCAACTCCAAAGCGCTTTCTGGCAACTTCCTCATTTTTACAAACAATAACCACCGCACGCGAGCCCATGTGTTTCTCTTCACAGACCACTTTTGAGATACCCGAGCTTCGATAATACGAAAACGAATGCTCAGGATCCTCAAGCATATCTGGTCTGTCTGAAGTTTCGGCAGGAGACATGGTTGGCGGAAGGTAAATGATCCATTTTGGATTTGCTGCAAACCGGCTCATAACCTCAAGGGCAGCAATTGCATTTTCCATACGTACCGTGATATTGTGGCGAAGCCGAGTTGAAACAATACGCTTTCCGATGACATCGTCTATGTCAAGAAGGTCGTCATGCTGCTGTTGAGCAGATAGCAGTGATAAGGTAGCTTTTTCCTCGATAAATGGCTTTGCAGGCTTACAGTAGACTCTTCGCGCAGGAACAGATATAAGCTCAAGCTCTGGATATCTTAGGGCAGTTAATCTGCCTCCAAAAACACATCCGGTGTCTATACATATTGTCTTGTTAAGCCACTCTGGCTCAGGAACAGGGGTATGCCCGTAAACCACCATTGCGCGTCCTCGATATTCGGTTGCCCAGTTATAGCGTACTGGCAAGCCATACTCGTCCGTCTCACCGGTGGTTTCACCGAAAAGGGCGAATTCGCGCACAATTCCTGAACCTCGCCCTTGCAACGATTCCTTCATACCTGCATGAGCGACAACGAGCTTTCCATCGTCAAGTACATAGTGAGAGATAAGGCCGTCAATGAAAGCAACTACTGTCTGCTCAAACTCCTTTGGCTCGCTTTTTAATTGCATGAGGGATTCATTAAGGCCGTGCGCAACATTTACATTCATACCGCGGAGTTTTCTCATTAGCTTTATGTCATGGTTTCCTGGCACACATAGAGCATTGTGTGACAATACCATTTCCATCACGATCCGAAGAACAGATGGCGTTGCTGGACCACGGTCAACAAGATCACCGAGAAAGACGACCTTCCGATTTTCAGGATGGCGCTTATTTCTGTCATACCCAAGTCTTTCGAGTAGCTCAAGTAATTCATCGCAGCAACCGTGAATGTCTCCAATGATATCGAATGGTCCATGTTCCTGCCGCAAGTTGTTCCACAGTGGTTGGCGTTCGACAACTACTGATTCTATCTCTTCAAGTGATTTGAGGTAGAATATGTGCCGAAAGCCTTCTTTCTTCAGTGTTCGCAGGGAACGATGCAATTGCTGAACTTGTTGACGAATAACATGTGGCCCGAAATTCCTATCGGCACGACCTCTGTTTCGGTTGTGGCACAGTGCTTCAGGCAGTATAAAGACTATTGCCACGGGAATCGTATGGAATTCTCGTGCCAAAGCAACAAGTGGCTTCCTTGCCTCAAGCTGGACGTTTGTCGCATCAACAACTGTCAGTTTACCGGCGGCCAGTCTCTTTGCACCTATAAATGAGAGAATTTCAAAAGCTGAAGGCGTTGCCGTTTGATCATTTTCGTCGTCTGAAACAAGACCTCGACAGAAATCAGACGAGAGAATTTCCGTCGGCTTGAAGTGTTTCTGTGCAAAAGTGGATTTACCAGAACCTGAAGGCCCGATCAGTACAACCAATGACAGTTCAGGAATTGTTATTTTCATTGATTGTTCCTATTTGAGCCGAAACAATCCCATTTGCGTCGGCGACCCCATTCTTTCATCTACATTTCCAATTGGAAGAAAATTAACTTGATAGTTGAATCGGGTTGATATTCTATTTGCCCATGATTCGAATTCAGCACGAGTCCATTCAAATCTGTGATCCTTGTGGCGCAAACCTCCTCCAGTCAGGTTAGATAATTTCGAGTTATACTCAGCATTAGGAGTTGTGATGATAACCATTGCAGGTTTGGCGAACTCAAAAAGCACTCGTTCAAATGCCGCCAGTCGTGAGGAGTCAAGGTGTTCGATGACTTCCACCACTGTCGCGGCATCATAACCTGCAATCCGCTTGTCGCGATACATCAGCGAGCCGTGGATCAGATTAAGTCGCTTTCTCTTCTTGAGGGGCATACGATCAATGTGTAAGCACTCCTTAATCCTTTCTATTGCTCTGTATGATACATCAAGGCCAACGATTTCTTCAAACTCCAGGTCGTCGAGAAGGTGCTTCAGAAGACGACCTTCACCACAACCAAGATCAATAACTCGTTTTGCCTTAGAGTGTTTAAGCACAGCCAAAACTGCGCTGATTCGCTGTTCGTTCAGACTCGCATCCTCAACTGTCACATATTCCTGTTTTGCATATACATTTGGCTCATTGATACCCTCGCCCTCGTTGAGCTGTTCAAGAGCTTCGCGGGCAAGGCTACGCCTATGCTTAAGATATCTAAGTGCAATCAACTCGCGTTCAGGATGGGTTTTGAGCCAGACATCTCCATGACGGATGAGTTTCTCAACCTCGTCATCGCTTACCCAATAATGTTTGTCATTATCAAGAACTGGTACGAGCACATATAGATGGGTTAGTAAATCTCTAAGTGGGATTTCTGCTGAAAGCTCCACATTGTAATAGGGACTCGCCCCCCATTCAGGATATAACTCATCAAGCGGGTAACTATCAGCAGAAATCTCGTATCCGAGCGGTTCAAATAGCCGACGAAGCAGACTTTCACCTCCGTAACAGGGAAGAACGGAAAGAGTTGCTTGCAGTGAAAGAGGGATTTCGATAAGCTCAGGTTTCTCTCTTGAGCGTCCAGCAAAAGCCGACCCGAATACTTTCGCAATTGCGACACTAAGGAAGGAGGAGGCAACATAAGGGCGGTCGTTCACATAGTGCGACAACACCCGTCCTTCGTTATGCTGTCCACTCCGCCCGCGAACCATGCTGATTGGATCAATATCAAGCAGTAATGCAACCGTGCATCGCTCTGCTGTGGCCTCGGTATAATAGACATAAACCTTACCAAACGAGATTTCGAACGACTGTACATTGCTTGGATTCTTATGAAGCAAGTATCCCATGTCTGTGGCTGGGAATGAAGTATTTGTGATTGTCAACAGCATGTATACACCAGAAATGTCCTTTTCAGACAATCTCAATGGACGAAAGAAACACTAACACTGCGAATCGGGGTTGCTGCAAAGGTGACCGAAGGAATCTGCAGGTCTTCCGTCGCAAGCCATACTGCTTCGAAACGCACAGTCTGGGCAGATTCACTCAGAATTAAACCTCAAAAGCCTATTCGTGCTTCTATACCATGTAGAAGTGTCTTGTGGAGGAATAATGGAATTGATAGGCCCAGAGTATTGTAAGCAGGTTCTCCTCTGTTTCAAGTGGCGGAGTAGCAGTATCACCAGCCCCACTGTATCTGCATCGCGATACTACTTCAAGGAGGGGAAATAAGAGTGCAATGAGTGAGCTATGGTGAACACGAGTATCTGCAGTATGCGAAGGCAGAAATGGATTTTATGTTACATCTGACTTCGAAAGCAGGAGACGATTTCATCATCATGAATGGTGTTATTCGGCCATTTCACAGTGGGGTAAGAGCGAGAGCGAAAGTCGCAGTGCCCTAAAGGAGATTACAGATTGACGGTTTCTGGCAATGGTGTTTCGCATGGACAAGCACAACCTTCAGAAGCGACTTGTCTGCCACTGGTCATCGGAGTGCATACACGCGCACATAGCGATATGCTTCCTCGCGTTCGCTCGTGCAAAGCAAGCTGTCTACCACAACTTTTCAGCGAAGCTCAATGAGCTTCGAACAGATGCGCAATGAGCTTCTTCACGCACAGGTGAGCGTCGTTCGCGAAATCTCAAGCGGGCGACGATTTGCAATACCATCGAATGTTACATTGAATCAGGAAAAGATCTACCGAGCCTTCGGTCTGAAACGCTCTGCCGTACCCTATCCACTCGATAAACAATAGCGCTCACAAGAAAGAAATGTAGTGCCCCAACTCCGAGAAGAATCCAGTAATATCCTTGTCTCCAGCTCGATTACCGTCAAAGTCGGGAGAAAGAGGGTTCCCATACTTGATTTCTGGCGCAGTTGACCGCCTATACTCATCGCTCCTTAACCTCGCACAGCACTTGATATGAACAGCCTTGACATTGCTGAATGCATGTTGTAGAATCCGCAACTCTCAAGTTAAGCGATCAAACACTATCCAGACATACTTCATCACGTTTCATGCGGGGACAGCTTTGCATCAGGTGAGGCCACTACGCACAGAAGTGGCACAATTCTTGTTGCGTTATCGTGTCAGTTCGAATTGAGTAAACCATTCCTAACGAAACGCGGGATTATATGAAGGGTGCGATAAGACAGTACAAGTTTCCAATCATTGCATGTTTGCTCATGCTTCTTTCTTTTTCGGCATGGGTGCGCTGGGATATCTCTCGCATTAAAGAGCATTTTTACGATAGAATGAAGCGTCAGTCCTACGGAGTTTTTGATACAATGCGCGGAATTCTACTGTCACTCGAAAGCAAAGGGCGGTTAAGCTCGATTGGCCTTAACACAATACTCTCGCAAATTCTCAAGGATTCGCCACTTGTGTATGTCTCGATGATTGATGATACCGGGATTGTGTATGCGCTTGGCAACAAGGCAGGCGAATTGCCGGATATTCACGCAGACGGCGAGCATGAGACTGAGGATTTGTACATGATTTTTCGGCAGATACAGTTATCTAACAAAGGCTCAGTTAGACCAAATGAGGATGAAGTGCTGCTGAATGAGAAATACGACCTCGAATTTAGCAGAAACCAATTCACCTTAGTACTTGGTTTTCGAAAGCCACCCCCGCCGCAGTGGAATCTGAGTTCAATAATGAGCCTCTTCTGGACAAGTGTGTTTGCCGCTTTGTTCATCTTGGCCTTCACATTTTCTTGGATAATGACCATCCGCTCGGGAAAACTCTCGACAGAGCTTGAGCTTGTTCGCGCAAGATCTGCACACCTTGAAGATCTCAATCTTATTGCGGCAGGTCTTGCTCATGAGACAAAAAACCCACTTGGCCTAATCTCTGCCTTAGCGCAGAGCATAAGAAGGGAACCGGGTGTATCAGATGAATGCAAAACGATGTGTGAGCAGATATCTGACGAAGTAGATCGCGCAACATCGAGACTCGGAGATTTCATGGCGTTTGCAAAAAGGCGAGAGTCTGTCCTTGTCAAGATTTGCATTCATAAGGTTCTTGATGAGGTCTCTGAACTGATGGCTATTGACTTTAAAGATGGCGGGGTTGACCTTTTCCTAAATGTTGAAGACGCGCAGATATACGCAGATGATGATATGCTGAGGCAAATCCTTGTGAACTTGCTGATGAACAGCCTTCAGGCGTCTACCTCGGGCCGCAAGGTGGTGGTTGGGTTCAGGATAACCGATAATGGCGGGGAGTTGACAGTCGAGGATAATGGAAAGGGAATTTCACCCGAGTTGTTGCCGAATATATTCAAACCTTATGTAAGCGGCTCCTCTTCTGGGCATGGATTGGGTCTTGCAATCGTCCACAGATTGGTTCATCAGCAAAACTGGGATATTCGATCTGAATCGAAAATCGGTGAAGGCACGCGGATGATCATTTCGCAGATCCAGCCCGCAAATTAACCAGTCTCTGACGAAACGAAGCGAGGCTAATGTGAATAGACCTGTTGTTTTGATTGTGGACGACGAAGAGCAGTTCTTGAGACTGTATTCGAATACTCTCAAGCAGAAACAGATAGATGTAGTTACAGCGACAAACGCAAGCGATGCGCTTAAGATCATCAGACAATCTGTACCGGCTCTTGTCGTTAGTGACATTCGTATGCCCGGGATGAGTGGAATCGAATTGCTTCGCGAAGCACGATTGATTGCACCTGTGCTTCCCTTTCTGTTTGTAACCGCATATGCTGAGATAAGGGGTGCGGTACAAGTTCTTAGAATGGGAGCGGTTGACTATCTTGAGAAGCCTCTTGATCTTGACGAATTCACCGCTGCTGTCTGCGACAATATCGGGCATGTAGAAGATGCAAACAACGATTTGCCCTTGGCTGCGTTAGATGGGAATGTTGCTTCTAATCCGATTATGAAATCACTGTTCTTTGATGCATATAGAATAGCACCTACTGATGTTTCTGTCTTGCTGATAGGAGAGAGCGGGACTGGGAAGGAAGTCTTGGCAAGATTTATTCACCGCAATAGCAATAGATCTTCGCAAGCGTTTGTAGCTGTGAATTGCGCCTCGATACCATCGAGCTTGCTTAACAGTGAGCTTTTCGGGCATGAAAAAGGTGCTTTTACGGGCGCATTATCCAGAAGGAACGGTTTAATTCGCGAATCATCAGGAGGAACTCTTCTTCTTGATGAGATCGGCGATATGCCGTTGGATCTTCAGGCCTCTTTGCTGCGATGTATAGAGACTAAGAAGATTATTCCTGTGGGGAGCGACAGGGAGGAGCCTGTTGATTTCAGACTTATCGCTGCAACTCATAGGAATTTACATGTCGAGTGTGAACTGGGAAGGTTTCGCGAAGACCTTTACTACAGATTGAATGTGCTGACTCTCGAGATACCGCCACTGCGCGAACGACCTGAAGATATAATCGAGCTTGCACAGCGCTTTCTCTCGAAAGGTGATGGGCCAAGAAAGCGCCTTTCAATGGCTGCGATCAAAGCGCTCAAGTTATATTCATGGCCAGGCAATATTCGCGAATTGGCAAACGCAATCGAACGGGCAAAGCTGCTTTCACATACCGATGTCCTTCTTCCTGAGCATTTTCCCAAGGCAATCAGGGATACAATTGCACATGGTGAGTCTGTAAGCGAAGCAGATGATTCCGATTCACACTTTCAGACAACTACGCTGCAAGACAATGAGGTCGAAGCCATTAGAAAGGCGCTTCATTTCACCAATGGTAACAGAACACAGGCTGCACGAATGCTGGGTATAACTCGGCGTGGGTTGATCTATAAGATCAAGCGGCTCGGTCTGTAGCTTCATTTCTTCCTCCGTTATTCTGCCTCGACTCACCAAGTGTGAAGTCCTGTCACACCTTAAGGCTAAGTGAGAAAAGAATTCACATACCCCGCATAACCGAGCAGCCAGATTAATGCCCTTTTCAGGGCTTCAAAAGCAGTACTTGTGAAAAAATTATGACATTGGCTTGCCAAAACTCTGGCAAGCTTCTCGCTTATAATGCGCCTCGCAAGAGAGTTTGTGGGTGATGCCTTTGCCGCAAAGGATAGGCAATCGTTGTGCTGTGTAAAAATTGGCACACCGCTTGATGAAGCTGATCTGTAGAACACACAGACAGGTGAACATGAAGATCAATGTAACAAGGCAATTACCGGTACGAAGCGCACGATTATGCTGGATGACGAGCTTTGGCTCAATTCCGAAATCCCCACAGCCTCGATATGGTCTGCATTTCGCTTTGATATCTCACAGATTCATTGCTCTGTTCTGCATAATACCTTTGCTCTTCATAGTGGGATGCAAGACACCTCAAGCGCATCGTGCCGCTGCTGATAAGGCTGCATATTCCATAATCAGCGAAAAGCAAGCTGATGCGAATCTGAAGGACGATCCGATCTATGCCGAAAGCGCTGAATTAACTCTGCGCAATGTACTTATAGTGAGCCAAAAGCTTTCGGTATCAGGCAGCGAATCGCTCGGATTTCACAATCTCCCCGCGAATAAGTACTGGAATGGTACTGACCATATCATCAACGAAACGCCGCAGAAGGAAATCAAGAGCGAGATCCCAGTGATATCGCTTGTCTATGCGATTCAAGTTGCGGCGGCGAACAATCCAGATTTTCAGACTGCGAAGGAAAAAGTGTTTCGGACCGCATTATCCCTCGATCTAACAAGGAATGATTTTCGAACTACTTTTGCGGGTTTTTTCTCGTCATTGCTTGAATCTAACCGTAGCGCGACTGGAAACCCATCGGGAAGCACTACAACTGCAGAAGGGCGCGTAACAAAGAAGCTCGAAAGCGGAACAGAGATCACACAGCTTCTTGCCTTGAACTTGGCAAAACTGCTTACAGGTGACAGATCATCTGCACTTGGTCTTCTCGCAGATACAACGGTCACAATTCCTCTTCTTGGCGGTGCAGGAAAGGATATCGTCACCGAGAACCTGAAGCAGGCTGAAATGGATATGATCTATGCTCTGCATGAGTTCGAGCAGTATAAAAAGACCTTCGCATTCGATATAGCTAATGTGTACTTGAATGTTCTTGTCAAGCGAATGAATATCGTTATTGCTGAAGAGAACTACACAAGTCTTATTGCGGAGTCACGCCGTTCAAGAAGCCTCGCGGATTCAGGACGGATTACCGAACTCCAATATGACGATGCGTATCAAAAGGAGCTCTCTGCGCGAACTCGCTGGATTGAATCCATCAAGTCATACGAATCCAATTTTGACGCGTTAAAACTGAAACTTGGTCTTCCACCAGACGCAGAGCTTTCGCTTGATGAATCCGAGATTTCGAACTTGCAGTTGTCTATCGAGCGCTTTACGGTAGCAGATTCAAATGATACAGATACAGACAATAATCGGAGCAACTCGGAAATCGTACTTAAGAAACCGACGCACCAAAACGCAGGCCCCTATGAAATCGAATTTGAGACAGCAATTCAGTTTGCGTTTGACAATCGTCTCGACCTAAAGAGCCTTAAGCTACGAATTGTTGATGCACAGCGGAAGATAATGGTTGCGGTTGATTCTTTACAACCAAAGATTTCCCTGACGCTAAGTTCAGCTCTCGGCGAAAGCCGCTCGATGAATTCTGCAAGCAAGGGCGGCGCGAATCTTGATCCCACTGAAGGTATCTTCTCCACTCTTCTTTCTCTTGACCTGCCGTTCGACAAAACTGCCGAGCGAATTCAATATCGTAACAGTGTTCTCGATTTGCAAAGGGCAGTGCGCGATTTTCAAGTTCTCGAAGACAACATAAAGCTTTGTGTTCTTGATAGGCTTCGAGATCTTACAAGCGCTCGCGAAAATCTGCTTACCCAAGTTACAGCGATGAACCTTGCTGAGAAACGAGTAAAGAGCGCTGAGATGTTCTTTCAGGCAGGTCGAGCAGAGATCAGCGACCTTCTTGATGCACAGGATGCTTTGGTGACATCCCGAAATGCTCTAATTGCCGCAGCCGCTGCATACAAAATCGCAGAAATCCAGTTCCAGAAAGACCTTGGAATTCTCAATGTAGATAACAATGGCGTTTGGGTGGAGACGAACCTTTCCGAAATCGTTAAGAAAGCATCGGAGTAGAAAATGAAAGCAACAGAAAATATCCGCAAAGAGTTCAAAGTTGTGTTTATTATCCTCGCAGTTGTGGTTTTATCTGCCGCAATTACTGGTTTTGCGCTGTATTCGCGTGCAAAAGCCTCTACAAGCCTCAATGTAGCAGCTTTCACGGTTGCTCAAGGCGCATTGACGATAAGCGTTACTGAAACTGGTTCTATTCAGCCGCTGAATCAGGTGATTATTAAGAGTGAAGTTGAGGGAACGAACACGATTATATATCTGATTGAAGAGGGTACGAAAGTAAAAAAGGGTGATTTGCTCCTTGAACTGGATGCAAGCTCACTTAGCGATACAAAACTGAACCAGGAAATCAGTCTTAAGAAAGCTGAATCCAGCTATATTACCGCAAAAGAGAATTTTGAGGTTGTCAAGAATCAATCTGAAAGCAATATCGAACAGGCTGAGCTTGATAAAATGTTCGCAGCCCAAGACTTGGAGAAATACATAAATGGCGAGTTCCCAAATAAAGTGATGGAGTTAGAAAGCTATATCACGCTTGCGCAAGAGGAACTCGAACGCGCACAGGATGATTATGAATGGTCGAAAAAGCTGTTCCAAGAGAAATATATATCTGAATCACAACTGAAAAGCGATGAACTCACGGAAAAGAAGGCGCAGCTTGATCTCGAACTTGCCAAGAGCAATCTCGAACTCTTCAAGTCCTTTACACACAAACGGAGCCTTGCTGCACTTGAAAGCAATGTAAAGCAAGCGAATATGGCGCTCGAACGAACAATGCGAAGCGCATCGGCTGATAATATCCAAGCTCAAGCTGAATTGGTGGCTAAGGAAGCCGAGTTTAACCGCGAGAAAGGGAAGCTCGAGAAGATAATCTTCCAACTTGCCAAGACGAAAATATACGCTCCAATTGATGGACTTGTTGTCTATGCGACAAGCGTTGAGGCAAGCGCTCCTCATCGAAGTGTCACACCTCTTGATGAAGGTGTCTCAGTTCGCGAAAGGCAGGAGCTAATCTACCTTCCAACAGGCTCTGATTTCAAAGCACAAATCAAGGTCCACGAGTCGAGTCTTGAGAAAATTCAGGTTGGCTTACCTGTAAGAATAACCGTCGGCGCATTACCCGGTGTTGAATTCAGTGGGAAGGTCACAAGCATTGCACCATTTCCTGATGCTCAAAGCATGTTCATGAACCCAGACCTTAAGCTGTATATTACTGTAATCAATGTAGATGATAAGAGCAACCTCCTTAGAAGCGGAATGAGCTGCAGTGCAGAGATCATGATAGCTCATTACGCGTCCGCAACTTATATACCAATCCAATCGGTCACAAAAGTCAACGGTAAGCCCACTGTATATGTCATTGAGGGTGGAATGCTCAATCCAAGGACAGTTGAAACTGGTCTGGACAACAATCGAATGATTCGAATTCTGGGAGGTCTGAAGACAGGAGAAAAGGTAGTGCTTGCACCACCAATAACGAAGTCAAGTTCTGAGCAAGGCCAAGACGGGACGCAGGATAGTAATTCAAGAAGCGAGTTCGACACGACAAAGAATGACGGTCCTGACTCAAGTCCCGAAGTAAGATCCGATGTCTCTTCAAAAAACAAGGATCTTGGTGTAACGACTAATTCTGAGCCAAATCCTGCGGATACAAACGCTGTACACAATGATAGCGCTACACTACCACTCGACCCTTTAACGATGACAGACGAAGACCGCGAGAAGATGAAGGCGAAAATTGACAAGATGACGCCCGAAGAGAGAAAGAAGTTCTTCGACAAAATGCCTCGACCAAGCGGTGCGCCAATGCGCCCCGAGGGGAGGTGAAAGATGAACGCTCAAGTGCTTGAAAAAACGGTAACAACGGCCCGTCTTGAGAACTTGACTAAGATCTACCATCTCGAGGGGCAGAATGTTGTCGCTCTGAAGGATATTAATGTAACTTTCAAATGCGGTAGTTTTTGGTCCATTATGGGGCCAAGCGGTTCAGGGAAAAGTACTCTCCTGAATCTGATTGGTTGCCTTGATAAACCTTCATCGGGAAGCTACATACTACAGGGAAAAGATGTCAGTCTGATGAATGACAACGAGCTTAGCTTCTATAGGCTTAGGCAGATTGGATTTGTCTTTCAGAGCTTCAATCTCATTTCTCAGCTCACTGTTGCCGAAAATATCGAGCTTCCATTGTTCTATCTCGGCTGGAATGCATCAAAAAGCGAGCAGTATGCCGTTGAACTTGCAACAAAGGTAGGGCTGAAAGACCGGCTACGGCACAAACCTTCTCAGCTTTCTGGAGGTCAGCAACAAAGAGTCGCCATTGCCCGTGCTCTGGCAAATGATCCCGCGATAATTCTCGCCGATGAGCCCACTGGAAATCTTGACACAACCACAGGTGAGGAGATTATGACCCTTCTTTGCGAGCTAAATGAGCAGGGTAAGACCATTATAATCGTTACTCACGAACCGGATATTGCAGAATACACAAAACAGCAGATGCATCTGCGTGACGGGCGCATTGAGCGTATGGAAGGAGTATGCTGATGTTCACTTTTAGACTATTTCGAAATGTTAAACTCGGCGTTAAAGGGCTTCTTTTGCACAAGCTCAGGTCTTTTTTAACAACGCTTGGGGTTGTATTTGGTGTCTGCAGCGTTATTGCCATGCTTGCCGTGGGAGAAGGTGCGAGCGATGAAGCTCTTATGCAGATTCGCAGACTTGGAAGCCAGAATATTATGATAAACTCGATAAAGCCCGTGGATGAGGCGTCATCAGAACAGACAATGTTCTCTCTTAGTATCTATGGTGTGCTGTATGAGGATGAGAAGCGAATTCGTGAATCCATGCCTTCGGTTGTTCGCACCGCACCAGTCAAAATAATCCGACAGGAGGCGCGGATGAAAGACCGCTCAATGGAACTTCGCATGGTTGGAACAACAGATACATGGTTCGAGTTAGTAAAAAGAGAGCTTGTTGCTGGAAGGACGTTTACAAGCGACGATGTCAAGAACATGTCAACTGTTGTTGTTTTGACTGAATACGGCGCAAGAAGGTTGCTTGCAACTGAGGCGGTGATTGGAGAGCGTATACGGATCGGCTCTGAGAGCTTTCTTGTGATCGGCATTGTGCAAAGTGATACGATTAACAACGGTACTATGCAAAGCCCAGATAGCCAAATTGATGCGTATGTGCCCCTTTCATCCGCAAAAGAGAGGTTTGGTGATTACTTCATAAAGGCATCGTCTGGCGCGATGACAAGGGAGTTAGTCGAGCTTCATCAACTGATTGTCGAAATTGATGAGGCGAAGAATGTTGAACCTACGGCTGATGCAATTGAACGGATGATGACGACTTTTCATGAGAAACAAGACTACAATGTTAGCGTTCCCCTTGCGCTGCTAAAACAAGCTGAATCTACAAAGCGAACCTTCAACATTGTCCTTGGTGCAATTGCTGGCATAAGCTTGCTTGTTGGAGGTATCGGTATTATGAACATCATGCTTGCGTCTGTTGTCGAGCGAACACGAGAGATAGGCATTCGCCGCTCGATTGGCGCAAGGCGCAGTCAAATCATCACGCAGTTTCTTATAGAGGCGGCAGTTCTGTCGCTGACTGGAGGTCTTGTCGGAATCTTACTTGGATTAGCTATTCCAAGATTCATCACTTACTTCACTGGAATGACAACAGTGGTAACGGGCTTCAGTATTGGCATTGCCATAATCATAAGTGTCGCGACTGGAATTCTCTTCGGCATATATCCAGCCTCACGCGCCGCTAAGCTCAATCCAATAGAGGCTCTGCGGCACAGTTAGACGTCATGTAGCTTTCAAGCGCTATACAAAAAAGGGGAAGGTCGAGCCTTCCCCTTCGCTATATCAACACAAGAATATGATGCTCAGAATCTCTCCTCAGGCAGAGGTTTGCCGGTCGGCATTATGTCGAGCATCCATGTGGGAAGCATGGGGGGAGAGTTGTGCAATATCTGCTGCCACTTTTCATCGGTTAGACGGTTCGACATCGGAACGGTGAACTCGTACCAAGAATATGCAGGGCCTATTGCGACATCAATCTTGCCGTCCGGAAGTGCGAAGACTACAACAAGCGAGTGCATTGGGCCTGTGCCTTCTTCGAGCACATTACCCTTATCGCCGTCGGTGTGTACGTCAGCCACTATCTCGGTCGTGAACTCCTTCAGGTCCCGCCCTTCAACTCGCTTCATTATGTCGGCGATCCCCTTCAAAAACTTATTTTGTTCTTCGGTAAGTTCCTTTGCTTCAAGCTCAGCAATCGAGATGTCAAGGCACTGGGTGAGTAGGATATCGAATGTGTTGCAGCGATCCTTCACTTCCTCGGGTATCTGAAGACCCAACTTGCCAATACCGGTTACCATAAGACGGTGAAGCGCGAGCAGCTTTGCAAACAGCTCTGGTTCTGGCTCCACATAGCCTATGGCGGGCGGTTGCTTCGCCACGCCCATTCCCTTTAAAGTATAAGATTGCTTGACATACAGAATAGTGTCATGCCGAAGCGCTGTCCACGAACCTAATGCGGTGTTCAACTTACGACGGTCCCAAAGCCTTGTTTTCTGGAACGGTTGATATCCTTCACCGTTTTCTTTGAACAGAACGCGCAGCGAATCAAGCCAGCCCATATACACATTGCGCTGCCAGTCAGTGGGCGCAAGCGCTGCAAGTTCTGCCTGAAGCGATCTTGTTGTCTCAAGGTAGTTTTTATATGCTGAATACGAGTAATCAACAAGTATTCGCTCAGCTTGCTTGCTGCCGAGCACACTCATCACATCAAGCGCGGTCGGCATAGTGCGTTTTGGGACACCTGTAAACGGGGTGCCCTTGCCGACGAATGCTCCCACAGTTGGGAATACGAGCTTGCCGGTGAAATACGAGTCAATTACAAATCTTTGCCCCATTAGCCTCATACCCATTGTTTTGTTCAAGGCGCGATTGAGTATTTCGGGTTTAGGCTCGCCCTTTAGCGCTTCGAGATCCGTGACCTCGATGTTTCCAGTACCGCTATAAATCGCGGGTGGCGTAAGAAGTGCGATTTGAGCTTGAAACTTGAGGAATGTATCCTCTGCGGTGATGCTTTGGACAGGATTTTCGCCAATGACCTTGCTCAGCACTTCGCAGTATTCATACGGTGTGAGATCATCCGAGTATCCCACAAAGAAAGAGGTCATTTTGTATATTGCCTCGTATTTGGCGAAAGTTGGTGATTTTGCGAGAGCAGTTGCGAGCATCGCTGCTGCAAGGGACTGCACCTTTGCGATGTGAATCGAAACGAGCGCGTTATCGTTCTCTGTGCGGTATCCCTTTGCTAAGAAGGTCATTCTTCCAAGCCACATCATAGAGCGGAAGTAGTTCTTCAACGCATCATTCTTTGTGTAATGGCCTCGTGGTACATACTGCGAATAGTCCTCTTCGTATGTAAACAGAGGCGAGACACTGAATCCCTTGTGGGCGGCTATGAGCTTAAGCTCAAGCGCAACCTGCATATCAGGATGCTCTGTTTCGCCCTTCAGCAAAGCCGTCGCGACCTGCAAATACTTTAAAGCGAGCACCTTTGCCTCCGCCTGTTCGCCTTCATCAGCGGCACTGCTGATTGTATTTGCAAGATCAGTGAATATCTCGACAAGATAGGGCGAGAATGTGGTCTCCTCTAATTCGGCGAGTATCTTGTCGAAAAGTATGTGATAAAGGTGCAGAACGCTATCAGCCGTAACGAACACAGGTATCTCATCGTTTCGAAAGTGCTCGAAAAAGGCGGCGACAGAGGAAGACTTAAAGCCCTCTGAAATGATGAAGCCGTTCTGCAGCAATCCCGGCTCCATTGGAGATACTTTTACTGCTGAAAGCGCTTTTATAAATGGATTCAGAGCCTTATCGGGCAAGGGCAGTGCATAACCCTTCACCTGCGGCGTCACTTTGTACTCAACAGGGACATACCATTCGCCGAAGGGCAGCTTGGTGATTTTATTAACGCCCACCTCTTCTGCCGTGGCTGGCGAAAGAAAGGCAATTGAAGCGAACAGCGCTACATACAGCAGCATGAGAAGTTTCTTCTGCATTGTTTCCTCCTCGTTAAGTCTGATTACAAACCGCGTATATGCAAATGACGAACGCATTGCTGAAAAGTGTCAAGAACGCGATCAGGATGCCTCGGTAACAGGTGGTTC
>CAZNBY010000026.1:24516-43756 GCA_964571525.1 uncultured Planctomycetota bacterium
CTTGCCAGCGGTTAGAAGCACGATTGTCCCCAATATACCCGACACCAGCGAAGCTGCTAAGATTGCGACCTTGGCAGGATATTATACATAAAAGCTGGGCAATGCAAATCTTAAAGACAGAAGTTGCAACGCCATTTACCGCTGCTAAGGAAGCAGAAAAACCTCTTGACAAAAATTAGACAAGCCTTATAATGTTAGGGATAGCTAAACCATACTTCGGTAAGGTGTATAATGACACTGACTAATGCTTTGACAGCGAGCCTTGAAGATTACCTTGAAGCTATATTCCACATAATAGCTGAAAAGGAAGCAGTACGCCCAAAAGACATCGCAAAGCGGCTAAAGGTCAAGAATTCCTCAGTAACAGGAGCCCTCCGATCTCTTGCCGAGAAAGACCTAATCAAGTATGCTCCCTATGATGTCATAACGCTTACTCCGACTGGCAAGACTACTGCGAAGGATGTTATTCGAAGACATGAAGTATTAAGAGATTTCTTCGTTAATGTGCTTGTTGTGGACGAGAAGACTGCGGATGATGCCGCTTGCCAGATGGAGCACACAATTCCTAAGATTATCCTCGAGAGGTTCATTCGATTTGCAGAGTTTGTTGAGGTATGCCCTCGCGGGGGAGCAAAATGGGTTGCGGGATTCGGCTATCATTGTGACCATGAAAATGCTCTTGAGAATTGCGAGCAGTGCATCTCAGCCACTCTTGATGAAGTGAAAGAACGCAGAAAGAAAGGTTGCGTGAATTCAATGAAAACTTGTAAGTTGAAGGATCTTCGCCCAAGGCAAAAGGGACGAGTTGTGAAGATCAATTCTCGTAGTGAAACAGCAAAACGCATAACTGAGATGGGAGTAACCCCAGGCACGATCGTCGAAGTTGAACGCATCGCTCCGTTAGGCGATCCAATAGACATCAAGGTTAAGGGTTACCATCTTTCTCTGCGAAAGGAAGATTCTGATGGTATTGAAGTCGAAATACTCTGACGATCACTGTATCCGACCTGAAGTCTCTCAAATGACTACACTCTTTGCCAATCCAAAGGCAATAATGGCGAATTGTGAAGGTCCCGAGCAAGAGGTAGTTTTTTTTTGCACAAAAGTTTAGGCATGCCTAAAAAAATACGCAACTACAAAACTTAATTGGAGGGCATTCAGCCTATGAAGCACAAGACAGTCGTTGCCATCACAGGAAACCCGAATTCTGGTAAGACAACCATTTTCAATCAACTGACCGGCGCCCGTCAGCATGTAGCCAATTACCCAGGTGTAACAGTCGAACGGAAAGAAGGATACTGCAGACACAGAAATACTGAGCTGAAGATTGTTGATCTGCCAGGTACATACAGCCTGACGGCCTATTCAGCTGAAGAACTGGTTGCGAGGGAGTTCATTATAAACGAAAAGCCGGATGTCGTTATTGACATCATAGATGCATCTAATCTCGAGAGGAATCTATACCTTGCAGTCCAACTTATTGAACTCGATGTACCACTCGTATTGGTGTTCAACATGAGCGATGTTGCAAAGACTCGCGGATTCGAGTTCGACTTAGATAGATTGTCCAGTCTTCTCGGTTCGAGAATCGTTGAGACTGTTGGCAATAAGGGTATGGGAATGAATGAGTTGCTTGATGCGGTTCTCTTGACTGCAAATGAAGCATGCTCCAAGTGCTTATGTAGTCGGCTTGAGCGCACAAAATCCGATGCACCCGAATGCAATTCAATTCAAGAAGAGGGCAGAAGTACATCTCGTGTCACATATGGCAAGGAGATTGAGGAAGAGATATCCTCGCTCTTACCCCTTATCAAGAAAAATGGTGTTTGCAATGGAGAATATGATGCGCGGTGGCTTGCGGTCAAATTGCTTGAGAACGACGCAGAAGCAGTATCGAAAGTCAACTCAGAAGAGGTTAGGCAGCAGCTTGCCGGGGCACTTTATCGTATCGAAAACTCTTTGAGGGAAGCACCTGAGACTGCAATAGCAAGTGCGAGATATAGTTACATTTCACGCGTATGCAAAGATGCTGTTCGCTCAACGATAGATATCAAAAACACTGTTACTGACAGAATTGACTCGGTAGTAACAAATCGCATTCTGGGAATTCCTATCTTTCTCGCCATGATGTATTTAGTGTTCCAGTTGACCTTCACAATTGGTGATCCACCAATGGGGTGGATAGAGAGCTTCTTTGGTTGGCTGTCAGAAACGATGAGAAGTATGTGGTCATCCGATTCAGATAGCTTGTTGATGTCGCTTCTCATTGACGGAGTAATTGGTGGTGTAGGTGGTGTTCTTGTTTTCTTGCCTAACATACTACTGCTGTTCCTTGCGATAGCTGTCCTTGAAGACTCGGGGTATATGGCTCGAGCTGCCTTTATAATGGATAGGATACTCCACAAAATCGGATTGCATGGGAAGAGCTTCATCCCCATGCTGATAGGGTTTGGCTGTTCTGTCCCTGCAATAATGGCTACGAGAACACTCGAAAACCACAGAGACAGGCTTACAACAATGCTTGTTGTCCCCTTAATGAGTTGTGGAGCAAGACTCCCAATTTATGCGCTTATCATTCCTGCCTTCTTCCCGCAGGCTTGGTATGCGCCAATGCTTTGGCTAATTTACATAATAGGCATCTTGCTGGCAATTGCCTCAGCTAAACTCATTCGCAGCACAATCCTTAAAGGCGAGTCAGTGCCGTTTGTTATGGAGCTGCCGCCGTATAGACTGCCGACACTGAAGGGTGTGTTAATCCACATGTGGGAACGAGGGTGGCTATATCTCAAGAAAGCTGGAACTGTAATTCTCGCCATTTCGATACTGTTGTGGGCGATGACGACTTTTCCTGCTCCCCCAGATGAAATTACATCACATTTTGAACAGGCAAAACAAGAAGTTGAGGCTGGCAGTTATACAGAGGAGGAAAAGCTCGATAGATTCACACAAATTGAAAACGAAGAAGCAGAATCAGCGCTTCGTTACAGTTTCGCTGGTCGTATAGGGAATGCAATTGAACCTTTGCTGAAACCTATGGGATTTGACTGGAAAATCGGTACGGCGTTGATTGGTGCGTTCGCGGCGAAAGAGGTTTTTGTGGCTCAATTAGGTATTGTGTACTCGGTTGGCGAGGCTGATGAAGAGTCTGAAACCCTTAGGGATAAACTCAAGAATTCATACTCACCTCTAATTGGCTTTTGTATAATGCTATTCTGCCTGATAAGTGCACCATGCATGGCGACGATTGCGATAACAAAACGAGAGAGCAATTCTTGGCGCTGGGCACTTTTGCAGCTTGTCGGGCTGACAATGCTCGCTTATGTAATCACTGTGCTTGTCTTTCAACTATGTTCGCTCTTCAGCCTTGGACTCTGAAAGGAGGCATGTATGATAGATATCATCGTTGTTTCAACAATAGTAGCAATCGCGTCAGTCTTCGGTATAAGGTACATCTTTAATTCTCTGACCATTGAGTCCAGGGGGCATAGTTGCTCGGGTAACTGTGCAAATTGTTCATGTTCGGTGTACCTTAACACGAAGCAACACGAGGAGACTTCAGCATGACGATATATGATCTGCTTGCGCTGGATATTGAGAACATTCGCACAATTCTTGAAAACAATAGGCAAATCTTGGAGTGCAAAAGGGAAGGGGGTGATCTCATCGTCTTACCACACTGCACTTCTGTGTATCCACATAAGGATAAGCTCAAGAGCGTGTTGCTTGAAGCGATAAATGTTCTTGAGGAATCCAAAAAGGCATTCAAGTCCAAGCAACTTGAGGTGTTACGAAAGAAGATGATTGAGGTTTTGGCAGATATCGCCTGACCTGAGTATCATGCGTTAGTCCTACGGCCTGGCATAATGAGCCGGAAGTGAGGGCGTAAAGATCTCGGTAGCGTCTACCGAGCTCATTGCGCCCTTTTTTTATCCACTATATGAGGAGAATTCAGAAATGAAACGAATTGAAGCGTTGTTATTCACAAGTTTGTTCTTATTCCTTGCTGCTGGAACTGCCTTCGGGGATGAGACGACAAAGTTCCCTGAAGAGATTGCTGCCCCTAAGGTGCAGATCGAGCATCTTGTGGAGAAGTCTGACAAGCAACCCATAGCAACTTCTAACGGCGACGAAGCACGATGGTATGAGGAGATTGAAATATCAGTTGGTATGACCATCGTGTTGCAAAGCAGTATCGGAGGAGAAGAAGAAAGTAATCAGAAGGGAAATGTCACCGATTGTTCTGTATCCTTTGACTTGGAAATGTCAAAACCCATTTTCGAATCTGGCATGGTTTTCTCGTTGCTTCAGGCTGGCCAAGGCAATGGTGTAGATGGCGACTTCACTTCATTTTCGGGATTCAATAGCGATGCCGATAATGACAATAACATCAGGCTCTCAGAACTATGGTATGAGCATGGATGGCGTGATATGACAATCCGGTTTCGCATTGGTAAGATCAACATAACCGCTTGTTTCGACGGCAATAGAGTCGCAAATAGTGAAACAGAGCAGTTTCTCTCGGGAGGCTTCGTCAATAATTTGTCGGTGGAGTTTCCCGATGACAACAGCTTTGGTATGATGCTGTGGATGACGTTCAGCGACTCCTATGAACTTGGTGTCGGTTACATGGATGCGGACGCGGATTGGGATAACGCATTCGATGATTCGTTCTTAATTGCGCAGTTGAACCTGATGCCTGATTTTGCCGGTCGGCAAGGTAACTACCGAGTGTACGGGTGGATTAACAACAAAGACCATGAAGACTTAGAAGATACATCCAAAGCATCAGAAAAAAACTATGGATACGGATTATCCTTTGACCAGGAGATCTCGGATTCCGTCATTCTTTTCGCAAGGTATGGACACCAAAGAGCAAGTGTTTCGCAAATCGAACATGCATGGAGCATTGGGTTTCAGTGTTCCGGTTGCATTTTCGGTCGCGATGACGATAGCTTTGGATTTGCATTTGGCTCAACGATCTTGAGCACGACTTGGGAGGCGATTAGTCGTGCGAAGGGTGTCAATACGAGCAACGAGAGTCATGTGGAGATGTATTACAACCTATGGATAAACGAATACTTGAGTATCTCACCCGATATACAATTTGTTAAGGACATCAACGGTAATGGAGACAGTGAAAATGTCTGGTTGCTTGGTATCAGAATGCAGATGAGCTTTTAGGTAGAAGTTGCAACCTTTGTTCCGCGTTGGAGCGAAGTAAAAGGCTGGTCCGAAGACAATAAATGTAACGCATTATTGATGAGAGAGAGCGCACAAGATGCGCTCTCTCTTTTATAGGATTCTGGAACAACATACAATGTATATTGCCTATCAGTCTTCTTACATAACGCAATAAACTTCTGCATATGCGCCAGACAAATAGACCCATCCACACGAATCACAGATTTAAGCGAACTCAGTAGTAGAACGCGATCAGGATGCCTCGGTAACAGGTGGTTCCTTGCCAGCGGTTAGAAGCACGATTGTCCCCAATATACCCGACACCAGCGAAGCTAACAAGATTGCGACCTTGGCAGGATACTGAATAGCAAAGTCATCGAACGCAAGACCGTTTATAAAAAGGCTCATCGTAAAGCCAATGCCAGCAAGCAGACCTGCTCCAATAATGTGCTTGTTTGTAACATTCGCGGGTAGCACGCATATCTTGAGCTTCACCGCAACAAAGGTGAAAAGCGCAACACCGATTGGCTTACCAAGCACAAGGCCAGCAAATACGCCAGCGAACACAGGATGGCCAATTCCCTCTTGCAGCTTTTCCATTTCGAGCGATACGCCCGCGTTTCCAAGTGCGAACAACGGTAACACAAAATAGGTAACAAATGGGTGCAGTGCCCGCTCAAGTCGTGTTAAAGGCGACATTGCATATCTGCCAAGGTTTTCCAGCGCGGCTAATGCGGATTGCCGATGCTCCTCATTGTTCATTGTCTCGCAACCATATTCGTTTAGTATCTCGTTGGCGCGCTTGCACACCCGATCATGCATTATCTTTGGTCGGGATGGAATGACCATTGCAAGCAAAACACCTGCTACAGTTGCATGCACACCCGATTGAAGGAACATCAACCAGACTATCGAGCCTATGATCAGATATGGCTTTAGGCTGTAAACCCTTAACCGTGCAAGTACCCCAAGGAAGCCTAATAGCGCAAGGCCGGTTATAAGGTTAACCGTGGATATCTGGTCTGTGTAGAAAGCTGCGATTACAATAATCGCACCGATGTCGTCGAATATAGCAAGGGCGGTGAGAAAGATCTTGAGCGATACGGGAACTCGTCTTCCAAGCAGGGTCAACACGCCGAGCGCAAAGGCGATGTCGGTCGCCATTGGAATGCCCCAGCCCACGGCTCCTTCACCGTTTGTGTTGAAAAGTATGTAGAAACCAGCCGGCACAGCCATGCCTCCCAGCGCTGCAACGAGAGGCAGGGCAGCCTTCGATGGGCTTGAAAGCTCGCCAGTAAGCACCTCGCGTTTAATCTCAAGGCCCACCATAAGAAAGAAGACAGCCATCAACCCGTCATTTATCCATAATATCAGCGGCTTAGTTAGCGATGCCTTGCCTGCAGAAATCGAAACAGGCATTTCGAGCAGGCTTGAGTATAGCTCTGCCATTGTGCCGTTTGCCGCGTAAATGCCAAGAATAGCCGCGGCGACGAGCAGGTATCCGCCAGCTGACTCAAGGCGAGCAAACTCGGCGAATGGAGACACTATCGCTGCAAGTGGGCTTTCCTTACGAATGCGTTGTGAGCCTTTTGGTTTGAAGAATGACATATCTGTATTTTACGATATTACAGCGAACTTTGGATTTTTTGCTGCAATTCTCGTTCCCACCAATTTGTGGGTGGGGTCGGGCTCGGTCAGGCAAGCAGTGTAGTTAATGGGCGATTATTCGTAATCCGTCCAATAGAACGGCTTCATCTTGTACCACTTTGGAAAGCGATCGTTGACAGGTTCCATAAGTGAATCCCAGTCCATGTTGACCTGATTTTCAGCAAGGAAGTTTGGGTGGTTAACGGTATCGAGAACATCCTTAATAGCACTTCGCTTACCAAAGGTATAGCGAATGACCGCGGAATAGAACTGCACATTCATCTCTTCTTGGAAGGTCTTCGAACGCTTCTCGTGGTATTTCTTGTATTCTTCGAGCAGTTTGATAGCATCGCGCCGAGATTCTTCGGGCAAATCGCGCATCATACCAAGGCATTTAACAGCACGACTGCGAACAACAGTATCATAATCTTTGAAGAACTCTGACATACCAAGATAAGAGTCGGCTGCTGCAGATTGGCCAACGGCAAATGCAATAGCCTCCAGATCGTCTTCAAGAAGCGATGCCGCAAAATCCGCGACAAGAAGTGATGCGTTCGATTTGCTGCCTATAATGCCAAGTCCATAGTATGCTGCTTGCCCAAATGGTGTGCCAGCATACTTTTGAGTGATATTGCGAAGCTCTCGCGCAGCAGAAAATGACTTGAACATGCCCATCGCTAACGCTGCAGTCGCTTTGACATCAGAGTGCTTATCCTCTAATGCATCGCGAGCATAATTGAACGCAATGCGATTATCGCTGAACAGAGAGAGCATCATCACTGCGTAGGCTCTTGGCATGTAATGCTTGTCGTTTTTGGATGCGTTGCCCAACACTTCAACGACCTCTTGCTGGCGTTCCTTAGGAATTGTGAGCAAAGGTAGTGATGCCATCGCATAGGCTCGGGCTTTGTATCCCTTGTCATTTTTTACAATATCGAGAATCTTGTCGAGCGATGCCGGCTGGTCGAGCATTGCAAGCGCGGTGCAAGCTGCCGCGCGAACTTGCTCCTTCTCATCTTTCAGAAAATCGCAAAGGTCTGTAAAGAGCGGAAATCCCCCCATCAACGACATGGCCAGAGAATGGCACTTGCGAAGCTCGGAGTCACTTGGTTTGTCAGAGGTCAGGTAACTCAAGGCATCGCTGTTGTTCAAAAAGCCTATGCCAATGTAAGCCACAGCCTTGGCGGCTTCATCACGACCGTTAAGTATCTTTTTCGAAAAATCGAAATCCGTCTTGCCGAAATACACCGATGCAGAAAAGGCGACCGCACGGTTCAGCATGGGATCAGCGTCAAGCCGAAATTCACGCAGAATAGCCCTTGCAGCGCTAAGATTGAATTTATCAAGCATCATAATCGCAGCGGCGCGTATCACCGGCGAATCGTCGCGCAGCATGTCAGAGATTATTTTGTCGCGGCTCGTGCCCAACAACAGCGCGTCTGTGTAGCCGAGTGCTCGTGCAAACAGTTCCCCTTTACCTGCAGGAAGCCGATAGATAGACTCAATATCCTTGATGATGCCCGTCTTTGCATGGGCAAGGGCATAAAGTGAGTGAATGACCGGGTCACGAAATTCCTTCATTGTCCTTTTAAGCTCTTCAAGGACCTCATAATTGTCAATAACGAACAACGATAAAGCGAAAGAGCGTCTTACCGCGCCGTCGAACTCGCTTAAAAATGCGCCCCGTAAGATATCAATAAGCTCAGAATAGTCTTTGTGCGTGTTTGCTCGCTTGTGAATTAGGTAACCAATAGCAAGCACTGCTGCAGTGCGCACATTCCCATTCTGCGATACAAGGGCATTCTGCAGTTCTTCGACAGGATCGGCAGAACCAATCAACCCCAAAGCCGCAACTGCGAATGTGCGCGCATGATAGTGACTGCGGCCAATTTTCGCCGATCGAAGCGCGTTGATTGCCTTTTGCTCATGTATTGCTGATATACCTAATGCCCCAGCGCACTTTACATACTTCTCTTTGTCCTCTTCGAGAAGCTTAACAAAAGTCGAAAGGTAATTGCTTGGTTTCATGTTTGCCAAAGACATCGAAGCCCAGAATCTTATTCGCCTCTCGTTGTCCTTTATCAACGCTGATACTGCTTCGGCGGCTGATGCGGTGTTCTCGTTGCGATAGGGCTCTGAAAGTAGGGCTGCGACAACGCCAGCGGTCTGCTCATCTTCTGTCAGTTCTGACAATGCCCTTACAGCTAACTCGCGAAACTGAAATTTGTTAAGGTACTTCGCGCATTTCGATGTGTTAAGCTGCTTCTTGCCCAACACAAAGTCAATCAGCAACTCCATTGCGGGTTTACCAAGCAACTTGATGTTGTCGAGCGCAATTTTGTGTATGCCCTTGTCGTATAATCCGCGATAGTCGAGCAGGGTGAGTAAGCGAGGTAGGTCTTCAATCGTCAAGGGGGTAATGTATTGCGCGTCCTCAAGCGAAGGGTACTCAACAAGAAGGTCTCCGAAGTTAAGGGTTTTCCAGTCCTCCCACATGAACTCGGCTTCTGGAAAGGTTAGACCTCCCGGCAGTGTACCGGGGAGCCCAGTAATAAATGTTGTTGGAATAGCAGTGCGGGGAAATGTGGGTATGGTGCGACCAGGTTTTGTTGTGATCGGAGGGGGAGGGCAGCATCTTGAGACTATTTCTACCCCCGAAAAAATCATTAACCCTGCGATAACGCAGAGTAAAAAGCCAATATGTCTCATTAGCCACCGCCTTCAGCTTTCGATTACAACCATTTGACGAGCAGAATTCGCGCGCGTCGAATTTCACGCATAGAATCATTGTTCGAATGCATATTGGCGAAGAAAAGAGCGTACCCTATATGCGCTTTATCATCTTCACATGCGGCCCGACACCGGCAACATCGAACTCGGCTGAGACGGTTGTCCAGCCTTGCTTTCTATAAAATTCCTCGGCACGCTTCTGCGAGTTGCACCAAAGGATGTGTATGCCAGCAGAGACTACATGCTGCTCAGCAAGCGACAATAGACCGCTGCCAATGCCTTTGCGAACGAGTTCTGGAGCAGTCGCCATTCCCCTAAGTTGATATGCCTGCTGGCCATCGTAGTAATTCATCATCAAAGACAGGCAACAGACTGCATCGCTGCCGATAAATGCGCCAAAGTGAATTGTCGTGGGTTCGTCATCGCCGGCAAAATGCTCGCTGTGGCCGATGGTGCCGACGATTAAAACACGGCGACGCAGTTCGATTATCTCACTGATGTTTGCTTGTCTAAAGACTATGTTGTGAGGTAACTCAGAGCTTGTCATTTTCTCTGCGCAAAGATAAGCGGATGAGGGCTTATCGCCCCCATCCGCTCAAGATGTGGATGTCTTAGAACTCGATGCGTACCGAACTCTCCCAAAGGCCGTGAATGTTGCAGTAAGATGTCGCGATTAGACTGCCCGGCTTGTCAAGCTTTACCGTGAAGTCTGCCGTGGGAATCGTGTGGAGTATCAGAGTGTTCGGCCCTTTTGCTGAACCACCATGTGCGTTGAACTCTACTTTGCCAAGCTCGTACACATTAGGATCGCCGTCTATCTTGTAATAGAGCGAAATCCATGCGATGAAGTGCTCGGTCGTATTAGGATGGGGAATCTCCTTGCCGACCGTAACAGAAAGCTTTAAAGGCTCACCCGCGACAGGCTTGGTCGCAAGCTCGATCACCGGCACATGCTTCTCGTTCTTGAAATCCGCGCTGCGAAATACTTCGCCGATCTTCATTGTTATCCTCCGCCTTTACTTGAAGTTGTTGTTTGATGAAATGAACACCAATCGTACCTGTGCATTATAACTCACAAATATGACAACTTCAAAAACTGCTTTGGCGATTGTCACTTGGCTTTCTTGCCCTCAACATATTCTGGCAGAAATGTCTGGGGATTCAACCAGCCCTTGCAGTCTTTAATGTATGCCTGCATCCACGATAACTCGTTGTTGAAGTGTTCAGCCGGCAGCACCACCTTTGTAGTCGTACCGTCCGCCATCATGATAATCGCAGCCAGTTTCGGCCAGCCATATTCGTTCTTGCCTTCCTTCTCGTCAGCGTAAACAAAGCGCAGAATCTTGCCCTTTTCCTTCTTCCCATCCTTTTCGAAGCTGTATTCATCACCTTTCATCAGGTTCTTTGGTCTTCTAAACGGACCATCGCCAATACCGAAGTGAAGATGCGAGCCGTATCCACCATTCTCTACACTGCACGAAAGACCCTCTGTTGCAATCTTCTGCCCGCATCTCACTTCCTCACCCGCTCTAACAAGCACATCCCAAGCAGCGTGACCATAAAGCGAGACTATGTAATCTCCGTTTTCCATAAGGTGTTCGAGCACGATCAGAAATCCCCAGTCGCCGCCCGCACCTTGCACCATGCGGACAACGCCGTCTGCAAGCGCGTAATATGAGCAACCCTCGCGAAACCAAGCGCAGTCCTCCGCTGCATGGCCAGATGATCCGCCAAACGAGTTACGCGGGTAGGTGGTGAAAAGCGAGTTCTTGTACCAGCTTATGGGATACCGATACTCGGTCGCGGGTTTATGGTTATAAGGCTTGCCGAAGTTGTCGTTGAACATTGCGGGACCCTTAACTGTCCATGCCCACTCAACCCTTCTCGCTCCCTGCTGACCGACGAGCTTCTCCTCGTACTTGCTGCCGGTATAGTACGGTGAATATGGCTTTGTGCCCTTCGAAAGAACGCCGATTGCGGCCTCAATTGACGCTATAACATATATGTCCTTTTCCTTCTTTAGCTTTGCCGAAAGCGCTTCCTTTGCCTTTGAGTTACCAATTTCACTCAATGCATTAGCTGCAAGCTCGCGCACCTGAGGTTCTGAATCGTCTAACATCTTCACTATGTCGTCTATGCAGCTCTCGTTGCCAATCATCTTCAGCGCATACAAAGCGCGGCCTCTTATCGCCCAGTTCTTGTGCTCAAGCAGTTCGACAAAGATTGGTATTAAGTGGGGTTCACGGTAGCGGATAAGGTTCTCTATATCGCCCGTCGAACCATGCTTCGTCACAATATCCTTAATCAGAGCCTTTTGCTTTGCCGGTTTCTTTTCTTGCGCGAGTTGCAGCACAAGCTCATCAACGACAAGCTGCTTTTTTGCGAACTCGTCTTTACGGGTGCACGAGCCTATTGTGGGGTCTGCGCCCCATGCGATGGTGTATGCGAGCACCGATGTAATCAGCGCGACTATTAAAGTGCTTCTTTTGTTCATTGTTGTATCTCCACCTACCATTATACAGTTTTGACGGCGTTTGGCACCCTTTGATGTCAAGTGAATCAGACAACCGCATGCTAATCAACAACGCGGATTGCTGCCTTCTCAAAGATGTTGCACCACCTTTTGCAAATCTGTTGGTAATCAGCATACCAACATGTAAAATTTGGGGAAAGGCTGTTTTGGCGTGGTAAATGCGAATCAGGTTACGAACGAAAGTTCGACGCTCTAATTCAGATGTGCATAGTTTGGGATGGGAGGAATGGAATGAATAGGCAGGCAGTAATCTTAGCAACAACCATTCTTTTTGTGTACCTTGTGCTCCTCTGCGCAACATCAGCGTATTGCGAGGCAATTAGGAACACTGAAGCGCTGACCGCACGCATTAAGGCGTTGCTTGAGCTTGAGGGTAAGCCCTTCTTCGATGAAAGGGACAAGCTCATTGAGGAATGGTCTGCTGATGTGGCAATGCTTGAAGAGCTACAAGGGCAGCTTCCACCGATAGCGAAGGCTGTTGCAGGAGGGTTGATTGCACGAATCAGGTTTCCCGATTTAATGAAAGATCTTGACGAGAAACACTATATAGCGCTATGTACAATTGCGGATCCTCCTGTTATTAAAAGAGACATTACAGGAGAACGATTTCCGCCACCATACCCACTATCTAACTATAGAGTTGAAGGTTCCTCTGTTCTGAAAAAGATGATAGAAGACCTGAGTTTTGTTAAGAATATCAAGGAGGCTGATGAATACAGAAAATACTATTCCAACATCACTTTGCCAAATAATAATGCCACGCTTCCATTCATGTTTGAGGTACTTGCAATGGGCACTCGATTTGATATTGATAACGATGCACTTTGGCAGTTGTATAAGCAATACGGGGATATTGCTCAGGTATTAGCTATGCAATCGGGGTTAGAATTCACACAGCGAAATGACCCGATAGTTACAAGATTAATATTCGCTGTTTGCAGCGAAACGAAATCCCTTGAGTCTCCTTGCTTCTTTGCGCGTGTTACGGAACATGCTTTGAAACGACATCTCACAGACTTTTATCACCTCCTCGCCCAAGAGAAGTATCAGGAAATGGTGCGAAGAACGAAGATATTGGGGGATCCCGACAGCAAGATCCCTCCTCTTCCAAAGGATGCTCTTTATTACAGATACTTCGAAGAGATCGTAAAGTATGTAGAAGACAATCCACAACCGACAGCTACGCCGATTCCCACACTTATTCCAAGCCCTTCACCAACACAGAAGCTCGATCAAGCAGAGCCTCAGAATAAATCGGGCGAGGTGCAGAAAGGCTCTGCGTGGTTTGTCATCCTTGCGTTAGCAGTAGCCTTTATCATACTAATTGCCTTAATGATGCTGATACTGAGGCAGGTGAGACGCTGAAAGATGAGTTTTACTCCTTTCCTTTTCCCCTCGCACACGCGGCAGTTTCGACGATCATTCAAGATGCGTGGCAGGATGGAACCGCCAGATTGACATCATTACGATGTGGGGCATATCGCTATGCAATGTTGTACGATATCCCGATACATTACCCCAGCGTAATGTTGGATGAATGGGTTATCAGGCTGCATCATGTACATGGGGTTTTGGTTATTGCCAATGATGACGGCATCGAATCGGGTAGGGGGCGCAGAAATCTGTTGTATGTCTGCCAAAATCGGCGACCAGCAGAACCTGAGGGGCGCAGAAATAATGTAAGGGCACAGCATGCTGTACCCCTACTTTCATGGTACAATGTAGTATATACCTGCGAATACTCAACAAGAGCCTCAACAACGAGTGTTTTGTTAACATGCAGTTCGAGGTGTCTATGAACCGCTATACCCAAGAGCCTTATCTTGACTTTGTGAAATCCTTCTACGCTGGCATGAATCCCGCGCACGGCCTACCGCACATCGTGCGTATATTGAGAAGGCTCGACAGGTTCTCAGCAGGCATAATGCCTGCGCCCCGCAAAGAATACCTTTACTTTCTATCGTGTTTTCACGGTCTTGCAGGTCTGTTGCGCGATAATCAGGGCTTTAACAGCCGAAGCAGGGCATTTTTAGAGCAGCTTGGCTGGCAGGATTACGAAATTGACGAGGCATTCGAGATGCTCGAACGGCACATAGAAAATCCTAAGACTGTCGAGGAAGGCATTGTGCACGACTGTAACTGTGTCGAAGAGGTTGGAGCTTTAGGCATTGTAAAGGCGTTTTCGGTGGGCGCGTCACGGGGTGAGTCATTCGAAGAAACCGCAGACTTCATCGAAAACCGTTATATAAACACAATTGTCTTTCGAACACCAGCGGGAACGCGCATCGGCCAAGAGCGCAAGGCGTTCACCCGCGATTTCATCCGACGCCTCCGCTCAGAGCTATAAGATCTCGAAATTCCCGACTGTAAAACGCCTTATTTGGAAAGCTGCTTGACGGCTTTGCGGTAGCCTTTAAAATGCGCGACTTTATGCTCGAAATGAGCTATTTTGCCAAGTCGTTCCTATTTGTGCAGTCGAGGCTTTATGTTGCTCCGTTATTTTCTACTGACAGTACTTGTGTGCATGTGTCCTATTGCCGCAATATTCGCAGATGACATAGGCTACATTCATGTCAAATGTGATCCCGGCTTCTTGGTTTATCTTGATGGTCGTCTGGCAGGTTGCACTAATGCCGATGAAGGTGGACTTCTGATCAAGAATGTCGCCGCAGGACTCCACGAGGTTAAGGCATGCAAAGACGGTTTTACCGATATGAAGAAGAGCGTAACCGTCGAAAAGGACCAAATCGCTGTCGTTGTCTTCGATATTGTTGCTCCAAACGATAATAAAGGTCAACCAGAACCAGATGTTGATACTGCGAAAGTCGAACAGGACATGCGGTCTGCAGTTGGAAAGTCGCCGATCGCGCTTGTATTAGTTCTGCCAGGCTCGTTTATGATGGGGTCAGAAAAGGGCTTTGTTGACGAAAGTCCAGTTCACAAAGTCAGTATAACCCGTGCATTCTGTATTGGTAAAACCGAAGTTACACAGAAGCAGTACAAAGAGATCACTGGTGAAAATCCAAGCATGTCTGTTGGCGAGGACAAGCCTGTCGAGCAGGTCTCTTGGGATAATGCCATGGATTTTTGTCGGAAGCTATCTGAGATCGAGCATAAGAACGGCAACCTTCCCGAGTATCTTGAATACCGCCTACCCACCGAAGCCGAATGGGAATACTGCTGCCGCGCAAAAAGCGATGAGGATTTCTGCTTTGGCGCTGATGAAACTCAGCTTGCCGATTATGCATGGTATAAGAAGAACTCTGATAATTCCACGCAAGTTGTCGCAAGCAAAAGACCGAACAGCTTCGGTTTGCACGATATGCACGGCAATGTAGCTGAATGGTGTTTAGACAGATACAGCGAGTATTCTGCCGACGAACAGAAGGATCCATCAGGCGCGGCTAAGGGGGAGGATCGCATCTGGCGGGGTGGCTCCTTTAATGCCGATTCATCTGACTGCCGATCAGCGATTAGGAATATAAGCCAACAGAATTCTCGAAGCAAGAACCGTGGCTTCCGTATCGTCTTGTCTTCTTTAAGCCATAAAAGCAGTGTAGAGACACCTGCGAATGACAAAACCGATCCGGCAGACCGTGCGTTGCAGGCACGAAAAAGCTGGATCGCAAGCGCTCCGCTAAAGCTCATTACGGTACCAGCAGGGGCATTTATGATGGGTTCGGAAAAAGGGCAGAACCGCGAAAAGCCCGTTCATCGTGTCGTCATTTCCCGTGAATTCTATATTGGAGCAACTGAGGTTACTCAGGCTCAGTACCGCGCATATATGGGCGTGAATCCGAGTGTGTTTAGAGGAGATGACCTGCCGGTTGATATGGTATCGTGGTGGGATGCAATGGAATTCTGTAGAAGGCTGACGGCATCAGAGCGCGAAAAGGGCAATTTGCCATCAGGGCTTGTATATAGACTGCCGACCGAGGCCGAATGGGAATACTGCTGCCGCGCTGGCAGCACAACGGAATTCTGTTTCGGCGATGGGGATCTTCAGCTATCCGAATATGCGTGGTTTCATCAGAACTCAGACAGCAAGACGCACCCAGTCGCCACAAAGAAGCCGAACGCATGGGGCATATACGATATGCACGGCAATGTTGCGGAATGGTGCCTTGACTGGTATTCAAAGCAATATTCATCTGAAGAACAGACCGATCCACAGGGGGAAGGGCAGTACTTAGGCCGCGTTTACAGAGGCGGAGCCTGGTCGCAGGATTCTCTTGCATGCCGTTCTGCCAACCGTACAACTTCTGTTCCCACATCTGTTGCAGCTCATCTCGGTTTTCGTATTGTGGCCTCGCCGATTCCTTACAAAGAGAAGTAACCGAGTAACAAGTAAATCTGACGCGCTTCTCCATTGAATTGTGCTTCACATGCCTATAATGTGCGGCATGTCGAGGTTTTGCGAAGAAATCTACGAGTTAGCTGGTTTTGCATCGCTCTGGTTAAACGCCAAGGGCTGGCAATTGCTTTGCGCAACCGAGCATGGTGCCGTTTCGCGAATATCTGACCAACTTACAAGGAAGTACGATCTCGCCCTTTTTATTCATTCACCCGATAGACTATATCTACCTGCCTTCGCTTCCACAAAAAGGCAAAGGGGCATTGACAAATCGAGCCATGCGCGCGATGTCTTCTCTTACAACCCCGACTGCAAGGTCTGCTGTGATGACCTTGTTATCCCGCTACTCGATGCATGGCGAGCGTTCACACCTCATACTGAGTGGGAATACAGCATTAGAATTTATGATATTCGCCTCATGCTTCTTGTGCTCGAACAAGAATCTGACTGGGATGCAGCTTCGACAATAATCTGTGCAAACACAATCTTCGACACTGGATTCCGCGCGAGCTTAATCAACACGATACGAACCGAATTGCCTTTTCGTTTCTATCGCGACGAAGCAGCAGGTGTTCTAACCAACTCGATTATCGAGTCATCCCTTTCAAGTCTGCATAGTGTGAAAACAGACGACGCACTTGCTGTTCGCAAATCAAAGCGTGGCAGGCGAAAGAAACTGAGGATAGAACTGATACAGGCTGCTGTGTATGCTGTTGGTGACGCTGTTGCGCTGCTCTCATTGTTTGAATCGTCTCGCATATTTTTGGGACGCGACGAGGTTCACTTCTTCCTTGATGGCGCTTTGGCGAATTACAAAAAGCCTGTCAGATTTCTGTTCGACCTTGCAGCGACGGCAGAGGGAAGGGGAGTTCTTGCCTCGGCATCTAAGGATGATGTTGTTAAGCGTAAAATCGCTGGTGCGATTGCAGACGCAGAGTCACTTGTCAAAATTATCAAGGTTCGTGTCGCTAATAAAATTGCACGGGGCGAGACGCCAATTCCTGCAAATCTTGTTCGCTGGCGAAATCGCAACCGCAGGATATATAACAAATTGTATGCAAGTTACATACATTAAGCATAATTATCAGGTCTATGATCGGTTGACTGTTAACGCAACAAGAAAGAAGAGGTAAGAATGAGCGCACTTTCAAAACTGTCCCTGTTATGTGTTATCGCCTTGATGTGTGTTTTCTGCGCTTCTTGTGATAATAGTAAGACAAAATCCAACACTAATAAGGAGCAGGTCACAAACGGTGAGATAAGCTCGATAGACCCGTTCGATGACGCTCTTCTGACAGAGCAGACGGTGAACACAACCGAGTTCACCGCGATGGCCGAGGATTTGTATCTTGCAGGTGAACATTTTGAAGCCGCAAGGTACTATATTGCCGCCCTTAAGGTCAAGCCGGGTGATTCGAGCGTGCTCTACAACCTTGCATGTTGTTACGGACTTCTCGGCAAAGGCAAATTCGCCGCAGTCTATCTTCGCCGTGCGTTTGATGCGGGCTTCACCGACATTCAACACATGATGCAGGACTCTGATTTCACAAATGTTCGTGACGATGCGGATTTCAAGCAGGCATTCGACAAGATACTTGCCGACTCAGACCGCCGCGAAAAGACATTGGGGCAAACGGTAAATATCGAGGCTACAGCGTTGTTCCGCTGCCGTGTGCATCTGCCATCAGATTACTCACCTGACAATAAATATAAGCTGTTGGTCGGTCTGCACGGCTGGGGAGACAAGCACGAGAACTTCATCCGCATGTGGCGGGGCTTCGAAAAAGACCAATTCATCTATGCCGCGCCTCAGGCTCCCTACCCGTTTGGCGATCCCGGTGAAGTCGGTTACAGTTGGACCTGCATGACCCCGGAAGGGGAAGGCGATTTTCAGAAGAGCGCAATTATGACGATTGACTATGTCGCGTCGGTTGTCGAGTACCTAAAACAGCGCTATAGCGTAAGCGAGGTCTATCTGATGGGCTTTTCGCAAGGTGCCACATTCACATATTTAGTCGGTTTGAACCACCCGAAGCTCTTTTCAGCCATCTTTCCGATTGGTGGCTGGCTCGAAAAGGACGCCGTCAGCGACGATCTGCTAAATGGGGCAAAGAGCCTCAAAGTCCGCATCCTTCATGGTTTAAAGGACGACCGTGTCCCGCACGACGCGGCAGTGAACGCGCTCGATGTACTTACAACTTACGGATATGATGTGTCGTTGTTCGACTATGACGAAGCCCACACTATTACGCTTGATTGCCTTCGCGCCATCGAGAAGTGGATGATCGAATAGTTGTTAGTTAAAGGTGATTTATGCATGGGCGGACAATTGTGTCCGCCCATGTTCAGAAGCTTATTATAACGCTTCGCGATAAAGACAAGGCGTCTTTCTTACCAACTCCATTTTCTTGGCCCTTCTTCCCTTCTTTTCCACTTTCACCTTTCACCTATCAACTTACTGATGCGCGTCCCGCCTGTGGGAGCAACTATGGCGGGCAAGATGCCCGCCCTCCACGGCAAACACTTTGTGTTTGTATGAGAGCCTGAATGATGGTGGGCAAGATGCCCACCATACATAAACGCGAAAGCGTATTAGGCATGGGCGTCTCGCCCGTGCCGCACTCAAAACATGACATCTTGACAGTGAGAATCAACGCAAACAACGAGATAATCGAACACGCACAATCGCGATAGCGACTGTGGAGCGCGGGCGTCTCGCCTGTGATCTTCGGGGTTTTTCACACTAAGTTTTAATCCTCCGTAGCTAAGCGCGTAGCGCGAAAGCGAAGTAGGAA
>CAZNBY010000027.1:0-43235 GCA_964571525.1 uncultured Planctomycetota bacterium
TCACCGTCAAGATGACATATTTTGAGTACGGCACGGGCGAGACGCCCATGCCTAAAACGCTTTCGCGTTTATGTATGGTGGGCATCTTGCCTACCATCATTCAGGCTCTCATACAAACACGAAGTGTTTGCCGTGGAGGGCGGGCATCTTGCCCGCCATTGTTGATTCACTGAGACGCGAATCAGTAAGTTGAAAGGTGTAAGTAGAGAAGAAGGGAGAAATGCCAAGATTGATCAAATGCGGATTGGTGAGATAGACGCCCATGCCTTTAATGCCTTCGAGACTGGTAGGGGCACAGCATGCTGTACCCCTACAAGTATATAATCCACCCATGTCTGCCCCTCTTCAAATCTGCGAAATCTGCGAAATCTGCGGATAAATCTCCCGCGAATCGGTAAGTTGACAGGTGAAAGTAGAGAAGAAGGGCAATGGCACCACGGATTTGCAGCGTCATAGTCGGGCTGCAATCGGCCAGTTATCTGCTTCCGTGTGTGGGCAAACACGGGGTATACCTAAATAAATCACCATTTAACAGACTTTCGCCCTATGCTGGTAGCAATGATGCGCGTGCCATGCACTTTAGCAGTATTGAGTTAAAGGAAGCTGCAGGATATGCGACGGCCAACAGGATATCTACTTACAACTCACCAAACACCCTCTTGCGACCTAACATCAAATGTCTAACAAAAAAAAACCGCCCGATTGCTCGGGCGGTTTGATATTTGTACTAACTTGAAGGAATCAATTCTCTTCGGTTTCCTCTTCGACTTTCATGCCGAACAGACGCTTATTGTGGCGCTGCCACTTGCCAAGTACACCCTTTGGCTGATCGGGACGGGTACCGAGCAGGTCGCTCATGCAGCGAACGCGGAAGTTATCGAAGTCCTTGTCAAAGCCCGCTATTTCGGGACGATCGATCTTTGTTAGAACCTGAACTCGCCAGTAGGCTTCTTTCTGGTCTTCTATCCAGATCGGCTTGTCCGATATCATGCCCTCTTTGAAACCTGTGCTGCCGAATTCGCGCAGGTACAAGATTGTCGCCTTTGTGCCCTTTGCATCAGCCCATGTGATGTTGGGGCCAAGCTCACCGATCTCTTTGCCGCTTTGCAGCGATTTGATAATGTTCTCGGCGGTCTCCTTTGCAATGCGCTTCTGCTCGATCTTGCGATATGCCGTCTCGACCACTGTCTTTGTGTCCTCGAAAGACTTGATGTTGGCGCGCTCTTCCTTTTTAACGAAGAAAATGTACTTGCCACTCGCGACGGTTACAACATCGCTGAAGTTATCAAGGTGATCTTCTTCGAAGTGCTTCCAGTACGAGTAATCGTCGAAGGCACGGAGCTTAAGGTCTGTGGAGCCGTAGGTCTCGATGAACTCAGCATTTTGCGGAGTAATGACCTTCTCGTCAATCTTGAAGGGGAACTTCGACGCAAGTTTCTTTTCAAGTTGCTTGTCAATGATGCTGAAGTCGTACTTGACAAGGTCCATCTGCGCAATCAGGCTGCGAACTTCTGTGAGAATCTCTTCGCTCTTATCGTGAGACTTAACATCAATCAGGTCTTTGACGACCTGTTCGCGTACTTCGTCAAGTGTGCGAAATTCTGAACCGAAATCTCTGTACGAAATCGGTTTATTCTCAAGCGAAGCCTCGCCGTTACCGTTAATAGCATCGTTATCAGCATCGGGAAGCTCGGTGGGAACCGGAGCATTTGGATCGGGATTTTCTGGCGTCACAACCGGCTGTGTAGCAGGATTTTGCGGTTGCTCGGTCGGCTGATTGGCAGGAACCGGAGGCATAATGCTGGGGTCTTCAGGTGCCACTGGGCCGTACTTAGGTACGGCGGGAAGATCTGTCTTGCGGTACTTATCAAGACGACCGAAGTAGAAGTCCTTGACTTCATCAGACATTGAGTCAACCTCGACGGTCTTCTTCACATCCTCAAAGCCAACATAGACGAAATGTACGGTTGCGAATGGCCCGTCAACCAAGTCGCATTTCTTAATGATCTCGTCCTCTTCAAGCTTCTTGACCTCTTCCTTAAGTGCCTTTATCTCCTCTTCGGCGGCGGTGAAGCTGTTTTGGAGCTTTTTCAGTTCGACGCGCTTGTCAATGAGCGTATTCCATTTCGCAACAGCCGAGTCGTAGAATTCTTTCAGCTTTTCATCGTTCACGATGACATCATCGGCGAAATCCTCTGGGCGGACGACGGTGTATTTAATGGTGTAGTTAGTGCGATCGTAGTCGAATTTCTTGTAGATATCGCTCGCTGTGGGGACGATTGCAGAGCGCTGGAAGTTAGAGTACTTTTCGCGCAGTGTCTTTTGCTGGAACCAAAGGCGTATGTCATCGCCCGAAAGCCCCATGCGGCGAAGTGTGGCTTCATAAGACTGCTGACTGCCACCGAACTCTTTGTATATGGAGGCATCAATTTCTGCATCGGTAACAACAAAACCGAGCTTTTTGGCAAGAATGCACTCGCCGATAATCTCGCGCACTTCGTCCTCAGAGACCGAGGAAGCCTGGCCAGAGACGGAGCGGATGGCAGACCATATCCTCTGCGTACGATGATGCTCTTCAGCGGTTACTTTAACGCCGTCAATGACATACATCTCCTTGCCCTTTTCGTTACCGAACACGGCATCAAGCGAAAGGCCAAGGCCGAACATCGTGAACGCGAGCACAACTGGCACCAGAATAAACCATGTAACCTTGCGCGAATTAGAGCGCAACATCTGCATAACGGTCATCTCGGCTCCCTTCGGGAGAACTTATATCTCCCAACAGAGTTTCGACAGCACAAACCTCAATTTATCGCGAAAGGCGCACAGACGCGCGATTCGCACACAACACCAATTCGGCGGCTAACGATTTCGCGTGCCGCCGACTGAGGGTGCATAATAGTAACAGTACGGTGCTAAAACGGCATATTTTACTTGGCGCGAGCATCTTCTCAACCATTTTTTGCGTCTGACCGCATAAGCCTTCAACAATGGGATATAGACTGGTGGATATCAACGAAGGATGATTTCACTTGACAGCAAATGCGCTGTAAGATTATGTGCCAATGCGGGCGGATAATATCTCGCGCACATTTCGCAGTATTTGCTTGTAGTCTGCTGTTCGGACAATTATTCTAACAAGGCTGTCGCGCAACTGTCGCTGTATTGTACTAACCTCCCCTGGGGTCGCCGCGATTACTACTAACGCAGTTGGTCTCCTTCTGCGTATCTCCTCACACAAAACCACCGTCGCTGTCTCACCCTTATCAGTTACAATCAACACAACATCGAACACTTCGCTTTGAACAAGACGCACTACATCGTCATTGCTTGACGCGCTCGAAGGTTTGTACTTGTATCGCTCAAACAATGCGTGAACGATATCGAGCGTGTCTTTTCTATCGCTGTAGATCAATATGCTCTCACCATTTCCCTCGATGTTAGGCTCGACAGCAGCAGCTCTTTCTCGAACGGGTATATAAAAGATTACCGATGTACCTTTGCCGGTTTCTGATCGTAAGTCAAGACCGCCCGAAACTGTCTGCAATGCTGCAACCGCGCCAAGAAGGCCAAGTCCTTTGTGAGGCTCGCCTTTTGTCGTAAAGAAAGGTTGGAAGAGCTTTGATTGGTTGGTGGCTTGAATGCCGATACCTTTGTCTTCTATGGAAATAACTGCTGTGAGACCGCGTGGAACTCTACCGCAGACAGCTTTGAAGACATCGTTGAAAGTGCGAGTACTGACGGAAATACGAATCATGCTGTATGTAGGGCTCGCCTCAACCGCGTTGGAGAATACCGCAAGAAATGCGGTTGCAAGGATATGAGGATCCCCGTCAACATACAACGGGCGGGGCAGATCATCAAAGTTGAATTTATGCGTGTCGAATATCTCTGACAGCGGCTTGATGTAATCGGTGATAAATGCGCCTAACTCAAGGACTTGCAGTGGTCTGTTGCGTTCGCGTACGATTGCGAGAAGCTCCTCGGTAAGCGTCGAGCCCCGTAAGGCGAAATCTCGTATCTTTCGCAAATGAGGCAGCACAGACTCGGGCACATCCTTGTCGTTGATAATTTTAGAGTAACTGCGCACGGCGAGAAACATCCTGTCGAGCGCGGCAAGATACGCATTTGCTGTTGTAGCGGCGGAGTAGGTGCGATATGCATCGAGAGCAAGGGAAACAAGGCGGCTTTGGGCTCGCTCATCACGAATCTCGGCAATATACCTTGTGCCGCGGCTCAAGACCTTCATCTGCAGCCTATATGCGCAAGGAATCTGAGTCTTTTCAACATTAAGCTCAATATTGCCCGCTGATTCGAAAGCCCGCATACGGTCGTACTTTTTAAACTCCTTAGATAGGGTATTTGCGCTTTCGTTGGTAAGCAGCGACAAGAAGTCTGTGCCGACAAGCCCTTCTGAGCGAAGAGGATGCACCGTACCATAGGCTTCCTCGATAATAAGACCCTCTGTCAAAACTAAGAACAGAAATCCTGCCTGATCAAGGGATGTGTTTATGATCTCCTTTGTGGTTCTCTGCATTGCATCAAGCTCTACGACCATCGCAGTAAGCTCGGCAATCGAGAAGTAAATGAAAGCCTGTGTCAGAATCTCTGAATTCAACTTGAGCGACCGTTCACGAATAGCGACTTTGCCTCCATGCGGAAGTACTGCAATATACCAACCCGCGTAATTGATAACCTGCTCAAACGCCAGCGCATTTCCAAGCTTTAAGACAGTAACTGAATCTGCCTTATCCTGAGGCGCGACATTTTCGGGAAACTGAAAAACCTCACCATTGGGAGATATCAAGAATATCGCGCTAAGTCTCAGATCGCGCCCAATCTGCTTTAACAGGTCAACCACATGCAATCGTGTAAGCAATACGCCACTGCTAATTTCAATTAGGGGTTCAGGAGGACGGATTATCATCTGCGCGGGGCCTTTTGCTTGACGCGTAACAGGAATAAGCACGAGAACCAAAGCCAAAGCGAGCAAAACCACCGAAAAGGTGAAGAACAGGTGGACGGATACAAACCGCTTTGAATAAGACTCGCCTAAAGCCCGCCTCTCGATACCGTCTAATACACCCTTGTTTTTTAGGTGTTGTATCGCTCGGTCAAGAAGCTGTTTTAGCTGCTGGTTTTTGCCGAACACAAAAAGAGATTCGCGCAGATATGCAATATCGGGGACGATTTTGATCTTATCCTGTTGCCCAGTAACACGAGCTTGATACATAATCGCCTGGTGCTTTGCGACAATTGCATCAACCTTGCCATCAAGCAGCATTGCGAAAAGGGATTCGTGGTCGCCTGCATTCAAAGTGATAACGCCAAACCAGTCGCGGACAATTGGTTCGACATCCGAGCCACGCACAATACCAATCTTCTTACCGTTTAAATCCGACCTTGACTTAATGCCCGGTGTATCTTTGTGAAGGAAAAGAGAAACTGGCACATCGAACATCGGGATAGTCTCGTCGAACTGGTCGCTTCGCATCCTCCCCGGCGACGATAGCAGCACATCAACGCCCTCAGAACGAAGAAAGTCCTCGTACCTAACAGGGCCAATCGGGGTAAGTTGAATGAAAATACCGAGCACGCGACCTATCTCGCGCACAGCCTCAATGCTTATACCTTCTTCCCTGTTCTGTCTTTCTCGGTAAGAAAATGGTTGGTTTCGTTCTGAATAGCCGACAGTCAACTGACCTTTTGCGGCAAGGAAAGCACGCTCGTCGCGATTTGGCTCGAAATCAGACATGTAGTTGGTGATAAGAAAATAGCCGGACACACATACCGCAATAAACAGCAAGACCTTTAGAATTGCGATGATGTGATGCCGAAAATCCGCCATTCAACCTCTCTGAGCGTTGTAGTTGGAGGGTTATTTTTCGGGCGCAGGCTTTGGTGCAACTGCACCATTATCAATAATGCCGACTGGATAAAAATCCATATCTGTGGTGATGAGTATCTGATCGAACTTCAGCCCATCCTCGCGAGGTATAATCTCGAGTGTGTTTTCGCCCTGTTGCAGTTCGACGGTAAGTTTCATTGCGGGTGGCCAGCGCCAGTAATTGACCGTGCCATCATCACCGAGCAGCTTTGGGGTCTCGCCGTTAAACGATAGCAGAAGTGAATTGCCGCATTCATCCTTCCACCAATGACGCACCCAAACCTTGTATGTGCCTGCCTTGGGAGCGTTGAAGCGATAGGTGATTTTGGCAAGGTATTGAACGGGCTTTCCCAGTACATTGTCTTCGATAAAAATGCACTTGCCACCAGCGCATCCGGCCTCTTCGATAACCTGAACAGGGCCCTCAACTGCTGAATACTCAGTCGCGTTCAGAACAACCATGTCTCCCTGTGGGGTAATCGTGGCTTTTACAAGGGAAGGCGCCGCGCTTGCCGAGACAGAAGGTATTGGTGATATCTCGCTACCGCCACCATTGTTTGAAGCAAACCAAACAACAGCGAATGATGCAATTAGGATCACGATGAAAATGCCAGCTAAAGCTCCCTTGTTCATGGTTCACTCCTCGAAGCTATGGTATTGCGTACGACAAGGGCGGAAGAGTAATATAGGATTCCGCCGATAGTTTGTCGCAATATTCTACTTAGGGTTTTGTCTTTTTCTGCGATATGGGCACAAAACAGTATTTACCGCCGTTAAGCGCCGCCATCAGACGGAAGAAGCTCTCGCAGCGTTTGTCGAATGTGCGCTCTATTGTTGCTTGGTCGCGCCTCGAAATGATATCGGGCTTATCCTCAAATATGTCTTTGCCGAAAGGAAAAGCCACTGTGTATATGACGGTGTTTAGATTGCGCTGTTTAATGTTGTCGCGCACAGCCTCGATGACATTGTCTTCGTTTTCAGGGTTCTTGCCGGTTGGTAGATCGCCCCAGTTCGGCACACCGTTGCCACTTAAGAATATCAGGTTAAGCTCGGGCACATCAAGCGCTAACTTGAAGCCATCATAGGTAGCGGTATAAGCACCGGTTCCCTGAGTGCGAAGCCACTGCGAGAAATCGCGCTTTGTAAGAGAGTCTGATTCGACAGCGCATGAGACGAAGCGATCTGCGGAACGGGAATAGGAAATGCAGTTGAACTCGACATTGGGATACAGAGGTATGACGCAACACTTTGCCTCATTGACTTGCGCTTCAAGACTTGAGCCTGTGCCTGATCCCATGCTATCTGAGTAATCGAGCAACAGCACAAAGCGCACTGCCCGAACGGTATGGTCGAAGAATTTGACCACCCCTTCCCCCTTTAAGCGTTCGAACGGAGGCATGTCAATCGTCGAACCGACATTCTGCCACCAATCGCTCCATATCTTCACATCATCGCCAAACTGCCGACCTGTTAGCTCCATAAGCGCAGCGAGTGCGTAATCTTTGTAATCAGGCTCTTTGAGAAGAGCGAGCAGTTTTGGAACAGAGTCCTTTACCCGAAAAAATGCGCAACCCAGTATGGCCTGTTCACGCGCCGGACGGTGGGGATCTGCAAGAAGTGCTGCAATCTTAGGTGCTTCTTGAAATACTCCTATGCGCATAAGGGCCGCGACAGTAACGGCACGAACATCGCCATTCTTGCTTTTTAGGAAATTTGTTAGTAACGCGCCTTCGCTCTCGTTCAATACACGCCCAAGCGCACGAATGGCCTCGATTGAGGATTCATCGTTCTTTTTCGCATCTGAAAGCAGATTCTTGATAAGAAGCTCGCGGTTCTGCGCTGCGAGGGTAAAAGATGCATTGCGCCTAACATCAAGATAATAGTGCCGAATGTGGGGATAAACCGAGTCGAACAGCATAATAGCATCTTGAGTGCGAAGCGACTCTATGGCAGCAATAAGGACTGCTGGCAGCTTTTCGTCTTTTAACACAGTCGCATAAGTGCGGACTACCTCTTTATCAGTAAGGAAGTAGCGAAGTTGCCGTACAGCGGTTTCGCGCTTTGATGGCTCACCTTTAACTGCGTCCTTGCACAGGTCGCGCACATTAACGCCCACATCCTCGCCGAACAACGGCAAGGAGAAGAGCATCAACAGCGAGATTAGGAGAATTGACCTCATATTGCGGTTACCTTCGAGTATTTGACGCAAGTAACCCTTGTATGCCCGACTTTTACGCGGGTTATCGCTTTATGTGCTTTCCACCCTCTGCGCGGACTTTATAGGTACAGAACTCGCCGCACATGCTGCAAACATTGGGGTCGTTAGACATGCCCTGTGTGCGAATTTTCTGCGCTTCCCAAGGGTCAAGAGCGAGCCTGAACATGCCTTGCCAGTCGAGCGCAGCGCGCTTTCTGCTCATCTCGTCGTCCCAGTCGCGCGCACCCTTAACGCCTCGCGCTATATCCGCGGCATGCGCCGCAATTCGGGCAGTTACCACTCCCGCGCGAACTTGAGCCGCATCGGGAAGGCTGAGGTGCTCGGCAGGAGTTACATAGCAAAGGAAGTCTGCGCCCGCCATTGCCGCAATTGCCCCGCCGATCGCGCTTGTGATGTGGTCATAGCCGGGAGCAACATCTGTTACGATAGGCCCAAGCACATAAAAGGGCACATTGTGGCAAACGCGCTTCATAAGCTTGACTTGGCTTTCAATTTGGTCGAGCGGCACATGCCCAGGTCCTTCCACAATAACTTGAATACCGCGAGAAAGCGCTTTTTGTGTAAGTTCGCCCAAGACATAAAGCTCGTGAACCTGAGCTTGATCAAAGGCATCGGCAAGACAACCCGGGCGCATACCATCACCAAGCGAGATAGTTACATCGTGCTCGCGACATATATCCAGAATTTCATCATAGTATTCAAATAGGGGGTTTTCTGAGTTGTTCGCCTTCATCCATTCGGACAGGAGAGTTCCGCCGCGAGAGACAATGCCGCAGATACGGTTTTCGTTGAGTGCCGAGTTTTCGCGGGTCACTCCGCAATGCAGGGTGAGGAAGTCAACTCCGTCTTCGGCGTTGCGGCGAATGACATCAAGCAGCATCTGTGCGGTCATGCCGACAATACCGCCCTTTTCGCGGCTCGCAATAACTGCGGCTTCATACACCGGAACGGTGCCGGTGCAGAGCTTTGTTTTTTCGAGGATCATCTTGCGCACGGCAGCAAGGTCACCACCGGTGGATAGGTCCATAATGGCGTGTGCGCCAGCCTCTTCCGCAGCTTGCAGCTTTTCAAGCTCAAGCTCTGGTTTGTTTATCTCACCGCTCGTGCCAATGTTAGCGTTTATCTTGACCGACAAACCCGCGCCGATGCCGTAGATTGACTTTGCGCCGCGGTTTATATTGCATGGAATGGCGATGCGCCCATCGGCGACACCACTTCGAACAAACTCGATATCCACGCCCTCAGCAGAGGCGACCGCCTTCATTGCGGCTGTCGCACGCCCTGCCAGAGCCTCCTCACGCTGAAGCATCTCGTCTCCTCTTGCTAAACAAGTGGTTTTTCGGTGAGATCAGATAGGAATTTTTTAAGCTTCTTATCAGTATCGGAATCAAGTTGAAGCCTCGTGTTGTTGATGACATCAGCGAGATCCGCCGCCTCTATCCGCCCATTCTTGTTGAAATTGTCTATCATCTTAGCAAACTGGGGGCCGTTTTTAGCGTTATCAATTAACTGCTTTACACGCGCATAGCCAAGCACGCGCACAAGACCAGAGAAGTTCTTGTCTTTAATAAGTTCGGCAATGATTGTGTCGGACTTCGCCGAGACACTCAGGCCGGTTGGCTTAGGTGCACTTGAAGTGCCCGGTCTCGCAGAAGTGGTTGCAGTAGAAGAGGAGGAGGAGGCATCTGCGGCCTTTGTAATCTTCTCCTTGCCATCCACAGAGCCAGTCTGATAGTAATCAGCCTTTGGTTTAGCTTTGCCGCGCTCGATTTTGGTAACATCAGCACGGGGGTAAGATTTCTCACTGACCGTTCCGTTCTCCTCAACGATGATAACGACCGCCTTCGCGCCAGTCGCAACAATGCGACCGGTAACCTGCTTTCCGTCTTTGAAGTGAAGCACATCAACCACTTCAAGCACGGCGGCTTGCCCGAGCGGGACGGCCGAAACACTTGTGGCAGGCTGAGGCTTGGCCTCGTCTGCAAGAATCGAATCCATTACAAAGCCTAATGCGACTGCGGACAAAAGAAGAACGAACAGCAGCTTTTTCATCTTTCACCTCTATTTGAGGGCGGCTTACGCCGTGTCGAACGCGGCGCGGGCGACCGCTTCGGTCCAGAGGACTTGAATGGGGGTCTATCGTTTCTCGTTCTTTTTGACTGCACTGCATTGTCGCGGTTGCGAGGAAGTTTGAATGATGTCTTTCTGACGCGGGTTGAATTCTGAAGCATCGCGACTTCGTCTTCATTCAACTTGCGTATTTTGCCAATCGGCAGGTCACCAAGCTCAATGGGGCCAAGCGCTATTCGCACAAGGTTCTTAACCTTTAGGCCGACCTTCGCAAAAATGCGGCGCACTTCTCGATTGAAGCCTTCCGAAATAGTAATGTCGCAAACAGATTTGTCGGGCGAGTTGAAGACCACTGTGACCTTCGCAGGTTTTGTCTTTCCTTCTGCAAGCCATACACCTGCAGTAATTCTATCAATCATCTCCTGCTCAATCCGCCCGCGCAGAGTTGCACGATAAGTTTTGCCAAGTTCATACGATGGGTGTGAAAGCCGGTGTGCTAACTCACCGTCATTTGTAAGTATAAGAAGCCCGGTTGTGTCGGCATCAAGCCTTCCGACCGGCATCACCCTCGCCTTCATCGGAGGTAGAAGAGAGAGCACGGTCGGCCTACCCATCTCATCGCTCGCTGTCGTGATGACGCCTTCTGGTTTGTTTATGGCAAGATAGACAAGTTCGTTTGGCACAATGGGGTCATCATCGAACAAGACCGTATCGGTGGTTTGAACTGTGCAGGCGAGATCGGTAACGACTTTACCGTTTACTCTCACCCTGCCGGATATAATGAACTCCTCGACATTGCGCCGGCTGCCAAGCCCAGCGGACGCGAGGTATCTGTTTAAACGCATGATTTACCTCGAAGACATTATTAGCAAAAGAGCTTCACCCTTAAGCTCGAAAGAGCGTGGGCGAGCGGGAATAAGCGCGTTGGAAAACCGGTTGAGCTGCACTGAACCGCATTCATTTGTCAGCGTGGCACAACCGTCGAATACAAACACAATTTCTGGGACATCCGATTCACTATAGTAAGTGCCATCAAGCCGAAGTGCGCGGATGTGTAACTTCTCACCGTCAAACACTACCGTCTCACCATTGATACCGGATATATTGGTAACAGAGGTGGTTGCGAATGGATCTATCGCTGCCGCCGCCTTTTCAAGATGCAACTCCCTGCCCTGTCTGCCCCAGTCGTGTATTCGGTAAGTCGCGTCGCTCGTCTGCTGAATCTCCATCAGCAGAAGGCCACCTTCGATCGCATGCACAAGACCTGCAGGAACTGGGATTAAGTCCCCTTCCTTCACCTCTATCCAGTTTACCAGATCATTTGGATCAGAGGTTGGCAACGCCTTGAAAAAACAGTCATTAGTGATACCGGATTTAAGACCAAGAGCCAGCCTTGAGCCGGGTTGAGACGCAAGCACAAGCCATGCCTCCTCTTTTCCTCCGTTTGCATCGTTAAGGCGGAGCGCAGTGGCATCATCAGGATGTACTTGCAGTGAGAGTATTCCGCATGCGTGAAGGATCTTTAGAAGCAGGGGAAACCTGCCCTTACTATCTGTGCCATTACATCCGAGCAAATCATCGCGATTGCGCGTGATAAGGTCAGAGAGCGTCAGGCCAACGCAGTCTCCCTCCGAGACTACTGTGCGAAGGTCTCCGTAGTCGGATATCTCCCATGATTCGCCCAAAACAGCTTCGCGATTAAGGTGGGGGCGGATGCGAGAAAGAAAAGCACCTCCCCACACTTTTTCGACTCCGATCGGCTGAAAAACCAGCGGTGGCAATCCCATACACATAATTGTAGCGCAATTTGGTATATAAACACATAAAAGCACAGGTGTGAGATTCAACGATCTCGGGTGAAGTGGATGCAAAGAGGCTCATCTTCCCTATTTCTTTTCGAGCGATGCACGCATCTTAGCGATGTCTTTGGCGCATGGATAAGACTTTAGTATTTTCTCAAGTTCCTTCAGTTTTTCGATTGCATCCTTGTATTTCGCGCTTTCGTTTGCCTCAGCGACAATGGATTCGGCCTGCTTTCTTCCCGCTGCATCAATGTCGTGCCTCAATTTGCTCAGTTCGATATCGAACTGCTCTTCATGAGGTTTCTGCTCTATTTTGGCAACCGCGGCAACAGAGGCTGCGATATCAGTTTCAACCAGCTTGTGGGCTGCATCAATCTCAGCAGGATAATCGAAACCACTTTCGATGGCATCATACCACGGTTTAAGGCGTTCAAAGGTGTTCTCGAAGGGGAACATGTGACCATAACCCGAATAAACAAACAAGCGATTCCATCGTGCACCCAACTCCACAGTTGCCTTATGAGCTTGCTCACCGCCCGCCCTGTTATGGTCTGTTTCGCCGACGATGGTGTAGATAGGTTTGGAGATGTTCTTCTTTACAACAGACTGTTCGACACGAGAAAGAAAAGCAGCAAACACCGTCGCTGAGCGAAAGGTATCAGGCTGCTGCATTGCCATGTAAGCCGCAAGAAATCCGCCTGCTGAATAGCCTGATATGTGGATTCGCGATCTATCAACATTGTATTTCTGTAACACATCCTCAAGCGCGTCGCTTGGAGTGGTCTCCTCGAAATACCATGTCTCTTTAAGGCTCTTGGGGAATATGCCTATCCAGCCCATTGAATCGAGAATAGACTGTTTTGATACCTTCTTTGCGATAAAGCCGTTCACCAGATGATCTGGGCTGCCTCCCGCACCGTGCAGAGCCAATATAACGCCGTACTTATCTTTTGGGTTATTGAGCTTAGGCACATAGCATGAGTAGAACGACCCTTTTTCAAGCTCTACTCTGAATAGCCCAGTGCGTGTCTCTTTTTTTTCAGCAGATAGAAGCGAAATCGCCACCGTGCAAAGCGCGGTTGCGATAAGGAAGGTTGTCAACAGGCGAATCATTTATCCGAGGATTCTTCCATAGCTTTGCGCTCTTCGGCGGCCTTTTCAGCGCAAGGGAAGCCCTTGTATAGCTCCTCGAACTCAAGCAGCTTTTTAATGCAATCGGGCGGTTTGAGTTTGTATGTGGCAAGGATGGATTTGAGTCGTTTTTCGCCCTTGTCGTCTATTTCCTCCCTGATAGCGCTAAGGCGCTTCCAGAACTCGTCCTCCTCAGGATGGGACTCGATCTCGCGCACTTTTTCTATTGCTTTATCAACCTTGTTACCTTTTATTGCTTTGTCAGCCGCTTCAAGGGCGGCTGGATAGTCGAATCCGCTCTCGCAGGCTTTGATCCACTTAAAGAGCGAGGGAAACTCGTTATGGAATGGGAAGTTGTTATGCCCCTGACCCGGAACAATTCGAAGACGGGCAAACTGCGCACCCATCTTGATCATGTTGTTGTATGAAGCACGCGCACCATCTGCGTTGGGGTCTTGATCGCCCGCAATGAAGTGCACTGGCTTTTGGATGTACTTCTTAACATTGCCCATGTTAGCCATGTAAAGGTCAGCGGCGACAATTGTTGCGGTGCGGAAAACCTCAGGATACTCGAAAGATACCCAACCGGTAAAAAAACCACCTGCTGAGTATCCAAAGCAGTGTATGCGCTTGGCGTCAATCTTGTACGATTTCTGCGCATCCTTTAGAGAGTCCATCGGTGTTGATTCGCGTTGTTCCCAAGATTGCCCCTTGCTCTTGGGGGCGATGCCGATCAAATTGTTCTCCTCAAGCACTCTGCTTACAACAAAAGATGACAGCATCCCATCAGCAGTTCCCCCCGCGCCGTGCATGATCAGCACCGCGCCGGTTTTGCCATCGGATTTGTAGTCTGCGGGCACATGGCACATGTAGTAAGAGCCATTAGGCAGTTCGACCTTAAATGTGCCGGTCTTTGCCTGTTCGCCTTCTTCTTCCTCTGCAGACGCAAAAAGGACGGGCAGAAACAACAGCAGCGACACAAGGGATAACGATAACCAGAAACGAAGTTTCATAACGACCTCCGTTTGGGCTCACCCACACTAAAACGCACAACACCCACAATATATAATACATCAAAACGGTGCAAAATTACCCAATTTCGCTGAAAATTCCCCAAAACACGCGGTTGGCCGCGGATACGATGTTAGTACTTGCGAAGTGCGTGTTCGTTGCCCTTCCGGTAGGTTACCCCAGCCTTTTCAAAATAGTCGAGCAGAGCGATCGCAACCTTGCGCGATGCGTTGACAACCGCCTTGAAGTCGGCAGACTTAATAGTCGGATTACTTGCAAGATAGTCACGCAGTTTCTGCTCGGCTTCAGCAACTACCGTCTTCGATAGGAAAACACCATCGGGTAGAGCGATAATCTCACCAGAACGGCGCAACACCGAATACAGTCTCTCCACCTCGTTAAGCGGAGTGGTGCAGACTTCGGCTGCCACATTTGGCGAGTGGGCATCGAATGGTGTCGAGTCAAACCAACTGAGAATCTTTTTAGTCAACAGCGACTGAGTCGCATCAAGTGGTGGCTTGAAACCTGTTACTTGATACCGCGAGTTCTGCTCTGTGATCATCTTTGCGCGTAATAGGTGTTGAACAGCAAGATCAAAGACGGCATCGTCCTCACCTCCAAACTGACGCAATGCGCTTTTTTCAAAGAACAACGCAAGCGGTTGAGACTTGTGTAGTTCATTTAAACCCTGCACTATGCGAGCCTTAATTGCTTCGAATGATGCTGATGAGACAAACCGCCCCTTGCCGATCTCATATATCTCTCTTTTACGCACCAACTCAGCAAGGCGGGGGGAAAGCTCCTGCGGAAGAAGCCCCGTTTCACTACATAGGTAGGTAAGAGTTTGAGGACGACTACCCGATTCCTCAATGGCAAGAGTTGCAAGTGACACCGGATCGCCAAGCGCGGCCAGCCGTTTTTCGAAAAACTTGAGCACATCTGGCGCTGAGCGACGGAACTTTCTGCCGGATGCAGCCAGAACAACTCCACCACCAAGTGTCTCTGGTGGTGAAGGACGGCGTATGATGAAGCGCATACCCGGCCAGACAACAACATCTTGCGACAAACGAAGTTGTGCAAACGACTCGCAACCGGGTTCAAGGTGCTTTATGCCACCCATCAGTGCAATCTTGCCTGCAACCTCGGCAGAACCTGCATGAAAAAACACTTCTGAATAGTCTTTAAGCGGTTTTCCGCCCTCAAGAGGGGCGTGGGTAAATTTTACCTCAATCTCGCTTGCGGCTCTTAGATACTCGGGTGTTCCCGCAACCATGCCACGCTGAAGCTCTTCCTTTTTCAGGTCAGCAAGATTTATTGCACCGCAGTGACCTGCGTAAATACGGTCAACCTCACTGTGATAAGCCTGAAGGTTGCGAATTCTACCAGTTTCATTACCCGGCATAAGCTCGACCGTATCGCCTATGCCTGCGCTTCCTGATACCGTTACGCCTGTTAACACTGTACCGTAGCCTTGGCTTGAAAACACTCGCTGTACATAATAGCGAAAAATTCCCGTTTCGCGTCGTTCCTCCAGACGGTCGCAAAGCTCTTCAAGGCTAACCATGAAGTTGTCCATGCCCTGCCCAGTTGTCGCAGAGACAGCAACGATCGGTTTTCCCTCTAAAAATGTGCCTTTTACGGTCTGTTCAACATCAAGGCGCACAATCTCAAGGGTCTCTTCATCAACAAGATCTGCCTTTGTGATTACTACCATCCCCTCTTTTATGTCGAGAAAGTTGAGTATGGCGAGGTGCTCTTCGGTCTGAGGCATAACAGAGTCATCGGCCGCCACGACAAGCAGCACAGCGTGAACAGCAGTTGCGCCAGCAACCATGTTGCGCACGAACTTTTCGTGCCCGGGCACATCAATGAAACCGACCACCCTTCCACCGGGAAGACGGATATGGGCGAAACCGATGTCAATGGTCATGCCCCGTCGTTTCTCCTCCTCCAGCCTATCGGGGTCTATGCCGGTAAGACTTCGCACAAGCGTGCTTTTGCCATGATCTATGTGGCCAGCAGTGCCAATAACAAAACGCAGCAGTTTTCTTTCATCAGCCATATATTCTCCCAACCGGTACGCGTTAACAGTGACATTTCTGTGCGTACAGTGTAACGATATGTAGAATGTTAACAATGTTTGACGAATTTGACACCCAAATGATGCGTCGCGCACTTGATCTTGCGATGACACCGCGAATCGCGCCCTATCCGAACCCGCGAGTAGGTGCAGTGATAGCCAAGAATGGCGCTATATTAAGTGAGGGGATGCACGAAAGCTATGGTGCCCCTCATGCTGAATATGCGGCCCTTGAAAAACTCGGTTTTTCGGCAAAGGGTGCGACAATCTATGTAACGCTCGAACCCTGCTGCAAATTCCCCGGCAAACGAAACCCGTCTTGCGCCGAGCTTATTGTAAAGTCGGGTATCGAACGGGCTGTAATTGCCTACACGCATCCAGTCGAGGGGCAGAACTGCGGTTGCGAGATTATTAATACCGCGGGAATTCGTGTGGAGCGGGGATTGTTAGGTGATGAGGCAAGGGATGTTGTGAAAGGCCTGTTTCACTATATCTCGACTAACAGACCTTATGTGACCGCGAAATGGGCAATGACAGCAGATGGCTTGATCGCACCACCGAGCCGTGCAAGGGGAGACATATCGGGCGCGAAGGGCTTCGATCTTCTGCACCGCATCCGTCATTACACAGATGCTGTTCTGGTTGGAGTGGGAACTGTAATCGCAGACAACCCTCAGTTGAACTGCCGTCGCGTTGGTTTTCGCCATCCTGTGCGCGTTGTTATAGACCCGAACCTTCGCACACCATTGCATTCGCATGTGGCAAATCCGACGGATGACAGCCCGACGATTATTTTTTGTAAGTTAGGTTGCGATGTTCACCGCAAGCAGGAACTTGTTGCGCAAGGCGTGCAAGTGGTTGAGCTAACTGCTGGTCACGACGACAGGCTTTTAATATCGGATATTCTTAAAGACCTTGCTGCGCGAAAGCTGTACTCGGTGCTCGTGGAGGGCGGTTCTGCGGTGCACGGCGCATTTCTTTCCGAACGGGCGGTGGACGAATATATGATACTGATCGCGCCAAAGGTATTGGGGGGCTCTGGTGGCCTTAACCCAGTGGGCGGTGAGGGAATGGGGGATATAGCCCATTCGATACCGCTCGACGACCTTTCGGTCGAGCGGATGGGTGATGACATTGTGCTACGCGGCAGACCAAGGTACGCACCTCAGTAGTACCTGCAGGTCAAGCACTCCGCTACCAAGATGTATTAAGTACCTTTATAAGCTCCTCGGCGGTCATATTCGGCCTATCCATGTCGAAATAATAGCAGACGAATTGGGTGCCAAGATTGTGTGCGCGTTGAAAGGCTATTGTGTGGCCATCGGGAGCAATTGCGGGCATAGCGATCGGGTCAACGGCAAGCTCGATGACCTTTTCGCGATGCATGGTCTTTAGATTAAAGCGATAGATGCCTGCTCCGAACCTTTTTGGGTCACTGCTAATCGCAGCTTCGCGGCTCACGCCATCACCCGGATAAGGATCTGTAATTGCAACCATCGTGTCGCCACGGACAGCGAAGTTGAAGGGCATGATGCCATTGCGCCATGATAAGACTATTTCGAGGCTTGGCGCATCCATATCGTAGCGATAGATCGAACCGTAATCACTGTTGTCAATCTTACCGTCCTCGTTTGTATCCTCACCCACAGCCCAGAAGAATATCTTGCGCCCATCATCAGAAACAAATGGACGGCGACAGTCTCCCACCATTGCATGTATCTTGCGCACATCTCCCTGTATAAGGTCGAGCCTGTATATTCCAAATGTATCGCTGAAGTCAATGCGCTGGTCGCGGTTTGTATCGAGCCGCAAAGAGACGAAAAAGACAGCCTTGCCGTCAGGCGCGAAGCAGGGATCGGCATTGTGAAAATCGTCGGTAACCAAACATGATTCCTTGCGTTCCTCCATGTCGAACAAGTAGATGCCGGCATTATCGTTGTTGTCAATAGTGCGATCGTTGTTCGTATCGCGACGAATGGAGGCATAGACCATCTTCTTACCATCGAAAGAGACCATCGCGGGACCTTTTATGTGCGCGTCGGTCACCATTATTTCGGTCTTGCGCGATTGCAGTTGAACATGAACAAGTGCAGCGTTGTCGGATGGCGACACATTACCATCACGGTCTGTATCGTTTGATACGGCAAGGCAGATCACACGCTCGTTGTCGCAAAATGAGGGGGCAAACCAAAATCCTTTACCTGAACCAATGATCTTCGAGTTATCTAAAAGCAGCACATCCTGTATTGCGCTGCAGAGCTCTGTATTTGGATTTATGGTAAGGGCGTGGACGAAATTTGCTCGAGCCTCGGCCGTGCGCACGAGCTGGATTTGTACAAGGCCAAGATAGTAGTAGGCGTAAGCGTTCTTCTGGTCAACATTTATATAAGCCAAAAGCTCGGCCTCCGCCTTGCTGTATTCACCCTTAGAATACAGTGTGCGTCCTTTTTCAAAGCTGCCGGACGGAGTATAGCTCTTCGGCTGCTTGGGGCCATGCGGTGAGCAGGAAGCAGCGAGCAATAGCAGCACAATAAGCACCAACGAATAACGCATCTTTATCTCCATTTTCGCACTATAACATGCATCGCGTATCAGGTAACCGGAATAAAGGTCGTGTGTAAGTCGCACAATAAGGCCTTGATAACTATATCCCTCTCGCCAAAGGTGTCAAGGATGTGGTGTACTGGTGGAGAGAGTGACAATTTTTGTCATTTGTGACAATTTTTGTCACTTCAAGTTACAATTTTTGTCACGCCCCTATAATATACGCAAGAGAAACGCCTGCACTGCAGCATAGTCAAGAAGCGTCAAACAGAGCTGAAAAAGCCTAAGTTAGCTGTTAGTAAGGACTTACGCCACTTGAGTCTTGTTTGGCACACCAGTTGCTGTAAGAAGCCGTAATCTTTGGTCTATTAAACCCACTTTCACGAGGAGATTCGAATGAACAAGAAAGGTTTTACACTGATCGAGCTGATGATCGTCGTCGCGATCATCGCCATCATCGCAGCCATCGCGATCCCCAGCCTTCTGAATGCCCGTCGTACTTCGAACGAGAATGCTGCTTTGGCAACAGTAAAGAGCTTCGGCACTGCGGCCGTTGAATTCTCGAATTCGAATTCTGGCAATAACTACTGGGGTAACGGAACAACTGATTTTACTCCCACATTTAGTCATGTAGGGACAAAAGCTGGCTACACTTTCAAGTACTTCTCTGATGCTGGTGCCGTAGGCACAAACACAGCAACTCGCTTTGTTTATCTTGCATATCCAGTTTCGACCTCAAGCGGCCGCAAAGCATATTGGCTTGACGAATCTCAGGCTGTTTTTGAGGCAACCAATCTTGATACCGCCGCTATAACTGCGCTCGCCGCATTTACGACACCGGCTTTTACAACAGTAGAGGCAGGAAATGCTGGCCTTGTTACTGTTGGAACATGGACACGCAAGTAATTCTTGGCTTACTGTCCTTTGAAAACCGGCGGCCAATCGGCCGCCGGTTTTTTTATCTAAAGAGCACATGACTTGTGTAACCATTGTATTTTGTTCGAGTTTAGGCACGGAATTTGTTGCAGAATAGCATACCAAAAAAGAGGCAACGATGAACATAATGAAGCCAAAATCGGGTTTCACCCTCATTGAGCTTATGATAGTTGTGGCGATAATCGCTATAATCGCGGCGATCGCGATACCGAGTCTGCTGAACGCTCGACGCACATCCAATCAAACCGCTGCAGCTCAGACCCTTAACACATTCTATAAAGCTGCAACGGGATTCTCAATGTCCTCTGCAACCAACTACTTCTGGTCAAACGGCACAACAGACTTCAACCCATACTATCACCATGTTACACCTAAGGCTGGCTATAACTACTCATACTATTCGAATGACACAGATGGTGATGCCGACCATGAGGCGAGCCGCTATATATACCTTGCCGTACCTGTATCTGTCTCAACCGGCAGATATGCCTATTACTGCTCTGAACACCACTCCATATACAAGTCTGCCCTGTTGACTCAGGCGGATGTTGACACGCTAAATGCGATAGGCATAGGCGATATTGATTTTGACGCAAGCATTGAAAACCGCATCAACACAGCGATCGTTTTCGCACCGATAAGCTGAGCAGATCAGGTCATTAACACAAGGGGGAGGCGATTGCCTCCCCCTTTTTGTTGGTAAATCAGAGCGGGTTGCTTATTTAATAACGCCTAATTTTTTGCCGATCTTGGTGAAGGCCTCAATAGCCTTGTCAAGGTGGTGTCGTTCATGCACAGCGCTGATCTGCACGCGAATACGAGCTTCGCCCTTGGGGACGACTGGATAGAAGAAACCGATCACATAAATCCCCTCGGCGAGAAGCTCTGATGCCATCTTTTGAGCAAGTACGGCATCGTAAAGCATGATTGGGACTATCGGATGATCGCCGGGCTTTATATCGAATCCAGCGGCGATCATCTTCTGGCGGAAGTACACAGCACTGTTTTCGAGCTTATCGCGCAGCTCGGTGGTTTCGGAAAGCAGATCGAAAACCTCGATTGCCGCAGCGACGATAGTTGGCGGCACGGTGTTCGAGAAGAGATACGGACGAGAACGCTGGCGGAGAAGGTCAATGATCTCCTTGCGGCCGGATGTAAAGCCGCCGCACGCGCCGCCCAACGCCTTACCGAGTGTGGATGTTACGATGTCAACGCGCCCCATCACATTGCGGTATTCGATCGAGCCGCGGCCTGTCTTACCGACGAAGCCGGTTGCATGGCTGTCGTCAACCATCACAAGCGCGTTGTACTTCTCTGCTAAATCGCAGATCTTGTCGAGCTTTGCAACATCACCGTCCATCGAGAACACGCCGTCTGTGGCAATCAGGCGGAAACGCTGAGCCTGAGCTTCGATGAGCTTTGCCTCAAGATCAGCCAGATCGTTGTGGTTGTAACGATAGCGAACCGCCTTGCACAGGCGCACACCGTCAATGATGGAAGCATGGTTAAGAGCATCGCTGAGCAATGCGTCTTCAGCACCGAGAAGAGGCTCGAAAAGTCCGCCATTGGCATCAAAGCATGCGACATAGAGGATAGTGTCTTCCATGCCAAGAAACTTTGATATCTTCTCTTCAAGCGTCTTGTGGATATCCTGCGTACCGCAGATAAAGCGGACGGATGAAAGGCCGTAGCCACGATAGCCGAGGCACTTCGCCGCCGCCTCTTTGAGGCGCGGATGGTTCGCGAGGCCGAGGTAGTTATTGGCGCACATGTTGATGACTTTTTTGCCATTAACCATAATCTCGGCATCCTGCATGGATTCGATGATCCGTTCATTCTTAAAAAGACCACTGTCCTTGATTTCCTGCAGGGTCTTCTGCAGATGGAGTTTCATATCGCCGTACATTATTGTCTCCTTTAAGTTACGGGAACATCACGACTTTGCCAGCGGCGCGGTCGGTTGATGTCATTGCGTCAAAGCCCTTCTGGAAGTCTTCGAGCTTGATTTGGTGGCTGATTACGGGGCGAGGATCGAGCTTTCCGCTTGCAAGCAATCCTGCCATCTGAATCCATGTATCATACATCAAGCGGCCGTTGATGCCAAGAAGGCGAACGCCCTTAAATACGATGCCGTTTGCGTAATCAACAGTGATCGGGCCAGAGGGAATGCCAAAGGCAGATATTCTGCCGCCCTTGCGGACGCACTTGAAAGCCCACTCTACGGCCTGCTGATTGCCGACCATATCGAGCACGACATCAACGCCATAGCCCTCTGTGCCTTCCTTGACTGTCTTAACGACATCTGTCTCGGGAAGGGTGATGTTGAGCGAAACATCAGCGCCCATCTTCTTGCCGATGCCGAGTCTGAATGGATACTTGCCGACATGGAAAATCTTGCCTGCGCCGGAAGCGCGCGCAACGCCGACAACATTGCATCCAGCAGGGCCATCGCCGATTACAAGAACATTCTGACCGGTGATAGGCTCGGCGAGAGCTGTATATACTGCATTGCCAAGCGGTTCGAGTATTGAAGCGAGCAGCGGGTCGAGATTAGGATCGTTCTTCCACGCGCAGACTTCGGGAATTACAGCGTACTCGGCAAAGCAACCTTGGGTATCCACGCCGAGAATTGACAAATTGTGGCAGATATGAAGCTGGTTGTTACGGCAGACACGGCAGGTGCCACAGGGGATGTGGCTTTCGGCCGAAACAAAGTCGCCGGGCTTAAAGCCGTGTACATCACTGCCAACCTCTACAACATGTCCGCAAAGCTCGTGTCCGAAAATCATCGGGGTTTTGATCCTCGACGCGGCCCAGGCGTCCCACTTGTAGATATGAACATCGGTTCCGCAAATTGATGTCGCCTTGACCTTTATAAGAAGGTCCTTTGAACCCGGTCGAGGTATCGGAGCATCAATAAGCTCCGCGCCGGGCGCTGGCTTCATCTTGGCAATAGCTTTCATCATCGTCATATTTCCTCCAACAACTACGGGTTTTTTACGCTCTTATCCGCATCGCCTGCATCCGCGTCGCGGCGCATCGTGCGGGTTCTTTCAACAAAATTCAGATACTCTTCTTCACCGATAATCTCTTTGCGCACCAGCAACCCGACAAGCGAGCCTATTAAAAGCTCAAGATGGGCGACCTTAGATTCAAGGTCTTTAGTATCAGCCTGTGGGGCGGGGATTGGGTCTTCTTGACGGGTCATCTGGTCTCGGCCTCTCTGGTGAATTTTCGCGGTTTGCGCGAAAGTTATAGAGTTTGAAAAACGCATCAAATCGTTCCGCAGACAGGGCAGATATCTCGGTCGTCATACGCTTGCATTGCTTTTCGAAATCGGGATGCTTCGTCGCTAAATCTAAAAAGAACTGCTCGAGTTCGTCGCTACGGTTCGATAACTCGCTCACAAACCGCTTCAGTCTGACGAAATTCGGCCCGTCGAGCGCGCCGACGACAGGCGCGATCTTTCTAAAAGAAGCTTCGTCGAGACCGCAGATAGAGAACATGGAAAACGAGGCGTAGAAACGGTATTGAGTCATTATCATCTGCTCGTACCGTTCTCGATTCTCTGGCCTTACCCTGCGAAGAATCTCTTGAAGCGACTCAGAACGGGTGAAGAACTCGGTCATGTCCTTGAAAAACGCGCTATATGCCTCAGCGTTGCTTATAAATTCGCAAAATCCCTTAAGAAAGTCAACCTGTTTATCGCTGTCCGCAAGCGGTATTCGAACTTCGAAATGCTCATAGACCCGCCGCATCAAAGCGATCGCCCTGTTCTGTAAATTGGGGTCGAGATGCAGTGTTCTAAACTTGTAAAGAGGCTCGGTATGTTCAACGACCGCGAAATTTGTTGTCAGAGAAACAAAAGTTACAAGGCCGTCGCGGCAGCTCTTTACATGCACAATCTCTTGATCGTCAGAGATCGCAAGGAAGGAAATCTGTGCATTGAGCGGTCGCATTTTATCAACATTCTTCCAGACCGCATCCACCTCCTCAGCGTATGATGACGCAAGAAGAAGGACAAGGCAAAGGGATGCGAGCACGACTGCCCTAAGCATCCCCTATCCTCCTTAGGGAATATTCGTTGCTTCCAAGACCAATTTTCTCGGCGTATTCAAGCTGTACAAGTCCGTTTGGTTTTCTGCAGAAGTCGAAGATAGACTTTTGGTGCGCTTTTGCAAACAAGTCGAGCGAAGCCCGGTCAAGCGCGACTGGGTCAGTTGACGCTGCGATGCCGATATCAGGGACGACGGCGGGCTGGTTGACCTTCCAGCAGTCACAATAGTCAGTTATGTGGGTCATGACATTGAAATAGACGACCCTGCCCTTCAGCGCTTTGACAGCGCCGAGTGCAAACTCTGCCATCTTCTCTTGCAGCATTACAGACTCTTGCTTCCACGAAAATGTTACCGCGCCGAAGGGGCAGACTGTGATGCACTCGCCGCAACCGATGCACTTATCCTTTTCAATAAAAGCCTTTTCCTGCATTGTTATTGCGTCTTCGGGGCACCATTGGATACATGTGCCGCACGCTGTACAGATCTCGGCCTTTATCCACGGTTTAAGCGCAGCATGCTGCATCAGTTTGCCACGCCTTGGGGCACACCCCATCGCAAGATTCTTTATTGTCGCGCCAAATCCGGCCGATTCGTGACCGGTAAGGTGTGAAAAAACCATCAAACCGTCGCTGCGGACAATATCGCCCGCGATAGGAACACGCGCAAAATGAGGGCAATTTATATCGATCTCTTCATCATTATTGCCGCGAAGGCCGTCAGAGATTATGACGGGACAACCGAGCGAGTCGAGAGTGAAGCCATGATCCGCGGCTTGCTTGATGTGGTCAATCGCATTGTGTCGGTTGCCGCGATAAAGTGTGTTTGTGTCGGTAACAAACGGGGAGAGGTTTCGCTTCTTCAGTATCTTTACGCCTGTTGCGATGATCGGAGGCTTGATATAACCGATGCCGTCTCCCTCGCCAAAGTGAGTCTTTACTGCTACCAACCCCTTTTCGGGTAGAACAGAGGCAAAGCCAGCTGCGTCGAATAGCGCTTCGACTGCGCGGCAAAGCTCTTTATCTTTCGACTTCGGGCCGGTGGGGTAGAAGTATACTTCTGGCGTCAACAACACCTCCGCTCAACATTATATGTAATGTGCATATTCACTCAAGCAACGGGCAGGTTCAATTCCCCAAACCCAGCGTTTTTTTCGCATTCTTTATCGCTGTTCTTCTCTGATCTGGTTCCGCGTTTAAGTCGAATGTGAACTTCATGCCAGTGCGCTTGACAATGGCGTTGTAAGCATTGTATCTTGTCAGATAGTCATCAAAATCAAGCAAGTCGAAAAGAACAAGCACACTTGGGTCATCACTTGCTTCGCCCAAGATAATAGCAGCCTCACGCGATACTACCGGGTCGTTCGTCGAACAAAGCTCCAACAAATCCTCAGCAAGCACACCAAGCATTTCGACAGGCAGCTTTTTAAGCTCGGCGAGCACAGCATGTGGTTCTCGTTCAAAGAAGCATCGCGAAATCGCTTCGGATACATCCCGCCCAATATTCGCCTTCTCACGCGCCAGATATCGTTTCCATCTTTGGGCAAGCTTATCCTGAGGTACATCGGACGCGCCATAAGAAAGCCCTGTCAACTTCTCGACAGCATGTATGTGAGTCGGCAGGTCGTTTTGGGGTGCATTCTGAAGAAATTCAATAATCAACGGAACGGCTGTCCATAATTTTATCCGTGACGCAAGGATCGAATACCTGCGTTGAACATGCATCAGGCTAAGTGATGCTTCAATCTTATCCAAAGTCTCTCGCGTCGTACGAACTTCAATCAAGAGCCTTATCCCCATGTGACCACGCAGCGGGTCTGGTGATATGAAAAGCTCGTAACCAATTTGCTGTTGTCGTTCAGGTTCAAGCGACAGTAGATACTCGAAAGCCTTTGTTTCACCGTCTGCGCCACGGTCAATCGCGGCGAGAGCGTCAGCATCGTTCTTAATCTTGCCGCAACCGCAAAGTGCAACAATCAACACAAGGATTGAAATCAACGCTAACTTAGTTTTCTGTTTGCCATTCATCTTCGCTTATCTCTATTATGTGTTCCTTATCCGCTTCGACAGTAACACCCTTATCAATGGGCTTAAAGCCGTCGCGAACAAAATGGAAAAGGTAGAAACCGTTTTTTAGGCGATAGTCAGGTTGCACTCGCAGATCACCGTACAGACGGGTGCGGTTGCCACTTTCATCGGCAAGCGACTCAATTTCAACCTTGCAGTTGTGATGGGAACCACTTACCCGCACCGTGCCAAATCCTACGATACCCATAACACGGTTGATGAGATCATAGAACTCGTTGGTTCGGGAAGTGCGCATCTCCTCAATCTTAAGCGCAAAGGTAACATCATCAGGATACATCATCTGCGCGACTTGAAGGTGCTCTATTGCAGGATCAATTTCACCCTTCGCCCGTTTGTCTTCGGCAATTGTAACGAGCCTTTTAACAAAGGTCTCTTTTGTGGGAGTAATCACCGCAAACTGATCACCCAAGGCGGAGCTAACCGCTTGTAGAAGCGAAGCGCAAGACCGCACGCCTGACTTCTTCATCTCATCGTTCATTGCCGAGACAAGCAGTATGTTATAGTCGCCTATAGCACTGATTGTTGCGGATTCATCGGGAAAATATCTGACAAGCTGCGCTAAGGCTTCACCCTTCTTTTTTATCTCGGATTCGGTCTCGAAGTTAGCGAGCAGCTTGCCCTTTGCAGTTGAGCGCAAGCTCACAGCCCGTTGAAGCACCGCGGGATGTTCGGGAAAACTATCTGCCATTTGAAGAACTGAAGAGTATCTTTCGAATCTTCCATTCTGAACATCGGCAGTCATTCCATCAAGAGCCTCAATAACGGCGGTAAGTGCTGGGTCAATTGCGGCGAAATACTTGAAATACAACAATGAAAGAAGACCTGTAACAAGCACAGTGATTGCAAGGGTGATAGTAAGGCGATAACGCTTTGCGAAACGAGTTGCCTTTCGATATGTCCCCGGTGGGCGAGCCAAAACAGTGCGCCCGCCAAGCCACGATTCAAGGTCATGTTCCATCTCGGCCGCGGTTGCGTAACGCATGTTTGGATCCTTGTTCATCGCCTTCAGGCAGATAGCCTCAAGCTCAGAAGGTATATCCTTTTCAAACTGGCGTGGCGGGACAGGATCATCGTTGAGAACCTTCATCATGATGTCAACGGCACGAGTTCCTTCAAACGGCACTCTGCCGCAAAGCAGCTCGTACAGCATTACGCCAAGCGAATAGACATCTGACCTGCGGTCAATCTCATGCACTTCGCCGGATGCTTGCTCGGGGCTCATGTAGTGGGGGGTCCCTAAGGCTATGCCGCTTTCTGTAAGCGATTTTGTAGCATCTTCGAATTTAGCAAGGCCAAAGTCGGTAACAAAAGGGTTTTCTTTTGAATCGAGCAGCACATTTGCGGGTTTCAAGTCGCGATGAATAACACCGGCCTCGTGCCCTGCATGAACTGCCGCACAGACCTTTGCGCAAATCTCCGCAGCCTTTTTATGGTCGAAGCGCGCACGCGACATCGCCTTGTCGAGCGAATCGCCCTCAATGTATGCCATTGTGAAATAGCGTTGCCCCATAAATTCGCCAAGCGAATAGACAGAGACCACATTTGGATGGCGGATTGAGGCGACAGCCTCAGCCTCACGATCAAAGCGTGCAATCTGTGAGCGTGAGGCAAGAGAACCCGCAAGAAGGACCTTAACAGCGACCTTACGCTTTAACTTCGTGTCCTCTGCAAGAAAGACCACACCCATGCCTCCCCTGCCGATTTGCTCGATTACGCGTATTCCCTCTTTTTCAAGCTCACGGGTGAACGCACCTTGCTCAAGACCTTCCACCTCGAACGACCGACTGGGAGTATCCGTGTTGATTCGTGGAACCGCAATTGGGGGAGCAAGAGAACTGAAGTCGCTTAATACTGCGGGCACAGTTACAAGACCCGCACAGCGCGGGCATTCAAACTGCCTGCCCGCGTCAATACGCGTAACATCAAACTCCTGAGTACAGGCTGGGCAACGGAGTATCCGCTTTTTGGGATACTCCTTTAGAACCGTCAATTCGCGGGGTGTTATGACGCGCCTGCCGACAAGGAAAGCGGCTATTTTAGGGCGCTCTGATTCGGGGATGGATATGTAGTCGTTTAGAGTCGCGTTCATGCGAACACGCGGCACAAAGTTCATAGTAACAGCAGCGACAGCGAGAAGATTCGCCTCAGCATTAAGACGGCTTCCGATTTCGCTGTGTGGCATATTTAACTGAACACCGCCTCGACGAAGGAAGCCGGATCAAACGAATGCATGTCGTCCATTCCCTCACCAATGCCGATAAACTTGACCGGCACATTAAGCTCTTGGCGGATCGCAAATGCAATACCGCCTTTTGCGGTTCCATCGAGCTTAGTTATCACTATGCCCGACAGAGGGATAGAGGAATTGAACAGGCGCGCCTGTTGAAGCGCGTTTTGGCCGGTCGTCCCGTCGAGAACAAGAAGAGTCTCGTGTGGGGCGTCAGGAATTTTGCGTGTGATTACGCGGGCTATCTTCTCCATCTCCTTCATAAGGTTTGTTTTTGTGTGAAGGCGGCCTGCTGTATCAATAATAAGCACATCAACCGAACGGGCGACTGCGGCTTCAACCGCATCAAAGGCAACCGCTGCAGGATCGGCACCCTCTTGATGTTTGACAATCGGAACGCCAACTCGTTCCGCCCAGATTGTAAGTTGCTCTGTTGCAGCTGCGCGAAATGTATCACAAGCAGCCAACATCACCTTGCTGCCCTGCTGTTTATACATCCGTGCCAGTTTTGCGCAAGTCGTGGTCTTGCCGCTTCCGTTCACACCAACAATGAGTATTACCGTGGGGCCGTTCTTCGCCTCTGCGAGATCGCGCTGCTCATCGCCGAAAATCTTCACCATCTCAGCCTTAAGAAAATCAATGATCTCTTCAGTCTTGTTGATCTCACGCATCTTGTATGCAGCTTTAAGACTCGCGACAAGATGACTCGACACCTCAACCCCAAGGTCTGACGAAAGCAGGACTTCCTCAAGCTCATCAAGCAACTCGTCGTCAATCTTCCTTCCGACCGAAAGAACAAATCTAAAGGCCTTGCTAATTGAATCACGGGTCTTCTTAAGACCCTGTTTGAGCTTTTCGAGGGGCGCAAACAACTTCTTGAAAAACATTAAGTTCACCTCATAAGCGGACAGTCTGCCCGCTAAAAAATCCCGTTGTACATAATTTTACCGCAGAAATTCACAGCGCAGAAAAGTATAAAAGACAGCCTAATCTGCCCTACTGTCAGCTCAGCAACAGCTTTTTCAGATTTGCGACGGTAGAACAGCGCGTACCAACTCTTATTGACGCTCTGCCCGTACCATGATAATCTGAACCACCTGTATAGGGCATGTTGCGTTTATCGCAATACCTTACAAATGCCCTTTCTTGCATGGGGTGATGGAATGGGTATGAAGCCTCAATTCCATCAAGCCCGTATGTTATCAGCGGAGTAACCTGTACCCGTACAGGCAATGCGCCCGGGTGAGCTAATACCGCTTTGCCACCAGCCCGATGAATGAGAGCGACGGCAGCAGAGACTGAGATGTTGAACTTTGGCTCAACAAATTCACTGTCGTTCCCCAAAAAAGAGCCGAAAGCGTGCCCCAACGATCTGCATGTGCCACAAGCGACAAGCTCGCGTGCGATGTGCATTCGCCCTATCGCAATTGAACCGTATTTGCGGTCTATTTCGTCCCACGAAATATCAATTCCAGCGTTCTTAAGGCTTCGAACAATGTTCTCAGCCCGTTCACGCCTGCGATCGGCAAACTGAACAATGTAGTCGTTTAACTCTTCGTGTTCTGGGTTAAATCCGTAGCCAAGGATGTGAATCTCTTCATCAAAATCATAAGCACTTAGCTCAACAGCGGGAATCAGCAGGAACTTTGGCGGCAAAAAGAGCCTGATCGCATCGCGATAGCCATCGAATGTATCGTGATCTGAAATCGCGACACCGGCAAGACCGGCAGATAGGGCGGCACGGACTATTTCTGCGGGGGAATCAGAACCGTCCGAAAAAAAAGTATGAGTATGTGTGTCAACGCGACCGTCATCAGGCAGAGCCGCGAGAATCTCGCGCCAGTTCAGGTTCACAGGTCACGGGTCTCCTTAAGAGTCTTCACCTTGTCGAGGATGCTATTGACAAAAGCCCCCGATTTTTCCGCGCCGAACCTCTTTGCAAGGTTTATCCCCTCGTTTATTGATACCTTGCTTGGAATATCTTCACGCTGCATAATCTCATAGGTTGCAAGGCGAAGTATGTTACGGTCAACCGTTGACATCCGCGAGAGGCTCCAGCGTTCAGCGATCGAGATCAGCGTATCGTCAATCTCGGCCTTATTAATCATCACACCCTGAATAAGCTCGACGGCGAATTCGCGCGCTGTCGAATTAAGATGCAAAGCGCCAGGAGCGCTTTCGTAATCGGTCAGCACGATCGGAAAAATGACATCTACAAAATAGGGGATATCAGAGAGCTTCTGGGGATTGAATTCAGTTGCGAACAAGAACATCAAAGCAGCTTCGCGAGCACGGGTTCTGGAGGGCGTGCCGATGTTGGATTGTTCGGACATATCAGCGCAAGCGCTGAACTGCAAGTTGAGAAAGTGCAAGTTATTCATAGATCCTGCTTATGCGTCGCGGGTTCGCGAGACATAAAACTTATGCTCTTGTTGTTCAGATTTTCGAGAAAAGATCTACCATCTCTATCGCGGTGATAGCTGCGTCAAAACCTTTGTTGCCTGCCTTTGTGCCAGCTCTTTCGATTGCCTGCTCAAGTGAATCGGTAGTCAATACGCCAAAAACGACGGGCTTGCCTGTCTCAAGCATGACAGACGCAACACCCTTTGCGACCTCTGCAGCAATGTAGTCAAAGTGGGGAGTCTCACCCCGAATTACAGCACCAAGGCAGATGACCGCATCGAAGTCCTTTTTTGCGAGGCGCGACGCCGCAAGAGGAATTTCGTATGCGCCGGGAACACGCACTATGGTGATGTTATCATCGTTCGCCCCGTGGCGATGCAGAGCATCAAGAGCACCAGCAAGAAGGCGCGATGAGATAAAATCGTTAAAGCGAGACACAACAATCGCAAACTTTGACGCTTTTGATACAACAAGACCACCAGATATTTCGTGCGCCATACTCACCTCCAAGGCATTTAGCAATTATGCTCGCAAAACGCCTGTTTAGCTTGGATGCCTATTATATCACATCGTGACGGCAAATCAAAGGATGTGAAGCTTATGACCCAGCTTCTCCTTCTTTGTACGAAGGTAGCGCAGGTTGTAATCGCCAGGCTCTATCTCAATCGGCACTCGCTCTTCAATAATAAGGTTATACGACTCAAGGCCGATGAGCTTTCGCGGGTTATTAGTCATAAGGCGCATACGAGTGATGCCAAGGTCGGATAGAATCTGCGCGCCAATTCCATAGTCACGCTGGTCGGGTTTAAAACCGAGTCTCACATTCGCCTCAACTGTATCGTATCCTTCCTCCTGCAGGCGATAGGCGTGTATCTTGCCGATCAATCCGATACCCCTACCCTCTTGCCGCATGTAAAGAAGAACACCTGAACCTTCTGAAGCGATTCGCGCCATGGAATTATGGAGCTGTGAGCCGCAATCGCAGCGCAGACTGCCCAATACATCGCCTGTAAGGCACTCGCTGTGCACCCTTACCAATGGCGCTGGGCCATCAACGGGCAAAACGCCACCGGGTTTGATACCACCCATTGTAAGGGCAAGATGCACTCCCTCGTCAACATCGCTTCCGTACAAAAACAGGTCGAAAAGGCCATAGTCGGTCGGCAGTTTAACATGCTCGACAAGATGCACCAGCTTTTCATGCCTTCTTCGATACTCTATTAGGTCTGCGATTGTGCATATCCGCAAGTTGTGTTCGGCACAGAATTTCATGAGTTGCGGCACACGGGACATCGAGCCGTCGTCGTTAATAATCTCGCAAATGACAGATGCAGGAGTAAGCCCCGCAAGTCTGCAGAGATCAACACTGCCCTCTGTTTGCCCAGCGCGAACAAGAACGCCGCCATCTTTTGCGCGAAGCGGGAATATATGACCGGGCGTTACTACATCTTCGGGTTTAACATTCGGCGAAATGGCTGTCTTTATCGTATGAGAACGGTCGTGTGCACTAATACCGGTTGATACACCCTCGCGCGCCTCGATAGAGACGGTGAAGGCCGTTCCAAAACGGCTGCGGTTGTTAGAAACCATCAGGGGAAGTTGAAGCTTGTCAACGATTTTACCCTCAAGCGCCAAGCAGACCAAGCCACGCCCAAAACGAATCATGAAATTGATCGCCTCTGGGGTGACACGGTCGGCAGCGAGAGTAAGATCGCCTTCGTTTTCGCGATCTGGGTCGTCAACAAGAACGACCATCTTGCCGTCGCGCAGGTCGGCAATCACTTCAGGAATGGGGGAGAATTCTATTTCCATGTTACCGCTTGTTGTTTGGAGGATAGGCGAGGAATTATACGCAACTAAGCTATCGCGACAACTAAAAAGGGGCATAAGGACGCGCCAAAACGCGTGCTAACGCCTTTGTAACGCTCGTTGCGGACGATGGAAGCCTTAGTAACCGACACCCCAACTGCCCGACCACTGCCTTGAGCGGAAGCCGTCCTCCGTCAGGGGCAAGTCGTTGAGCCACGGGTAGAAGTAGAAAAAGACCGCGACAACGCCAATGATGAACAGCACGCTGAGCCAGCGTGTGAATCTGTCGTGCCAAAAGTCCTCTAATGTGTATGCGATCCCCATACACAAGAATGGTTGGGCGGGCAAGTAGTGATAGAAGAATGTAACCTGCCTTGGAGATATGACCCAAGGCAAGTAAAGGAATCCGAAACCGATCGCGGTGAATAGAAGACCGATTCGACGCTCCTCAAACGCACCCCAGATAAGGAAAAGGATACAGGGAAGCCCAAACCAGAATAACAACGGGTTGCCGATTGCGGCTGTGCCCCGCACGATTTTCTGGTCGTATCCCGGCCAGGATGTTGACCAAGTATCGTACCAGATTATCTTAAGAAGCAGAGGCCAATGGAACCATCTTGACTCGTAAGGATGCTGACTGTAGTTCTCCTCTTTACCTACATTTGCGTGGTAAGAGAACATGTCGCGCGAACGCTCGATCGCAAGAGCAAACACACCTTCTAAAGTATCGGTATCAACCTTAACTGTGTCGAGACTGCTATCAAAACGCTTTGAGTAGTACCACCAGACGAACTTACCGGGTAGATTGGTTGAGTAAAACTGCTTGTAAAGTGTGACCTTTGACTCTCCACCGCTCGTTTGAATAATTCGCACAAACGACACAGCATATATGAACAACGGCACGATGATTAGAAACACGACAAGCATCACAATGCCCGTGATGTATGTCGAGAACTTAATCTTAGGTTGAACGAAACCTTCCCCGCCCAGAGGAAGCACTTCTGATACCACAGACGGAACCGGCTGTGCATTAATTGGCTGCTCTACTGATTCACCTTCTACCTGAGCCTCTGCCGTTGCCTGCAGTTCGGTTTCTGCCGAAGCTTGTTGTTCAATTTCGGCGCTCTTATTGTTAAGCGAATCGTCCTTGGGATCGAGCAGAAATTCGTCAAGACCACCGAGATCAAATGGCCTTGATGAAAACCACCTACAGACAAAGCGCCTGACTATATTTGAATTGGAAGTAACTGGGGCAAGCACGGCGGCGGTTTCGCGCCAGAACATTAGGAATATGATCATACCCATTGCGAAAACAGATGTCCACTTTGTCGCGATTGCGAGACCTATCGCAGTAGCGGTACACGCGAGTGCGGGCAGTTTTGGCCACAGGTTTGCAAAGTACTTATAAAAACAGAAGAAGGCTAAAACCATGAAGAATACCGCAGGGGCATCTATAGTGCATAACCGTGCCTGAGAGAAAGAAAGCCCACAGAGCATGAAGAAGAACGCCGAGAAAAAGGCCATGCGGCGGCTTCGGAGAACATCGCGAGCAAGGAGATACAGGAAAGGTATAGTCAACACACCGAAGATAAGATTGGGAACACGATATACATCAGGCGAAAAACCGAACATCTTGATGAACGCTGCCTGAATCAACTTGCCCATGTGCGGGTGCGTTGTCTCCCACGGGAAGCCGACATTTGTGTATATATGTTCGAGCCTTGCAAACTGGTACGCCGTCTTCGCAAAGTATTCTTCGTCGAAGTAAAGGTATTCAGGGCTTCCATAGTTATAGAAGTAGATCAACCAAGCGACGACGGTGAAGAAGAGCACGAAATAAGCATCTACCCTTGTGAACCGATGAATGGGAATCGAGGGGTCGAATCCCATGGCGAACCACTTGAACGGTGGAATTCTGTTAATCACCGCAGGATCAGGGAGAAGCGATGAAAACTGACGAACGAAATAAGTGAATGTGCCGGGTTCAGGCTGGCTGTCCTTTTCACGCTGTTCAAGCATTTGTTTTCTCCGTTTTGGTGAAAAAACGACCGAAAACCAATCCGCAATGGCCTCGTACCAATCTCTGCCGTTCTTGTTGACGGCAATATCAGTTCTGTACACCACAAATGGCCCGCGCCATCCATAGTGCCGTTTGAAGAAGGGGCGCGCCAATAAGGTCTGAATGGCGACCGCCGATCCCTTTATATCGTTGATAAGCGACGGCAAAAAGCCGTCAGGTATCCAACCGAGTTTGTTCTCATCCTCCTGGGCCTTTTCACCGTACACGGCAATCCACAGGTACAATAGCATCAAGAAGAGAGAGCTGTAAAACAGGATGGTAACACCATGAACGGTAAACGGCGATGTACATATATCAAGTAGCGTCTTGTTTGGGGTGAAATAGTAGCTCTCATTAGGCTTTACAGACACAAGGAACCAAGCAAGAATCGCGTGCAGATTGATTAGATGCAGGAATGTCAGCACGAAATACAACGGGCGCATGCCAGAATAATAAAGGCCTACAATACCCAACAGCATCACGGCTGGAAGTGGGTAGCGTTCGTGCATTCTTGTGCCAAGAAGCGATACACCAAGGAACATTATCGCCGCAGCGAGAAATACAGTTCCCTCATTTCTGCGCCGAATCAACAGGATAACAACTAAAAGGCTCAACATCGCGATAAGGAATATCGCAAGTCCATGATAAGTAGGCACAAAGGACATAACTGAGGCGGGCAGGTCTGATACAATCTTCTCTGTGTCGGGAGGAGCCTTGCCCCCCATTACATTGGCAAGCGAGTTCCAAAAATTCCACATGTTCATCGAAAGCGATTTGTACTTGCCCTCCATCCTTGTCAGGATGTTCGTGAAGAAGTTAAGGCATGAGACAGGATTTATCGTACCGGCAAATGGGCTTATTACAACGACCATCGAGACAATCATCAAGGGGATGCTGAGCAGGAATTTCCAATATCGCGCGTTAAGAAACAACACGGTGCCAAACACAGGAAGCATAAACAGCATCTGCGGCTTGAATGTGATGCTGACCGCAAATATCACAGAGGCAATCAAGAATCGGTTTGTAACCAGTAAGTACAATGAAAGGATCACGAATAGCACAAGAATACTGTCAACCTGCCCCCACACAGCCGAATTGTACATCATCACTGGATTGAATAAGAAGAAGGCAGCAGCCCAAAGCGGGGCGGATGAACGGAAGTGGCGGCGAGCGATATGCCAAACCAAAATGGCTACAGCAAGATCGGCAAGCACAGCCGGGTACTTGAACAAGAAACGAGTCGAAGCAGCGGTATAATCGAGTGGAATGCCAAACAACTGGGCGACCCAGCCACATAAGAGCATTACATAAAGGTAAAATGGAGGATAGTCAATATCAATACCGTTAGAACCCGCCATAGGATACACATCGGAAAGCGGGGTTTTAATCAGGTATTCTGCCCAAGGCCGAAAGAAGTAGTCAAGGTCGTAGGTGTAGCCCGGGTGGGACATCAGGATGAGGCGAATAGCAAAACCGAAGGCAAGCAGAATAGCGAGTTTCAGCAACTCGCCCTTGTTCACGGCTGATGGCTTTCGCTCGTTAATCATATGTTCGAACGATAGCGAATTCATGGCATTTAACGCTCACACCTTTGAGGCATAGACAAACTGTTACTCATTGTATGATGTTAGGCAATGCGAAATTATACGGGTATGACGCTATATTCCAACAAAAAGGAGGGGGGCGGAGCCGCCCCCCTCCATACATAACGGAGATTTGAAATTATTGTAACAGTTTTTGTGCAAGAATTCTGAGCGGCTCGCTTGAAGATATACGAGCAGCGGCAGAAGGCGACACAAAATAGTACAGGCTCACCAAGTCTGCGCCGATGCTTGAACCGCAGAGCGAGCCATCACGCCAAGAGGTCAGATTAGCGACGCTTGCGCTTGACATCAAACCAAATGCAGCCGTGGCGATAAAGCATCCGCCACCACCGCCACCTGCGACCGGTGTGGGATCATCGTCGTCGTCATCATCGCCAACAGGGGGAAGAGGTATGGTGCCTGTTCCGTCAATGTAAGCGGGCTTGCCGTCGTATATAAAGGCAATAGCAGGCACTTCACCGTTAAAGGACATGTTCGTCGGTCCGCCACATTTTCCGGTAACAAGCGTGCGAGTTACCCAACCTTCCGATGTCTGGCGCGCATAGCGAAGGTTTTCAGAGGCAATATAGGCAATGCGCATTTCGCCGATATGGTCACGAACAATGGATATCGAGTTGCCGGTATCGCCCGCACCGTCAACGACTATGTCTATCCAAACACCCTTAATAAAGCTTGTTATGTGCAGCGTGTACATACCGAATGTGTCTTTGGTCTGGTATGCGATGTGGATAACTCCACCCCTCTCCATAACAAGCGCACCGAACTTGCCTTCATATTGACCGCGTACCTGCACAACATTCCAAACATAACCGTCACCAACAACTACATACAACCCCTTGTTCGTGCCGCCACGGCCAAAAGCGATAACAGGCAGATGGGTTAATGGTGATTCGACCATAGAGGTGAATGTGCCCTCGCCGCTTTGTGTGTCAATAACGGCTACTTCCAAGCCGCCCTCTACGACTTTTGCAAGCTTAAGGGCCGAATCATTTGCATCAAAATAGCAGATGAAGAGGCTACCGTTGATCACAACTGAGCTTGAATGCAGACCAAGGTATCCGATTTCTTCGATGTTGCTTACGGCACGATCGGTCTTATGAGCTGTGAATGAGTCGTCTATGAAGTATGCAAGACCTTCGGGGTTTGTGCGATAGAGCACGATATAGACTGAGTCGTCAACATTCACGGTTGCATCAAGCTGCGTAACCAAACCAGCGTTTGTAAGAATAGTGCTTTGGCTCCAGTTGCCGACATTGTACACTGAGCGCACGATCGAATCGGAACCCGTCATATACATGTAGCATATTAGCCTGCCATCGCTCAAACGCACAAGATCAAGCGCACCTATCTGTGCTGCTGACATTGAGACAAAACCTGTCCAAGTCTCGGCAACAGGGATGGGGCGAGGTATCCAAACCCATGTAATCGTTGTGGGTTCGTTAATTGCGAACGAGAAAAGCAGGTCTTCACTGTCAGAAATCGAGCCAACTGCCGTGAAACCAACGCAGATGAAATCACCATCCGATTGCGAAGAAGAACCTGATACAGAAGCACCTGGGAAGAACCAGTAGGTGCCGGGTGCGGGTGTTGAATCGCCGTAATCAAGGGTCTTTTCGATTATCAGATTATACTGCACCATCCACTCAACCTGCTGTACGATGGCTGAGTTCATTGTAACAAGCACAGATGCCGGAGAAGTTGGGCTGGCCTGAATAGTCTGAACACCACTACCTGTTCCGAACCATCTTGGTAAGTAGCGATGCCCAAGTTCAGCCTGCGGCGCAACAGCGTGCACAGCCACCTGAAGACCGGAAGTATACCAGCCAGAGGGATCAGGATTGAGATCACCGTTTAGCGGTGTTACAGTCAGCCAGTATTCAAGAGACCATACCGCTGTCTGGTCAATCGCCTCGTTTACAGTTATTATGGAGTCTAAGACTGGACCGCTGTAAGAGGAGTTACCGATGCCGTCCCAGCGCACAAATACATAGCGGGAAACACCTGGTACACCATCCGCAGTGGCGGAAATGTCAACCACCGCACCCTGTGAGAACCAGCCAGATACGGGAGATGTTGTACCAGCGTTGGCTGCAAAATTGCAGAGGAACTGGTTTTCCCATACGAAGACTATGCTCGTAGGCTGGGTGATGTTGAACGACGGTGTGGATGTACCAGAACCATCGGACAGGTCGCCTGTCGCAGTGTAGCCAATCGCGCGATAGCGAAGCCTTGCAACGCCAGAATCGGCAATCTCGTCAACATAAGAAGCAAGTGATGATCCCTGAGCATACCATCCTGATACACTGCCCTTCACCTCATTGAAAGCGGTGTTGGCCGTAAGGTAGTACATTGATGTCCAGAGCCAAGTGAATGTGCCGGCCTTTGTTATGGTCGCCGACACTGGGCGTGTTTGGCCTGTGGTAATGCCAAGATCGTTGCTGTAGTCCTTATACTGAGCACCTATACCACCACCAAGGTCAAAAAAGGTTGGGCAGTCAAGGGTTATATCTGTGCCATTGAAGATCCAGTGTTCACCAATCACTGGGTCAAATCCCAATCCTGTAACACTGCTTGCAACTGTCAGTTTGTATTGCGTGCCATACACCCAGTTAATTGAGCTTGCCTGAGTGATGGTTACGAATACGGAGTTATCTGTACCAGAACCTGATATATCGCCTGTTCCGGTCCAATGAGTGAAGTACAAGCGCTCTGTCGGGGATATGTTACTGCCAAATAGGTCGGTGGATAATGTTACATCGGTATTAGCGAAGTAATAGGCAGTCGCCGGAGTCGGGTTACCAACACCATTCGTCGAGGTTACAAGCAAGCGATACATAACCTCCCACTGCCAAGTGATGACGCTGTCGCGGTAGATGGTAAACCCGTTTGTATCGCCAACCTTTACTGTATTACTTGTTCCGAGCTTTGGAATTGAACCTGTGGCAACCCAACCAGTGCAGTAGTATTGGAGTTCGACTGTGCCGCCCGCCACGGTCTGGGGGCATGTCGGGGTAACTCTGTCGCCAAGATTCCATGTCGTCTTGCCAAAATATAGGGGTGAGCCGTAGGGGCTTTTTACTTCAAGCTCAGCGGTTGTAGGTGCTGCATCGCTGCCGAACTCAAATTCCACATTGTCAATCCATACAAAATCGCCCCACCAGTTGCTCTCAACACGGAAGCGGAATTCAATCTTCTGACCGTAAGTATCCGTAGGAAGATAAATCTTGTTTGTGTGGATGAACTGACCTGCGGGATGATCACCATAGTCCCAACCGGTCTCGTAGTTGTTGTACATGCTATAATAGCCTTCGTTGTGCACATACAGCTCGCGGTATTCATCTCCGCTGTCAGCAATGCGGTATTCGACATACATCAAGTCTTCAGAATAACCATTGTACCATACACCGTATGCCCAATCATAAGTAACAGCGCCACCGGCTTCTGGAACCGTAACGACTGTCTCTATATACGCATCCCGCTGAACGCTGTAGTAAAGGCTCTCGTGGTCACATACCATCGCAGGTTCGCCGGAAGTACCGAACCAGTCCGAGTACTTCATCTTCGATGTGCCGGTCCAGTAGAAGACCTTACTATCACTTGATGTCCATTCCTTGTCAAGACCACTTGTGAACTTGAATTCCAATGAAACAGGTTCCTGCTTGAACTCGATGTTGTCAAGCCAGATGAATGGGTTCTTGCCATTGCTGACCACTCGGAAGCGGACGTCTATTTTCATGCCGTATGTTGCGGTCGGAAATTTCACGATGTTGTTACGAATTTCATTTGCGGTAGGATGGTCCTTGTAACGCCAGCCCGAATTGAAGTTGTAGTAGCTCTTTTCATCATGAGTATAGAGCAAAGTGTACTTGTCACTTGTGCCGTTCTTCCTGTATTCGACATACATAACATCGTTGACTCCATCCATATCTTGATATGCCCAATCGTAGGAGACCCACGAACCTGTTTCGGGCACAGTAAAAACTCGTTCAATGGTCGCATATTTCGAGCTGTTGCTGTACATTAGCTCGAGGTCGAAAGCTACGGCAGGTTCGCCCTTGTCGCCAAATGCTTCAGCGTAACGCAGATCCTTATTGCATGTCCAACCAACTTCTTTCTTTTCGCTTACAGTCCATTCGCTGTCAATGCCAGAGTTGAACTGAGTGATCGTTGTTGTGTAACCCGTGCCAAACTCGATGTTGTCGAGATAGATAAAGTAGTTGTAGCCTGCGCTTTCTACACGGAAGCGGAAATCAATCTTCTCACCTTTTAGCGATGACGGGAACCTGACCTTGTTGTTGCGCCTTTCGGTGCCGGGGGGATAACCACCGTACCACCATCCAGTGTTCATGTTTTGAAGGCCCTTGGCGTCGTGCGTGTAAAGGATGGTGTACTTGTCATCTGTCCCGTTTATGCGATATTCAAGATACATCTTGTCATTGTAGCCATAATCCTCATACGCCCATTCGTAGGATACCCAGGATCCATCGTCAGGCACGGTAAATACAGTTTCAATCGCAGATGCCTCTGACCTGTTTTCATAGATAAGCGGCAGGTAGAACGCAACAGCAGGTTCTCCCTCGTTGCCAAACCAGTTTGCAAACTCGCGATCGCGATCATTTGTCCAATGAATCTCCTTTTCATCGGTTACCTTCCAGTCCTCATCAATACCCTTATCAAAACCGTATTTTTTCGTGCCACCTGACACCACATCGGTGTATGTCGTGAAGGTTCGAGTCGCCGACGGATAGTCTGTACCGTCCTTTTTCGCGACGACATGCCAGTAAAGGAGCATGCCCTTGGGCAGACCACTTATTGTATAGTCCGTTGCAAGGGTGGTGTAAGAGAAAATCAGGTCTGTGCCAGAGAACTTGTCTGTCAGCGACCATTCAATTGTATAGGAGTCTGCGGCAGAGGTCATCTGCCAAGTGAATTTTGTGTTGTCTGGTTGAACATCAATTGCACCAGAAGCTGGTGAGGTTAAGGTTGGAGTATAGTCGGCCGCGTAAGCGGTCGAGGTTGCACAGATGAACAACGCCAAGACAACTAAAAAAGAGAATATCCCCAAGGACTTCTTGCTCATAAAAGCCTCCAGATTGAAGTTTGTATATATGATAGTACACCGTGTCAGCAGTTAGCGACGAAAAAAACCGATAAGTCTGAACGATGATGTAAAACTTGTCCGAAAACGAAACGGATTGAAACCTATTCTTAATAGACACTTACTGACTTCTCGGTATAGAACCGTGACTTTCACACAAAAAGAGGGGGGCATTGCGCCCCCCTCTAACTTCAACAAGTCGCATCAATCACTGAACAATGCTACGAAGCAGAGTGCGAAGGCTCTCGCATGAGCGGATCCTATCCGCTGCGGCAGGAGACACTTCGTAGTACAAGCTAACAATCATGTTTCCGGTTGATGAAGACGCAAGGTTAGTGTCGCGAATTGAGGTTAAACTCTGAACACTGGCGCTTGACATTGTGCCGAACGCCGCCGTTGCGACAAAGCAACCGCCACCGCCACCGCCGCCACCTGGTGTAGGTGTTGAGCCGTCATCAATAACAATACGCTGGCCTGTCGCATCAATGTATGCTGGCTTGCCGTCGTACAGAAAGACCACTGCCGGAACATTGTTTGTAAAGGTCATGTTGGTGGGGCCACTGCATCTTCCACTTACAAGAGTGCGGGTTTCCCAACCAGTGCGGGTCTGGCGAGCATAGCGCAGATTGTTGCGGTCGGTGTAGCCGACATGCAGATATCCTGAAGCATCCATCGCGATAGAGATATGGTATCCAGTATCGCCAGAGCTATCCACGGCCGTGTCGCTCCAAACACCATCTGCATAGCTTGCGACATGGAGAGAATTCGAGCCCGGGCCATCGAGCGATTGGTACGCAATGTATGGTACGCCGCCTGTATCAAGCGCGAGTGAGCAGAAGTATCCAGCGAACTGATCGCGAATGGTGGTTACCGTCCAAGTGAAGCCGTCGAACTGCGCGAAGTAAAGCCCCTTTGCGGCGCCACTGCGGGCAAACGCAATAACGGGAAGATTGCTGAACGCCGGAATCGCAATTGAGTTGAAGAAACCTGCTCCATCGCGATTATCAACGACGGTAACTTCCCAACCACCCTCAACCTTCTTTGCGACCTTTAGTGATGTATCGCTCATGTCGAAGAAAGAGATGTAAACGGTGCCATCTGAGGCAGTAACGCTTGAGCGGATGCCAAGTACACCAAGATCCTCAATCGCTGTTGCGTCGAAATCTGATTTGCCAGTGGCAAAGGAGTTATCGGCAAAATACGACAGTCCAATCGGGCTTTCGCGATAGAAAGCAAGGTGCACTACGCCTAAGCGATCAACTGTTGCGTCAATTCCCTGCAGTACGCCGACATTTTCAATTATCGTGCTGACGACCCATTGCTCTGCGTTCATTACTGCGCGAAGCAAAGAATCAGCTGCATTCGAATAAGCGTAGATCACAAGACGGCCGTCAGGAAGACGAACTATATCTATTGGGCCTCCGGTGTCTGAGGATACCGTTGAAAAACCACTCCATACTTCGTTTGCAGGAAGCGGGCGATCCGACCAGTTCCATGAGATAGTCGTCGGAGAGGTCATCTCAAACGAGTAATATGAGCTTGTGCGGTTGCCAATCGAACCTGTTCCGGAAAAACCAGTGCAAACATAAGCGCCGTCTGCGTATGAGCAGTAACCTGTGGCAAGGTCACCGTCGAACAGCCAATAGGTGCCGACTGGTGGATAGGTAAAGCCGTAGCCCTGTGGATTTTCGATTATCAAGCTGAACTGCGATATCCATTCTATCCGCTGGACTATCGGGCCGTAAATGTTCAAGGTCGCACTGCTTGGTGAGGTGTTGCTCGCAGCTATCGTCAATACTCCGTTGCCAGTGCCGTACCAACTCGGCACAAACCGCGTGCCTGAAGCAGGTTCAGGCGAAACAGCGTTTATCGTTACTGGAGCACCCTCTACATACCAGTTCGATGGGTCGGGGTTCAATTCGCCGTTTACATTGATTACTACAAGACGATGCTCGATGTTCCATATCGCTCGCTGGTCAATAGGCTCGCGTATCGTAACTGTCGCATTCAACGATGTGCCAGAGTATGACTGCTGACCGACTCCCTCCCAACGAAGGAAGCCATATCGTGTCTCGTTTGGAACATTAACCGCACTCGACGATATGCTCACTACATCGTTCTCCGCAAACCATCCTGTCGGTGGCGTCGTTGTGCCTGCATTTGTTGTGAAGTTACACAGAAACTCCTTCTGCCACTCAAATACTATCGAAGTCG
>CAZNBY010000028.1:0-42557 GCA_964571525.1 uncultured Planctomycetota bacterium
GCCGATAATAGAGTGGTTCACATTAAGAACCGGGCCATCATTGTAAAGTGTGCCGGAGTATCCGCTGCCATTGCGGTCAAGCTTCTCTTCGATGAAGACAGGATACGAGATTATTGTCGCGAACTCGATATCAATCGTGCCTTCTCCGCGGAATATCATGTTACCGCCATTCAGGTTGATAAGAACATTCTTGAATCGAATGTGACCAACCATGTCCTCGAAATCGAATACCAGACCCTCGTTCTCCCCCGGGTAGTAGTTGATAGTGAGATTCTCGAATGTAAGGTCGTGCGCGTCAATCGGATCCTCGAATCCGGTGAAGATTGTCTTATCAATGCTTGTGCCTCGTATTACTACACCATCGCCGCCTTCTACATCAGTCGGGGGAGTATAGACTCCGTCATCTAACACAATTATATTGCCGGGCACTGACGCATTTAGAGCACCGCTGAGTGTCGGGTAGTCCTGTGGAACCCGAAGCTGCGTGGCTGGGCCGTACTTCATAAGGGTTACATAGAACTCGATAGGATAGTACACAAACGGTACATCAAACCGCAGAATCCCCTGATGGAATCCGGGGGTGTAATTGCCGGTGTTTAGATTTGATGTTATCATATCGCCAGACTGAAAGACAGCATATACGCCAGAGGTAAAGCCGGTGTTAGATGAGACGATACCCTGGCGGCCGGCTTCGGAGAAGTACACAGTGAAAACCAACTGCGCCGTGTTTGTTCCGTTTGGCTGCACAAGGATTGTATCCGTTCGATTCTGGCCGTTAACTTCTATCCACATATCTATAACATAGTGCTTTACATCAACAGACCCCATGTAGCTTTCCCAATCGTAATGACTGTAGATTGAGGAAGGATTACCGCATCTGTCGAGGTTAAGCTCAAAGTCGTTAATTGCATCAACATGAGGTGCGAGACCGCCTCGCATAGCGTCAAGATCCATCGTTTTCCACTGACTGTTTTCATATCTGTACACCGTGAAAGAAAGAGCATCGTTTATGGTCGCAGGATACGCATAAACGGGGCGGTTACTATCAAGTAGTACAGCTACAAGGAACTTCTCTTCCAGATTGCTGTAAGCATCAGGAGAATAAGCCGGCGCATCTGCGTCAGTGACATTCGTCCATGTGGAAATACTTGCAGTCGGTCGAATGTCATCGGTAACAAAGCAGTTAAATTTCGGGTCTTGATTTAGATCATCATACCAACCCCAAGCTGCCTTGCTGTTCGCAATGAAGAGGTCAGGTGCAGAACCATAGCTTGCGAGTTTTACAAGAGGTATAGAATTGTCTTTAGCAAATATCCATGCGTTCGTTAGGAACTGAGTCAGGCAAACATTGTTGATTTGACGCTCACTCTCATAGTCGAAATAGAAGAAAAGGAAAGAGACATAAGGATTGCCTGATCCGTCAAAAGCTAACTTCGGATGACGGAAGAACCACGATGATGAATATGGCTCAAAATCAATCTTGCGGTTAGACTGATAGTCGATGTAAGTGCTGATGAGGCTGTGGAGTGAACCAGATTGCTGGTCTCCATACTCGATCCATGATGTACTATCGGTGGTATAGAAGACCCTCATATACTCAATGTATGAGTAATAGTCATAATAGCTTGTATGGACTACAAATGCAGGAAGATTTGTCTGTGGATTCAGCGCTGCAGAAAAGCCAAGTACATCTTCATCAATCATGTAGTAGTAGTTATAGCCACCACAAATCGGCCCCCATGAAGAGCCATCCCACTTTGCATAAACGAGAGCATATTGCCCGTATGTCGCACCTCTGTCAATCTTGGCTGCTTGTCCACCACCGTATGAATCGGTAAGCATGCGCATAAACGCATAGCAGACACCACCTCCAGCATTAAGTAGCTGGAAATCTCTAACATCATAGTTCGCAATGCTTGGGATCTCACCCGCAATTGTACTTACTGGATCAGGAAGGGTCGTCCAGGCATTGTTTTCGAATTTGCGCACGATACCCGGTCCAGAGTATGGTGGCATATAACCAGCGAACAATATGCCATCGCGTTCTTGTGTAATCGCAACTTTTATGCAATTCTGATATGTCTCGCTTCCTGCAAATTCATCGTCGGGCGCGTCGAACGAGCGCCAACTCTTGCGCGGTGCTGTGAAGAGAATCGAGAACACCGTATCAGAATAAGTCGGAAGAACCCATTGCTCGTATGAATACTGAACAAACGGGCTGTCAGAGAATGTGTTCAGGCCGATCGTAGCAGAATTGCCGCTCGCATACGAGCCTGTCATATTACGATACATGAACAATATGTCGTTAGAGCCTTCAAACAACACAAGCTCTATGTTATAGCGGTCATTTTCGCGCGAATAATGGGCGATATCGTACCATTCAACGATGAACACGCGGTTCGGCGCAGTGCCATAGGTCATGTAACGCACTTCGCCATGTCCGTATTCATACTCCAACTCCTTCGGCAGCAGATCGTCCCAGAACGGGGCAATTGCGTACGGAAGGTTGGAGTTGGGAAATTCCTCGTTCGTGTACCAGTTGCTCTTGACTGGCAAGGCGAATGATATGACGCCGTTCGTTGTTATATACGCCTTAGTCTGAGGTACGCCGAAGAAAAGGAATGTGAATGGAAGTGTTACCTCAATATACTCATCATCCCATTGAAGTTCTTCGTGCGTTGAGCCATAGCCGATGAAGTTAGGCTCGCTCGGATCGCATATTCCGTACCATGTGTTAGGTACGGGATATGGCGAGTTCGAGTCAAAGTAAACATAGTATTCTTGGTCGGCATAAGCCGCGTTAGGCGCATAGGTTACGCCCAACAAGAAAAGCAATACGAATAGTACACTCGCTATACGGGTGTGCATGACTGTCCTCCTGCAAACTAATTTATGCGATTCTATCACGCGAAACCGTTTCTGTCAACCTACTGAGTGAAATTTGCGCTTCAATAGCCTTTTTCCCCCAACATATCAATCAGAGCAGCCATATCATCAATCAGCGGAGCTTCGATTTTCATCCTTGCACCAGAAACAGGGTGCCGAAACTCGATGCAGCGAGAGTGAAGAGCTTGTCTTTCTATCACAGGTTCAAGCGATTCAAATTTGTCGCCAAGTATGTCCTGTGGGTATAAGGCGGGCACACCGCCGTAAACATCATCCCCAACAAGCGGATGGCCAATCGCAGACATGTGCACACGAATCTGATGGGTTCTTCCGGTCTTTAGCTCAAGCTCGACAAGGGTGTAGCCTTTGAAACGCTTCACTACAGTGAAGTAAGTTAGACTCGGTTTGCCGACATCGTGGCGCACCGCCATTGCCTCGGAGTTTGTCTCGCTGGGGCCAATGGGAAGCTCAATCTCGCCGATATCGTCCTTCATCTCGCCGTGGCAAACAGCCCAGTATAGCTTTCTGACGCGCCTGAACTCGAACTGCGTTGCAAGCTCCGCATGTTCTTTCTCAAAAAGACCGACAAGCAAAAGGCCGCTTGTGTTTTTGTCGAGCCTGTGCACCATTTTGGGGTAGAAGCCGTCAATCGCCTCTATCTTCTCGCGGTAACGACCAAACAGTGCGTTAATAAGCGTTCCCGAAAAATTGCCGCGTGCAGGATGCACAACGACAAACGGGCGCTTGTTGATGCAGATCATCACATCGTCTTCATACAAGATATCAAGTGGCATCTCTTCGGCAAGGATTCGCTTTTCGACAGCAGGAAGTGTCAGCACGATCTCGCAACCAGCGGTGAGGGGAGATGAATTTTTAACGGGTTTGCCATCTCGCATCACCTTTCCCGCAGCAATGAGCTTTTGGAAAAAAGTGCGCGAGTACATAGAAAAGCGAGAGGCGAGGTAGCTGTCAATGCGCCGCCCTGCCATCTTCTCGCGAATCAGCAGACGGCAGTGCCGTTCTTTATACGAGGTCTTCATTTCTTGTCAGTGCGTTTCTTAACGATTATTCGCCTGAAAGTGCCACCAAGCAGTTGTTTTTTAACAGCGACAAGTGCATGGCGTTCGAGCTTTGGCAGGCCAGACTCGAGCTTGCGGGATGGATTAATGTGGGGATAGAACATGGTTGCCCAGCCAAACAAACCATGCTGAGAAGCAGAATCTGAGCATACACGGGTCGCAAGTTTGTCGTTTACGGCGATCAACTTTTCATCGTCAATTTCGCTTGTGTTCTGCTGACGAAGCAGTTCTTCGATACGAAGCGCAAGCGCATCCTCAGCGAGCGTGGCTTTGATTTCAAGCAGCGAACCCCAATTAGTGGGATAGATACGCACAGTACATTCAGTTTTCAGCGATGCTGACAATTCGGTTTCAAGCATAAGCACAACTGCACAGGCCGCAGCACGGTTTTCTATGTGCGGTAGCCGCGCCCACAGCACCAGTTCGTCGCTATCACCAGCGATTTCCATTGTGTCTTTTTGCTCAGCAGCAATGGGAATATCTAAACTCACACCAGACTTGAGCGTTATGCTGGGCAGGTTAGCTTGCACCGACCGTCCACCAAGATCGGCAAAGATGTCAACAGAGAATATACGATTGACATTAAGGTCAGACTCACCGAAGTGCTCGGGATAGACAGCGCGGGCGATTGGATTTAAAAGCCCTCCCTTAAGCACATTCGGCATAAAGGGGTCCGCGAACTTCACAATATCTGCCGCAAACCGCAGAGCAGGCCCGAAAGCGTTTTTCGCATAGCGAAGCTCGAAAGCAGACTCGCAGGGGAATAGCGCAATTGGCATGTCGTTTGGAGGCAATTCCCTCACCTCAAGCCCAATTTCGCGGACAAGAGACCATCTAAGCGGATAATCAAAGTGATTGTAAAACCACCAATAACAAGAAATCAGCATGTTTGTATCAAGACAATAACCGCCTGTGCAGGCGTTAAAGCGCACATAAATCCGCCCGTCCTCGCCTGCATTTGCGACATACAGCATTGAGTTCACACCGAGTGTCTCGCGGTACATGCCGCCTGGATGCAGCGCAGCGGAGTCAAAGACGCGGCCGGTCTGTTCAAGTTCGCGCCACGCGTCTCGCTCGAAAGAAGGTTTATCCTCACTTACAGAGACTAATAGAGGAACCAGCGCTGCATCGCAAATCATCCTGCCAGAAATAAGCTCACTTCGCAGACTGAGCAATCTTCGCAAGGATTCGAGATATGCAGCATCGCAATCGGTAGTGGAATCGTGATAGAACCGCGAAGAAGACAGTAAATCAAGCTTTTTTTCCAGGTCGGCAAACGATGCGTAGGTCTCATTTCCAATGCAGAAAAACACAGGATCGAGCTTATTCTTGCCCTCTGCTCGAACTGCGGCAAAAAAGCTGCGGATAAGGCCGGTCTCGGTGCCGTCAATTCGCATTGTCCATCGCCCACCTGTGCGCACTGGAGAATACTTCTCAACCTTTACACCGAGTACTCGAGATGGGTCGAAGGCAGTTGTTCTCTGCAATGTCTTTGGGTTCTTTCCAAAGCTGCTTGTTATTGTTGACTCAAGTCCGACCTGTCTTTCGCCACACCTGTAATACACAATCGCGAATTGCTTTTGAAAACGGGATTTAAGATAATCGGCAACGGTGCTTTGCTTAAGCTCCCTGAGCCAGTTTGCGTCAGGAGGATAATCGAAAATTCCACCGGTAAGGTCGCCCTTCAACGCGCTTAAAGGAAACTCGAAGAAAGAAGGCAATGCATCGGGGATACTTGCGATTACGGAGGCTTTTGTGACTGCGGAATCGAGAACGGACGCAAATCTTGCAACGACCCGCTCAGCATATTCTGTTCTGCAAAGAAAGCGGAATGAGGTAACATTGGCCGAAACTATCACTCGGCGGCGAAGCACTGCAAGATTGTAAAACGAGTTCTGATCTGGTTCGCTCAGCAACCATGCGGCGGCAAGAGTCGTGCCGCGATGCTCTGCCAACTCGTCAACAATGCCCGAGTTGAAGACAAACTCGACTTCAACCGCAGAAGAAGTGCCGGTTTGAAGGAATATTGGAGATGAAAAACGCCCCTCTTCCGCCGCAACAAGCGTGAGACAGAAGAGGAGCGTTAATACCGATAAGGCTCTTAGAGCCATACTCGTCAGACTGATTCCTTCGGCGGGTTATCTGCAAGGTGGTTGAGTATCTCGATGCCCTGTTTGAGCTTCTCGTCGGTGGTTGCGAACGAGATGCGGAAGTGCGTGGCGCGAGACGAGAACTCCGAGCCTGGAATGATAAGCACTTTGTGCTTTATTGCCTGTTCGCAGAAGGACATTGAATTGCCCCATGGCACCTGCGGAAAGGCGTAAAACGCACCGGTTGATTTGTTGACAACAAACTTATCTTTTAATCCATTGTATAGGATATCGCGTTTCACACGATAGCGTTCAAGAGTCGGTGCGAAGTCGAAGTCCATCATCGCGACTCCGATCATCTGAGATACAGACGGGGCACAGACAAAAGAAAACTGCTGGATTTTGCGCATTGACATAATAAGCTCGCTCTTGCCAAGCGCATATCCAAGCCTCATCCCGGGCATACCTGCGAATTTCGAAAAGCCACCGAGAACCAGCACCTTGTCGGTGTATTTCGCGATGGATGTTGGTGGTGCATCGTAAGAAAATCTGTCATATATCTCATCTGAGATGACAAGAATGTTGTGCTTTTCGGCAATCGCTGCTATCTTCTTTAGCTCGTCGTCGGTCATGGCGATACCGGTGGGGTTCGAAGGCGATACAACCATGATAATCTTTGTCTTTGGCGTGACAAGCTCGGCGATTCGCTCGGGGTAAGCCCTAAAGTCTGGGTAAGTATTGTAGCGCACAACCTTTGCCCCAAGAAAGCGCACCCACTGCTCATATATCATGAAAGCGGGGTCTGGGATAATGACCTCGTCACCCTCGTCGAGCAGCGAGAAATAGGCGTTAAGAATGCCGCCTGCGACGCCGCAGGTGATAAAGCATTCTTCAAACTTTACATTGTGGGTCTTTTGATAGTATTCGGCGACTTTTTCGCGAAGCGGGGCGATACCTTGAGTGAGAGTATAGCGGGTGAAGCCCTCTTTAAGGGCGCGCGCACCGACCTCTGCGGCGAAGTCGGGCACAGCGAAATCGGGCTGGCCGATAGAGAGATCAATGGGATCTTTGATGGTGGCGCCCAATTCAAAGACCTTGCGGATCCCTGAGATTTTGATCTCCTCTGAACGCTTTGAAAGCTTCATTAGTTCCTCCGGTGTGAGCGGCGGATTAGACACTACGAGGCTGAAGGCATGATGTCAGCCTCCGCGTTAGGAACATTATAACAGCGTTTTTTATAAGTTTCGCGGAAAAGCTTATGTTTTTCGCGAATCTGTGTTTTGGCAGGTGGTATACGGCTTATAAGCGGCTTCTTATCGCAGTTTTGCGAAATACACGGGCAATTGTTTGGCACTAAGCGCGAAAAAAAGCAGGGTGTGACCCCTGCTTTTTCAAATGCATGATGGAAGGACTTTTAGTCCTCTTTCTTCTTGGCCTTCTTGCGTGCAACGAGCTTGCGGTTGCCGACTTTCGGCATACCGTAGATGGTGCTCGCGTCGGTCCAATTATCAGTCGAGCGGAGCTTTGAAATCCGCTCTTTCTTTGTCAGCACATTTTTGTGCTTCACAATGCCAGAACTGGCCTTAAGGGAACGATGAACAGACACCCTACTACCTCCTAACGAAATTTCAGGGCGAATTATATCTGTTTGGGGGGAAATGCAATCAAAAACAACCGCCAAAGCGGGCTACTCAAGCTTCTTCAGCTTGATGAACTTCGCCTCAGCATCAGGATAAGCCTGAAGCAGCGCTGTCTTCGCCCACTCGGCATCCTTCTCTCTGCCCACCGAATACTCACCAATCGTCACAACAACGCTGTTCGGGGGTTTGCTGCGGTCATATATAGCGGCTAATGTAAAACCCTTGTTCATCAACTCATTCTTTAGAGCCTTGGCTGCACCCTCTTTTTCAGATGCTGGAAAGGTCTTGACGGCAAGCACATAAGCATAACCTGAATCGAATTTAATATCTGGCGAATCGGGCTCGGTTGACAGGAGCCACTTAATACCGAGCGCTAAGCCATAGACAAGAGCCACAGCGAGCACAAGGGCGATCGCCGTGATGACGACAACCGCAAGGTGGTTTTTAGGCCGAGGCGGACGCGTACCTTCATACAAGCTGACATTCTCCATCTCAGGCCGGTTGTAGATGGGAACGCCGTTTATCAAGCCCTGTCCGTTCCGGTTATTGCCGTCAGAGTTTTGGGAAGTTGATGTCATAATATAGATTATAATTGTGAACAGAAAGCGGTCAACTTATTTCGCAATCGAGCATCTAATATACTGGAACGGCACAGAAAATGTCAGGTCATTCGGAATTCAGCTTCTGCCGCTCCTGTTGAGAATGCGGAGAACGACATGCAGACCTACATTACTGGAATGGGTGTTGTCGCCCAAAGCGCATCGAATGTTAGCGATTTCTTTTTCGCACTGTGCGAAGGACGGCTATTGTACAGTTCGCTTGCCGAGAACCCGCGCTTTGATTTGCACGGCTTTCGCACCACAGTCGGTGGCTCTATTTCGCTTAACGCGCAGCTTGAGATGAGAGACTCTTTTGGCAACGTCGATCTTAGCGCATGCGAATTGTATGCGGCATGGGCTGTTCGCGATGCGCTAAAGCAAGCAGGTTTGTACCCCGTTCCAAAAGACATGCGAATTAGTCTGGTTTTAGGCACTAACTTCGGCAACGCTGGAGCAATGGCTGACCTTGTGCGGGCAATTGCAGAAGCCAAACCGACCGCCGAGATAGTCAATCGCAACCTTTTCTACCCCACAGCAAAAAAGATCGCATCTGTATTGGGAATAAATGGAGAGATAGCCGCGCTATCTCTTTCGTGCGCATCTGGCGTTGCGGTTATGCTGCACGCTCGTTCCCTGCTTCGCGATGATGCCGCGGACGCTATCGTTGCGGTAGGTGCTGATGAGCTTGATCCCTATGTGTTTTCTGGGCTTCACGCATTGCGGGCGATGTCACCCGAAAATCTGGCGCGCCCGTGGGATAAAGACCGCAAAGGCGCGATCTTTGCCGAGGGTGCTGCTGCAGTGGTGATCACAAACAAGCCACAAATCGGATCAAGACCATTAGCGACACTTCGCGGAGGATTTCAGAACAACGACGCCTTTCATCTCAGCGCGCCCGACACAACAGCCGCAGGCATTACAGCCTTAATGACAGGCGCATTGAACAATGCGAAGATATCACCAAGCGAGGTCAGCTTTATAAATCTGCACGGCACCGGCACTCCGTATAACGATAAGATCGAGACAAAGGCGATAGAGAATGTATTTGGCGACTGCGCAGCGCAAGTGCCTGTAACAGCTAACAAGGGTGCTCTGGCGCACCTTATGGGTGCCGCCGGAATCGCTGAGACTGTCGCAACTGTTATGTCGCTTTCAACTGGCATCCTGCCACACACCGCTAATCTGCAAAATCAAGACCCTGAGCTTAATCTTAATATTGTCAAGGGTAGCCCGTTAAAAGGCGACTTTAAGATTGCGATGAAGAACTCTTTCGGCTTCGGCGGTGTTAACGCGTGCGCGGTGCTGGAGAAATACTATGGCTGAAATTGTCTTATCTGCTTATGAACTCACAAAGCAATATGGCTCGACAGAAGCGCTGAAGGGAGTTTCTCTATCCGTAGAGGCTGGAGAGATCGTCGGTTTGCTCGGGCCGAACGGTGCTGGTAAGTCCACATTGATGCGCATACTTGCAGGGCTTACCGCAACCGATTCTGGCCATGTCGAATATTTCGGCACGCGAGTTAAGTCAGTGCCTTGCGATATGCGCCGCAAGATAGGCGTTGTGCCGCAGGATATCGCTCTGTTTGACAATCTCACCGCACAGCGAAATCTTATGTTTTTCGGCAGGCTTTACGCTATGGCGGGCGCGGTTCTTGAAGAGCGGGTTAAGAAGGTGCTCGAAGATGTAGGTCTATCGCAGCACGCAAGCCAGAAAGTGCGAACATTTAGCGGAGGTATGAAGAGAAGGCTCAACATCGCAGCGGGGATGTTGCACAGCCCGCATGTTATGCTTTTCGATGAACCTACCGTGGGAGTTGATCCCCAAAGCCGCACATTCATTTTGCAGCACATAGCCAGAATGGCGAAGGAAGGCGTCGGCATTCTTTATTCGACTCACTATATGGAGGAAGCTGAGGGCATTTGTGACCGTGTGGCAATAATGGATAACGGACACATTCTCGCGCTGGGCACAAAACAGCAGATTTTCGAATCAGTTGAGGGATTCGATGTGCTGTATCTTGTGTTAGGCGGAATATGGAACGCTGGATCGCTTGAATTGGGCGCAATGAAGTTTATCCACCGGTTTGTCAATACCGACACCGGCTTGCAAATGTTCTTAAAGGACGGAGAGAACCACCTTGGCGATATTGTCGCGCACCTGAAGTCGAAGGGCGCTGAGATACTTGGGGTTTCGCTTGTGCGCCGCAACTTGGAGACAGTGTTCTTGGAACTCACCGGAAAGGAGTTGAGGCAATGATGCACAAGATTAGAGCCTTACTAATTAAAGACTTCTTTGAGCTTTTAAGCGACTATCGCGCGCTTGTGCTCATGCTGGCAATGCCTCTTGTTCTGGTGGCGATAATGGGATTCGCCCTATCACCCGTATATCGCAAGGGAGACGCAAAGATCTATGTGCCCTTTGTTGATAGGGCTAAGAACATGTACAGTGAAGCTCTTGCGGCCGAGCTTGAGAAATCATCTATAGTGCTGACAAGGGTGCTGTATATCGCAGATAAGACAGTGCCGATAAACGAGGATAACGCGATTAGGCTCGTGCGGCAAGGTACTCGTTCGATTGCAATTGTCGTGCCGCAAGATTATCCGGGTGCGTTCGGATTCGACAAAGACTCGATACCAGAGATTGAGATTTCGGCAAACAACGCGCATTTCGACACAGGTCATTGGCGCGATTTTTGGATGAACTTTGGGCGTGGAAAGGCGAAGCTAAAGATATATGTGGACCCGGGAAAGCCAGAGCTTCAGGGGATAGTAACAGGTCTTCTGCATCAGGCGGCGATGAAGTCGCTTTTCGAGACCATGTTCAGCTCGTTTTCTGGTAAGTTCAGGGAGCGGTTCGGCATCGCGGAGGGAACAGGTGAAGGCGGAGGGATGAACATTGCTGATATCTTCGAGATAGAGACTGAGAATGTAGTCGGTGCTGGCGAGAAAAAGGCATTTGATCCCTTCACGCACGGCCTTCCGGGCTACGCTGTAATGTTTTTGCTGTTCGCAGCTTTAGAGGGGGCGTCGCGCCTTATCGCAGAAAGGCAGAGCGGAGTAATGGCCCGGATACTTGCCGCACCGGTTGGATTTTGGCATATATTCGCGGCAAAGGGCATTTTTATATCGTGCATGGGAGTTGCGCAGCTTCTGGTGCTGTTTGCGGCGGGAATTGCCATATTCGGCATATCGGTATCCGGTTCACTCTTGGGTCTTATTGCGGTATCACTTGCCACGGCGTATTGCGCGGCGGGGCTTGGTATGCTGGTGTTCGCCTTGTCTATAACCCAATTGCAGGCAAACGCGCTAACTCTTATCTTGGTGCTTTCGATGAGCGCTTTGGGCGGTAGCTGGTTTCCCACCTTCTTTATGCCTGAGTGGATGCAACAAGCCGCCAAGTTCACGGTCAACTACTGGGCTGTTGATGGCTTTATGCAGGTGATGTGGTTTGGCAGGGAATTTGCTGCTGTAATTCCCTCTATAACGGTATTGGGCATAACCGGAACAGTGTTGTTCGGCCTTGCCTGGTATGGTGCAAGTCGAAGCCCTAAGTTCGCCAGCGAATCTTAGCGCTATAACGCATATCTTTCGAGTGACGGCCAACATGCCCAATGTGTGTGTTGACCTTCCCCATTTGCATATTCAGCTATCATCATTTGATGAGATGCGATGCTAACGGCATAGCGAGCGAGTGCGGGGAGAGAACTAAATGAACAGAATTTCCATCATAATCTTCCTTTCAGTGGTCGCGGTGATAGTCGCTGCCCTGCTGTTTTCAATTCACACCCCTGTCGCAGACATCCCCCTTAACCCCGAAGGCGAGCTGTTTGTAATAAAAGAATCAGACTACAAGCTGACTTTTGTCGCGGTCAACACTAACAACGGCACTCGAACCGAACTACCCTTATTCCCGTCTGGAGGCGACGGCGCGGGAACAGCTTATGTGCTATCTCCAAAGACCGTCTATGCGTTTTCTGCCAACACCCGCAAGTCGTTTACAAATAACGGATACAACAGGCTATATGTGTACAAGGACAGGTTTTCGCGCGCAAAACTCGAATCCTTTTCGTCATTGCACCTTTCTAAGCTGAACGATGTCGAGTGTGTGAGGTTTCTGCCCGTATGTGCCGTTTCGGCACTAATTAGCTTTGTCAATCAGGGGTTTTCGGGCGATCTTGAATCTCTTACATCGCTGTACGAATTCGGCAAGACCGAGCGAGTCAATGCCGAACTTGCTGTCAATTCAAGCGACTCGGCGTTCATTTTCTCCCCCGAATGGATCAGTGCAGATAAGTTCTCGTTTGTAGCTAAAAGCGGTCTTGTTGTAATAGCAGGTATCTATGAGGACGGGGCAATCAAGGTACTTTCTGCACAACCGTACAAGCCCGCCCCAAATATGAGCATATACGCCCGTCGAGTGAATAGCTTGAACAACATATCTGTGGCCGGTTCGAGTTTCTCGCTGCCAATAATCTCTGATGAAAGCATCTACAAGGCCGGATTTGTCGGCATTTCAGATACAATACAACTCAAGTCTTTTTCAGCGACCCCAAACGAAAAGGTTTACTTCACCGACTCCTTTATGCGGGTGGAGGAGACAAATGTATGGCAGAATGTGGAGGGACGCTGGGAGATATTCGGTATGCGCAACCCGAACGAGAGCAGCAATCCCTTTTCTCTGGCTTTCTCGACCGTCGAAACTCCCTCTTATCAAAAGCTGCACGACAGGGGCGTAACAGAACAGACTGGGCTTGGTGTGCGACTGAACGCGATAGAAAATGGCAAAAAGCTTGAAGTTACTTTTGTTATAGAAAACAGCCCTGCGGCCAATGCAGGACTTCTGACAGGCGACAAGCTTGTTCAAGTTGACGATCAACCTATCGAGAAGATGACGCAGAATCAGCTTAAAAAGTACTTTGAGGAGAAGTCGGACCAAGAGATAACCCTCACAATCGAACGGCAGGATGATATCAAGCAGTTGAAGGTTGCACCTGGAGCGTTTGACCTGACGGTTAAACGCTACGAGACGAAGCGCAACTACATCGGAGACTCGAAACTCGCAAAACGGGGCATGGTCTTAGCGGGTGAAGGATTCTGGTGTGACAGCGTGTATTCGACAAGCTTTAAGGCATACGGCGCGGGCACAGTCGGCGTGATTTTCGACCATCGTGGAGGCAACGACTATTACATGGTGCGCTGGAACAGCGACGAACCAGTTGGTGGTTCGCCAAATTCGATTGAGCTTGTCTGGGTAACAAGCAAGGGCGAACAGGTCATAGCATCGTGCAAGGGTGGCTTTCTTCCCGGTCAATACTATCGCATGACGGTTGACTATCGCACAGAGAACGCGATTGTCAGCATTGACGGAACGCAGGTATTATCGGTTAAGCTCGAAGAGAAGCTCTGCGGTAAAATAGGCTTAATCGCGGCAAATTGCGAGGCGGTTATATTCGATGATGTCATAGTTACTTCCGACGACCCTCCCAAATCGCGCAGCAAATTCGCTGATAAATTTGCATCCGACCACCTGATGAAGACATGGGCAGATACCAGATACGATTGGGTATCTATCGGCGGCAGCGATTACGAAGAAATCGAATGGGATAAGATGTCGCGTGCGCGATGGGAATCTTCATACGCGCGCGGCTTCATTGCGAGCCGCCGTCCTGTGTACGGCGACGCGAAGATTGAGCTTGTGCGCCCGAAGTTTGAAAGAAACGCCGAAGTGGGCATCTGCGGTGACCGAAGGCTCGCTTCGCATCGGGGCTATTGGATCTCAATAAAACCAAATGGCGAATTCGCGCTGCACGAGACCTCTAAGCAAGTCGCTGTGTGTACATATCCGGGGGCGTATGTGCCCGAAAGGATTATCCTGCAGAAGAACGGCGACACAATCGAGGTGAGCGATGGGGCAAGCGTGTTTCTATCTGCACCCGTTAAAAAGCACTATGACGGAGGAACTGCATGGTTTAGTGGTTTCGACCTGCCCTTCCGCGATGGATTTGTCGTATCAACTGATTCGCCCACTACGCGTGATTTCAGCTTCGACTCTGTGCCCGTGGAATGGGAAATAGCGGATGGTGAATGGGGCACAATGACGAGATGGGTCTGCACGCCTACCTGGTCGTACTTTGGCGGGCGTTCCGACTATTTGGCCTCAATATGGAGCAAAGAGACCTACGGCGGTAACCTTATGCTCGACTTCTACGCCGGATTCGCCATGCCATCATACACCCGCATGCCGGCAGAGAAACCAGCCGATCTCGGTATAACCATATTCGGTGACGGCAAGAATGTTTCTTCTGGAATAACATTCATCCTTGGCGCAGATTTAAACGAGGGGTCAATACAGATAAGAAACGGTGAGCAGAAACCACTTGCTTTCAAGCTGAACACAAACACGGACCAGCTTGATATGTCCTTCCATCAACGGTGGCTGCGCGTTACCATATCGGTAATTGACAATAAGCTGACAGTTATCTCTGAGAACAAAGTGGTTGCCGAGTTTGATCTCAACAAAGACGACCCTAAAGAGGGGCGAATCGCCATCTGGACGCTTGATAACTCCATTCTGTTCGCGCGGGCCTATTTATCCGCAAGTTCCTGCGCGCCATCCCCCCTGCTCTCAAAGAAGTACATGCTTGGCAAAGTCGGGCCATTTTATAACATCGTTGACGGCAAGATAAAGTGCCGAATTGACAAGATTGGTGATCGTTATGGCGAACCAATTTATGAGGTTTCACCAATCTGGGGTGGTGGCACCAATGAGTTCATGCTGGCAATTCCCCCCATCAACATCAAAGATACGCCCATGCTGACCTTTTCAGTGTCTGATGAGGCTAATCCCGCTTGGGATTTCTATTTCAAGTACAATAACCGCCGATACAAGGTTGGGTTGTTCAACAAAGAGATTGTGAACGAGGAAGTGCAGTACATCGGCAATTTCGATTTCGAAAGCAAGGAAACTGGATGGAGAGTCGCAAGGGCGAATCTATTGGAGTTGCTCTCGGCATACACGGTTATAGACGACAAGAATCAGATCACAGATATGATGTTCGCAGTTTTTAATCCGGCTCGCGATATTCAGATCGGCTACAATAGTAATTCAAGCGAATCGCGATTGTTCATCACCCCTCCCACCTTTGTGACGGATCATCGCGATCCTGTAACTACTCGCATCAGCAATGCATCTTTCGAATGGGCGTACAACAGATATGTGCTGCACCTGTTTGGCAGTGTAGAAAAAGACAGTGAACCGCTTTTGTGGAGTGTATCTATCAATGGTACACCGGTTACAACTCACTGGGATGGTGCACAGCGATGGGGTTCGCCTGCAGAGACACATGTCGTCTTGCCGATACTGTGCGCACCTCCAGAAAGAAGAGCGAACCTCTTAGTTTCAGATGAAAAGGGCGCAGTTCTTTACGAAGGCAGTGTAGCGAGGATTAATGAGCCTAATCAACTTGTGATACGCCAGCTTTGGCCGAAAGACTCGATTATAAACTACAACTTCGACGACCTTACAAACGGCTATACCGAGACGGTTGACAGCCAGAACCGCTGGAAGGTCGGCTTTCAGGGCGCAGTTTCGGCAACCCATCTTGCACGCGTTGATTCTGGCGAGCTCGCACTCGGCAAGTCACTTAGAGTGCAATGCACGCAACAGGCACAGATTTTCGGAGTCTCGTTCCCATTTAACAGCACATTCTACCGATATCCATTTTTAGAGTTTGATTACAAGTTAACGAATGTGAGGCTTTTAGGATTAATGGCACACTCGGGTTCTGCTTTTGGCACAGCCCCTATATTCGGCAGCCGTTTCAGCTTAAGAGAGTTGGCAGAGACCGAATATCCCAAGCTTCAATCATTAGATGTATGGGTTACAAAACGCTACGATCTGATGAAGTTATTCGACTCGTCGTCGCTAAAGGCCATCGGCTACAACGCAAAGGCTGTTGATTTCGGTGATTTCGACAACTGGTACGGGCATTTTGACGGCGCGTATTACCTTCTTGACAATGTTCGCTTCTTGCCGGCTGTGCGTTTCGAAGATATACCCCCAATTGCGGTGTACACAAATTCTCCGGAAGGCGAGCTAACTTTGACAATATCGTCTGTTTTAAGCACTGCCAACTCTACTACAACACGAACTCATACCAGTGTTAAACGAAACATGACTGGCCAATTCATCATCATTGACCTAAAGAACGAAATGGTAAAGGAAAAATGGCCAACTGGCAAGGTTACTATTAAGTCGAAGTTCATTGGCAAAGACAGGCAGGTTTACAGCGAGTCGTTGGACATTTCATTGAGGTCAGATAACCTCATATTTTCAGAATGCAAATACCGCATGTTCCGCGATAAGAATCCATGGCTGCGATTCGAGTTCACTAACTGCATGGGGCTTGAAATTAACAAGATAGAGGTCTATTGGAACGGCGAGCTCGTTCCGAATGGCGATTTGATCGAGCTTGGCACGACAGGTGACGCGCTGTTTTTCAAGCTGCCAGAGCGGTTTGGCAAGAGTTTAAGGGAAGCTGGATCGGCAGAGGTTGAGTTGCGCGGGGTAACCGACATGAGCGGGATTGTCTCAGACAAACCGATTCAGGTCACCCTGAACGGCATCTCTGGCACAGCAAAGCAGAAATAGTAACTAATCCCGTTGCATCGCCCTGCCCGCGCAACGATGGGATCACGGGCGATCATCACAAACTCCATCCGAATCTTCGCGTTCTCTCTTGAATTCCACGACATAACACTTGCCTCCCTATGCAAGTGTTATGTCGCGTCCTTTCGCTTACAACTTTCTCCAGGAAGAGGACATCTCAAACCGTAAGCTCGCGAAGCTCAATAACCTACCCGGCAAAGCATAACATCCCACACGATAAACACCATTCACGCTGCATATATGGCGTTGTTGCACGAGCCTTTCGAATCAGTCATATGATTAAGCAAAATGCATTTCTATGGGACTACTGATACTTCTTATCATATTGGCCCTCAAATACTACATAATCTTCGCTATTCTTCATAAAGTATGATTCCCCTGGCGTTCTACACAAAACATTCCCGCCTTTATTACTATACATAATATGACATTTCAGCATAGAATATGATGTAGGCAGTCTTATGAACACCTTTGCATCAACAGCGGAACAATCAATCTTCGTATTCTTAGCAACTAATAAACCATCAGCGTAGAAATCGAAGCATATGAGATATATTTCTTCGCCATATCCGCCTTCAACAGACAAGAATTTCATGCATACATTTACCATTACAATCCTCTCGGATCTAAAAGCGCGATATGATAACTCGAACGGCTTGGAAGCTCCTATATGTATATCGTCAAATATCGTATCCCTAATATCTGCATTTTCACGCGCAAAGATTATGCCAAGGCACTCTATATTCGTATTTCGGCAATTACTCATTGTAATGGTATCGCAATTGACCAGTACTGTTGTATTACATCCTTCTATTATTGTTTCTGAAATAGAAACATTTGTGGCGTTGACAATTGCCCACCAATCAGGCTGTTGTATATTTTTCAGCACCGAATCGCGAATGCTTACTATTTCTGCCGATATAAAGCTAATGCTTTTCGCATATTTTTTCATGATGGCCTTCTCGCACTTGGATAATGTGTCATTATCCACAATATGAGAAAGCATCTCTTTGGAAAGGCTAATGAATTGAACATCTTTTATAGTTGCATTTCTCATATCAAATCTGTTCGATGAATATATTCCAAATGTTCCACCATCACTCATTCGTGTTGTAATAATAGAGTTCTTTGACATTACCAGCTTTCCATTATTCACAATTCCAGCCCGTGTTAGTGTTATACTTACTCCTTCAGCGATAGAGAACGACGCTTCTGGCTCAACATAAATTATCACATCGGAGTATTCTGTGTCTTTCGACACAACAGTATCGCCTGATATTCTTAGAATATCAAGCATCTTGTCCTCCAACTTCTCCGAGTATGATAGCGATATCATGCACGATACAAGAATTAATAATACTATAAAAGTGTGTTTCATTGCATTTCCTTTCGGCATACTAAAACGCCCAGAGTGCATTATTTTCCACATTGCTCGTCCCGTCCACATCGTGACGCTGACGCAACCATGATTGAGTGTCATCATGAACCACGGATCTAATTGTCGGCTTAGGGTTATTATATTCAATGGACTTTTTACTCCTATTAATCACTGGCCCTTTAGTTGGTTCAGCTTCGTTTGCAAAGGAATGGTAGTTTTCGAATGTATAATCAACCGTATAATCATTTGTTAATGCAAAAGAGCTCTCGTCAACAAGCGTTTTCGTATTTGTAATATAAGTACTTCCGACAGAATACATATCTAAATGAAATCTAATTACTACGCGGCAATCCATCGACATTTGCTTGCTCTCACTATCATGTTTACCAAATACCTTATCACAGTATCCTCTTCCAAGGGTGGTAGGGACAGGCAGTTTGGTGATGGTTTTAAGATTATTATATGATGTATCAAACTTGCCAACCCAATTCTCCATATGGGCTTCTAATTCACCCTTTGTGCATTTACCAACTTCCGCAAGACGCTCGTAATCCTCTCGATCTGTTCTGTCTTGCTCTTCACCGCGCAGTTTGGGATTGACAACGCTGCCTGGTTTCACACAAAATTCCCACCATACTGCTTTGCATCCCCATTCCTTGTCCTTGTTATAAGTCCTATTTTCGTAAATCTCAACCCCAACAACTGTCCACCCTACGGCGGCGATAATTGCAATTGTCGATAGTAGGAAGACCGAAGAATTTTCAGCCACCGCGGCCAGTGCGCACGACACCGCCCGTCGCCATGCGGCGACGACCAGCAGGTATAGGCAGAGGGCGCGGGTGTTGATGATAGCCTCCGATTCAGGTGTTAATACGACCGAACACAACGAATCTATTGACCAAGCATACACCATGGTGCGAGCGTGTCAAGCGAATCTGCGAAGATTACACCCCGCACCTGATTTTGCGCATTTCGATAGTGATAAAGCAAGAGTGGCGAGGCACATCCTTTTAGCTTCTATGCATCGCTCGAGATTGGTTTCCTTCAAGCTTTGTGGGTAGAGAAAGACAGCACGGTTTGCGAAATGAAACAGAGGCGGCAGTACCCATCATACCATCATTTATCACGACACACCGTTCTTACATCATGTAACCTGATGAAAGGTGATAGTATGTTACTCGCTATTGCCAATGGTTCGCGTGGGTATTTCATATAAGAGCATGAAAGGGTATTATCTTATTCATATTCATTTTCTACGATCAACAAGCTTCACCTCAACTGCAGGACTCATGTTTGCAACACCGATGCATTCACCGCTTACTTCGTGGACAAGGACGCCGCCTTTGATGGCGGATTTGTATTCATCAGCATATCGTATGTATACCATTGAGCCATTGGGGACAGCGATGTCGAGCGGAACAGACTTCTTTGCGATATTTGTCCGCTTACCCCATGCGAACCCACAGTAAAATGTGAACTTGACTGCGTTAGGAAAGACATCTCGCATCCAGTCAAGCTGGTCTTCGCCACGGGGTTTATTGACATACAGAACCGAGTTCACATTTTTATATACTTGATGGGGAATGCTGGATAATTTAAATCGAAAATCCTTCGCACACAGTATTAATTTAGCAAGCGTCTCCTGATTGCCTTCGTCACTTTTTATGTCACAAAGTGACAAAATCAACGACTGGTTTGTTGGAACATGCAGTTCCCCGTTCGCCGAAGGCATCACCCTTGCACTTTGTATCGTCAAGCGATCGCAGATGTCAGCCGTTCTCAGGAGGTCGTCGCTTCGAATTCCACCGAAACCTATGATCCGAACACTCTGGAACTTGGTGAGTTTATCCGATGGAAAAACACATTCAAATGTCGTGCCTTTTCTACATGCAATTTCAATCTCTGGAATGCCACTCGATTCGAGTCGGTTGAAATCCACCAAAGGATTTTCGTTGTCAAACACTAATGCAAGTTGGCGAAGAGTCTTGACTTTTCCAATTTCGTCCAACATGTCATCGTATACGCCATCCCACTGAGCTTTGAATCGAATTCGAAGAAAGGAATCTGCCTTCTGCCACGAACTGCTTCGGGCAATCCAACCTTTTAAATCCTCTTTGGATGCGACACCCTCTGGAAGATTATAATGCGGCTGAATGAGAGTACTTTTTTTGTGAAGAAACGATAATGCCGAGTGAATTTCATTTCTGTATTTGAATCTGTCCTCGATATTTTCCCAATGAGTGCGATTAATTATCCCTTTGATAAATGGTGCAGCATCAATCTGCTTCGTATACATATTCGTGGTGGACCGCTCCATTGTTAGATAAGGTGGCTTGTGCCTTTCTAACGCCTCCAACAATCCATCATCGCGCAAGGCGATCATCGATGCAAGCTTACCATTGACACTTAGCAGGTCGTAACCATCTTCTTTTCGAATCTCGTATTCAGTTTTCCCATCCGGCGGATAGTCAAACAACATCACATCGCCTTCTGCGGTCTCAAGCTCGCAAAGGTCGCCAGGCATCGGTTGTACCTCGCCTTCGGCGACCCAGAAATCTCGAGATACATAGATAGAGGCGAATGTTCGAGAATGGCTCGTCTTCTCTTCGCAAATGCAGATATTTACTACCTCAAAAACAAACAGCAATGTAAGAAGTATGTTACATACTTTACCCATTATCTACCACCCCGCCACACCAACCGATGATATACCAGAGTATCTCTGTTCAGTTTCTGCTCCGTTGATATTTTTTCTACAATATGCAGGTTACCTTTACAAACTGACTGAAACCACCCATAATGCACCTCGGTTTCAGGATTCTCAACAACATTCTGACAAAGTGTCTTCCTATCAACTGAACGGCCAATAATGGGCGATGTAGAAAGAGAGGTTGCAACAATGGAGGACTTCTTCTGACTTAGAGTATGTGCTTGCATTGGTGAACGATACGCAGCACGCCACAGAAGGCTCATGTGTTTAGATCGAGAATGTGCGCACGACACCGCCCGTCGCCATGCGGCGACGACCAGCAGGTATAGGCAGAGGGCGCGGGTGTTGATGATAGCCTCCGATTCAGGTGTTAATACGACCGAACACAACGAATCTATTGACCAAGCATACCCTAAGGTGGGAGTGTGTCAAGTGAATTCGCGAGAAGAGCATCTTGCTTTTACCGACGAACACATTTTACAACGCGACGATGCTCGGATATAGGTATGAGAAGCGAGAGTTCCAATCGAGCGTTGCGTGCCGAACTGTCTTGACTCTTTCCGTATATGGTGCCTAAGACTTATGTTTCACCTCAGCAGTTGAGTGAGTGCATTTCTACGCCTATTTCCTCTTCTCAAAGATAATCTGCATTTCCGCAAGCATTGATATATTGTCACTGACTCGATTCCTCGTCCTCCGCTGAACCGTCTATCCGTACCATAGGTTCATACTTCAGTCTCAATTTCTGTACAAAGCACACTAACCATGTTAATGGTTCCAAACAGAGATGAAAGATCAGTGTCTCGTATTCGCAGCGTTTAAATTCTTCACTAAAAGTAAATGTATGTTTCCTCTCGTTTATTGTGTTGTATTTCAAGAACTCAGCAATTGCTGATTCCTCATGCTTATATGACTTAACAATAAAGGTAATATAATTTCCGCTGCAGCATTGCATATTTATATTAATAAAAACCATATTCCTTATATGCTCACTAATCTCTTCCCAATATGTAAACATTACTAAAACACGATTATTATGAAAGCAATTATCTCTGAGGTCGCCATCAAAAGGAAGGAGAATAAGAATTGATGATCTTTTTTCGCAACAGGAGACGAATATATTATTCGAAATTGTCTGACATTTACCAAAAATGCATAAGGTACATGCAGAATTAAGAATCACATCTCTAAATACATTACCACATACTCTGGCGCCTCGGTAGCTATTGACATGCAACACAAAATAAGTCGCGGTCAGATCTCTGAATATATTATCCAAACAGGAAGTAAAAACGCCATATAGTCTGAGCACTGGGCCAGATCTAATTGTATGAAAAGTGTTATTATGGCATTCAATGTATCCAGAATATAGCGTAATACACCTTGACATATTGCTTTTATAGCTAAATCTATATCCATTAACGCAATTTCTGTTCAAATATATCGCCCTAATTGCAGTGATATTCATGCATCGCTCGCCCCCCGATGATATCTCGTCGCTGCAATCCAGGGAAAACTTGTTCTCTGTTATATCAGCGAAGTCAACTGTAATATTTATAAGACAGCTTTTTGTAACCTGAGATGTGAAGCTGGAAGATTTGATAATCAGATTTGTCGCACTTCCTGAAATGAAGTTTCCAATTGAATCCACAACGCGAACATTCCTAATAGAGATAGTATCGGCATCATTTGACGCTATTATTGACGAAAGGTTATCCTTCGTCGTTACATTATCGAGCAAAAGAGTTGCTCCCTTGTTCACCACAAACGAAGCATCAAGGACACCAGAAAGATCCCGGATTTCAAGCTTCCCATGCACAACGAACTTAATGTGCGGTGAAATCTGTGTGCAATCCCTGAGTTGCATTGACAATCCTGCCGGAACCTCAAATGTGTTCTTCGCAGAGAAGCTCATTGAGTTGATTCTCAGAAGCAGGTCCGCAGAGCCGCTGAAGTGATCAAGCACAATACTCTCGCCGCAGCAGATTACCTCACCCTTCGGGTGCATCTCAGCAACCTTGGAGACATGGGTTACACGCAAGAATGTTACTGAACCGTTGCCATTCCGCATTGCTCCATTCGAACAACCCGATGTCAAGAATGATGCGAAAAGCAAAACGAAAAGCGCAAGCAAAGGGTATTGTCTCATGTTCGTCTCCTATTGAACACTGATTCAGTCTCATGTGCCTTGCATGAGATATGCAAGACAAGTCGTGCTGTTTGCATCGGCTCTGCCGGAAGCTGCGCCACACCGTGGCATCGCCGCTGCCAGTGCGCACAATACCGCCCGTCGCCATGCGGCGACGATCAGCAGGTATAGGCAGAGGGCGCGGGTGTTGATGATAGCCTCCGATCCAAAATGCACGACATACTGTATTGCGATGCGAATTCCACACATAGGTTACACAGGGAATCAGGAAAGTCAAGGGTTTTATGTGGGATTGGTGGTTACCTTTGCCAGACAGCCATAACGCACGGAAAAGGCTATTGAAAACATCGGGCTGCGAACGGCCAATAAAGCCGCTTCGTCAATTATTGATACAATGGACGGCATGGAGGAAATGGACGGTATGGACAATGCCCGAGTTAAGTAATGCGGTTTCCCGGTCTTCCTTCGCGTTCGTACTTCGCTTTCGCGCTTCGCGCTTAGCTACGGAGGATAAAAACTTCTTGTGAAAACCCCGAAGATCACAGACGGGACGCCCGCGCTCCACAGTCGCTATCGCGATTGTGCGTGTTCGATAATCTCATTGTTTGCGTTGATTCTAACCGTCAAGATGGCACATTTTGAGTACGGCACGGGCGAGACGCCCATGCCTAAAACGCTTTCGCGTTTATGTATGGTGGGCATCTTCCTTCTATTCAAAATCTGCGAGATCTGTGGATAGATACTTGCCCCGTCTTGATTCTAATATGCACGGGCGGGACGCTATGCCTCTTAATGCCGAAAGAAGGGCAGCGCGGGTGGAACGACATCTATCGCCTTGACGGGACAGACTTCGGCGCAGCAAAAACAGTGTATGCACTTAGACTTATCAATCCGCGCACGGGCGTTTTCGATTGTGATGACTGACGCGGGACAGGCTTTCGCGCAGTTGCCGCACCCAATGCACTTTTCTGCGTTTACAGCGGGAACGGGAAGAACGAGCCTTCTCAACGGCTTGCGCAACCAATCGGGAACGCGAAAAGAGAGCGGAAAGCTCTTGGGGCGTTTAAAGTCCTTAACCAAAAACGATGATACATCATCACCGACCAATTGTATGTCGAGACAACGCCCCTGCCGTTCGAGACGAGCCGACATCTCCTTAAGCACGGGGATATCTTCTGGTTTGTATCCCGCGACAATCGCGGCAGCCATGTCAATCGCCCAGCATTCGGCTGATGCTGCGATAAGACCGATATGGCGCGCTGAACCTCCCCGCGGGCCGTCACCCTCCATGCCGACCACGCCGTCGAGAATGGTGAGCGCAGGCTTCACCGCGTCAACGATATCGAGCAGCAGTCTGGCGAACATCTCGCGCGATTCGCGCACATGAAGGTGATAGGCGGCCTTGCGCTTGCCGACCACGCAGCCGAACAGGTTCTTTAGTCCCGTTGTCATCTCCATCATGCTATGTGTTTTGAAACGCGGCAGGTTTATAAGCACATCGGCATCAAGACACTCCTCGGCAAGTTCTATCGAATGATAGATCTCACCCGAGCGGGTGGTAACATGGGTGAAATCAACGATCTTGAAGCCGCGCTTTTCTGACTCATCCAAAAGCCCTATCTTAGAGGCGACCGCCTGAGCGCGGGTCAGCGCGGGCGAATCGCCAATTATGACACTGCCACCGCATTCTGCGACAAGGTCACCAACCGCAAGAATGAATGACGGATTTGTGCAGACGGGAGAATCTGGCGATACGGGCGCAAGGAAGTTGGGCTTCAACAGCACCTTCGCGCCGGGGTTGACGAAGGAGGACATGCCGCCGTGGGGAGCAAGGGAGGCAATAATGGCTGCTTTAAGTTGATCCGGCTCGTAGCTTGCGCATTTTGCGAGCGAAACGACCGGTGCTGCGTTATCTTTCATCAAGCTGCAATAGTAGCTTGTTAGTCAACAAGCGCAAGGCATAATCATAAGGTTCGGAGATGCGATTAGCAATAGCGGGAGATGTGGCAAAGTAGAGGTTTGATATGCTTGAACCGCATGATGTCGAGCAAAGGTATTCATCGCGCATATAGCACAAATCGAGCACCAAATTGCAGCAAACCGAGCCAAACGCAGCGCTCGCAATAAAGCAACCTCCGCCTCCACCACCCCCACCAGCGGCGGGCGGTGGGTCATCGTCGTCATCATCATCGTCACCGATCGTAGGCACTCCAAAGTACAGCGTTGCGCCCTGCACCTTCGAACCGTACACCGCTGGCGATGCTCCGGCTATCCGCAATGATGGGATACCAAGCTGATCATAAACTATGCCCTTGGTTATAATACTGGAAGGCTCGAGGTCAACGCGTAAGAATGAGCCTTTCGGTATCCCTGTCTTGAAATAGGCTGTTAGAAGCAGTCGGATCGTGTTTGACGGATAGGTGTAAAGTTCGGTCGGCGTGAAGCGTATCCGCTTGTTGACGATATCGAACGAGAATGTGCCGTCAATCAACCTGTCGGTGCCGGGTGCATAGCGACCGTCACCGTCGTCAAGAACCATCCTAACCGCCTCGACATATTGGCCGTTTGGCACAATGTCGCCAGAATATGAATACTCGAGCCTGTCAATTCGAATAGTCTCGACTGGGGAACACAGCACATTTGAGAAATTAAGCGATATTTCGCCAGAGGATACAAAGGTGGGCGTGCCCACGCTAATAGCACTGTTTCTTGAAACACCAAGAGACCCACCGTCTGCGGCAGAATCAACTATCTTAATCACAGCACCGGTGGTGCTTGCGTTGAACGGTGACAGATGCACCTGCCCGTAGCTTTGCGCACTGCTGAAATATATCTTGGTGAGTTCAAAAGCAATGGTGTCTGAATCTTGTGGTTTGCCAGAAAAAGCCGCGTAAACGGCAATGTCGGTTGTGGCGCCCGACTTAATGCTGACAGCACCGGTTGGCACGAAGAACGCACCGTATGGAACGGGAGGCAGTGATGGCGCGTTGAATGAATACAGTATTTCCTCGGCCTGCGGAATCCTGTCGCGGTTATCGTCTCGGTACACGCTCATGTGCGATAGAAGATCCCACGCACCGGTCGGCAGTTGAAGCCCGATACCGAGTATAGACACATCTGAGGCTCCGCAGTAAAGCCTAAATACCGCCGCGTTTGTGGTGCTGCCCTTCAGCACATGTATCGTCAAGCCTTCAAGCTCTGTTCGCTGCGATGCAAGATAGGGATTTGTGGAGGCCTTTACCACAAAGCGCGGAGCTATCCAACTCTCTTGTAATGTCAACGATTCGCCCGAAAGCGAGAATGTGAATGAAGTGCATGAGATACGAAAATCGCGATCGAGAGTAGCCGTTGCCGCTACTTCTGCAAGAACAAGAAAGCGGTTCAGATCGGCGAAATCGGCTGTGGACCCTCCTCGCCACGCGACAAATGCGCCAAGCTGAGCCGGCAGAGTGGTCGTTATGTAACCATTGTCGGCAGGAACCTTGCCGGTGAAAAGCAGCCAGTCCTCACCGTCAACAAAGCCGTTCGCGTTGAGATCGGCGTATATCTTAACATTCGATAGTTCGGTCGCGTCGTTACCAGAACCCGAGAACTTCACAGTAAATCCTTCAAGCCTTCCCGAACGGTTCGATGGGTATGCTGCAAAATATGCAAGAAGTGCTTCTTTTGACCCTTGCGCAACATAGCCTATGGCCTCAGGATTCCAGTTTGGAGCATTATTCATCTTCAGCACCGAGCGAGCGACGAGAATGGTCACCACAGAGCCCTGCAGCCCCCACTTTGTCAGATTAACCAGTCCAGGCCCTTCACCGATGTAGTTCATGCCGACAAGCTTCAAACTGAATAACTTTCCGTCGTCTCCGGCACCAAGGTCGAAATCGCACACAGCAAGAATATTGATTGACTCGCCATTAGCAGGCAGATATGCTTTTGATTCTGAGTCAGGAGTGCCAGCAGGCGGTGCAAGTATGGGGATGTCAATTACCGGACCAACCTCGCCAGTGCCGAGGGTGTAACCGAGCGCTGATGGAATATTGGAATCAAGAGCCGAGGCGGTAAGCTCAATATCAACGCCGGGTTCGAACACACCTCGTGTTGCACGATCGAGAAAGAAGCGCAACCGTACTTCGCCTCCCGGCGCGCTGCCCGTCCGAACGACCATCAGTGAACGCAGTCTGCTTGAAAAGTCTTGCGCAGGTTTGACAGCGAACGACATAACCGCCACGCCGTGAGTGTCGGGTTCTGTATCGAAGTATTGCAAAGGCGGGTTGAAGTTGGAGGAGTATATCATCGGAAAATTGGCAAGCTCGATCTTAATTCCGCCCCCCGCGACGAAGATTGGGAACTGCGGCGATATTCCAAGATCAGCCGCAATAAGACCGACGATGTTGAACGCGTAGTTATCGCCCATAATCAGGTTCGCGAAACGGGCGACGACTATGTAGTACTTACGCCCCTCGCCGCGGACAACGGTGTTGTCGCCGTCTTGAGTGAGTGGTGAATCGTATAGGCCGACAGGTGCGCTGTCACCCCCCTGCCACGGGTCCCATAAAAAGGGTGTGCCGTCCCCATTTAGACCCGATACAACAGGGTCATTAGCGTCAATCACACCGTTAGCGTTGACATCGCGCACAATGTACAGGTACATTGTCTGGGGAGGGATGTTTGTGCCGCGAGTGCCCTCCACCTGCATTTTGATGTATTCTATCGTGCCCTGATTAAGGCGTGGTTCGATAAAGAACTGGAAGACCGACACATCCTGTATGCTTGTTGGATAGACCGGCTTGGGGTCGGTAATAGCAAGTGTCCGCTGTATGAAAGGAGGTGGAGTAAGCGTGGGTGTGAATTCAAGCGCGAAACCATCGCTAATCGAGGTCGTGAGGTAGCTGTACTGCAGGTACTTATCGTCAATGCGAAACCCGATTGATGCATTCGAGCCGTTGCAGTGCGTGCCCATCGAATAGTACTGAAACTTAAAGCGCCCGTCGGCGAACAGGATGAGCTGGAAAAATGCTGAGGTGTCAAGGTTTCCTGAAACAATCTGCAGGTCGTGCCATTGGATGATGAACGCGTTAAGTCCGTCGAGAAACACATATTTGCAGAACACCGCGCCGTATTGTAGCGTTTGATAAAACGGCGCCCAATACGGGGCAATCACGAACCTTTGCGGATGCATTGTGATGTGCTTAGGCTGAGGGGCAGAATCGGTTGGGCTGTGTATAGGCACATTCGACGAAAACGATACCCAACCGTAGAGGCTGACCTGAACCGTATCGAAACTGTTGCCGAACAAGGTGAACCAGAAACCGAGCGGGTAGTTCAGCGACATGAATGTTTGGTTTGCTGGCACAGGCTGAGCCGAGTTTATGCCAGTTGTGAAGCCGCCGTTCCAATAGTCCGCATCCTGCCAGTCAAACACATTCATTGGGTCGGGTTGCGCGGGTGAGAGCACATAGTATTGATCTGTGATATTGGTTGATAAAGGCGTATCGGTAAGGTCTGGACCGTATATGACAGAATAAGCAGGCCGGTTGAATAGCATCACAGCGCAGCATATCAGCGCGAAGCAAACGAAGTGAGTAGCAATGCGAAACAGGGGCTTCATCTGCACGATTTTATATCCTGGGCCAAAAAGGGCAAACGCTGTATGAGCGCAATTAGGTTTAAGCAGCAGTATGTTGATGTCTTAATAGTTGTCGCTATACGCTGTCAGGGCGTTGCGTTTGGGCTTACATCAGAAAGGAGTAGTTTTGAAAAAGAAACTCCAGGGAGCATAGTTATTCCAAGCGGCCATTTGCCGGGTGTTCTTCTAACCCCAAGCCCTACGAACACAGGCACCTTGTTGATCGTGACCCAGAACTTGTCGCCGCTTCTCAGCACGGTCATTTCGCAGTTTGCGACTGCTGGAACCGCCGTTAGAGGTTTTGTAAAGACTGGGACATCATATTCATATATCGCGAACTGTGGTGCGACCCAATTGTAATGCCTAATCACTCCGACGGAAATGCCGCTTAGCGGATCATCCTCTCCCTCGCCATCGAACGTGAAGTGAGCGACACCATGCGCCGCCGCGGCAGTTCCTACCGTGCAAGATAGGGCAAACGAACCATCCTTTGGGGGCTTTTTAGTTTTAAGCCAGGCAATGTTGGTTGCGCGTTCATAGTTCTGCTTCGAATCGGGAAACTGCGGGAACCAGAAGTTTGTAACATCCTTCCCCATTGGGTAGATAATCTTATCTCTATTCACAAAAGAGCCTGCTGTTACGCGCCAGTTGGAATGCCAGTTCTTTGCGCCGTCAATCTCCTCTGTGTAAATTGGCGATGCGGCGGTTGGGGGAACACTCTGCTGCATCTGATCTTCGCAGTTTGCTATCGAAAAAGTCAAATCAGGGATGGGTGACCCACCTGCGCCGACAACGCGCCCTCCACCGACAATCGCCCCGCCGTTTGCGGCGAATTTGACAAGCAACCTGTTGACTCCCTTGCGCAAGTTCATCTCGAACCTGTCATTGTCAAACCGCCACCCGCCAGTATTAATATATCTATGCCCCACTAAGTCGCCGTTCAGCGTAACACGGTACGGTTGGTTGCTTGAGTGAAAAAACCACGCCTTTGTGTCAACGGGGCTGTTTATGTAAACAACAGAATAGCACACATAGTTGTTGGGGTAGCTGAAGGTGCGCGAATACCTGCCTTCAACATCGGTCGCCTCGCGTCCCCATTTGCCTACTTGATGCTGGTTGGGAAAGGTCTGGCCGAAAGCGATCTTCTCGTCTGGCCCAAGCACTTCGGCAAGCAGGTACATTCTGTCTGTGTATGCCGGATAGATCGGGCCGACGCTCATCCACTCAGTGATGATTCCCAGCCGTTTTTGCAGCTTGGCCGTAACATCGCGCTTATATGTTCTAAAGTTGCACCATAGCAGCATGCGATAGCAGTCCTCGACAAGGGGGCACGGGTGCGCGTCGCGAATAATCTCCCAGAATTTCTCTGTGGCCTCGGCGTATTCCTTGTTATTGTGCTTCTCAACTGCGGCCTGATAGAGAGGATACAGCGCATAAGCTTCTGTCGCAAAATCATTGTAACTTTCTGGTACAACGCCAAAACGGTCGTTTTGCAGCATCTTATAAACAGACCTGTCATAGACCTTTGCGAATATATAAGCATACAGGTCGCGCGCACGATATCGTGGGGACAGCGCCCAGTTGTCAGTGCGCAGAATGTCGAACACGGTGCGAATCTTCAGCCATTCTGCCTTGCCCATCTTCATGCCGAATTCCTGCATCACGCTGAAGAACAACCCCGCACATATCTCACCGCTGGCGATATTCTCTATGTCGAGCGGACGGTTAACATAGTATTTGCGATAAAGCTGCACGAGCGTTAGAGCCTCATTTACCGCGTCGCGCGAATTTTCGAGCATATATCGCTGGTAAATTTCGCACATCTTTCTTACACCCAAGGCAAAGCCATAGTAGCCCATGTTGTCGCGTTGCAGCTTTGCTGAAATCGCACGATAGAATTCAAGAAGAATCAGTTTGCCGGATGCATCAAATGCGCGTGTGCCTGCAACAAAGCCAAGAGCTGAGTTGTTGACGATTGCATTTGATTGGACGAGCAGGATGCACAGTCGCGATTCGGTTATGATGTCATTTGATAGAAAATCCGATGCGAGGATATACGCAAGATCAAGCACAAGAAGGTCGCGCTGGTCAACGCTTTTTAAGGCACTTGCCTCGCCAAGGACAATGAATTTCATCGAATTCTGCGTCTGCCAGCTTGTCATTGACGGCGAGTTGAAAATGTTGGAAATAGCCAACTGCTCGTCAGGTGTTACCTCTGTCAGCAACTTCTGCATAAGCACATTGATCTTATCCATGATCTTTTCTCGATCGGGCATTTGAAGGTTCTCTTTGCGCAGTATATATGCCCAATATACCTTGATTGCCATGCGGTAGTTGCCAGCGTTCACATAGCTGCGGGCAATGTCATCGAGCTTGTTGACATGCTTATTCTCTGTTATGTTGTCGAGTTCCTGTTGTTCCTCGGGTGTGAGCTTTTCGACGAAGGTATGAGAATACGCGCTTATTGTCTCGTTGACCCACTTCTCGCGTGTTGGCGAGATTTCGAGTATCTTGTTAAGGATGACGATGCGGGCGGGAATAGACAATGGCTGTAATGAAGCTGTAAGAAATGCCACCTGCTGCTCTATGATTGCGTTAGATATCATCGTTGCTTCGACTTCTGAGCAATCAGGCCCCTTTACAAGCCGCATGCTGAGGGTCTTCTTTATGATCTGTTCGCGGGATAGATCATTGTCACAGGCGCGATAAGCCTTTTCGAAGTGGACAAATGCGTTGACTTTGTCGTTTGCAACGACAAACTTGTTCGCCTGCTCAAGAAGGCTCTGCCAAGTCGCAGTCTCCTCTGAATACAAGGAAGCTGTCGAGGCAAAGAATAGTATCGCCGCGATAAACAGCAGAATTGCACGGGTGCTGATTCGTAAGCTCATAGTGTTCCGATTTAATTCTAACACGGGAAATGCGTCTTTCAATGCGAAATGCCGCAAATTGTTGAAAAAAACCCAAATCGGTAGAGAATTTAGCTGATGACAGCACAAGGCAAGTATTTCAACTTGAAAGAAAAGGACCGCCCCGAGTTAATTTCGGTGCCTCCGCCGTCGAGTAACAGGCCCCTGCTTTTCGTCGGCGGTGTTGCTCTTGTGGCAATCGTCGCCTTCATCGCACCAATGCTTATGCGGGCGAATCAGGGCAGAAATCCAGTTGTGACCGCATCGCAGGCTCCGATTGAAACTCCCCGACATACTCCTCCACCAACAAGCGACATTTACACCACTCGCGCAGAGATACCAAGAACAGAGCTTAACCCCGAAATATTAGACGATGTTCTTGATGCTTATGACAAAGAAAGCAAGCAAGTTGAGGAGCTTGAGAAGATCGAACTTGAACCCCTAATGCATGTGCTTCACTATATCGCGAGTCATACCGAAAAGGAGATTCAGGATAACCGCACCGACCTTCAGAACAACATACACCGGTATATTTCGTTTGAAGACATGATGACAAGACCCCGCCTTGTGCGCGGAGCAACGGTGATGATCGAAGGCAAGATAAAACTGTTCGGTTACACTGAATACGATCCTGCTTTTCAGTTAAAATCAGGGATTCAGGGTATATGGTACGGCAACCTGTTCGATCGCAAGAACAATCAATACGCATTCAGGCTCTTGGAGGGCGGCGACAAGTTTAAGGTTAACGATGTTGTTTACCTGTACGGCGTGTTCTTAAAAAGGATGTGGTTCCGCAACGAAATGGGGATGAGAGAGGGCAAGGTTAAGTACTCGATTATGCCTCTTATATACGCCCGTACAGCACACATAGACGACCGTCCCTATGGCAAGTTTCCCCTGCGTGAGACAATCATCTTCCTTGCAGTCGGAGTCATACTTATCCTCGCCTTTTCGATCGCGATTTTCCGCGAGATGATGCCGTCACCATTCAGAAAGCGCAAGCAGAAGACTGAGAAGCAGGAAACCGTTGATTCGCAACCTGATAGTATCGCTTCTTCAACAACCGAAGTGACAAAGCCCACCACATCGCCAGAAGATGGAAACTCCTGATGCCCGATAAAGAACTCGCCGCGCTGTGCGCACTGAACTCGCTATATGTCAACAAATGTCGCTGCGAGGCATTTCTGCGCACTCACGGCACTCTTAGCGACGCATGGGACGATATTGCTAACAGCAAGCAGAACCGCGAAGACGCGCCTCTGTTCAAGGAGCGGCTGTCGTCAGCGTTGCTTGAAAGGGCTGGATACGCTGAAATAGAGCTTGCAGATAAAGAGGGCATTCAACTTCTGCCATTCTGGGATCCGCGCTATCCATCGCTTCTTTCGTCAATAGTAAATCCTCCACCACTGCTGTACATTCGTGGCGATATGGCCTCGCTTGACGGCCAAAATATCGCGCTTGTTGGTTCCCGTACACATTCGTCTTATGGAAAAAAAGTCGCAACCGGCCTGACTGCGGCATTGGTTGACCTTGGCTACACGATCGTCAGCGGTCTTGCACGAGGCATTGACCGCGAATGTCACCTCTCCGCGCTCGATAACGGGGGAAAGACTGTCGCTGTAATAGGCAGCGGATTGTTGAATATCTATCCATCATCGAACAGCGACCTTGCCAAGGCAATAGTAACAAACGGGGCAGTGGTGAGTGAGTTCCCCCTAAAGGCAACACCAATGCGCTATCATTTTCCCCGCCGCAACAGGGTGATTTCTGGCCTTTCGCTGGCGACGGTGGTAATTGAAGCAGGAGTAAAGAGCGGTGCGCTTATCACAGCACAATGGGCTGCCGAACAAGGGCGCGAGGTATTCGCCGTGCCCGGCCCGATTGACACTGGCCTATCGGGTGGTTGCCACGAGTTGCTGCGAGACGGCGCACGGTTGGTCGAATCTACGCAAGACATCGAAACAGAGTTGCACGGCCTTAAGACCCTATTCATGCAGTCAAAAGAAGGCAGGCTGTTCTCTGCACCTCCACCGCCTCAACCTTCACGAAGCTATGCTGCGATTAATCCTGAGGACGCGCGCAAGAAATTGCTGCTTGAGACTATTGGTTTTCGCGGCATGGATATCAATGGCATTGAAGAACAGACAGGGCTTGGACCAGAGATTACCTTGCCCATACTTCTCAACTTAGAGCTTGCTGGTGCATTGATACGAAAGCCCGGCGGAGTGTTCGCAAAAAAAAGCTGACCGCCTAAGCGTGCTTTCGGCGGTCAGTATTACTACATGCAAATATCGAATTAATACAGGTCTTCTGCACCACGCGAGTTGCGCAAGAAAACAACCCCAGTCCTTTGCACCGAATAGGTTCTCGACATCATGCTGCGCTTTGCAAGTGTAAACGACCATCGCACCATAAAGTATGCCAGCTTAGAATCGGTGTCTTTGTCACGAAACTCAAGGCTGGTCGCGTTTTCGGTAAGGTCAACGGTCTCGGTGCTGCCTGCAATGCCTACGCTTGTTGAAGTTCGGCGTATTCGTGTTTTGCCATTCTCTGTTACAAGCGAGAAGTTGATTATCGTGCCCGCAAGCCAGTCAACAGATATGTCGTTTGATGTCACTTTCAACTGCGGTTGGCCGTTTGCGTCGAATTTAGGCACAAGAAATGTGATGTTATCGCCAAAGTAGCCATCGGTGCTGTTTCCGCCGGTCGGTGTGACATGTGGAAGAAGGTCTGTGTAACTAAGACCGGAACCAGATGGTGCGTACATCATAGCGGATTTCTCAAGATCGCCCGCAATCTGGCGGGATATGCGAAGAGCTTGCTCTTCGAGGGTGGAGAATATCGTGCTGCTCGACCACATTGACTGCGCTGATACAATAACGCCGTTGACAACCAAAACCATCATTGCAAATATCCCGACGACTATCATGATTTCGACAAGGCTCATACCTTTGTTCTGTCGCATATATCACCACCTATTTCTTTCGCAGCAATTGCAGTGTCATGGTCTGCAAAGCGTTGACTTTTGTACGCCATTGAACGGTGATGTTGATGCGCATCGGGTCAACATTTAGGTTGGCGTTTGGGTAGTTTATTGTGATAATCTCTCCCGGGACATTGTTGAACGCGGCGATTGTAGAGCCTTCCGGATAGATAGTCTTGATGTCTTCAAAGGGAGCGGAAAGCATGATTTCGCGCACAGATTCAAGGTCTGCCATTGCGCGGTCGCGCAGACGGGAGTTTTCTTGCAGACGCATTGCAAGGACCATACCGTATATCATCGAGAGCAACACGACCGATAGAATAGAGGTCGCGACGATGATCTCGATCAACGACATGCCCGATTCGCACTTTAGGGCTTTCATCAGAATAACTCCGGGTTCGAACAGCGTTGTAGATTTTACCACGCCAAAGCGAGTTTGTCAATTTTCGCGACAGGGTGTTTAATCGGGGCATATTCTGGCGACAAAGACTTCGCGAAAAACTGCTCGAGGTTCGTTTAGTATATTGTAGAATATCTGAGTATTCGAAGCGCGCCAATCACCTTGCATCTCGCGCCAGTGGCTTGCTTTAGCCGTTGAAATGACCAGCGTCCAACATCAGCTATACTAACCGTTTCGCCCTTTGGCACTGGAAGTTTGTTTGGCAAGATTCGATCAAAGAACAATCGAAGAGGTAGCATCGGCAAACGATATTGTCGAGGTCATCTCGTCGTATGTAAATTTGAAGAACGACGGCAAGAACTACTCTGCACTGTGCCCTTTTCACCGCGAAAAAACGCCCTCATTTAAGGTTTTCCCCGATTCGCAACGCTTTAAATGCTTTGGCTGTGGTGAGGGCGGCAATGTGTTTATGTTCGTATCGAAAATCGAAAAGCTGACATTTCCCGAGGCCGTCGAGCTGCTTGCACGCAAGGCGGGGAGCAAATTAGCTGTTGATGGAGAGTCTGAAAAGACCCAATCGGGGCGAGATCTCTGCCATCACCTGAACAAAATCGCGCATGAATACTTCACTCAGTCATTATACAAACCCGAGGGCAAGATAGCGCGTGACTACCTATCATCGCGCGGGCTGGGTGAGCCGGCAATAAAGGGATTCGGCTTGGGATACAGCCCCGATAACTGGAATGGATTGATTGATTTTGCCAGAAACAAAGGCGTTTCAGAACGCGACTTGGTTGACACCGGACTTGCGATAAGAAACGAAAAGGGGCGCGTGTACGACCGCTTTCGCAATCGCGTAATGTTCACCATATTCGATGTGCAGGGCAAAATTGCAGGTTTCGGCGCGCGCACACTTGGCGATGAGCATCCCAAGTATCTTAATTCGCCCGATACACCTGTTTTCAGCAAATCTAACCTGCTGTTCGGTCTTAATAAGGCGCGTGATACTATAAGCAAACATGGCCGTGCGATTATGATGGAGGGCTATACCGATGTGATTGCGGCGCACGAAGCCGGTTTTCCCGCTGCAGTTGCCACACTTGGTACAGCAATGACCGCATCGCATCTGCGTTTGTTGAAACGATATGCCCGCGAGACAGTATTGGTGTACGACGGTGATGAGGCCGGAGTTAAAGCTGCAGAACGGGCACTGCCAATCTTCATTGCCGAGGATGTTGAGGGGCGCGTCGTGGTGCTCCCCGACGGCAACGACCCATTCGATTTCATTCGGCGAAAAGGAGCACAGGAGTTCGGGCGGCTGCTTGAAAGCGCGATGCCGCTTTTTCGCTTCTTTTTGAACTTTTTGAAAGACAAACACGATATGACGAACCCCCAGCAGCGCTATGCGGCCGCTGAAAGGCTCTCCGCGCTCGTCTCTCAGATTACCGATCCGCTCAAACGCGAGATATGGATCGCCGATTCTGCGGCATTTTTGGGGGTCAGGCCAGAAATTTTCCGAAAAACTGTGGGTTCAAAAGCCGCAACATCAAATTCTCGTGATAAACTAAAGGGAATTGAACAGACTTCCCCCCGCCCGGTCGAGAAACTGGGCTCTGACGAATGGCGCATAATCGGCGCCTTGCTTGCTTGGCCGCAGTTGCAGAACGACTTCGCGCAGCGGCTCGCCGAGTTCAAGTGTGCCTCTGATCGTGCGCAAGAGATCCTTAAAAAGATCCTCGCCTTCCCAAACAGCTCCGACGAGTTACATTCTTTGTATTGGAAAACAGTGGAAGACGAAACCGAGTTCAGCTTGGCAGAAAAAGCTGTGCACAGCGCGCCGCCGTCGTTGCAACTCGCTTATGCCGTCGTTGAATCAGCTTTGGCAAACTTCGATATTGCCGTGTTGCGTGAGCGGATTGAGGCAGTAAAGCAACAGCTTGCCGAGGCGGAACAAGAGGGGGACAAATGGGCAGCAGAGTATTTCGAAGCGCAGATACTCGAACTGCTTGCCCAGATTCGTGCAAAAAAACAGGTCGCAGATCCTGCTAACCTGAGTATGAATAACAAGTCCATTACCGGCAGAAAGACCGACTTCAAGTCCCTGCTCAAGAAGAAGGGTAAGGGGCATGAAAACTAATGGAGGCCAAATGGCAAAGAAAACCCCACTTCGATCGCTTGTCGAAAAGGGTACCGCAAAGGGGTTCGTAACGCACGCAGAAATCGCAGAATCCCTTGCTGAAAAGCTTTCACCCGCGAATATCGAAAAGGTGATTGAAAAACTGCACGAAATCAACATCGAGGTCGTGAAGTCCGCCGAGGAATTCGAGGGACTTCCAAGCGAGGATCCCCTTATCGCTGAACTCGAACGCAAGGAAATCAATGACCCAGTGAGGCTCTATCTCACCCAGATGGGTTCAATCCCTCTGCTTGACCGCAGAGAGGAGATAACCCTTGCGAAGAAGATTGAGGTCGCCGGCCATGCATTTCGTCGTCAGGTATTGGGGAACGACATTGCCGCGCACTATGCTCTGCAGAACCTTGAATTCACCAACAACAGCGATCTTGCAGCCGAAAAATCGCCAAAGCCAACGGGCTTTTACGCTGGCGGTAAAGAGGACATGCGCGAGCGCATGAACTCCAACATCCGCTCGATTGCCGGTGTTCTCGCCCGCATTGAGCACGATGCCGGTCAGCTATACGATACCGACTCAACGCTTCCCACCGAAAGGAAGGAACTGCTCGATACGACCATCTGCGAACGACGCAGAAAGGTAGTCTTGCTGTTCGAAGAACTTCAAATTCGCACAAAACAGGTGATCCCCTACTACACCAAACTGCTGAAGCTGAACGAGCAGGTGCAAAAGGTCGCAAAGAAGTTGCGCGAAACGAAGAGGCGCAAGTCGAACGATGACAGCATAACTCGGCTCGAAAAAAAGCTCAGCAAGCTTTGCCTGTATATTAAGGAGTCGCCAGAGTCGCTCGATTGGCGCTGCAAGCTGATGCGCCTTTACTACGAGGATTACCAGTGGGCGGCACAGAAGCTAAGTGGCGGCAACCTGCGCCTTGTGGTCTCGATTGCAAAGAAATACCGCAACCGGGGTCTTTCGTTTCTCGACCTAATTCAAGAGGGCAACACCGGCCTGATGAAGGCTGTTGAAAAGTACGAATACCGCCGCGGCTACAAGTTTTCGACCTATGCCACTTGGTGGATTCGTCAGGCGATAACCCGTGCCGTTGCAGACCAGTCGCGCACCATCCGCATACCAGTCCACATGATCGAGACTATGAGCAAGCTGAAGCGCCTTGCAAAGCAACTTACGCAACAGCTTGGCCGCGAACCGCTTCTGGACGAGATTGCAGATGTCGCCGAAATGTCAACAAGTGAGGTTTCACGCATACTTAAGATCGCCAAAAGCCCCGTGTCAATTGACACGCCGGTCGGCGATTCAGACGATTCGTTTATCGGCGATTTCATCGAGGACAAGACCGTTGATTCGCCTATCAATCTCGCATCGTTCGATATGCTGAAGGAGAAGATCGAGGATGTGCTTGCGACACTTTCATATCGCGAACGCGAGATTATCAAGCTACGCTATGGCCTTTCAGACGGCTACGCTTACACTCTTGAGGAGGTTGGCCGAAAGTTCAAGGTTACCCGCGAGCGTGTAAGGCAGATTGAGGCGAAGGCACTGCGCAAGCTACAGCACCCAATCCGTGCCCGCCATCTTGAGGGCTTTTTAGACGATTCTGTCTTTTAACCGTCAGCCGTTATGAGATAACACATCGAACGGGCGGCCACCGCCGCCCGTTTTTATAATCCGAACGACTGCGATTCTCGGCTCTAAATACAATTGCGGAGACAACAATGAACACCGAAAACGCCGGTATATCGCTGCAAATGATTGACGCTTTTCGCGCCGAATTCGACGCAGACCCCGTCAACAGCCTTATGCAGAACGCCGTCACCAACAACAAGCTCGACGACATTGCGCTGAACCGTAAGGTCGTTTCGAGCCTTGCGCACAGCTTTTCAATTAGGCTCGACGACTGGCGCGTAACCCACCAGAAATCATCGGGGCGCTGCTGGATGTTCGCAGGGCTTAACCTGTTTCGGCACGGTGCGATGAAGAAGATGAACCTTAAGGAATTCGAATTCTCGCAAAACTACACCCTGTTCTGGGATAAATTCGAGCGCTCGAATTTTCTTCTTGAGGCAATTATCGAGACCGCGCAAAACGACATTGACGATCGCACAGTCGCATTTCTGCTCGACCGTCCGCTCGACGACGGTGGCCAGTGGAGCATGTTTGTGAGCCTTATCAAAAAGCACGGCGTTGTTCCCAAGTGCGTAATGCCTGAAAGCATAAGCTCATCTGCCACAATGCTGATGAACTCCATGCTCCACACCAAGCTGCGCGAATTCGCAATGCAGCTTCGCGACAGTGCTGCAGCGGGCAAATCGCTAAGCGACCTTCGCGCACAAAAGGCTGATATGCTCGGCATCATCTTCCGCATCCTCTCAATCCACCTCGGTACGCCTCCCGCCAAGTTCGACTGGCAGTGGACCGATAAGGACAACAACTTCCACCGCGACGGGGTGCTAACTCCTCAAGATTTCGCCGCAATGTACATCACAATACCGTTCGAAGATTACATTTGCCTTGTGCATGACCCTCGCCCGACAAGCCCATACGGGCGCACCTTTACAGTTAAGCACCTTGGCAACATCGTCGGCGGCGATCCTATAAAGTACCTAAATGTGCCGATTGAGACTATGAAGCAAATTGCGATGCAAATTCTTCAGGATGGTGAACCAGTTTGGTTCGGTTGCGATGTAGGCAAGATGATGCACAGCAAGGAAGGGCTTTGGGACTCTGACCTATACGCATACGACAAGGTGTACGGAACAAAGTTCGGATTAGATAAGGCGTCGCGCCTGTTATATCATTCCACACTTATGACACACGCTATGCTGTTCACGGGCGTTGATGTGTTCGAGGGCAAGCCCCGCCGCTGGCGCGTAGAGAACAGTTGGGGCGATGAGGTCGGCCAGAAGGGCTTTTACACAATGGCTGACAACTGGTTCGACGAGTATATGTTTGAGATCGCCGCACGAAAGAGCTACCTATCGCCAGATATGCTGAAGGCTCTTCAACTCGACCCAATCGTACTTCCCCCGTGGGACCCGATGGGTTCGCTGGCACGGTAGTTCACAGCAACTTGTTAAGACACAAAACCCCGCCGCAAGGCGGGGTTTGTGATTACAGATTGCGCGCATTACTTGTGTACTCTATGACATTATCACGATTATCAGCGACTATCTATCGGGTATTATGCAAATCGTCACAGCGGATTTAAGCATTCTACTCACACAACTTGCTCAAACCGCTAAGATAATGAAGATACAAATCACATCGTGCTCCCCCAACAGTCATTTTTATTTCACGCATACCTCATAGGACAGTTTTAGATTTTTACATAATAACTCAGCACCATTTCCACTCATAATTCTTCCGCATTGAATAATTTCTTCCCGAATATACGCCGTTGATTCAGTATCATCGTCCTCAATACTTACTATCTCCTTCTTATTTATCACATTAATAATCCTGGTTCTCTTATCATCACGAATCAGAATCGTACCATTATCATCAACAACATATATCAAGCCCAATGGCACAGTAAACATTTGCTTTTCAGTTTTGAAGTCGGGACATTCATAGTACGATACTGTCATCAACCGATCGATATAATTGTTTCTACACAGTATCACACGATTCGATGTTATTCCAAAGTATCGCAACTCCTTGCCAATCTCAGCCACAATCTTCCCTGTACAACTCAATACAACACGATATGTTTCCTTAGAAGACACATCTTCAGGCATATGTATTATTATGTAGTCTCTATATGTACTAATAATACTCGTCCTTAGCGCTTTGTCTATCTTATATTCCTCACTCACTTTTGATTTCTTTTCGAAGTCATACACCATTCTAAGCATTTCCGGTACATACTCATATATGCCGGATGCTAATACAGCAGTCTTGTTGCAGTAATACTTGTCCGAGAATATCTTTTCGAATTCATAGTTATATACAGATATGATTCCAGCCATAATTGACACAATATGACCACTAATTACATATATCTCAGACATGTTTGCGCTACATCCTTCTACAAGTGTACCTGCATTTACTCTTTTAACAATACTTTCCTTAAGTATAAAGTCATAGCAGTCACTCGCGCATTTATATATAAGACAATGTGAGTTTTGCTTATCGCTAACCTGTATTACGAGGATGTCACCTGCAATAATTGCCTTTTCAAAGTACGGATATGCCTCGCTTGACAGCTCGTGCTCATACATTTTCTCATAAGTACCTTCACGCAAGGCAATAAACTTGTAACCAAGTTTGACATGCAGGAGACCGTTGCGGTCCCCAATTATTTCTGGGTAAATCTTACTATTGATCCTTATCATAATACGAGTTTCTTCGCATTCCGTATTATCCATCGCGAGCAATGCAATTAGGAATATAAGGAGTGATATTTTTGCTGTCTTCATATCTTAGCTCCGATTTTAGAGAACTATACACTCATCTCTCTCGAACCTCCAATTAGAGTTTCCAATTCCAGCCCATCTCGATCCCAATTGCAGAAAATTATGATACATACGCCCTTTCACTTTGTAGTGCATAATAAGAATGCCGTCATCATGTACCCATTTCTCTCCCTCGTACCTAATTGTTATCTGTAAACTATAACCGATCCCAGTTGCAGGAGGTGCTAATATATTCACACCTGCATCTTCTAAATTTTTCAATATATTGTTATCATGGCTTGGAAATGAATTGCCGAAAAACTGCTCGATACCTGGGCCATATCCACTACCATGGTCGGAAAAGGAAATCGACACAGATGTTGGTCCTGAGTGTCCACCTGAACTCGCGCCAGTCACATTATCAATAACATGTTGCTCAACTGAGTAGCAACAAACATCTATTTTCCATCGTACTCCCGTAATTTTTCCAACTCCGCTATCAACTACTCCTTTCCAGAAATCACAAATATCTCTAAATACGCCAACAGTATTGGGACCTGAGGGTTTTATTGGAGTATATTTACTTGATTGTAAAGATGGTGGTTCAAAAGTTGGCATATCGATATTATCGGGATTGCATTCATATCTATTTGGCGAAAAAATACCTATTTTAATTGTAAAAGTATTACGCGCGCATTCCATTGTCGTTGATGCTATTTGTGCAAAATGCACTCCTCCGCTTCCATACTCATTCCCCTTCCAGTCAAAGTTGTCGTTCCACGCACCGCGCACCCCGATCAGCGAGCTGCCCACAATCGCTTGGCTCGCCGTAACTACGCCGACGGCATCGCACTCAAGCATCTGCCAAGTGCCCGCGTTGCCCATCGTCTGCACAGCCATCG
>CAZNBY010000029.1:0-41975 GCA_964571525.1 uncultured Planctomycetota bacterium
CATTTCTGCCTAAAACAACAAACCCCACAAAAAGTGGGGTTTGTCAAAGGTCTGAAAACCCCGCCGCAAGGCGGGGTTTGGGTTCTTCTGCATTAATGCGTGTGATTGAATAAGCGGTCGAAAAAGCATTAAGACAAAGTGGATATGTATTGACAAGCATAGTACTTCTCGACTCGTCAGGCTCAAAAGCAAATGACAACTGTAGATATATTATCCATGTTCGCCACCATAGCGACTATTATCCTTTTTTATAAAGTCAATTATGTAATAAATCGTAAGGAAAGCTACATTCATAATAATGTTCCCGATGAGGATAGTAACCAATATAGTCCGAATGAAAAGACTCATACCTTGCTCATTTGCTATAAGATGAGTAATTACAATATGTGAGGCAACACATGAATAAAATAATAACGCCTTAGCAATATACGCAGTCTTTCCCCGACCTTTCCAGTACATATTCATGCAATATGCGATTCCAATTACTAATAACATTACCGTTAAAGTCGCAAGCGCACCTACAATACCTCTTTCATTAATCGATTCAATAAGAACGCACAAACCTATTGATGCAATAATCCAAACAGTAATTAGTGTAGAATTGATTTTAAGATTTAACATGTTTGCTCCTATGGAAAAATATACTCGCAGTTCTCATTTTGATCGCACCCAGCAACACCTCTGCACTCCGCAGTCTCATATAGATCTAAGGCTGAGATCTCTATAACCTCGAAGCCAAGGCTACTGGGCAAAGCTATCGGGTGACTGAGATTGTAGAATGGGGTCGTCTTGCCATTGCGACCTATGCCCTCACTATTGTCGGCCACTTTCTTCTCGACCGCCTCAAGCAGTGTGCACGACACCGCCCGCCGCCATGCGGCGACGATCAGCAGGTATAGGCAAAGGGCGCGAGTGTTGATAATAGCCTCCAATACAGTGTTAGGCCGACCGAACACAACGAATCAATTGACCAAGCATACACCAAGGTGTGAGTGTGTCAAGTGAATTCTGCACGACTATATTTCCACTGCTCACATGTCTCCAAATCATCGGGATAGGCACACCTTAGCATGATACACAGCATAGTTTTGCAGTTTTGCTACAAGTGCCAATCGTACTTCCCCCGTGGGACCCGATGGGTTCGCTTGCACGGTAGTTCACAGCGGCGTGTTGAGCCACAAAACCGACCGCAAGGCGGGGTTGCCCTGTATTAATGCGCGTCAAAGAATAAACGGTTGGTCGTCTTATGATGAGGGGCACGAAATATATGTGCGATACACTCAGCGTATAAAGCTCAACCTGTCATTGTCAAAGACGCTGTAACAAGTCTCGGGAAGCTTGTAAATGCGCAATTTGAAGGTGCTTTTATTTAGGTTTTTGCCTCTTGAGCGCTCGTGCCAAATGCACATCAGTCTGTCATTCAAGGGGTAGCATGCCTCCCATCTATCGTTGGATCGAATGCCAAAATTCGTAAGTTTTCCGTCGTATAGAAGTTGAAGTGCAATGTCATCACCTTCTCTGGTGCTTGTAACCTTCACTCTATCAGAAACGGCTATTACAGTTAAGCTCTTATCAGGGCAACCGACATTGAGAGCGCTGAACAGTGGGTCTCCGTCAGCGTTGAATGCTGAAGTAGCGTAGCGGTAAACTATGGACTGGTCATCTGTTATTTTCGATACAACCTTAATGCAGCTTGTCATTCCGTATGGTGCAACTGAGATTACACCTTGATATTTATCGCTGTACACAGTGGTCTCTTTGTTTTCATCAAATCCATATACCGATCCACCGAGTTTGCCTTCTCCCCAATCGCCATACAGTACGATCCGGTTTCTAATCGGCATTATGCAAAAATTCTTACCAGCATCATAGTCCTGGGCGCTTAAAGGTAACTCGCTCCATTGCGGAACATCTTCATCCAACCATGCAATTAGCGTGGTTGCCAAGTCCAGACGATAATATGGGTTGTCAAGATATTTCTTTAATTCAAGATTATTGCCTCCGAGTGCCAAAGGCCGATCTTCATCCACCTTAACAGCTATCGCGATATTCTCAGAGACTGCAAGGCGAGTCTTTGCGCCGTGAATAGCTGGTAATGTGAGAATTTTCTGCGTTTCGCGCTCGACAAGATAGATATTTTTCTCGCCATAAAGCACCCACCAGCGGTCGGCAGTAAATGTGGTAAACCCAATAGGTCCGGAGGTGACTGTTTCCTCAAACTTAAGTACAACTGCGCTCTTCTGTTTGGGAAAACCCGCTGAGTAATCGAACACATGCAGTTGGTTCCTCGGTATCTGCTGCGTTTCTTCGTCGCTCTTTGCGATCAGATTACCACACAATGCAAACTGCCTTCTGCCAAGCTGAATGCTGCCATTTTCGCAAACAAAGGCCTTGACACCATTCTTATCACAACATGCTATCTGAAGGATGGATGGCAGCGATTCTGAGGCAAGAAGGACAAAGCTGAAGTCGTCCTTTGCATAGATTACAGACATCTCTGAAAAGCGCACAGCATCTTCATCCTCAGCTTGTTCAGCGTCCATTATCGCGGGAATCGTGTATTCATCGAAGTCATCCGCGCAGATGGGATGAAGGACAAGAAAGATATACGCAAACAAAAAAGAAGCAACGCACAGCTGTTTTGACCTTGCACTCGACATTGTCTTTCCTCCAGCGGTGATATTGAAAGCAAAGGCTACAGTAGTATTCTACACCAACATCTTGGTGTAACCAATAAAAACACCGATTCTCTCTTAAATTGCCACAGTTTGACGGGAGTTTGATGCTGAATCGAGATGTTGATTTGAGAAGGTGCATTCGCAAGAAGACACGCGTACCTGCGCATGATGTAATCAAGATACTCAGCTCGACCTTGTGCAACTTGCCCTACGATCCCGACATATCGAACGCTTTGTTACTATTGCAAACGCGCGTCGTATAATGGGCGTGTCAAGTCATTTTTCGAGGTTGCCCTTAGGGATAATAGGAATTCCCTTTGCAATCTCCTCTTTCTTTTCCCTCATCTTATCGAGCATTTGCTTATCCATCTTGATAGCTCCCTCATTCTTTTGAGTCAGACTTCCTATATAATACATATTTTTAATTTCAACTAATTTTGGGATATTAATATTGGACTCACCACAATCGAAATAAGATTCGTATAACCGCGCCCAAGCCTTTTCATCCCACATTCTAACGCTCATAACCCTTGTACATTGAATTACGCAATTCTCGATGAACAACTGAGAATAAACATCAATAACAATCCTATGCGCACTTATATCGCAATTAATAATACTAATTTCTGATTCATCGCCTTCCTCGTACTCTTCATCAGTAAAACCCGCTCTTTCTCTCGGAATCAAGCTCGTTATAATCGGATGGGTTGCTTCTTCATTCTCGTTGTCAAACACCATCTTGCAGTTTTCAATCTTCGATACAGATAAGGCACGAACACATATATTCTTCATATTGCAGTTCTTTATAGCCGATGACTCTATTAATATTTCTCCACAACCCCGGTCAATAGTAAATACGTTTCGGGCTAATTCTGATCCACTTCCGCCACATCTCGCTATCATCTTAATCTTCTTGTATTCTTGCTGTACATTCAGAATATTATCCTTAAACATTATACGCGAATTCGATATGCAAAGAGATATACCATACGCACGATGCTTACTTGAATGCTCATCACATACAATATGCCATGTATTTCGAAACACATTGACCTCGGCTCCATCAACAATAAGAACTTGAGGGGGGCCTTCGTGGATATTATCATAATATGCAACACGGTGAATTGCTTTGTCATATGACGCAGAACCGAATGTATTATGAATATACCGACAATTTATGAACTTATTGTTATATACATTAATAGATAAAGTACAATTCCCGTATGAATATACTTCAAATCCAGCAAACATGCCTTTATAAGTCGACATCACATCTCGCATCATACAATTATTAATTGCAATACTATGTTCTCCCAATATTGCACTCCCTATTTTGATTGAAACCATAAATAGCACATATTCAGACTGTACATCCATGAATTTGCATCCCAATAGTGAGATTGGATATGTTGCGTACACAAGCCAACCACACGGCATTCTTATGTTCACAAACCGCCAATTCTCCATGACGAAATAATTATTAATATTTATCATTATGTGCGTCTGCATCGGTTTAGTAATAATATCCTTTGCGGTAGTAACAGTTATAGGAACTTCAGGTTCACCCTCGACTTCAATCTTACCGTTTATTCTAAGATACCCTCCTCTGTCGAAAGTAAGGATTGCTCCTCTTTCAATTATCAGAGTATCTTCTACTCCTATTTCAAGCTTATCCTTGATGTCATGAGTCTTTCTCTCCAGCCTTATTGTCTTCCCTTCTGCGACAGAGCTGTGCGCTACAAGCAACAAGCATGCAACTACAATTACTACTCCCGTTGGAATTCTCATTGTGCCCTCCTTACATTTGGTTTGGATGTACGAGAAGTTGCAGCGTTATCACCGCGTGTCATGTTTGACGCACAGTAGTACTGCGCAAGCATCTTCGAAGATGTCGCCCCCGACGGCTTCACAACCTGCCAATTGCGGTTCATCATGTCGTAATCAATTTGAAGGCCTTTTTCAACCGCCGCGGCCAGTGCGCACAACACCGCCCGTCGCCATGCGGCGGCGATCAGCAGGTATAGGCAGAGGGCTCGGGTGTTGATGTTTCCTCCGATCCAAAATGCAGGATGCATAATATTGAGACGCCAAATCCGTACATAGGTTACGCAGGGGAACAGAAAAGTCAAGATATTTTCAAGTTTTACGCGCCATTGCCAAGCGAACGAGATGCGGGGAAAGAGCGATTGCAGATATCAGGCTGCGAACAACCATGTATCTGCATCCATGCGTGAGCAAAGGCACAGGTTGCCCCACAAAAACACATCTACTAAGCACCCTCATGCACTGCAGCGGGTGATTTGCCTGTGCCATCAACAGCACAATTGCGCCACGGCAGGATTCATGCTATTACAAAGCATCTATAGAAATTGGGCGACCAGCCGGTCGCCCAATGTGTTGCATGTGCAATAAGCTTATGCAGTATATAGTTCAGCGCATGTAGGGGGGGAGTTCAGAATTTCCGCCACCACCGCCACCGCCGGAAAAGTCATCTTGAATAACTGGAAACAGAGGCTCTGATTCTGCTGCGCCTGATGCGGTACGCGCGCCGATAATCACATCTTCATCCTTCGCATTGCGGAAATAGTCGAGTGCTGCGGTTACTTCGGCTGGCACTACACCGGTTATAGTTTCGTTTGCCTGCAATATTGCGATGAGTAGCCCACGAGTATGTTCGCTTTGTATGATATCCTGCCACATTGCATCGGTAAAGCGCAGCATGCTGCGATGACCAATCTTGCCTGCCTTGTACTCGTTCATAAGCGCGGTGGTGGCAGTTCTGAACTTCTCGATCGCAAGCCCCTCAAGGCTCTTGGATAGTAGAGTCTGTGCGTTTGATATCCGGTTTGCGAAGGACTCGGCAAGGACAGTATTTGAGTCCTTACGGCTCTGCACGGCGATAATCGTAAGAAACAGGGCAAGCACGGCAATGACGAATCCGCCAATGCCGAACGCCAATATCACTCGCAGAGCTGGATCCGTGCGTTTTGGTTGATTCGAACGCGACGAATAGTCGTACGACGAGCCTGAAGTTTCGAACTCGATTGTAGAGGACGAGGGCTTAATGTACTGAATCTTTGCCATTGTCGCCTCACATTGCGTTGTTGGCGGAATCCGCCGATTTTATCAAACCGAAAAACTGGGAAAAAGTATCGAACACTATGAAATGCCCAACCGCAGACAGCGAAGTGCCATCTGTGGTAAGACGATGTGCCTCAACGAGCGATGCCGATCGGCACAAAGGAGAGAACAAGTCTATATACTCTACCTCTCGGCGCAAGCAAATTCTTTCAAGCTCGTCATTATATCGTGCGGCAAGCTTGTTTTTCGAATATTCTGGATCTTCAGCAAGCATAAGCGTGCTGCAAACAACCAATCGGGAAGGCCCTAACACGCCTATTAGTTCATCGAGCAACGATTTGAAGTGCGCAACAGGCTCGGTCAAATCACCCGTCTTGCAGAATAACACATCTGCAATACCGGGTATCAGCACGACAATATCCGGTTGCTTAGGATAGACTTCAAGCTCGAATCGGCGCGAATAGTCTGCAATAAATGCACCGGGGAAAGGGGCGGTCATAAGCAACCTTCCCCAGTCATGCCCTGAACGCTTTGCAAACAAGGCAAGCAGAAAGGTAAAGCCCTCGCGCGCGGCAAGGTTACCGTCTCCGGCAAAGACTATTTTTGTGCCGTTTTCAAGCTTCATCGTTCCTCAGACAATCTCGCAGATAGAATTATAGATGATGGATACTAATGTGTCAAGCTCAGCGTTCGAAATTGCTAAAGGAGGCATGAGCACGATCACATCACCCAGTGGACGGAGAATCGCTCCGCGTTGGCGCGCGGCGCGTATCACCTTGTGTGAGACTCGATCCTTTTTGTTCAAAGACCGCTTAGTTCTCTTGTCTGCTACAAGTTCAATGCCGACCATAAACCCACATTGCCGTATGTCACCCACAGAATCGAGAGCACGGAATTTGTCAAGCAAACTTGTGAGCAGGATGGCTTTTTCTCTAACCCGTTCGACAACAGAGTTGTCTGAATACAGGCGAAGGTTGGCAAGCGCTGCGGCAGATGCGAGCTGGTTGCCGGTATAGGAATGGCCGTGATAAAAGGCTCGGTTTGAGTCCACCGCACCCTTGAATCCATCGAAAACGGCCTCTGTCGCAAGAGTGGCGGCAAGGGGAAGATAGCCACCAGTTATGCACTTGCCAAGGCAGAGAAAATCGGGATGTACATCCTCTGCTTCGCATGCAAACATGTATCCTGTCCTTCCGAATCCAACCGCAACTTCATCGGCGATAAGAAAGACACCATGCTGTTTACAAAGCGTTTCCATCAGCTTTAGATACCCAGGTGGATGCACAATCATGCCAGCCGCGCCTTGAACTCGAGGCTCGATCACAGCGGCGGCAAGGCTCGGCCCATGCTCATCAAACGCTGCTTTAAGTGCTGCAAAGCACTGCTTTGAGCAAGTTGAAGGTTCGCAGTCAAAGGGGCATCGGTAGCAATGCGGTGTATGAACACGAACAACTTGAAACAAAAGGGGTTCGAATATCGAGTGGAAGGTGGCGATACCGCCGACAGAAACTGAACCAATCGTATCACCGTGGTAGGCATCGCACAAAGCAATGAACTTTGCGCGTTGAGGATTACCGTTCTGACGGTGGAATTGAAATGCCATCTTAAGGGCTATTTCGACCGCTTCTGCGCCTGAATCGGAGTAGAAGACCCTTGTCAGACCCTTTGGTGCGATCTTGATAAGTTCAGCGGCAAACAACGAGGCGGGGACATTTGATTGACCGAGAAATGTCGAGTGCGCTATCTTATCGAGTTGCTCGCGAATCGCCGCATCAATTTCCGGCACTCGATGCCCGTGCGCATTTACCCAAAGGCTTGATATTCCGTCGAGATAGCGGTTGCCGTTTGTATCAAAAAGGTAACATCCCTCTCCGCGTTCGATGATGAGCATCTCATCCTCATCCCATAATGAATGCTGAGTAAAGGGATGCCAAACATGAGAAAGGTCAGCGGAGGCACAGATTTTGGTCAGTGGATTTCTTTGTTGGAGCATGAGGATTCTTCAAAATCATTGATTATTGCTACCCTTCGGGCGTGGCGACCACCCTCTGGTTCTGTGGTTATAAAGGTGAATACCATTTCAATCGCGACTTCAGCAGCGGTTTTAACGCCAGAAATCGCAATTACATTTGCGTGATTATGCCTTCTGGCAGAGGAAGCATCTTCGACCGATGCGCACAATGCGGCACGAATCCCCTTGACTTTGTTTGCGGCTATGCTCATGCCGATGCCTGATTTACATATAACTACGCCAAAATCAGCTTTTTGGTTTGCGACAGACTTTGCGACCTCTATACCGATTGATGAATAGTCGCAAGCCTCAGTCGAGTTCGTGCCGAAGTCGAGCACTTTTATGCCTTTTGCAGCAAGTGCCGAGGCTATACCAGTCTTTAACTCATACCCGCCGTGATCTGCTCCAATCGCAATGTTCATATTTCCTCTATTCTCGCCAGCACTGAGTTTCGTATCTGCAGAGCTGCATGGCGATAGGCTTGAAGCGAAAGGCCATACGGGTCTTCTATCGGTCGCCCACTTGGATCGAGCAGACCAATCTTGGATGCTATATCTGGCCTTCGTTCTCTTAATACACTGACTTGGCTCCCTGCCATGCAGAAGATCATATCCGCCCAATCAAGAAGCTCGTCGGTGCATGCTGACGATGTTTGGTGTGATATATCCACACCGTACTCACGCGCTGCGGTTACCGAAAATTCAGAAGGTGGTATTCCATCGCACGCAATGGTGCCGCACGAGCGGATTTCGAAATCCGCCACCCTGCCCCTCTTTAACGCCTCGTCGCGAAAAAAACCCTCAGCCAATGGACTTCGGCAGATGTTTCCGGCGCAGACGAAAAGCAGTCGTTTCACCGTTCACGCTCCTCTAAATAAGGAATGCGGGAAGCGGGAAGCGAGCCTGTTCGTATCAACATAACATCGTCGCCACTCACCTTTACCACGGTGGAGTGCTTCTCTAAAACTGCCTTTCCCCCGTCAATAATAAGATCTGGGGATGGCGAAAACCTCATATTTATAACCTCGTTTGCCGATATCGCCGGATTAAGAGTGGTCACATTTGCGCTTGTAAGGTATATCGGAAAGCCAGCATCACGCGCGACAGACAAGGTGAAGGGGAATGACGGGCAACGGAATCCATAGGATTGACCTTTGCTTTCGATTACAATGGTCAGTGGCCCTGGCCAGAACCTGCGGGCGAGTAACAGGGCGCGGGGGGGTACACTTTCAACATACTCGTCCATGTCATCAGGTTCAGATACAAGGTATGCAAGCTTGCTTAAGCGTTTCTGCTTGATATCCAATAGCTTATCAACCGCGTCTTTTCTGTCTGCGCGAACTGCAAAGCCATACACCGTCTCGGTGGGCAGTACTACCACACCGCCGACTCTAAGCACTTCTATTGTTGTATCAAGCAACCTCGGCGTTCCGACCGGTAAAACTGCGCATTCCTTCATACTGTGTCTTTCCTTTCGCGACGACCGATATCGGTGCGGTAATGCGCATTTTCAAATTCAATCTTAGCGATCTGGGCGTACGCTTTTGCTCGCGCATCACGAAGCGAGGCACCGAGCGCTGTAACTCCCAGCACCCTGCCCCCCGATGTAACAACCTCGTTGCGGCGTTTGCGCGTGCCCGCGTGATAAACAAATACATCGGGGTCGGTTGGTTTCAAGGCTCCGGTGATCGGCAAACCCTTCTTAAAATCACCCGGATATCCGCCTGAGGCCATAACAACGCACACCGAGAATCTGGGATCCCATTCTACAGAGTCGAAGGCTGCATCAAGCTTCTTTGTTGCGCAGGCGTGTAAAAGCAAGCCCAAATCACCTTTAAGACGGGGCAGAATTGCCTGTGTCTCTGGGTCGCCAAATCGGCAGTTAAATTCGAGCACAATGGGACAGCGCTTAGTTATCATAAGGCCGGCGTACAAAACTCCGCAAAACTCAGAATCCTCACGCTTTAGAGCATGAACCGCTTGAACCATCACGCCCCTGATTATGTTCGCATCGAGCGATGTGACGAACGGATATGGTGAATATGCACCCATGCCTCCGGTGTTAGGGCCTTGGTCACCGTCAAATACGGCTTTGTGGTCTTGCACGGTTGGCAAAATCATTATCTCATTACCGCTAACAAGCGCGAGCAGTGATATCTCGACACCCTCGTGGAAATCCTCGACAATGACATTGTCGCCAGCATTGCCAAACACCCTTTGAACGAGCATTGCGTCGAGAGTAATCTCAGCCTCACGCCGCGTCTTACATATCACCGCGCCCTTTCCTGCGGCAAGCCCATCCGCCTTGATTACTACTGGGAACTCAAGCGAGTCAATGTATTTCAGAGCACTTTCGACTCCATTAAAGACATCGTATCGTGCGGTCGAGATACCGTATTTTGTCATTAGGTTCTTCGCAAAGACCTTCGAACCCTCGATTCTTGCAGCTTTTTCGCTCGGTCCAAAGACGACAAGGCCGTTTTGCTCGAAAAGGTCAACTATGCCCATAACAAGTGGTTTTTCTGGCCCAACCACAGTCAGGTTTATCGCCTTTTCCTTGGCAAAACTCAACAAAGATTGAAGGTCATCTGCCTCAATTTCGACATTTTCAGCTTGATCTGCAGTGCCCGCATTGCCGGGAGCGCAGTAAATTTTCTTGACCGAGCGGCTCGCGGCGAGTTTCTGCACAATTGCATGCTCGCGGCCTCCACCGCCTATTACGAGAATATTCATGATATGCCTTTCTACAAGTTGACTATTCTGCGACCTGTTGTGAACATAACGGTCTTATGGTGATTAGCCACATTTGCCATCGCTTCTTCGATACGAGAACCGCCGGGCATAATAACGCCGCGGATTCCTGCTGAATACAACTTTGCTGTTAGAACTGGCTCAGAGGGATCTTCACACAGTGCTGCAAAAGCACCTCGCGCGGATTTGCCCGCTCTCCAAATCGCCGCGGTTACAGCGCTTGCAATATCGGGTTCCATGCACGAATAACCGACGAGCTTTCTGTCTTTGACCAAAACCACTGAGGCGGATTTATAAGAGGGAAGCAATGCCCACGCAAAGGCGGCATCAACCCAGTCCTGCGGCGCAGGCTCGATATTAGACGCCACTGAAAACTGCTCGACAAGCGGCCCTTCAACCTCGGGAGTCTCTGCGATTAAGCCACCCTCGACCGGACGAAAACGAAGAGCCCTCTTAAGCTGTTCATCTGGCGACGAATACTGAAGTATCCGTGCATGCATTCCCCACGATTTATTCGAGCAAATCAGCTCAAGAGCCTCAGAATCGAAACATGGTGCTACTATCCCCTCGACCGCAGTAAAGCACTTAGAGATGATCTGTGCACATTCTTTGTCGAGCAAGCAAGAAAGGCCTATATAGACTCCCGAGCATGCACCTTTAGAATGTGCAAGGTCTGAAAGCGAACCGGCCGCGGTGCTTGCTGCAACAGCATCAACAAGAACAGCGTTGCGAACAATAGTCGCGCAGTTGCCTCCAACGGAGATTGCTGCGCGGATTGCGCAATCAAGGTTTATGGTATCGGCTGCGGACGGTTCATATCCTGAGATAAAGGAGGAGTCGGCCGTACCGCCTGCAACACCGTATGGACCGAAATACAGTGCAGCGGGACGCGTAGGATTTATACCCTCGCGCAGAGATTCAGATTCGTCGTACTCAAGCCAGAGCAGTGGTGGCAAAGCCTCTACCGCAACGGCAGACATATACTGCGAAATTGCCGCATCGTAGTGCGCAGTGTGGCGAAATGCAACGAGCGAAAGCTCAAATCGGGTTTGCGGGCTTAGCGAGCAGTCGTTCTCGTCAAGCTCGCGGGCGATTCTGCTGTATTGGTCGGGTGAGACAATAACCGCGACATCCGCCGAGTTCTTTGCAGCGGCGCGAACCATAGTCGGGCCACCAATGTCAATGTTCTCTATTGCTTCGGCAAGGCTGACATCTGGCTTGTTGACAGTTTTTTCGAATGGATAAAGGTTGCAGACCACCATGTCAATCGGTGCAATACCGTTCTGTTGTGCTTGAGCGACATGTTCAGGATTAGTGCGCATGTAAAGAATTCCACCCGCAATTTTAGGATGAAGGGTCTTCACACGACCATCAAGCATCTCTGGAAATCCAGTGTGCTGCGAAACATCCTTGACCGGAAGACCTGCTCCACGCAAGAGCTTAGCGGTTCCACCGGTTGAGAGTATCTCGACTCCGTGCTTATTAAGGACTGTGCAGAATTCAACGAGGCCGGTCTTATCTGAAACGCTTACAAGCGCTCGTGTTATCTTTCTCATATCAACTCCTAATCAAGCGGAGAGAACCTGCCGACAATTTCGACCTTTGCGCCTCTGTTCAGATGGAACAGACGCCGTGCCGCACCGTTGGCGAAATGAGGCGCACAGACTATTGCTATACCGCTTCTGCCATAGAACTTGCGAATCGTATCATCAAACGATATGCTCTGGTTTGACGACTCTGAATCAAATGCCTTTCTTAACGATGTGATTGAAATATCATCTACCATAACGGCATGGCGCACCACATTGGGCTTGTGAGGGTACTTCTTGGACTTAAGGAGAAGAAGCCTTTTGCCCCAATCAGGATACGGTTTTGGCGAGGCAGTTTTATGCTCGGGTGAAAGATGATCAACATCAGCAGCGCAGATAATCACATCTCCAGCTTCCGCTTCAACACTTGGCGTACCTTGCCCTATCTCGGCCCAAACCAGTGCGGACGCGTTGGGCTGCAATGGCGAAGCATCAATATATGAAGGCGTTACCATTGCAATGCGAGTAACAACTGACTCCTTGCGAAGGTACTCTTCGAATTTCCTTGTAGCCTGCTTGCCCCAATCGCCATGAAAATTCAACCTGAAGGCATAAGGTTTATGCCCACCGACAATTGTGAATGTGGAGAGCCTGTGTAGAAAGTCCCGCGCCGCTGTCCGTCCCATTCTTGGCATTGAAAGCAGCATGTTTGTGCGCAATGAACCAGAAAACAAGCCGGTTACAAGCTTATTTGAGTCTGGAATGGGGAAAAGCGCTGAGGCGTTCCCGTCGCTTTCAAGGCTTGTAAAGCCGAAAGCATCCTGCCGAATCGGAGGGATTTCGGGGTTCATGCGCACTCCAAAAGGTTGTTATACGAACATGCGCAAATGCGCATTACTTGTGCATTATTTTCTCAGGCTTAACGACATATTCGCCAGAAAAGCATGCCGTGCAGAAGGTCTCTTTCGTTCCACCGACAGCCTCAAGCAGCTTTTCAATATCAAGGTACGCAAGGGAATCCGCCTCTATCATTTTAGAGATATCTGACTCTGACCGCCCATAAGCGACAAGCTGATTTGGATCGGGAAAATCAATGCCGTAGAAGCATGGATGGCGCGTTGGCGGAGATGCGATTCGCATGTGGATTTCCTTCGCACCAGATTTGCGAAGGATGTTGACACGCGATTTCGTCGTAGTGCCGCGCACAATTGAGTCGTCAACAACAACGAGCCTTTTGCCCTTTACGAGGTGTTTGACTACATTCAGCTTTATGCGCACGCGAAAGTCGCGGTCCGACTGGTCTGGCAATATGAAGGTTCTGCCGATGTAGTGGTTTCTTATAAAACCCATCTCAAGCGGTAGACCCGATTGCTTTGCGAAGCCAAGAGCAGCAAATATGCCAGAATCTGGTACCGGAATAACCATGTCAGCGTCAACAGGATAGTGCTTTGCCAGCAATTCGCCAGCCTTAAAACGGCTTTCGTAAACCGATCTGCCAAAAACGAGTGAATCAGGGCGCGCAAAATACACATGTTCGAAAATACAATGTGCAAGCTTTTGGGGCTGAGCACTTGCGATTCGGGACGAGTGAAGGCCATCAGCGTCAATGCGCAACACCTCACCCGGTTCGATATCGCGCACATATTCAGCGCCAATAAGGTCATACGCTGAAGTCTCTGAAGCAACCACCCATGCGTCACCCAACTTACCGAGCGCAAGCGGTCGTATGCCGTGGATGTCGCGCGTTGCATAAAGTGCGTCGTGAGTCAGAATAACAAATGAGAACGCACCCTTTAGCATCGAAAGGCAGACCTCGAAACGGTCGGGGCGATCTCGATACTCGGGATGAACAAGAAGGTGGAAAATAATCTCTGAGTCGCTTGTAGTCTGAAAGATACTGCCGCGACGCTCAAGATGCTCGTGAAGCTCGGCAGTATTTACAAGATTACCGTTGTGAGCGACAGCTATCTGGCCTGACGAATACTGCGCAAACAAAGGTTGAGCATTTTGAAGAACAGATGACCCCGTGGTCGAATATCGAACATGGCCGATGGCCGCATGCCCTTTCATTGCCTTTAGTTCAGCCAAGTCGAGTTCGCCGACAAGCCCCATCTTACGCTGCATCTGAAGCTGATGCCCGTCTGATACTACAATGCCAGAGCTTTCTTCACCCCTATGTTGAAGCGAATACAAGCCATAATAGGTAAGAATCGCCGCGCGGGAATCGCCGAAAACGCCGAAAACACCGCACTTTTCTTTCATATCAGTTTGTGTGGGGAATTGGTGTGGAAGAAAGGTCAAAGGTCGCTCCTTTTCTTAAGGGTGCAATTCTAATTATTGCAGGTCATAAGTCAATTCAACATGGCTAAACTGCGCTGCATCGCGGCTTCTCACGCATTGTGCGCAAACGGCTTTGCACAAAGTTCGCGTCTGTGCTTTTGATGCAAGTTTTCGGGTACTCGATTCGCTTTGTCTCAGGCTCTGCAAACTGCTTAGAACTTTTTTCGTAGAAATCGTCGAATAGTATGCTCAGACGCTCCGCAGTTTCGTGGACGCGACTTAAACAAAGTGTACAATGGTGGTATATGGTGCAAGACAACCAGAACAACGATGATGTGATTTTTCCCGACACCTACCCTCCCGTAGGTGAAGAAACGCATGAGGTTCCAAGCATCCCTCGCGCGTCGCGCTTTCCTCTCTGGATGTTCTATATTGTGCTCGCTCTTGTGTTAGCTATTGCATACGCTGTCTATCTACAGAAACAGATCACAAACTTCGACAACAAGACCAAGAGCCTTGAGCGCGAGGTGAAGCGGCTTGAAAACGACATTACTTTCATGTCCAACGCCAGCAACATCGAAAAGCAACAGGCTTTGAATGAGATAGATACACTGAAGACAAAGCTCAGCAACGCCGAAAGGTCGCTAAACAGCGCGCTTGATAAAGCCAACAAGGATGCTATCGTGCGCATTGAGCAAGAGCGAGAATACTGGCGTTCAGAGCTTGACAGAGTCATATCCTACTATCAGAAGCAATTCAAGACGCCAAAGACCCCACCGCCTCCCTCTAAACAATAAAGGGATTAATGACACAGAGTCTCCGCGACAAACTCGTAACGACGATACTGCCGTTGGTTCAGAACCCCGCCCAGTACATCGGGGGCGAGCTGAATTCCATTGTCAAGGAACATGACGGACGCATAAAGTTCGCCATAGGGTTTCCTGACACTTACACAATCGGCATGTCGCACCTTGGCATCCGCATTTTGTACGATATTCTAAATCGCCACGACGACATAGTGTGTGAACGCGTATTCTGCCCCGAACCTGATATGGAAGAACACCTTGAGCGGGCGGGCATTCCTTTGTTCACGCTTGAGACGCTTGCGCCGTTAAAGAGCTTTGACATCATTGGTTTTTCGCTTCAATACGAGCTTTGCTACACAAATGTGCTGACGATGTTGCACCTTGCGCAGATACCTCTATTCGCCGCACAAAGGGGCGAAGATGCCCCACTTATAATTGCCGGCGGTCCAAGCTGCACCAATCCCGAACCTATGGCCGATTTTTTCGATGCTTTTCTGTTGGGAGACGGCGAAGAGACCATCGTTCAAATATCAAAACTATGGCGCAAGTACAAGATGGACGGTGGTTTATCGCGTAGCGAGGCACTTGCGAATATGGCCACGGAAATACAGGGATTGTATGTCCCTGCCCTATATTCAGTTAGATACAAAGATGATGGCCGAATATCGTCAATATCACCTCAGGGACGCGCACCCGAAGTCGTTCGCTCTGCGATGATCGAAGACCTTGACAGCGCACCATACCCCGAAAAACCGCTTGTGCCGATCCTTCAAGTAATACATGACCGCATCACAATAGAGATCATGCGGGGATGCGTGAACGGATGCAGGTTCTGTCAAGCTGGCATGATTGGCCGCCCGAAGCGAATTCGCTCGGTGGAAAGGATTCTCGACATCGCGCGCAAGAACTACGAGGCAACAGGATATGACACAATCAGCCTGTTGTCGCTTTCAACATCCGATCACCCTCATATAAACGAGATTATTCAGAAGCTGAACGCAGAGTTTTCTAAGCTTGATGTCGGTATCGCGCTGCCATCGCTTCGTATTGGCAAGGCAATGTTCGACCTTCCTGCGATGATTGGCGATGTGCGCAAATCGGGGCTTACGCTTGCGCCGGAAGTGGCAACTGATAAGCAACGGGGCGTGATAAGCAAGATGATAAGCGAAAAGGACTTGTACGAATGTGTGCGTGAGGCTTTTAGCCGTGGATGGAAGCTGGTCAAGCTGTACTTTATGTTCGGCCTTCCATTCGAAACACAAGATGATCGCGCAGGGATTGTTCGGCTTGCGAATGATATCTCGATGCTCGGCCGCGAATACGGCCGCATGCCCGCGTCAGTGAATGTAACAGTCTCAACCTTTGTGCCAAAACCGCATACTCCATTCCAATGGTCGCGTCAGATTTCTGCGGAAGACGAGGCTCGTTTTCGGTCTGAGTTGCTTGCCGAGCGCCCTCTTCGCACGGTACGGCTGAAGTTCGGACGGGCGTTTAACTCGCAGCTTGAGGGTATGCTCTCACGCGGGGACAGGCGTCTTTCGGCGGTTATCCACTCAGCATGGAAAAACGGTGCAAGGCTTGACGCATGGGATGATAAGATGAACAGTGCTGCATGGATCGAGGCGATGGCAACACATGATGTTTCTTTCGAATTCTTCAATGCGCGTGAACGGAATCTTGATGAAGTACTGCCCTGGTCGCACTTGTCCTATGGCCTAAGACGCGAGTTTCTTGAAGAGGAGTATCGCAGATCCTCCCGCTCAGAACCTACTGAGATATGCGGGCGAGATGTATGTCACGCATGTCTTGCAGATTTTGTCTGCGTTCAATAAACCGCCTTCTCAATTCATTCTGCTTGCATTTATCTTCAGATCGGTAAGAATATATGCATCACTCCACAATCAGGAGAGCAGATGGATAACGACCGCTACAGCAAATTCGAGCATAATGACGACAACAATGACCTTCAATTGAGGATGCCTGAGCGCCCTGCGTCGCTCACCCGCTCGCAATCCTTCAAGCTTCAAGAGGAATATGTAACCTCTGCGAACCATATTAAGGAGAATCTGCGCGAGCAGTACGCTGAGCTAAAGCAGACATGCGGATTTGGGCCGAACAACCCTGAACCTTATCTTGAAATCGGTGATATATGCTTCTTTTCGGGAGCGACAGATGAGGCCAAGAACTGGTATCGCAAGGCGATTCTCGTCTCGAACCGCAAGCAAGAGGTTCTTGACCATATTGCACGACACATTCAGATGACCGAGTTAGCTCCGCCACCGCGACCATTTTACTTCGACTGGGATAATGTGCTTCAATACCCTATCCGCGATGGTGGATGGGTTCATCTTATTGTGGCGGCCGGTTGCTTCTGCTTGGCTGTGTTTTCGTCGTACTCACTTCCAAGCTTCATTGCGGTGCTATTGGTGCTGTGCACACTGTTATTCGCCTTTTTGCTTCGCATCATACAAGATACCTATGGCGGAGGCAACAAGCTGCCCTTCTTATTCAGCGAGGGCTTTGATTTCTTCTCAGATGTGATGATACCGGGATTCAAGGTGTTTCTGCTTATTTTCATCTATATGTTGCCGTTCGGCTTGCTGTTGAAGTGGATGATTAACTCCGGTGCAACTCAGGAGCAGTTCACCATAGCTGCGAATGTGGCAATTTTCCTTTACTCATTCCTTTTGCCGATGGCAATCGGCACACTTGCGCTTTCGACTTTCTTTCGAGCCCTTAATGTGATACTTGTTGTGCGAATCACGATGAGAGTTTTGGCGTCATACATAATAGCGTACATATCGCTGCTGCTCATCAACTACGGCTTCGGCTTTTTTGTTAACTCAATTGCCGGCGCCACAAGAAGGCCGTCAGTGATTCTGGCAATCCTGGTGCTGCTTGTGATAGGGTTCAGCTATATGTACATGTTGTATGTCATCAGCCATATAATCGGGCGGGTGTTCCACGACAATGCTGCGAAACTGGAGGTCGCTTAGAATGAATCTTACTTACGAGGCTCCATCTGATGAGCATATCGGGCAAGAGTCTGAACAGACCAATGGCGCAATGCACATTGCCGAGCAGTATCGGCACAGATATAGGCAGTTGCTTACAAAGGCCGTTGAACAGCCTAACCATATTGACACTCTTATCGAGCTTGGTGATATTTGCATCGCAAGCGGAATGAAGATGGAGGCAGAGGCTTGGTATAAAAGAGCGTTAAATGCCTCAAGCAACAGCAAGATAGTCCAGGACATGATAGCATCCAAGATGCCGCTGACCGACCTAAAGCCAGAGCCTATTCAATTCTATCGAGAGTGGGAGAAGGTGGTTGCCTATCCGCTTCGAGAGGGAGGTTGGGTGACTTTGTTAGTGGCGGCAATAGCCTTCGCAACTGCGGCAAACTTCATACAAAACGGCGTACCCCCATTCAACATCCTGTTCTTTCTGATAAATATCGTATTCTACCTTGCACTAATCGCATATCTTGTATTAGTGATCGAATCAACTTTGGCAGGCAAGAACAGCTTGCCGTCTATGTTCGGCAGGAATTTCGACCTGTGGGATGTGCTTCTTCTCGGTTTCAGAGGTGTTGTGCTCTTCCTGTTCTACACCTGGCCACTGCTTGTTTACTACTTTGCATACGAACATTCACAACGGTTCGAGTCCTTCTTATCGGTTATAGTGATAGTCTGGGCGATGGTCACTTATCCCGCATCGCTTGGAATCATGATTCGTTCGTCATTTCAAAGTGCCTTAAATCCTATGCGGGTCTTCACCCTCATATTCAGGTTGGGAGCAAGGTATTTTGCAGCCGTTACCATCGCTGCGATGGTACTATCCGTTACCGTGGTTGTAGCACGAGTATCCCCCGCACATTTCGAGAGGGTTGATTTTCTGATCTTGCTGTTTGAGTTTACGGTTCTGCTCTACACTCTGTGTTTGGCGTTTCATATAATCGGTCGCGTCTTCGCCGACAATCCCAAGGCGATCGGAATCGAATGATACGCTTCATCAGCAATTTGCATCTCATAATGCCCCCAAGATTGTTTCGAGCTTGCCTTAAACGCAAGCCCGATAGACTATGCTCGCGTCCCAATACCCTAATCCTTTCAATCGAGGTATCGAGATGAAGGCATTGAAGATTTCGCTTCTTGTCATCCTTGTTGCGGTTCTAATCATTATCGGGTACTTGTTCTTCTTCTGGGTTGGCATAAAGAAGCAACCTGAATGGTACAAGGAGCCAGGCCCTATGCCGACCCACCTTGCTGACTCTATACTAAAAAGAGCAAAGGAGAAGCTGGTCAATGCATTCAACTCAGCGCGTGTTGACCCAAAAGACCCCATCGCCGCGGTTTTCTCTTTTGCCGCTGATAATAGAACTCTCGAGTCTTATCTTGTGTTGAACTGCACCGATGACTTGGCGGCAAGCGGCTTTGAACGCCCGCAACTTGAGAAGATCGGTGATAATGAGGTGAGAGTTTCGACAAGAGTGACAACAGGCACTTTTGCGGGGTCGGTTATCCACACGACTGTAAAGATTTCTGTTACACAAGAGGGCAAGCTGAGGCTCGAACCGGGTGCACTTATGGCGGGCAGCCGTAAGGTACCTGATTTCGCTCTGAAACGAATGCAACAAGAATCTGGCTTTTTGTGGGAGCCTATTGAAGTAGCACCACAGGACATCCGCTTTCCTGACCCCGATAAGCGTGACCTTGTAATAAACGCGAAACTCCTGAAAGTTGAGGTTGGCGACGAAGAGATGGTCTTCACCCTAAGGAGGACGAAGTAGCGCAGAGCGAGCGTTAGAAATGCGCCAATAGCACTTCGATAAAATCGCGATATCGAGCGGGTGATCGTTTAGGCCCGATTCTACGCTTCAGTCGAGAGATCTTGCCCGTCTGCACAGCTTCCTTCGGTTATAAGTGTGCGTCTCGCTACCCTTTAATGCGTTATGGCAGTATTCTCAACCGAATGAACTCAAAATTATCGGAGAGCGCCTTGATGATTCGTGAGTCAGAGGTTCTCAGCTTTCCCTTTATCCTGCACGCAACATCATACTCATTTCCCCAGATTTTATATATGCTTTGAATACACTCATCAGCAGAAATACAATATATTCCTTCAAACCTAAACTCCTTCGATAATGCCAATATTGTAACATTATATCGTCTACCTTTAAATGTAACCAGACCATAGTTGCCAACAACTAAATCACCGTCCATATAATTCACAATGTAAACCATCCCATTCCTTAACACTATTATCGCATCATACAGATCGCCTATAAATTCACTAATATGGCGATAGTTTCCCAATAGATCAAGCATAATAATAGCATTCGTGTCAGAATCACTTCTTACAATGTTAGAGGAAAGAATTGTGTCAATTGCGCAATCAACAATGAGCACAAAAGCTTTTTCGCCAGTATCGTATTTCAAATCGTATGCGCGTCTGTAGGGCATCTCAATTTCGCTTTCAACTGCTCCTTTCCAACCAATGTATAATATTTTTGACGACAATATCCTATAAGACTCCGAATTCATTTTCTGAATATTTAACTCATTCACATCATTGCATAGCCAAACAGCAATTATACTTTCGCAGCAAGACATGTTCGTTAGCACATACAAACCAGCAACAGGGATATTAATCTCAGATGCATTTTCTGCATTCCTTAAGGTTATAAGTTTCACGATTGTATTTACTTTGCCATCAACATTCTTCCTATAAGAATATGATATTACATACGAATCATCATGATTTTCAAAATGAACATCGGAAAACTTAGTAGCATTCTCATCGTTAAGCGAACATACATGATGCTCGCCGAGTCTCTTCCCCCCGTCTCCGTAGGTCAATATATATACCGACCGTGAAGGTGCTTGAATAGTCTTATCGAGCATCTCAATTCTCCCAGAGAAGCATATTATTATATCAACGGTAGTTCCATCCTTTCTCATAATCATACTGGCTGATTCATATGTCTCAACATATAAGGTATCAACACATCTTTCTATATTATTATCTGTATAAAGCACCTTGTATCTTCTTGCTTGGCCTTCCATCGCGTATCCACTCCCATTATTCATGACCTTTCCAACGACACCCTCAATACTTCTTACAATGTCTACATTCATTTTGGCACTACTTGCCACAACAGGATATGGCTTCCCCTTTGAGAAATGCAATGTTATAACATAATATGCTATCAATGCGGCAATAAATACTATAGGGTACGCATATTCGCGTAAGCAAATGCGACGCATTATGGCTTCTCCTGGGTAGTAGCGTTAATCTTGGTGCACATGTGCTGTTGGTATGTAACATGCGCAGGAAATCCCACTGACTTAGCTTCGCTCTGACGGCAGTCAGTCGAATCAAATGCATTTCCGCTTGAGCCGCAACCACATCGCCCTACGCAGACATTGCGTATCAGCAGCTTGTGATAGAAGAACATGCGGCCCTTTATGTTGGCGGAGGCGTTGTGGGGATTGGGGATTTGCGTGGGGAATACCGAAAAACATTCAACCGCCGCGGCCAATGTGCACAATACCACGCGTCGCGTTTCAGCGTTGGCTAACTGAAATGGTTTCGATGCGAGTCTGTTAATGCTTCCTCCTATACGGATTGATTTATGATACACAATATTCGCTAAGGTTACCCTCAGATTTAGATAAGTCAAGTTTTTTCTGCGATTCAGATGCAATCTGCAACGTGCTCACCCACAAAAAACCCCGCCTTGCGGCGGGGTCTTAGATGCATGGTTGATGGAGATACTATAATTGAGACAGCGCGTTTGTAAGATCGGCGATTAAGTCTTCAACATCCTCGATGCCGACGCTGATGCGAACCAAACCATCTGTTATGCCTTGCTCTTCGCGGATATGGCGTGGAAGTCCAGAATGTGTCATACTGGCGGGATGCGATATGATAGTGTCAACCGTCCCAAGCGAGATGACGAGCGTGATGACATGAAGATTATTGAGCATCTTTACCGCCGCGTCATAGCCACCCTTCATCTCGAACGCCACCATTCCACCGAAGCCGTGCATCTGTTTGCAGGCTACTTCGTGCCCAGGATGAGAGGAGAGACCGGGATAGTGTACTTTGTCAATTGCTGGGTGAGATTGCAGCATCTTGACAATTGCCTCTGCGTTGCTGCAGTGGCGTTCCATGCGAAGCGATAGGGTACGAAGCCCGCGCAGAACGAGAAACGAATCAAAGGGACTGAGACAGGCTCCCATGTCTTTTCTGTATGCCCATATTGGCTTGGCGAGGGTCTCGTTCGCAACTGCAAAACCACAGATGACATCAGCATGGCCATTCAGATACTTTGTGCCGCTGTGGACGACAATGTCGGCACCAAGTTCAAGCGGCCTTTGAAGATAGGGCGAGCAGAAGGTGTTATCAACAATTACGAGCACATTGCGTGCATGTGCGATGCGCACTGTCTCAGCAATGTCAACGATAGCCATCGTGGGATTTGCGGGGGTTTCGAACAAAAATGCCTTTGTCTTGGGACGAATCGAGGACTCGAACGCGCCGGGAATTGTCGGGTCAATTACTGTGGATGCGATGCCAAAGCGAGGGAGTATCTCGTTTACGATCTTTACCGAAGGACCGTACATTGCACCGGAACAAATAACATGATCACCAGCGCGACAATGAGCAAGTATCGCTGCGCTTATCGCGGCGAGGCCACTTGAGAATGCAACAGCAAGGTCGCCGCCTTCGAGGCTTGCGAGCACTTGTTCGAGCGCTGTTGTGGTCGGGTTGCCCATGCGCGTGTAGATATAGCCCTTTTCGCGTCCGGCAAATATCTCAGCGCCTTGCTCTGCGTCGTCGAAGCCAAACGAAGATGTTTGAAAAATCGGCATTACATGAGCGCGATGCGGCTTATCGTGGGGATCAGCGTGAAGTGAACGAGTTGTGAAGCCAAGCTTGTGTTTCATCATGTCTCCTTTGCAACGCGACCGCAGCATTTTTTATACTTTTTGCCAGAGCCGCATGTGCAGGGATCGTTTCGGCCAACCTTCTCACCCAGAACGCGCCTCTGCCTTACAACAGGCTTTCCACTATCGGGCGAGTTTGTGGCCAAGTTATCAACATTTGAATATTCTTGATGTATTGCAGTCTCGATTGACCAACGGCGGCGAAGACGAGATTGAGCCTCCTCGTTCACCGTGCGAATGTAGAAGATTCTGCCTGTAACCTCTTCCTTAACGGATTCGATCATCTGGCTGAACATAGTGTATCCTTCACGCTTGTACTCAATAAGCGGGTCGCGCTGACCATAGCCACGAAAACCAACCGCCTCACGCAAATAGTCCATAGCTAACAGGTGGTCTTTCCATTTGGAGTCGAGGGTAAGGAGTGTGAGATACTTCGAATACATTTTAACTGTGTCTTCGCCGATCTCTTTCTTTCGAACTTCCATGTGGTTGTTTATAATATCGAGAATCAGGGCAGAAACATCATCTGGGCGCTTGCCCTTGATGACTTCTGGCTTCATTTCGAAATTGAACTTCTGCCCAGCCCATTCGGCAAGACCATCATAATCAAACTCTTTCTGCGAACCCTCTGATGGCAGATATCGCTCGACTGCGTTTTCGACAACCTCTTCGAACATCTCACGCAGCGTCTCTTCGACGCGGATATCGCGAATCAGATCTTGGCGCTGACCATAGATCAGGGTGCGTTGCTCGTTCATAACCTGATCGAACTCGGTCAATCCCTTGCGGATTTCAAAGTTATGCTCTTCGCGCTTCTTCTGCGCACCTTCGATCACATTGCTGACCATCTTAGATTCGATGGGCATGCCATCTCGCAGACCAATGCGCCGCATTATTTTCGCGACAGTATCAGAGGCGAACACACGCATCATGTCGTCTTCAAGGCTCAGGTAGAACCGAGAGGATCCCGGGTCGCCTTGGCGGCCAGAACGACCGCGCAACTGATTGTCAATACGGCGCGCCTCGTGCCGCTCGGTGCCGATCACATGCAAACCGCCTTTGTCGGCAATGCCCTTGCCAAGCACAATGTCAGTGCCGCGCCCTGCCATGTTTGTGGCTATTGTTACAGCGGCTTCCTGACCGGCAAGTTTTATTATTTCGGCCTCGCGCTCGTGGTATTTAGCGTTTAGAACCTCATGCTTTATGCCGAATTTCTTTAAGCGTTTGGAGAGGTTTTCGGACTTTTCAATTGATGTCGTGCCGACGAGAATTGGGCGACCGATCTTGTGGTTTTCGACGATATCCTTAATTACAGCGTTCCACTTCTCCTCCTCTGTGCCATAAATCTGGTCGGGAAAATCTGAGCGTATGACCTTTCGGTTTGTGGGTACAACCACGACCTGCAATTTGTATATCTTGTCGAATTCGACAGCCTCTGTCGCGGCGGTACCGGTCATACCTGCGAGTTTCTTGTACAGCTTGAAGAAGTTCTGGAAGGTAATAGTGGCGAGGGTTTGGTTTTCGCGCTTTATCTTAAGACCTTCCTTCGCCTCGACTGCCTGATGAAGACCATCGCTCCAGCGTCTTCCCGGCATCAAGCGACCGGTGAACTCGTCAACGATGACAATCTGGCCATCTTGCACAACATAATCGCGGTCGAGCTTGTAAAGGTGATGGGCGCGCAGAGCGTTGTCAACATAGTGCATCATATCAATGTTGGCGCCGTCGAACAGGTCGCCAATGCCAAGCATGCGTTCGGCCTTCGAAATGCCCTCTTCGGTTAAACCGCATGTGTGGTCTTTTTCGTTGAGTTTGAAATCCGCGCCTGGGTGAAGCATCTTGCCGACTTTGTTGCACAGGTAATACTTTTCAACACTGTCCTCGGCTGGACCGCTTATGATGAGCGGAGTGCGGGCTTCATCAATAAGTATGTTGTCAACCTCGTCAAGAATTGCGTAGTTGCGGCTGCGCTGTACCTGTGTTTCGACCGAATCTTTCATGTTGTCGCGCAGGTAATCGAAACCGAACTCGTTGTTCGTACCGTAGGTAATATCGCAAGCATAGGCGTCTTTGCGGTCTTTGGGGTCCATGTCATTTTGAATAACGCCGACGGTAAGCCCCAGAAACTCGAATACCGGCCCCATCCAGTCACGGTCGCGGCGGGCGAGATAGTCGTTGACGGTGATTATGTGCACACCCTCGCCGGTAAGACCGTTTAGGTAGGCAGGAAGGGTTGCGACGAGAGTCTTACCTTCACCTGTCGCCATTTCGGCAATCTTGCCTTCATGCAGAGCGATACCGCCCAGAATCTGCACATCATAATGTCGTAATGACAAAATGCGTACAGACGCCTCGCGCACCACGGCAAATGCTTCGATCAAGATATCATCAAGCGATTCACCGTTCTTATAACGCGCACGAAATTCGTCTGTCTTCGCGCGGAGTTGTTCGTCAGAAAGGGCTTTAATCTTAGGTTCCAGCTCGGTAACCTTGTGCACCTTTGGCCATATCCGTTTAAGCTCACGAAGATTCGGGTCGCCGAACGCAAACTTGATTGCCGATGCTATGAACCTTTGAATATGCTGTAACATATTGACACTTTCGAGAAATTGACCGACATTCTAACCGACTTTAGCATTGGAGCAAAGCCAATGCCAATTAACCGACAGATGCAAAAAGGGGCGGATTGAACCGCCCCTTTGCATGAGTATCAGGATTAAACTGAAGTTGCCGCGAAATACTACCAGTCCTTTTTAAGCTGCGAGCAAATCTTGACAAGCTCAATGAACTCAGCGCGATATGCACCCGGGTCGAAGTTTAAAGCAGACTGCGCGAGTGTCAGCACAAGGTTAAGGTCAGCGTCAGCCTTGTATTTCGATTCGCGAAGCAAAAGACCGAAAGACGCGACGGCCGCAGCCCAACGAAAGTTGGATGATGTCTCCTCGATTGTTCTTTCATCATAAACAACTCCTTGCTCGATGGGAAGGCTCTTGTCTGAATCGAGCGGTTTATAGCGCATGCGCACCTTCATTAGCTCGTTCGACTTTATCGCCTCGTCAGTGAGCGTGGTTGTAGTGTACGACGAACCAGTGGATACCGCTGTGCCGCTTTCGTTCAATACGACTTCGTACAGAGCAGTTACAAAGTGCCCTGCCCCAAGCTCACCAGCATCCTTTGTGTCATCTTCGAAATCTTCTTTGTTGAGCATGCGGTTTTCGTAGCCGATCAGACGATAGGATTCGACTTTTGCTGGATTAAACTCTATCTGAATCTTAACATCCTTTGCGATTGCGAAAAGTGTGCCCGCCATTTCCGAGACCAGCACCTTGCGAGCTTCGCGCAGGCTGTCAATATAGGCGTAGTTGCCGTTTCCGTTATCTGCAAGCTTCTCCATGCGGTCGTCCTTATAGTTGCCCATCCCGAATCCAAGAACGCTTAAAAAGACACCGCTCTTGCGCTTCTCCTCTATGATTTTTACAAGCTGAGTATTGTCTGATACACCAACATTGAAGTCGCCGTCTGTGGCAAGAATAACGCGGTTGTTTCCGCCCTTAACAAAGTTGTCGGTTGCCACTTTGTATGCAAGTTGTATGCCCGCGCCACCTGCTGTCGAGCCTCCTGCCTCAAGCTTGTCAAGGGCTTCGAGTATTTCTGCCTTTTTATCGCCACTTGTGGAGGGGAGAACAAGCCCTGCTGCCCCGGCGTACACTACCATTGCAATGCGATCAACCGGACGAAGGCTGTCAACAAGCATCTTGAATGCGCTCTTAAGCAATGGCAGACGATCCTCGCCGCTCATCGAGCCTGACACATCAATTAGAAATACAAGGTTGCTTGGCGGAGCGTTTTCGGACTCAATGCTCTTGCCCTGAATCCCCACCAATACAAGCCTCGACTTTGAATTCCACGGGCAGGGACCGAATTCTGTGTTGATTGAGAACGGCACATCGCCAGATGGTTGCGCGTACTCGTAAGAAAAGTAATTTATCATCTCTTCGATGCGCACGGCATCAGGAACAGGTAACCGCCTTGACATTAGACTGCGGCGGATGATTGCATACGAGGCCGTGTCAACATCAATAGAGAAGGTAGAAAACGGTGATGTGATGGCCTTTGTAAAGGGATTTTCGATCCACTTACCGTATTCGTCCTCGTTACCATTAGGTTCGACAGGATTATAAGGAGGCTCGATAACGGTAGTATCAAGGTCTTGCGAGACAAATCCCTGCCCCAGTGCTGCACTATTCCTTCTCATATTCTCTGATTCGATGGCTAACAACCCGAAGCTATTAGTACTTTGGGGAGCAATTGCCGGGTTGATTTCGTGGTCTGCACCGATATCGATACTCTCGGCGCTTCTCGAATTAAGTGTTGAGGGGATGGCAAGCGAGATGCAGATAAGCACCACCGCCGCCGATGAGAGCAATAGAATCATGTTCGATCGAAAGAAGCCTTTCTTAACGGGCTTTTTCAGTTCCGCGTTCACCTTGCCAAGAATCTTGCTCTTCAGTTTGTCTGGATTCGATGGAGTGGCAGGTTCGAACGATTTAAGGTCATGCTCTTTGAAGTTGTCTTTCATCTTTTTCCTCCAAAAGCTCGCGGAGCTTTTCGATTGCGTAGCGATAGCGGCTCGCGACGGTGTTGGAATTGACTCCGAGCACAGAGGCGATCTGCTCGAAGGTAAGGTTGTGCCAAGTTTTAAGCGAAACGACTTCAACCTGTTCGGGGGGGAGTTTTAAGAGGGCGGAGTTAAGGCGGTTCAGTTGCTCTTGCTTTTCAGCGGAATCCGACTCGCCAGCGGGCAAGCAGACAAGCTCCACCTCTGTTGTCGTGTTCTTGTCACGGAACTTGCTGATCGTACGCATCAGTTCATTCCGCGCGACGATGAAGACATAGCATTCAAGGTCTTTCACCTTCGCGAACTTATCGCGGTACCTAACAAGCCTTAAGAAGACCGTCTGCAGCAGGTCTTCCGCCTCTTGTGGACTCCGCAACTGCCCCAACAAGTAGTGATAGAGCCTTTTACCCATCAGGTCGTATAGCTGCTCAAAGGCTGTGGGTTCGCCAGAAGCAAGCTGCTGAATTAGTTGGTTTGTCGCCATATGCCCTCCATATATATAAAGACCCCCAAACATCGGAATTTGTTTACACGAGCGGAAGTTTTTCCGTAATTGTGGCCATTTCACCATTTTTGCGTCTGTGGCAACGCCTTGCAACTTCCTTTTATAACAAAAATCCTCGCTTGCGCGAGGATTATGAGGTGTTCGAAAACTTGAAGCGTTCTATGTGCGTGACAGGAACGCCATCATCTTGTAGATAAGCAAAGCCGTTGTAAACTCGGGATGATGCAATCCCTCAATCGGAGCAAGCTCGACCACATCAAATGCGACCACCTTGCGTCGGGTACAGACAGCGTCGAGCAACGAAATAACCTGATTCCACGATAGCCCGCCAGGTTCTGGTGTGCCGGTCGCGGGCATTATTGACGGGTCTAACCCGTCAACATCAATCGTCACATAGACGCGTTCAGGAAGCGGAGCGATAAGGCGGTCAATCCAATCTGGCGACAGACTAAAGGCGAACTCTGTTGTAACATCATCGCGCTTCAGTTGCTCGACTTCATAGAAAGACACGGCCCGAATTCCGGCCTGCGAAAGGTGCACCACATTTTCAAGCTCAATCGAACGGCGCATAACGCACGCATGCGAATGTGGGTTGCCGTCGTACTCGTTGCGAAGATCAGAATGGGCATCAATTTGAAGTATGCCGATTTTCGACCTTTGTGCGACAGCACGAATAGGTGCAAACGATACAGAATGCTCGCCACCGATTATGATGGGAATTTTGTTCTCATCGAGCAGGTTCGCAGTTTTATGTTCGAGCAACTCGAGCAACTGCTCAACCGAATCAGAGGTAACAGGTTCGCAGGTCTGTATGCCGTAAATGAACGGAGACAGACCGGTTTGGGCATCGTAAAGCTCGACATGCTGGGAAGCCTCGATAACCGCCGCGGGACCTGACGCTGTGCCGGAGGAATATGATACGGTTCCCTCGAATGGCACCGGCACCACGGCGAACTTGGCGAACTGAGGTGAAGCATACTCACAAGGCAGACCGCCAAAGTTGTCGGGCACATCGAAACCGTCATTGACGGATTCGTAAGCCTTTAAAATCGGGTCATCCATTTTAACAGGAATAATCGTGGATAAGGACTGCGGCAGCGATAGTAACGGTCCAAAGACCGCCCTGACCGATAGCAGTCTGGGTGATGTTCATGGTTTGAACGATCTTATCCGAAATCTTCCACAGCTTTCGAGTTTCGTCCCAATTGGCACCGGCGTCGTAGTCGAGGCCCGAAATGGTAGCGAGCATACAGGCTGCAAGATCTTCGGCGTAGTCGCCGGCGACAGTTTCGTCTTCGCCAAACGACTCATGTTCGCTCAGATAACCGCAATAGGCGGGATCTTTCGGAACGGATAGCCCCACAGAGCTTGCGATAAGCCTGTGGTTTTCATTTGTCTCATGCCGACTTAATACTGTAAATAGTATCTGGCCGGGCTTCAACAACTTAAGGCCTTCTTCACGAGGGAGTATCTGGCATCCGGGAGGCAGAATGCTGGAAACACGCACGATGTTATACTGCGCGATTCCCGCATGGCGGAGTGCCTCTTCGAAGGCCACAAGTCTCTCCCTGTGAACTCCTACACCTTTGGTGAGGAACAACTTGTTGGGAGGATAGTTCATCATAAAGAACCTCCGTGGGCTAAAGGTAATGAGCGCGAGATTATACGGTAAGTTGCGGTAACTGAAAAGAAAATAAACCCTTGCGTAAGTGCTTGTCCCGCAAGGGGTTACGACGAGTGTCCTGAATGACGGACTATCGTTCCCTCTACAAGATAAATTACTCCTTCGGCAATGTTGGTCGCAAGATCTGCAATGCGTTCAACACTGCGAACAACCAAGAGAATGTTCATCAGCGTCGGAACGGTGTCTGGACGAGTTACGCCCTTCTGCGAAAGCTCAGCAAGAAGCTCGCGTGAATACCTGTCTATAACGATATCCTCGCCACGCACCTGAAGGGCAACTCCCATGTCCTCGTTAAGAAGTGAAGTAATGCTCTTTCGGCACAGGTGCCTTGTTCTATCAACCATCATCGGCAGCAACGCAGGTGCATCCATCTTTCTATGCTTGCGTATGTTCATCGTCGCATGACATATATCAGCCGCAAGATCGCCCATTCGTTCAAGGTCATTGTTGATCTTAAGAACAGAGATCAGAAAACGAAGGTAGTATCCAGAGGGTTTTTCCCGTTCAAGAATGGAGACGGCAAACTCCTCTATCTGCACTTCCTTGCGGTCGAGTCTATCTTCAAGGTCAAGGACTTCTGCGGCAAGCTTCTCATCGCCAGAGAAGAATGCCTTGCATGACATATCAACGGCGGATTGCACAGTATCGGCCATCTCGACAAGCATCTTTTTAAGCGTTTCGACCCAGCCGACAGCGGGCATTCTAACAGATTCGATCGCCATTAATACCTTCCTCCGCAGTCAGCGTTATTGTAAATTGACGGTCGGCTGCGGCTCGTTATAATTAGAAGTATGGTGAAGACAAGGAAAAGCGCGTCAAGCGCTTCTATTCCTATTATTATACTCGTTTTGGTGATTATTGCCTTAGGGTGCGCGTATTTTTTCGCGGACTACCTGTTTCCGGGCTTGGCTCCACATGTTGCTCCATCTTCAGTTCCGACCGCGATGCCTCATACTACCAGGGAGGCAACGCCGAGCGCAACACCGTCTCAGTTCCCCCTCCCATCTGCCGTGCCGACCACCACGCCATCCCCATCACCGACCCCAATACCGACACTTGACCCTCAAATAGCACGGGAAAAGCTTAATAAAGCCCGCGAATTAGTTGAATCAGGTGATATGAAGGGTGCGTTAAAGTTAATTGAAGAGACAATATCTCAACCTCTGCCAAGCTTTATGTCGGCTTCTGCGACAAAGCTGCACAAAGATGTTGTGAATTGCATTGCGATGATGGATTCAACTGAGGTATCACCCGCAATGCTTGGCGGTAAGCTTGTTTCGCTTCAGCTTAAGGGCGCGGGTCAGTTTGACGGCGTTGTTGAAAAGGAAGATGAGAAGACAATAACAATCCGTACCTCAGGTGGTATAACGGTTACATTCAATCGTTCTGAAATAGAGAGGATATCTCCGCTTACTGTCGAGGATTTCAAGAGGGCAAACCGTCCCACACTCGAAAAGCTCATTGAAGGCGCAAAAAGGCGCGAGGATGGAGGCTGGCTTTCATGGTGGAAGGCATTTAAATACGCGCGCAAGTTCGATCTTCATCCAGAGTTATGGAAGATTTATACCGAGATGGACTCGCGATACAAAGACCTTCCTGAGCAACTTGCCGACTACAACGCTTTTCAGCTCTACCGCCGTGCTCTATCTTTCTTCTCGCGCGGGATGAACAACAGTGCCATATCAACAGCAAAAGAGATTATCGCAAACTATGGCAAATCCGCCTATGCTGCCGATGCTCTTGAGCTTCTTGTCAAGTTAGGGGCGATACAGCAACCACCTAAAACCGAGCGGCCGCCTGAACCGTCACCGCGACCTGTGCCCTCCACTTCCGCTTCACCTATTAGAACTCCTCAGCCGAGTTCTTCCCCAACAGCTTCACCTTCAGCCACACCTGTGCCGCAATCCCGTGTTGCGGATCCGCCCAAGGCGACAAATGACGCGCTTAAAAATGCCAACGAGCAATACCTTAAGGCGAAGGCACTTGTGCAAAAGGCATTTGATTCGATGGATGATGACAACTATAAGAAGGCCATTGAGAATTTTGACGCCGCAATAGCCCTATTGGTCGAAGCGCAAAGCGTATATGAGTCAGAATATCAGGCCGATCCGCGAAGGGGAGATATTGCCGAGTTCATCGAACAAGTCAACAGGCTTCTGTATTTGTGCCGTAAATCCAAACCTCTTGGGGTGTGGAATTGAGCGCGCCTAATCCGTGGAAAAGGTTCTGGCGCTCGATATTTCGTGTCGGGTTGCCAAAAAGCGAGCAGGAAGCCGAACGACTCTCGCGCTACAATCTTCTGATGCACCTGCATCCCTCACGAATTAAGCCTGAGCACCTTAATCTTAAACACACATGGTGTATGGGTGGCATATCCGCCCTGCTGTTCATGCTCTCTGTCATATCTGGCATAGTGCTAATGCTCTATTACAAACCGAATATAGCAGATGCCCATGCCTCGATACGCGATATTGACAATGTTGTGGCTTTCGGCGCGTTCTGGCGCTCCTTCCATCGCTATTCATCCGAGCTTATGCTTGTCACCGTCTTTTTGCACATGTTGCGAGTTGTATTGAACAGAGCCTACCGTCCACCGCGCGAGTTCAATTGGGCAGTCGGCATCACCCTTTTGTTGCTCGTACTGCTCACCGCCTTCACAGGTTATCTGCTTCCATTCGATGTGCTAAGCTATGATGCAGTAAGTGTCGCCAAGGGGATGGCATCAAATGCGCCTGTTGTGGGCAAGTTTATCATCAACCTGCTGTTCGGTGGAGAGTATATTGGGGATGAGGCGCTACTGAGATTCTATGTGCTTCATTGTCTGATTCTTCCTCTTTCGATCGTTATACTGCTCGCAATCCACTTCTGGCGCGTTCGCAAGGACGGCTATAAGGGTGGACTTTGAGGTAATATGCAGTTTGCACTTCCTATCCTCGGCTTGACAATTAACATCTGGATAGTGATTCTTGGCCTGTTCATCGGTGGTCTATCTGCGATGTTCGGTGTGGGTGGCGGAGTTATGCTTGTGCCCATACTTACGCTTGTGTTTAATGTGCCCCCCGCCTCGGCAGCAGGAAGCAGCCTTGCACAGATGATACCCACAGGATTGTTTGGGCTTGTTCCGCACTGGCGCAAGGGAAATGTTGTTTGGCAAGTAACCGCGGCGCTTTTTATTGGTGCGGCACTTGGTATCGAGGTCGGTGCGTATCTGCAAAACTCGCTAAAGGTCTCTAACGCCACATTCGAAATTCTCGGTGCGCAGGTGATGAGAAGCGAAGTTTACCTTATGCTTGGCCTTACCGTGGTGTATCTGCTTCAGGGCGCGTTCTTGGTGTACGAAGCTCAGTTTATACCAAAGCGCGAAAACGGTGAACCGACGCTAAGGTTCCCTCGAATACTTCGGGCGATTGATGTGCCACCCCGGCTCGATTCACCCCAGGGCTTCTTTGAACCTTTTCCCCTTCCCACCTTTATTTTTATCGGCTTGATTGCAGGCGTGGCAATCGCCTATTTGGGGCTTGGCGGGGGCTTTGTTGCCGTGCCAGTTTTCATTTATCTTGTCGGGCTTGACACGCGCAAGGCCGTAGGCTCTTCGCTTCTATTAGTCTTTATGGCGGCGATTTGGAGCACCGTTAGGCACGGTACAGGCGGGCGCGAGAATGTTGACTGGAGCATTGCGGTTTCGATTATGATAGGCTCGCTCGTCGGTACGCAGTTGGGCGCTAAACTGAATTCCATCGTCAAGCCGCAGAACATTCGGCGCTGGTTCGGCTACATTATTCTATCCACAGCGGTGTTGGTTTGGGTAGGCTTTATATTGAAATGCCTGTTAAAACGCTAATAGGAAGGGCAAACTCGCTTCTTCCCGCAAGCTCCGCGCGACGCGGAATAGAGTTCGAAAGGCTCGCGCGAACAGCTCTATTTTGCACAAAGACAGCGATACCACGAATGCCATCCATCTCTGTACGAGGTTCACGCCCAGGCCAATGGGACGGCCTTATCGAGATTAATGGTAACTTGATGGTGTTCGAAGCAAAGGCGTATTCTGCCCCTATGGCGACAATCCCCAAGCTCGATTTGCGGATAGCTGAGGCGAAAAGGGCCGGGATTCGCGGTGTGGCAATTGTCTCTCTCAGCGGCTTTTGTGATATAGAGGCGCTCGCTCGACATTACAACGAAACGGTGTTCATTGATTTCTCGAATATGCGATTGGCATCCGAAGGAGAGGTTCTGCTTTCAACGGGTGATATGCTATCGGCTGACGGCGAGGGATTTAGGCTTAACAATGGACTTATATTGATTTCATCATTGCCAATCAAAGGATTCAACGGAAACACCGCTCTGGTTGATGACGAGCATTTCACAGCATTGCGACGCGCAGCGATGTACGCCGCAATGGGAAGGTGTGTTTCGCTGTATTCGGTGCCGCCCTTCAAGGCCCCTGAAAACGAGGTTGAAAGGTTGTGGCACATAGAAGACATGATAAGTGGCTTGTACTCGCCCCCCCTTAAGACTATAAAGCGCATCATAGGCGAGTGGAAGCCGTCAAAATTGAAAGAACTCCCCCAAAGACTCGCTGCTAATATTCACAAAATTGCAACGCATGGAGGTTCGCAAAGCTTGCCTGATACGCCAAACGAATTGGCCGAGCGGATCTTGCAGTTTCCACCGTTCGCGTACTGGTCACAAATGTCTGCGGGGCGCGACTTTGCCGCGACGCGAGAGGCTATTAGCAGCGCATATCAGTCATATGCGCCATACTCGATCAATCTCTTCAATCCGAACAAATCTCGGGCATGCGATAGGTACATCAACGCAGCAAAGTGTAAAGAATAGTTGACATTTACACTTTCGCCTGTATAATTGTGCGATAAGCTTGTATTTGCAGCGTTTATCGCGGTATTTACACTATACACTGTAAACATCGCTTTACACTTTACATTGACAATAAGCCGAATTTTGGCGCAAAACGGCACTTTTTTGGGGCATTCTGGCCTAAATTTTCGGCACGCGAATTGCTATGTGAAGGTGAGCAGAGGTGAAACAAATGACAACTACACCCAAAAAGAAACTTCGCGCATGTTCGGTTCCCGGTTGCGATCGCACTTACATGGCCAAAGGCTATTGCCAGAAGCACTATGACCAGATGCGCAATTACGGCTACATCAAGCCCGAATCAGATCCCAAGACAGTTGAGCGCTGCGCCGTCAACGGCTGCAATCAGCCTATTGTCGAAGGTGAAAAGTACTGCGACAAGCACCTTAAGCAACTGAAGAACTACAACCAGATTATCTCTGAGGTCGGTCGTCAGAAGAAGAAACTCTGTAAGGTCCCCGGCTGCACGAATCCAGCGCACGCACGCGGTTATTGCAATACACACTACGGTCAGCTTTGGCGCAGCGGAAAGATTTCGCCCGAACTTCGCCCCCGCCGCCGCGTAACTGAGGAAGGATACCTGAGCGAACGCGAGCGCCAGATCATTCGCCTTCGCTATCAGAAAGAGCGCGAGACCCTTGAACGCGAGCTTAAGCGCGCACGCATGATCTATCAGGTCGTGCTTGGTTACGAGGGAAGGCTTCGCTGGAGACGCGAAATCGAGAGCCTTGAACGCGAACTTCGCAAGCTGAACGATGCCGAGGCGACTGAGGAGAAGCGCTTTGCAAACCTCGCTCCGATGGAAGGCAGTGACGACGATCTTGGTTTTGACGACGATCTTTAACCAATAATCCCTTGTTCATATCTCCTTGACCGCCTTTGGAGCGATCCGAAGGCGGTTTTTCTTGATGGAGGTTGGTCGGCAAGTTCCTTACTCCATTTCTTCGCTTGCCAGCCCAATTGTTTGAGCGTTTGAATGTGAAGGCGTTGAAATAAAGCGATAGGCGGCTATAATTCCACGCATTGATAGATACGCGCCGGTAGCTCAGTTGGACAGAGCATCGGATTTCTAATCCGGCGGTCGGGGGTTCGAATCCCTCCCGGCGTACCAAGTATAAAACGAGGCTTCCGAAAGGGAGCCTCTTTTTGTTCGTTAACATGATGAAATGAATTGGACGGATGATGCGTACTTCATGGCTGCAAGGATAGCAGCATTGCATCCGTATCCTGCAAAAAAAGGCTACTACACTTCTTTGTCTCTTAAGATGCTGCGATATTGAGCTTCTGTAATGGTGCAGGAGACGAATTGCTTGAATTGAGACAGAGTCAGATTCATCTGGTGAGCCATTGACCTTTGAAGGTCGTTTCCAATTTCCTTCCGATTGTGAGAGATATGGGTTTGCGCGAGATATGTCCCATCATTGTCGCTGATACGGAAAAAGATGTGACGCCTACTTCTTTCTTCGACAAATCCCTTTGCTGTTAGGGCACATGTTACATCTGTAGGCTTCATTTCATTTGCTCAAAGTGCTCCATGTATATGCGCTTAAGCACGGACAAATTGTTGCCAAATTTCCGATTAGGGTCAATCGTAAAGAAGACCCACTGCGCAGTAATAAGGTCATACACATCTAAGAGAGCCTCTGAGGCAGACTCTGAATACACATGGATACATAAAGGCTCATATATGATCTCAAAGCAAGGTTCGCCCGCTCCGAATCTTTCGACGATGTAGAAGGAAAGAGGGATTTTGCAGTGAAGAGAAATGTCGTTTCCAACTACCCTCTCTACGCATACATAGCGCGTGGAAGAAACAGGAATGTTTGCAGATAGGACATTGGAACTACCTGTACTTGCAGATGATGCAGCATACTTAGAGCGAGTAGAAAAGAAGTGAGTATCCTGCTGAAACAGCTTCCCGCAAGAAGACATCTGGTTACTTTTCAACTTCTTCGCACTCCTCTTTGTGATAAAGCTTGGTTGTGCCGGATACAGCCCTCGCAAGGTCAATTGCCACTTGCGGCGTAACAACAAACTGACCTACACATAGTGCCTTTATCTCTTTGATCGCCCTTGCCTTCTCAGCCTTCTCTTCACGAGTACCAAGCAAAACCGGTTTTCTGTGTTGAAACATAGAAATAATGAACTTGTCAGGCTCAGCGGACACAGCAATTTGGTCTATGTGCATAGTGATGACATCGTCAGGAACTATATGCAGAAGCTTTGCAGATACCGATACCGAATCTGAAGGTGTTTTTGTCGGCTTTTCTTTCATTTTAAACCTCCTTTCTGATTATAACACGCACAAGAAACAGGTCAAGTATCGCGATGCAATTCGCATGATCCTGAGGAAGTATCAGCATTGTCTTTAATCTATATCGACAACCAGTCTTTTGCATACGCCACAAAGTTGTCAAGGTCATCTTGAGTTTGATACACCCAGAGCAGTTTGCTGTCCCATCCTAATTGCACCAGCCCCAAGGGTCGTAGATGAGATAGTTTCGTAGAGGATTAAACTTGGGGCCGCGGAGGAACCACTTCGAATCTCTTTGCCGATCAAGCCAATGCACTCGAAAACCTCGCATAGTCGCGGCAACATAACTTTTAACCTCTTTCCCTCTCTACATGCAAACCTCAAATCTCAAACCTCTCCCTCGTCCCTTCTACTCCCCGCTCCGACGCTTCGCTTCGCCCTGCGCCGCTCCGCTTCGCACTCGCTATTGCTCAGGTGGCTGACAAAGTCACTGCAGAACTTGGGCGAGCACGAGGCGGAAGCCGAGGAAGATGGTCGTGAAGTCAGGCGAATTGAAGTCGCGATTCGCACAGCGGCAGTGCATGGCGTCGGTGCCCCATGAGCCGCCACGAAAGACGCGGTCCGAGCCCGACTGCGGCCCAACTGGGTTGGTCGCGTCGCCTGATAAGTATACTCCATACCAGTCAAAACACCACTCCCATGCATTGCTGTGCATGTCATACAAACCCCACGCATTCGGTTTCTTCGTGCCGACAGGATGGGGCTTTCCACTTGAATTGCTATAAAACCATGCGTATTCGCCAAGCTTGCTTGTATCGTCACTAAAGCAGTACTTCGTCGTAGAACCAGCGCGACAGCAATACTCCCACTCTGCCTCGGTGGGAAGACGGTACTCATAACCAGCGGGAAGGTTGCCCTTTGCCTTCTCTGTTTCTGTGAGTTTTTTGCAGAACTTCATGCAGTCGTTCCATGACACCCACTCCACCGGCAGGTCGTCGCCCTTGAATATGGATGGGTTGCCTCCCATAACCGCCTTCCACTGGGCCTGCGTAACCTGCGTCGCGGACATGAAGAACGGCTTAGATATTGTTACCTTATGAACAGGTTTCTCGTTATTATTACCGTTGTTTGAACCCATCAAAAACGAGCCCACGGGGATGCATATCAGCTTGAGTTGGTCAACCGCCTTTTCTGAACACTGGGTGGCAACAACTCGAAAACCGTAGATGGGGCTCCGAACAGCCAGCGCATTCCAGCAGCGATAGGCCGCCCGACAACCCGGAGCGCCATTGCCCCAAGAACCGCCGCGCAACACACGGCATCCTCCATTCGATGGGCCCCGCGGGTCGGTCGCGTCGCCAGACAGGTATTCGTCTGAAAGAAAGTCGAAGCACCACTCCCATACATTGCCATGCATATCGTATAAGCCCCATGCATTGGGCTTCTTCGTGCCGACAGGATTGGTCTTTTTGCCTGAGTTATCATTAAACCATGCGTATTCGCCAAGCTTGCTTATATCATTACCGAAGCAGTACCCTGACGTTGCACCAGCGCGGCAACAGTACTCCCACTCCGCCTCCGTCGGCAACCGGTATTCCCAATCGGCTGGCAGGTTGCCCTTGGCCTTCTCAGTCTCTGTGAGTTTTTCGCAGAATTCTACGCAATCATTCCATGAGACATAATCCACCGGCAGGTCGTCGCCCTTGAAATAACTTGGGTTATTGCCCATAACCGCCTTCCACTGAGACTGCGTCACCTCCGTCGCACCTATGTAAAAGGGTTTCGTCAGTGTGACCTTATGAACAGGTTTCTCGTTTTTATCACCGTTGTTTGAACCCATCATGAACGAACCTGCAGGGATGCTAACAAGCTTGAGGGGCGATTTTGCAGCAAGATCAGGTACGGTGGTCCCCACAACGGGCGGAGTGGTGTGTTGGTCAACCGCTTTTTCTGAACACTGGGCAAGGACGAGGCGGAAGCCGAGGCCGTAGTTCGCGCTGCCGGGTGTGAGGCAGTTGCGAAGCGCACTGCGGCAGTTCAAGGCGCAGTAGCGCCACGAGCCGCCACGCCTGACACGGAAGGAGCCCGACGACGGCCCCCGCGGGTCGGTCGCGTCGCCTGATGCGTACTTGTTCGCATACCAGTCCAAGCACCACTCCCATACATTGCCGTGCATGTCGTATAAGCCCCACGCATTCGGCTTCTTTGTACCAACTGGATGGGTCTTTCTACCTGAGTTTTCATCAAACCAGGCATAGTCCTTCAGCATGTTTATGGCATCACCAAAGCAGTACTCCGTCGTTGCTCCCGCCCGACAGCAGTACTCCCACTCCGCCTCGGTGGGAAGACGGTACTCATAACCAGCGGGAAGGTTGCCCTTTGCCTTCTCTGTTTCTGTGAGTTTTTTGCAGAACTTCATGCAGTCGTTCCATGACACCCACTCCACCGGCAGGTCGTCGCCCTTGAATATGGATGGGTTGCCTCCCATAACCGCCTTCCACTGAGCCTGCGTCACCTCCGTCGCACCTATGTAAAAGGGTTTCGTCAGTGTGACCTTATGAACTGGCTTTTCGTTTTCATCACCGGTGTTTGAACCCATCATGAACGAACCCGCGGGGATGCTAACAAGCTTGAAGGGCGATTTTGCAGCCAGATCCTGAGAAATCTCAGGCTCGGGTGTGTGAAGAATATCCTGGGATCTAAGAAAGAAGACAACGCCGATTGCAGTTCCAGCGATAACAACCAACGCAAGACAGATTATCAACAGTGCTTTCTTCATTGTACGCTCCAGGGCAATAAGCTTAGTTTCTTGTCAGGCTCAATTTACGCCTCTTGTTCATTAAAACTGCGCCGTAAACTCTACTTTTTCCGCGCCGCAGCTTGCTTATCCTTCGCTCCGCTTCGCACTCGCTACCCGCTCAGGTTGCTGACAAAGTCACTGCAGAACTTGGGCGAGCACGAGGCGCAGTCTCGCCATACCGACGCAAACGACTTTAACCAAGCGCGTAGTACCATTGGAACACAGATGTGTACTGCATAAGATACAGAAGATTATGATAGACGCTTAGAACAAAATTGCCATACAAATTCATCAGCACATAACTTTCAAAACAGCAGCATGTCTATTGCCTTCTGATTGTCTGCATATGCCCCTTATAATCTTGGAAAACAAGAATGGGGGCATATGTCCTATTCTCAACTTTCATGCCGCAATGCGCTGTGCTTAGTGTATTACAATAACTTTGACGAGATTATTAGCGACCTTAAGGCTGGCAAGGTGAGTATCCACTACTATCTGGCTGAGATATTGTTTGGCCTTGACTGCAAAGCGCTATAGGTAATACTGGTGGATGATTCAACAAATGCGGCTTCCATCGTGGTAGCCGTATTGTAGTCGTTCATTCGACCTTCTCCAGATATGCAGATCCAATTGTTACAGGCATTCTCAACGACTTTCATAATGCCCTCCAACTCGTAAGGAATCCTTACAAGTTCAGATGTCAACTGTCAAGACAACTTTGACAGTTCGTTTCTCTCGCTCATACTGACACAGGGCTTGTGGCCAAGTCGGCACGGTTTTGGCTGGATGACTTTATCTAACTAAGCTGAGATTGCCGCGATATTTTCCACAATGCGGTACAATACACAGTGCGGGGGCTCATTCCCCCCTACACCGATGTGGGAGAATATGGCAAAAGCCACAAGACCCAGACAGAAACGGGCGCTTACGCCGACCGAGGCAATACTTGAGAGCATATCTGATGGTGTGTTCACGGTGGACTTGGAATGGCGCATAACCTCGTTCAACCGCGCTGCAGAGCAGATCACGGGTGTACCCCGAAAAGAGGCTCTTGGGCAGCGGTGCTGCGATGTGTTCCGTTCGAGCATGTGCGGGGATGACTGCGCGTTGAAGCAGACGCTGCAGACCGGCAAGCCTGTGATCGGCAAGACAGGCTACATAATCAACGCCGACGGCGACCGCATACCGATAAGCATCTCGACCGCAGTGCTTCGCGATGGTGATGGGCAGGTGATCGGCGGTGCGGAGACATTTAGGGACATGTCTGAGGTCGAAGCTCTGCGATTGGAGCTTGAGGGCAAATATAAGGTGGGCGATCTATCGAGCCGCAGCCCATTGATGCAACGAGTTTTTGATGTTCTGCCCGCAATTGCGGCAAGCCCCGCCACGGTGCTGATATCAGGCGAGACCGGCACGGGCAAGGAGCTTGTCGCCCGCACAATTCACGCGTTGAGCACGCGCAACTGCCATCAATTCGTAGCCGTCAACTGCTCTGCTCTGCCCGAGACACTGTTGGAGTCTGAGCTTTTTGGGTATAAGGCAGGAGCCTTTACAGGAGCGCACAAGGACAAGCCCGGGCGATTTACCCTTGCTGAAGGCGGCACTATATTGCTCGACGAAATAGGAGAGATAAGCCCTGCCCTTCAGGCCAAACTGCTTCGCGTGCTGCAAGAGCGCACCTACGAACCTCTTGGTTCTACCCGATCCGAAAAGGCTGATGTGCGCGTGTTGGCAGCAACAAATAAAGACCTTGCCGAACAGGTTCGCCGTGGTATGTTCAGGGAGGACCTTTACTACCGCGTCAATGTTGTTCGTGTCGAACTGCCACCGCTTCGACGCCGCAAAGAGGATATTCCGCTTCTTGTTGACCAGTTTATCGGCCGATTCAACAGACTTAGAAACAAGATTGTGTCGGGAATAAGCGGAGAGGCACTTGCACTGCTAATGGCGCACGATTGGCCGGGGAACATACGCGAGCTTGAGAATGCTATTGAGCGTGCGTTCGTGTTGTGCGGTGATGGACTGATAGGCATAGAGCATTTGCCGATCGAGCTGACTGCTTCGGTACATTCGGCAGACCGTGGCCAGGATATTTCAACCGCCGCAGCCAGTGCGCACAACACCGCCCGCCGCCATGCGGCGACGATCA
>CAZNBY010000030.1:0-40052 GCA_964571525.1 uncultured Planctomycetota bacterium
GCACGAGTTAATCTGCATAGAGAGCGCGCAGAAGAAGTAGGCCAGGTTGCCCTGAAACGCGCGCCAAGCGAATCAGCGAGGCAATCGCCATGCTCCTGCGGGGTGAAAAACTCGGCATGAAGTCGGGAGTAGTTCTCTTTCGTGTCTTTCGTGGTTATCGAGCTTCGACAAGACCCTACGACGCTATCAGATAAAGCCACAATTTCCCAAACCTCAATTGAACAGCAGCGACAGAAATTTGCTGTCCGAAAAGGTTGACGCTATCGAGGCGTTTCGCGCTATAACTAAACCACGCGAAGGTATCACATAGAGCCTCTGTTTTCCCGCACCGCATGCGGCGACAAGGTCGTCGGGGATCGTCTTCGAGTTGGCTGCATCAGCCCACTCTCGCGACAGAAGCGGTATCTTATCAATAATCTCCTTGCTTACTGGCTTTTTGAGCCACCATGCCAAACCGTATGCAGGATTCTGAACTGTGCCAATAAAGCACTCTGCGAGTGTATCAGGTTTGAGTAATTGCTTATCCCCCCATTTCCCACCAAGCCGCACAAACTCGCCGAACAAAGCCCAGTCACGAGCCGTCATGTATGCCCCGCCTCCCACTTGAGGATGTCCATCCGCACATCGCATGCGCCATTCAACATTAATGCCAAGTGGAGCGAATATGCGTCGCTTAATGTAATCTTCAAATTTCTCGCCACCGAGCTTGCGCTCTAATGCCTCCGAAAAAGCTATCAACTGATATGCGCCATACGAATACTGCTCTGCTGGTCGCCCGGTGAGTGGCTTCTGAACGATGTCATTCCAAGACGGGGTCCGAAGCACGGAGCCCCTCTCACCGCTCGTCAGTCCGCTTGTGAGGGTCAGCAACTGGCGATAGGTTATCTTCGACTTCAGTTGGTGCTCCTTCCACTCGGAAAGCGATTCGCTGGCAAAGTCATCCAGTTTGATGAAACCGTCACAAACCGCCGCGACCGCTGCGATTCCCACAAAGCTCTTGCTGCCACTTGCGAGCATCTGCATTCTGTCATTTGCACCGCCGTTGCAATACTCCTCGAATATGACCTTGCCGCCCTGCATTATCACAAGAGCCTGACCGCGTGTTTCAGCACTGTACTTCTGCGCGGCTCTGATCTTATTGACTGGCAGCTCTTCAAAGACCTTTTCAGGAGCAGGGGAGGCAGGCACAGGCGAAGTGGATGGGGCAGGGGATTCCGCTGCCTTTGACGGCACCGGCGATGCTGTCGCAGTGCCATTCTGTGATAGTTTCGGGTCTTCTTCTGCGCCTGTGCGCTTTTCTCTTTGCGTCGCGCTTATCGCGATAATCAGAGTCAGGGCAAGCGTGAATGTAAATAAGTATTTGTTCATATTATCCCCGTTTTGTGCTTGCTTCTTTCTGGTCATCTGCCGGGAGGCTGTCGCGGTGCCTCATCTTCGGTTAAAAAGCCGTCTTTGTTCTTATCGAGCACATCAAACTGCTCAGGCGGGCCGTCGAACTCTGATCGCGACACCTTGCCGTCTCGGTCCTTATCGAGCCTTCCTACAAATCCTGGGCGGCGGTTCGTTTCGCTCATCGGATCACCTTCGGATGATTGGCGGCTCGGGCCGAAGATGTCGCCGACCGCTGGCCCTGTCTCCCTGCGCGTTACTCCACCACTACGAACGCATCGCACAAAATTCTCTATGCGAACCTCGTCACCTTGGGGGCCGTTGCCATTCTTCCAGTCCTGAGGATTGCCGCGCTTCGGGTCGCTTCGCTGCGAGCCGGCTCCGTGCACATTCATCTTCGTGCCGCGCATAATGCCGAACGCCTGCCCGAAGCAGATATAGACCGCGAAGCCACATGTGCAGTTTTCGAGGTGAGTTGTGCTCGTCCAGTACCATGATTCAGCGGTGGTTACCTTGAAGACAGGATCTATTGCGGTCCTGCGCTTCGACTTATCTGCCGCGTCTGGAGCCTTGGTGTAGTCAACGATGCTCTGAAGCTCTTTTACATTTGGCAGGCGCCAATCGTTGTAACCAGCGACCGAGAGGTTCTCAGAGTACTTCAGGGCTGATTCCCAGTTCATAGGCTTGCCGCTGTCGGATTTCGTCCACATCAGGCTGGTGGCGCGGTCGGTTATCGTTTCGTCGCCGTTGTCGGCAAAGTCGTTCTGTCCATACTTCTTGTTGCCCCTCACATATCTTACGAAACGCTTGTCCCTTTCGTTGCGGCCATCCCCCTTGGGATAGCCTTTGATGCGACCGTCTGCGAAGTTCACGCCGAAAACCGTCTCACTGCCGTTCATAGTTCTGCCCACATATTCGGTGCTCGACCAGTACTGCGCGTCAATGATGCGCTCGCCCTTGCTTTCGTCGCCATAAACAAAATCGAAGTACTTTGTGTTGATGTAGGGCACAGATTTCTCCACTGTGCGATTGCAATATCCATTGAAGTCTATCAGCGTATAAAGCTCCTTGATTGTCGGCAAACGCCAGTCGCTATAACCACCGGTATTGCACTTCTTTGCATCGGCAAGAGCGTCGGCATAGCTCTTTTTGTTCCTCAAATCGGGGGTCTTCACCCACATCAAACCGGTGTTAAGGTCTGAGATCGTGCCGTCCCCGTTGTCTTTGTATGCGGGCATAAGACCGCTGTACTGGGCATCCTGCCCGAAGAAAGGCTCGCCTTTATCTGGATAAGCTATCTCTTTGTCTGTGCTGAAGCATCTGTCTTGCCCTGTATCAACTATGGCATAAGGCAGGGCTGGTTGTTTTGGCTTGCCTTCTTCTTCTTCTTCTGCTGCTGCGATTACCACCACTGCGAGCACGCAGAGCAGTATTGCCGCAGTGATTATTCGCTCGGCTTTCATTTGCGCTCCGATTGTGGAGTTAAGTTCAATATAAAGCTATTTTGCACGAATACCACACTCAACACAAGCTTATTGAAGTATTCTCTGTTTTTCATAACCTTCAAAAACCTACTCATCTTGCTTTCTTCTGTTCCATGCCTTTTTGAACTCTTCTTCACTTATAAAACCATCTTTGTCTGTATCAAAACGCTCTAACAAGTCAGCAGGAATCTCGCCAGGTCCAAGTTTCCCGTCGCCATTTTTGTCATATCTCTTGAACATGTCGTCTGGCCCACGACCGTTATTACCCTCAGTACTTGCATCTTGGCGTTTCCATTTTGGTTCTTGAAGTTCTGCGTTCCACTTCTGCCATAACTCCTCCAATTCCTTAACCTTATCTGGCATCTGTGCTGACTGATTCTTTGATTCTCCGATGTCTTCAGTAAGATTGTACAGTTCCCATGCGTCTCCCTTTCCGCGCTTTACAAGTTTCCAATCATGTGAACGAATTGCGCGCTGATCATGAAATCTCCAGTATATAATATTATGCGGTCTATCTGCCTTTTCCCCAAGAAGGAAGGGAAGAAGGTCAATGCCATCCAGTTTATCCTGCTCAACAGCGGGTCTTCCAGCAGCGGCCAGAATTGTGGGCAATATGTCCAATGAAACGACGGGTTCGGATACTACTTTGCCTTCTGGAATTCGTCCCTTCCATTGAACCATGAACGGTATGCGTATACCCCCTTCGAGGACCTGTCCCTTATAACCACGCAGGGGGGCATTGCTTGAGGTCGTCTGAGGGGTTGGGCCACCGTTGTCACTGAGGAAGAATATGAGAGTATTGTCCTCAAGTCCTTCCTTGCGAAGCGTCTCAAGCACTCTGCCGACTGCATCATCCATTGCTATCGTCATTGCGGCGTAGGTTCGGCGATTGGTGTCCTTTATCCCCTCTACTCGTTTCAAGTACTCCTCTGATGCCTGAAGTGGCGAGTGAACAGCGTTGAAGGGCAAGTACAGAAAGAATGGATTGCTTTTATTCTTTGTGATGAACGCAACGGCCTCCCGACCAAAAGCGTCAGTAAGATACTCTTTTTCCTCTACCGCATCGGCTCCTCTGCGGATTTCGCGCCTCCTGCCCCCGGGCAGGAATTCATGTGCACCACTAAGGAAACCGAAGAAGTAGTCAAATCCGCGCTTTGGGGGAGTTAGTTCAGGCTTGTAGCCAACATGCCATTTGCCCACCATTCCTGTCGTATATCCAAGAGGCTTAAGAAGTTCAGGGATAGTCGGCTGGTCAACAGGCAGTCCGAACTTCTCATCAGCGTATAATTCTGGACCGGGGTTGGTCTCGAAACCAAAACGTTGCTGATAGCGACCTGTAAGCAATCCCGCCCGAGTAGGTGCGCATATCGGGCATGTTACATATCCCTGGGTAAAACGCACTCCAGAGTTGGCGATCGAATCTATGTTGGGCGTTGGAATGTCCTTGCAGCCTTGGCAACCCAACTCAGCATATCCAAGGTCATCAGCAAGCACTAACACCACATTTGGTTTTCGTGGCGCTTGCTCTTCTGCGGTACTAAAGCCGAATCCAGCTGCTATTGTTGTACCCACTGCAATCACTGTGGCGACCATGATCCTGAATAAAGCTCTTTGAGCTTTAGCTTTCAGCATTTGCAGTTTATCGGTTAATGAAATCATTTCTAACCCCTTTCTTAAGTTTTTTATCTGCATGGAGGAAGCCTCAATTCGGTCTTTAACTCCTCTGCAAGCTTTTTAAAGGTCGGTAGTGAATGTCTAAGAAAAACCTTCCAACCTGAGCACAGTTGGCCCGGTTGATCCCCAATTCCCATCGAATGGACTCGCGTTCGGGGGCAATCACCATAGCATAAGTCTAAGTAGCAGCACTCTCTGCAACTTACATGTAGATCCAGCTTTCTTCTTCCAAACTCGGCATAAATGTCCGAGTCTGCAATTTGCTTCCATGTATGGGTAAACAGATTTCCCAGTTCCAGATCGTGTCTGACAAAGAAGTCACATGGATATACATCGCCGTTAAACTCCACAGTGAAGTATTGTCGGCAGTCACTGTCCATGCTGCAGTCGGTAGGCACACCGTTGACCAGCTTCTGTATAACTGAATCAAACAACCTTACTGAGACCCGCCGAGTATCTTTATGCTTCCACTCATCAAAGATACCGCATAAGAATAGTCCCCATCCGTCTCCGGTAATTGAGTAGTCACAAAGCTGTCCAGATGCATCTGTCTCGACACAGGGAATATACTGGTGAAACAGCAGCCCCTGGTCAACCAGATAACGGTAAACTTCACGAGGACGACCTATATTTGCTTGGGAAACAAGAACAAGCACATTGAAATCCACATCGTGCCTTTGTAATAGCCTTATGCCCTGAACAACTCTGTCGTGGGTACCGACTGACCCTCCAGTTTTACGATATCGGTCATGCAAGTCAGGTGGACCATCAAGACTAATGCCTATAAGAAAGCGATATTCTGCAAAAAGCTGCACCATCTCGTCGTTGAGGAGAGTTCCGTTCGTTTGCAGCATGTTCGCTACCGCTGCGCCGGGCGGAGCGTACTTCTGCTGGAACTCGACAACCTTGCGAAAAAAGTCCACCCCCATAAGAGTGGGCTCGCCGCCCTGCCAGATGAAGGCATAGGTCTTTTGGGGAGTCACCATATAGCTGGAAACGAGCCTTTCAAGTACTTGTTCCGTCATTCTATGTGTTTGGCCCGGGTAGAAGTCGAGATGGTCCAGATAGAAGCAGTACCTGCAGCGGAGGTTGCAGTCGGCTGAGGCTGGCTTTATCAGCAAAGGAAACTGCCTTGGGTAGCGCATCAGGTGTCCTACTTCCCAGCCACTTCGGATGCTGTTTTCGCCTTCAGATCCAGATCCATGTACTTGCCAGCAACCAGACCGGGGAACTCGAAGCGTCTGCCATCAAGCAGAACGACCACGATGTTTCCCTTTTCCCTGCTGCCAAGTCCGAAGTGAGCCTCAAGTGCACCGCTTGACTTGTAGCTATGGTGTGAGGCGATGTTCCTCATGGCAACGAATGCTCCGGTGTCAGGGTCGTTCAGCAGGATTCGTGCGCCTATTAAATCGGCGTTGTTAAAGCCACTGAAACGAAGGCGCAACCAATGGTTAGCCCGAGCTCCTGCTGTGCCTGCATTCCAGAACACTCTGCTCTCGTACCTGAATCCTCCGATGGCCAACCCGGAGTTGTCGGGGTCGGACGCGAAGACCATGTCCAGTAGGCCGTCATTGTTCATGTCTGCGGTCTCTCCGCAGATTCCGTTGGCACAAAGCCCGCTGAATTCGGTCGGTTTGAGCTCAAAAGTACCGTCACCCTTGTTCATGTAGAGGATAGCCCGGCGGGTTTCTGCTGCCTCGCTTCTGTCCTGGACGACAAGGTCAATCCAGCCGTCGTTATTATAGTCTCCGAAGATCGCGTCCGCGAAATATGGCCTACCTGGCATTGCGCCCTTAGCGGGCCAGTCGAAGAATTCCGACCATTCCCTTAGTGTCCAATTAAGAGATGAAAGGCCAATTTCGTCGGTGCATTCCTTGAAACTGAAGTTGCCCAAGTTCTTCCAGAATCTCCCACTAACCAACTCAGTCCGGGGAGCCCAGCCGGGATATCCTGTAGCCGGGCCAACGGCCAGCACATCCAACAAGCCATCGTTGTTAACATCGGCAAGCGAGATGTAAGGTAACCCGGGAGCTTTGCCAATTGACTCAACTGAGCTTGCGTCAGCACTTAGCTTAAGCCGTGCTTCACAAGCAAGTCCGTTGTCTGTTACCTTCTCAAAGCGAAGTTCTCCCTTCTCGACGAGCAGGTTCTTCCAGCAGAAGATGCCTTGCCGGTACTCGACGGGTGAGTATGGTGCTTTTGGGTCGCGAATGTCACAGTGGTAAGATTGAATAAGGTCAAGATCGCCGTCGTTATCAAGGTCTCGCAAGTTTATGTCCGGGCCTGCCTTGTCTCTTGAACTGTCGTGGTAAAATCCTCCAAAGTCTGGGATCAGGTCCGTGCCACCTATGTCCTCGAAATAGCCATCTTCGAACTTAGGACCACCCGGTTTGTAAATGTATAGGCGGCTGTGAGGGAACCCACCCATCGCATCGCCTATGTTGTCGCATCCAATAGCGATGTCGAGCCATCCGTCTCGATTCACATCACCAACCTCCGGTTGCCGGTTGTAAGCTTTCTCGTTCTGGATTCCCATCTTCGCTGAGACATCTCGAAAGACATCCCACGCGCCATCTGTGATGTAGAGCCCGTTCCCGATATTCTGATCGCGGGGATTCGACTTTCCGCCTGTCATCTGGGCATGGCGGGTTACGAATATATCGAGGTATCCATCTTTGTTGAAATCGGCAAGTAAAGGTACTTGGCCCCGACCAAAGGCGGTCAGTGTTACCTTCGAGTCAAGAAGCTTGATCTGATGCTCCTCGTACTGGAAGGCTCCCTTGTTAATGAACACCCTGATCTTTTCGCCTTCTCCCCATTGGCCTCCCGTACCTTTCACGGGTGAGTATGTGGCCACAATGTCAAGCAGACCGTCCTTGTTCAAGTCTGCAGTTGCGAGCCCGTTCATTCCCTCCCGTATTCCCGTGAAGCCGGGGACGATGATGCTCTTAAAAAGCGTGTCCTTGCCCAGTGCGTCGCGAGTAGCATCACTGTCTGGCATCTTTTTGAGAGGAGGTTCACCGGGAGATTGTGGAACATCGAGCCGCTCCTCTGGCTCGTCTTCGGTTTCCTCTTCCAGTTCTATCGGTGCGATCGGGCCGGGCAGGTCCAGCCCTGTCGTTCCCTCCTTTGCCTGAGTAAGCAAAAACGGGAAGCCGTCCGGGTCCTTAACCACCAAGTTGTCCCCAACTTGCTCAAAGCTCGCGCCGCGCTCCTCAAGAGTCAGCCTGGCCGCCTCAATGTCCTTCACGCTTATGACCATGGAGTGCAAGCCGGGCCAGTTGGGAGGGACAGAATCAAAATTCCTGCGACTGCCCGCAGGCGAGACCAGCTTCAGGAAGGTCTGCCCCATCGGGAAGAGGTACATGTTCCCCGCTGGTGCGGGGAGCTTCCAAACATCGTGCTCCGCAACGCCAAGAACCTGGGCGAGAAAAACTCTGCCCCTGTTTCGGTTGGAGACAAGGTAGCCGACGGTGAACCTCTCCTTTGACATCCCGCGCGGGACGCTCATGATCTCGACCGGATTGTCATCTGGGTCGCGCCCGAAGAAGACATTGCTGGCCTTCTGAGGACGGCGGTACCCGGCCTTCTCCACCTTGTCGCAGATCGCAACAGGGTCCTTGTACCACAGGGATGGGTAGCGGACTCCATTTGACATGGTGATGTCAGCAAACGGATTTCCGCCTTTGTTCGCACCTGACTTGACACCCTTTCGTGCTGGGAGGATGTGCAGCCCGGTACCAAAGATCTCAAGCAGTGCTTCGGGTACCTTGGCATCCTCTGTCAGCACCTGCATACCGAGCCCGTCGCGGTAGAACTTCACCGCTGCTTGTACATCGGTCACCCGTAGTTCGAAGACCACACTGGGCATAGATTTCTTGATGGGTCCCTTTTCGGCTTCCTCTGCGTGCGTTATGAACAATGAAAATGCGAAAATCGTTAGAGAAAGTAATAGTATCAGAATCTGCTTCATGGTATTAACTCCTGTGTGTTATAACACACCCTTGTATATCCATGCTGTGTGGAGTTTTACGGCGCGGTACATTGTAGTTGAATACATTAGCAAACGGTATGCCATTATGTGGGAAAATTCCGCCCTTGCTCGACGAACGCCCATTGCAGGCGCTTTTCAGGCTGATTCGAACTTGTTTATGCCACTTACCCCAGTGGCAGTTTCATTCAAGGTGTGGGATAATTCAACAGTGCGGTGCGCCCCGTTATTCCCCCATCTTAATATCCCAAAACTCAGCATAACTGTCCCACGCGCTAAAGCCCCATCGAAGCTCGGTCTCGTCAAGCTCGGTGATGGGTGCAAGCGTAAGAGATGTGCCGTTTATCTCGACTTCGAGCCTGTCGCGATGCACTGCGACTGCAAGCTCATTTATGCCGTCTTCGTTCCATTTAACCCCCGCGCCCTCGAACCGAATCGTCTGACCGCTCTTCCATCCGTCCACAAAGTCGTTGGCCTGAATCTCGCGCCCGTCGCGTATCGAAATCTGCCGATAGTCGGTTGTTGATTTGTGAGAGTACACAAACCCCACCTGACGCGTAAGCACAGGATGTATGTGCAGCTTGAAGCTGACTTTTAGCGCGCCCGGTTTGCCTGTTTTGCGATTGGTTAAAACACAGGTCAGCCCGGGGAAAGACGCCATCCGCAGCTTACCGCCTTCGCCCCACGCCGAAAGTGAGTGCTCGATCCACTGGTCGGGCGAGTCCTCCAGCATCTTCATGTATTCCTTGCAGATTGCCGATTCAGCCTTCAGAAGTCTGGCAAGATGTTCGTTCGACCGAAAACGCCGATCGGTGCACACCGAGCCTATCGTAAGCCTCTCAAGCTCGGTGACCGCACCCTTATGCTTGCTGTTCTTTAGATACCCATACAGGCTGAATGCAACGCGATACGATGTCTCCGCGCCGCCCTCAAGCGTCTTCTTAAAATCGAACGGCAGCTTGCCAGTCTTCTTTATGTCCTCTCTAAGGCTCGCATAGTGGCGCGAATACCATATATCATCTTCGAATTTCACGCCCTTCACCTCACGATACAGCCTGCTGAAGTACTCTGCGCGCCCCTCGCACAACCATGTGGGAAAGTAGCTGTCAACAGGCTTGTTGTTCATGTCGAGCGCGTGCAGAATCTCGTGGAGGAGCAGGGGATCGCCGACGGGACTTCGACCAACGATGCGAAGGTAGGTCTCGTCGAAGCGTGGTTTCAGCAGCACATTTACAGTCTTGCCAAGGTTGTACGCCCACACAGACGCATACCGCCCGCCACTGCGAGCCTTATCGTCTGAAACATAGCGGGCGTCGGTGCAGTATATATTGGCCTCGATCTTCTCGCCCTTCGGCCACTTCAGGCCTGTCTCTTTTTCGATGAAAGAAAGGTAATCCTCCGCCATCTTGATCGTGGCGGCTGTCCATTGGGGATTATCGAATTCTGTGTTGAAGTTGAAGCGTGCCGAGCTTGTAACGAACAGCGGAGCCTCTTCCGCGTGCGAGCGCGAAAGTGCGACAAGCAGAAGCAGCATCACAACGGTTGTAATTGATAGATATCGCATACCGAAGTATACCCGAATTCAGTTGATGTGCAAGGGGAGGGGGTTTTTACTGAGATATTGACATACGAAATATGAGCGGTATAATTGCGCCGATTCCGTTAAATTCTCCCGAAGTTCAATTGAGGCAGTATGAACGCTTGCATCGCGACCGAGATTTACATTAGCATTTACGCGGCAGACGCGCCTTCTGCGTGTTGCTCTGCCTTGCTGTTTCTTTCTGTGCGAGATATGCACTCTATTGCTTCAGTGCAGGATAACAACGCCCTCTAACCCAATACTTGATTAGGTGGTGAAAATGGAGAACGAACAAGGTAATCCTTCTCAACCTGTCGAGAAAAAAGATGATAGTTTTGTAAGTTGTTGCGGATGCGTAATCATGCTTGTTTGTATAGGTGTATTGTTCTCGTATTTGGTTGAATATTTGAAAAACATCGACGAAAAGGATATTGAAAAATTCACAAGAGTTGTTTATGCAGCATATAAAGAATATAATAAACCCGATGATGGCGGTTATAATAAATATGTTAACAGAATTGATGTTGAAAATACAAAAGTTAACAAGAAAGCTCGACTAATTGTAAAAGAATCCGGTAATGATTCTCTCATCAAGGCTAAACTTTTGTATGAGTTTGTGCGAGACGAAATTAGATATGTAAGCGATCCTAATATAGACAAAGATTATGTTACATCTCCGGTTCACACTATGGAGTCACAAAGTGGTGACTGCGAAGACCAAGCGATTTTGCTGTGTTCTTTGCTTGGATCCGTTGGCCTTCAGTGCTATTTGGTGTTTATCGAACATCACACTTTTGTTATGGTAGAAATCAAGGGAAATCCTGCTATTATTGACAGACAAATTAAGACTAGTTATCGTTTACTTAATAGCCCAGATGTTCATGTCGTGCTTGATCCTACTACTTCTGATAAGTTTAGTTATACATACTATGATGTCAGTAGTATTTTGGCTATTTACGACGCAAAGACAAAAAAGAGAGTTGAGTAGGGAAAAATGGCGAGATAACTGGACATTTAAGTAATCCGCCTCTGGATATTAAACACGCGCCCTCATCACCTCACGCTAATCAATCGGTGGTGATAGCACTAAAGGCTTATAAGGCAGTATAATAGAAGGGACGAACATGACAACAACGATTCCGGCAGACATTATCGGCAAAATGCGCGAGGCCGCCATAGGTCTAAGAAAATCGGCAATTAACGAGCAAATCGTTGAACCTCGCGATGCCGTGCTTGCAAGATTTCAGCCCGTTTTCTCGCCCGAGCGAGCCGGTCAGATATCACCCGAAGAATTTCGCAGTTTTCTTCTGTTCGAAAACAACCGCCATTGGACGGGGCTGCATCGCCAAGGCACGCGCATGTGCGAAAACATGGGCAAACTGCGCAAGGCTCTGGGAATACTTGCGGACGAGTCGCAGCAGATAGCCGATCGTCTTGACCTTGCGACCAACATGGTGCCCGGCATGGGCAAAAATATTGCAAGCGCAATCCTGCTTATTATGAATCCCAACCGCTACGGAGTATGGAACAACCGCTCTGAGGCGAACATGAAGCAAATGGGTATCTGGCCAGAGTTCGATAGGGGTGAGTCGTTTGGCAGCCGCTATGTGAAGGTCAATCAGGTGCTTCTGCAGCTTAGGGACGCGCTCGACATAGACCTGTGGGCTCTTGACGCAATCTGGTGGTACATGGATAAGTTGGAGGAGGGCGATTTGGGGCAGGAAGAAGTCGCCGAACCTCAAGCGAGCATTGAGGCAAAGGAATCATGCCAGTACTTCGGGTTAGAACGCCATCTGCACGAGTTTCTGCGCGACAACTGGGACCGTCTGGAACTTGGGCGCGAGTGGGAGATATACAAAGAGCCTGGGGACGACGAGGCCGGATACGAGTACCCCTGCGAAGTGGGGCGCATTGACCTGCTCGCCAAGCACCGCAGCAAGCCGCTTTGGCTTGTAATCGAGCTTAAGCGCAACCAGACAAGCGATCAGACAATGGGGCAGTTGCTCCGCTATATTGGCTGGGTGAAGCGCAATTTGGCCGAGGACGGGGAGCAGGTACAGGGCTTGATAATCTGCCACGAGGCCGACGACGGTCTGAAGTACGCACTCAGCACGCAGACCGGTGTTGAATTGAGGCTCTACCGCGTCGAATTCCGCCTAATCTCCCCCGACGCCTTAGGAGAGAAAAAGCCCCGCCGGTAGGGGGGTGAGCCAAGCCAATGCTTTTCGCATGAGTTGGACGGAATCACTATGGACACATCACGATGGCCTTTGCTGGGATTTTCGTATCGCATCAATAGGCAATGAGAGGTCATTGTGGCTCGCAAGGCAATCGGCGAGATTTGGGCTTGCGACATAGAGGTGTTGAAGACTGGGTATATTCTGCCCGGACACTTCGAGAATCTCTATGGCGGCAGGATATTTTATACTGGCAATGAGGCCACTCGCATATAGCCATGAAATATTGCGCAGTAATTAATGCTTATACCTTGATAGGCTCCCAATTATTATCAATGTGCTTGATGACTTCTTGATCCGGGTATCCATATGTAATTATCTTTCCAAATTCATCAATGACAATTTCACATTGCAGCTTTGTCTCTAATTCCTTAAGTGAATATCGATCAGTTAGCATGTAAATTCCCTGATTTGTTGAACCAATAAGACATGTTGAAATATCTCTTTTCTCGCTGATGTAAGGTCCTGCAATTAGAACATCAATTTCGTGTAGAATTGGTATAAAATGTAATGTCTGGATTTGCGCCATGGTATAACCAGTATAAAGAATGATGCTCAAACCAGTTTTTTTTATACGTCTGCATAATTCGAAAGTCTCACCATACTGATCAAGTGGTTCACCGCCTAGAAGAGTAACCCCGTGAATCTCTGATGATATTATCAAGTCTATTAGGTGGTCTACTGTGATTTTAAATTTAATTTCAAAATCCCACATTTCCTTGTTCCAACAGTCTTTGCATCTAATGGAGCAACCTTGTACCCAGATAACGAATCGGAGGCCTGGTCCATATATCCTGCTTGAGGGGTGAATGTGAGCTATATTCATATTGTTCTAACCAATATAATCTGAATCTTTCCGTCTCTCTTCGTTTCCTTAATGGAATATCCGCGTGCTTTTGCAGACTCGATAATCCTACATCTCTGGTCTTCGATATATCGTTTTCTCTCTTCTTCGAGGCGTTGTCTCTCAAGTTCCTCCATGTGCTCAGCGAACTTCTCTCTGTATTTAACATCTAATATCTTAAGAAATTCCGTCACCTGTTTCCATTCTTTCATGTTTTTATTGCGCCATCCATAATATGGACTGCTCGCACTGGAATCGTGCTGGAACAAGAATCTTGAGCCATTCCACACAAAAATCTGATTGCCATAGAAGTCAATTCTTTCTGTTACAATATTACTACCTTGCATGTGGTATTTAACATCCAGTGAATCCAAGGCTTTGCAAAGGATTGCTGCATCGAGGAAGGGTGTAAGAGTTTTCACAACAGCACTCATTGACCTCTCCTAATATCCTGACGCTTGGTGAGCTTGACATAGGATTGTTGAAAGTACTCATCCGTTTTCTTAAGGTCTATCAACTCTTCATTTCCAAGAATTGCCTCAAGCTCTTCAAGACAAGGTATGCCCTTCAAACCGTTGGTTTTCGCTGTAATGGCGCCGTTTTCGTCGATGTGGACCTCGATTCTCTGTTCTGGCATATTACACCTCAACTCTCGCACAGAGTGAAGCATTTAACCTGTACGACTCAGTCTTGGCTTCGGATTCTTCTTCCCATTTATCTATGGCGAGGAATCTTCTATAACCTTTTGAATAGAGTACTCCAACAGAAGGTAAGGACTCTTTAGGTAATTTCAAAGACAATTCCTCTATCGGATCAGAGAGATCATCTTCCGACCTTGCCGGTTCTAACAACTTTCCGAGAGCAGAACTACCTGTTGTTGCATCATCTGAATAAGACTCTTTAGACAATAATTCGATGCTCTTGTTTCTTTTGTCAATTTTATCTTGTAAATCCTTGACTTGGAACTCGATTGCTGAAATATTGCTGTGAATGTAAGCTATTATCTTATTTATGCCTTCTTCCTCGTCGATAAATTTAAGAAATTCCTCAGCAGTCTTTCGATCGTCTTTGCTGAGAGAAGATTTCTTGTCGTTCAGCCTTCGACGAAGTCCTTCGCACTTTTCCATCCACTTCTTCTCTTCGCCTGACTTTACATTGCATGAAGAGTAATAGCTATCAGATAAATCCATAAGGCGTTGTTGTGACTTGGATAGTTTTTCCCTTTCATCATGTCGTTCAACCCTCTTCCTTTCAAGATCACCTTGAAGCTTTGTCATTTCGTTTTCAAGGGCTTTCTTTTTCTTCTCAATCTCGATTTCAAATGCCGCCTTACGTTTTCTATTGACATACTCGAGCTCAGTTGAATTGATTTGTGAGATTATTTCATTGATTTCTTTAATCTTATCTTTCCACGATTCAATCGAATGCCTCCCATTCAATTCGGTATTTCGGAGTCTTTTAATGTTTTCGCTTAAATCCTGAAGCTTGCTGTCCTTTCCAAGAATAAATCGCTGCAGCCTGGCTATAATGTCCGGTTTCATCTTGGCCTTCATTTCCTCAAGGCTTTGTATTTTACCCATGGCATTTTCAAGCGATTGAGAAAAACTTGAGCAAGCCTTTTCCCACTCACTATAAAGCGGATCCCTGCTGACTCCTCTGTCACCGGAATATTGAACGACGCTCCATTCATATTTGCAGGAGACGGCATAATCAGGTTTTGGAAAATCGTCAGGTTCGACTTTTACCAACTCGTGATATGATTTCCAGTCATTACTCTCTACTATTCCCAGATTCCTGTCAATATGATTGAGTTTGTTTTTCGATATAATCGAATTCTGCTTGGCGATGTCGTAGAAATGTGCGTTGCGTGACTTCAAAGACTCGCGAGAAATAGATCTGTGCAGTTCAAACTCAGCATTGTCAAAAAGAGTGCTGAAATATCGCCTGAATTCCTTGGTTTGCTCCTTCTCAAGTAGAATCCCATACAAGTGTGCATCATCCGCCCCTTTGTCCGTTGGGATAAGAAGCGATCCGCTTTCTGCTATCAGCAGACGGTAAGGAATAGTCGTCTGACAAATGGCTCGGGTACCCACATTTTTCGGAACCGAATTGAAGAGGTTCATCCTTTCTGAAGAAACGAGAAGCCTGCATTGTGTGGGATTCGCGGATTCTTCCAGTTCAAATACTTTGTCCATTGGATCGGGAAGCACCATAGCCTCAGCTGTGTTTCTGGATTTTCGCCATTTTTCAAGCAGGATGCACTTGACTGACAGGTCGGCTATCGGAGGCATGAAATCCAAAGGCGAATCCCCGGTTTTTCGCACACCATCAAGGATTTCGTGTTGCGCCTCTATCCAGAACAGCTGACAGAACAACCTAAATAGCTGTTTTACCTGGTTGGGTGAAAGCTCAATACCGAGGGAAGACGGTGATTCGATATTCTCAGTAATGCATGGAGAGCAGAGGAGAATGCCTTTTGGCTTATCCGACATCGGATTGACAAGAAGAAATGTTCCCGCTGAGTGGACGCCGAACCGAACAAGCGAGAATCCATCGAGGAAACCGAGCTTTTCTGATGGGTCATCATTCGTCAAAATGTAGATACTCGCTTTCTCAGCAGCCCGCCTTATCGTTTCAGCGATGATAGTGCAATCGAACTGCTCTGTGTAGAAAGCGACGACATCGTCTTGCCTTACATCATCAAGCATCTTCTTTAAGCATTCCTGCAAAGCACCGTTTACCAGATATTGATAATCGGTATTGGCCATTCGTCCCGGGCTAAGCGTTACCCAGATATCTGTCAGTTTCTCATTTCTGAAGTCACGGTTGGTCTCTCGCTTGATCGGTATTATTGTCCCTGTTGCCGTCATTTCACACTCCCCGATATAAAACTCATGAGTTCTTGCCCAAGAAGTTCAATCTCGCACCTCACAAAAGTTACATCGCGCGTTTTGCCTTTTGTATGAGGCCCGATATCTGTCAAATCCTCAAAGAACATAAAGTCGATGGAATCGGTTACCATCCAGACATCATGCTTTGATTTACCATCGTCGTGAATGTTTCTGAAAACAATGTATCGTGAGTGAGGTATCCTTCCACTTACAATTATCTTGTCAAGATCGGAGATGTTTAAGTCAGGATGGTTTGACTTCAGCCAAGCGTCCATGGCAAAATTTCGCTTATTCGGCAATGTGATAAGCGATACGCTTTTATCGTCAATGCAAAATGCATGCATGAATGCGATGAATTTCCGCTGCTGTTGTTCGTTACTGATATATTTGTCGATATACCAGACGTAATCGGGTTTAATTCTGCCTGCCAACCTTTCTGCTATATACGCAAATGTCGTTTCACGATTTGGTGCAAAAGCAAACCTATCCGTTTTCCTTGGCATGTCAGGATTCAAGTCTATTGGTGCGGCAATATGCCAGTATCTGCTGTCCTTTCGATTTCTACCGGGATACTTCAACTTATTCAGATATTCGCTTGCAGTATATGCATGTATCGCAAACTTCTTGATGTATGATCGGTTTGTGAAATTCTTATTACGCTGCTCGAATTCGACTGGATTGACATATTCGGAAGAAATCCACTGGTCGAGTATTCTATTCAACCAGATTTCGGCGTCAGATTGTGACCCTGGCATAACCTCAAGATCTTCGAAGACGACAGAATCAAAACCGCATACGCTTCCGCAGTCAATTCTGGCCAGACAGCTATCAAGTTCCATCGGGTTAAGGTTACTTATGAAGCTTTCGTTTATCTCCATGCGTTCAAGTTCCCGACTCCATTTAATTCCGGAATTCTTCGCAATGCGCTGGATCCACGCTTTCAGATCTTCTTCATAGATGGTTGGATTCTTTTCGTTAAGGATTAACTCCGAATCTACCAATCCTGTCCATCTCCACTCAACAGTAAGGGGACTATTGTACGGTGACGGCTTAGAAGAGAGATAAGACTTCCTTACTTTTACCACCTGCACATCCTTGGAGTCGTTACTTATATTGAAACTTTTCTTCTTCGTATCAATGCTAAGGTTATCCGGACGTTGTGGTGGTGTTTCGTTGTACGGATTATAAGGTACAGGTTCTATTCTCTTGAACTTGACGATTACGCGACCGAGGAAAGTCTGGTCATCAACAAACAGGACTGAATACTTTCCTACTTCGCGTCTCATAAGAGTACCCGATTTATAGGCTTCACGTCCCCGGGAGGTTAATTCATTATTGCGGTCAATTATATCTGCATTCAACAAGTACCTACATACCCCATTTTGGATCGGATCATCCTTATCAATGCCCGCTATCTTGAGTTTGTCTATAAACTCCTTGATCCCACTACACTCGCTTGGGACCTCCATTTCTAACACAAAATCGGTTTCAAAAGTTGGAGTTTGTTTCTTCAGTATCGCCTTGAACATCTATCCCTCGAATCTTGGAGTTGCGGAGGCAAGTTTACTTAGGTCATCGGACTTACTTTTATTGATAAAATAATCGTGGTTTCCTATTATCACAAGTTGAAATCGGGCTCGCGTTATGGCTACATTCAAACGATTTGGTGAATCGAGAAAGCCGTCGCGATCATTCTGAACCATCGATAGAAAGACGACATCAGCTTCCTGGCCCTGAAATTTATCAACAGTATGCAATGAGATATCGCAATTCTTATTTGAGAACTGACTGTTCTTAGTTTTCTCACCGGTGAATTTACGTAGCTCTTCTCGCAACTTTCTTTCTTGTTTTAAATAGAATGTTAGGCAAGAAACAGTCCATTTCCGATTCTCAGGATGCTGCCCTTCTTGTGCAAATTTGTCAAAAGCATACAATTCTTTCATCATTAATCTGACTTCGTCCTCATTAGAATTTCCCCAAACTTTCCCTTTAATATGGATCCAGATGCATCGCTTTGTGTACCGTTTGTATTTCCATTGTCTATCCTCACGAATCGGTCTCGGCAATTCAAGATCTAAAAGTGCATTAAGACCTTCAAGTTTTCCGCTATAGAATTGTCTGCGTGGAAAATCAGAAATATCGGGATGCATTCGGTGCTGATACTTTAGTGTTGTTCGTCGGGTTGGTAAAACGGTATCGGGTAATCCGTCTGTAAGGACAGTCTCGACTTTCGCGTCTTTTCTCTTTGTGCCTCGTATCAGGCACTCAATCACTGAAGGCAGTGCAGCACATGCGACCGTGTTGATCCTGTTTCGGACATCGTCTGTATCGCAACTCCTTGGGAGAAGCTCTTCAATCACCCTTGTATAGCTCTGAGATTTCGATGGTTCAGAGAGGCGTAGCTGGTGCTCTCTTTCTACTCTCCATGCGATTTCGTGTGCCCAACTCTTTGTCCTGAGATAATCATTGATCGTTTTTACGATATCAAAGGATCCTTTTACTTCCTTGCCTCGATGACGTATAAAATTAGCTTGCCGCATTTTCGATAGCCAGTAATTATGACGAAAAGCATGCGAAGTTGACTCCCAGCTATTTTTTCTCAGAATGATGATATTATCTGGCAGTTTATGTTCAATTGCATCGAAATCACCCTTATAGATGAAAAGCACATTCATTGCAGATGTCGCAAGTAAATCACTTCCTGGATAAAAAATGCAAATTTGCCGTGAGCCCTCAAATGAACAATACGATGAGATGAAACCCACAAGCCTATCCTTCCAGCAAGGATCGCCATTTTCAATTCGCTTCCTTAACTCATTGTATAGTTCACTGATTTCATTTCCCATGCAGGCCGCTATATGGGTTTTATCTGTAAGCTTTATGTGCTCCTCAATCTTCTGCAGAACAAAACATGCTGCCTGCAAATTACGAGACAGTGAATTCCCCGTCTTCAGTTGAATGCTCTCAATCCCAGCAACAAGCTGCTCACGATCAGTGAAAGGTGAGAGCTGCATCACATCACCAACAACGATCCATTTCTTTGCATAAAGAGCGGGAACCAGAAACTCCTGAAATGTAGTTTTGCTGGATTCATCGATAATTAACACATCGAATTCCGGTGTAATTGGAGTATCTGAGAATGGCCTTTTATAGCGGTTGTCCCTCTTCATTTTTCTTGTCTTCAGCCTTGGATGCTGCAAGATTCCAATTGTAGTACCGCAAACGAGATTCGAGGCTTCAAGCAGAAGATCCTCCTTGATACCGGATTCCGCGACTCTATCACTTAGCTGAAATTCCCGGATTCTCTCCGAAATCCTGTTCCTGTCGCCTATTCGTATCGGCAGAATGTGTAAACGGTCTATCGTTGATACTCCATTTTTCTTTGTATTCAACCTTTCAAGCACATTGTCTATTGCTACATGTGTTGAGCCGCAAAGAAGAACTTTTTTGTTCTGTCGAATCAGTTGGCAGATCAACTCAAGGATCACGGTCGTCTTACCGGAACCTGGAGGGCCCTCCAATAGGCAGATATCCGGTGTACCCATTGCTTTTGAGACGAAATCCCTCTGTTCCTCAACTCCGCTCCGATTACCGTCGCTAAGGAAAAACCATTCACTAATGTCAGGCTTTTCAAAAATTGGCCAGTTTTTCTTGCTCTCCTTTTTATCGAACAGTTTCAGCAGACCGACATGTTCACAAACAGGCATATCTTGGAGTGTTACAATTGCCTCCATCTGCTTTTCGAGTTGATAAGTGTTAATCGTCACTCTTATCTTTTCACCTTTTGGAGGCCTATCGAATGGATTTCGTTGTTTGTACGGTATTTCTTTCCTTTCTCCCTGTCTTTGGATCATCTGCAGAAGTAGTTTGGCCTCTTTTTCGCTTCCTTTGATCACTTCGTATTTGTTGCCTGATTCATCGAGGATATATATATCGTCATCAAAAAAGTACCTAAGTGGCGAAATTTCGCTAAAATCATTTGGGTCAGATTCATCTTCGATTTCTTCAATCCTAATCCAACCTTCATCTGACGACCGGTATTCTCCGACAGAAAACACGAATCCCTCTTTTGTTTTGACTGTTTTGCCAATCCAACTTTTTGGTTCCGAAATTCTGAATAACAAATTATGCTCATGTTTGCCAGGAAAAGCATTTCCTCTACTGTCGGACAAGTCGCCGAACTCATCGAAAAAGTGGTAAATCGCTTCTCCTTTTATTTCTTGTGCATCCTTCGTAGGTTTTTCAGGAGAGTCAATATAATATATGCCGCATTGGCTTTGATTCCTAATTAATTTGTGTCCGATCGGTACCTTCTGGAAATCAACAATCTCAAAATTCACATGTTTTCCATTGACATCTAATATATCGTTTTCAGATAACTCGCCGGCCAATCGTATCTTGCCCGAAAGTGAATCACAGGAAATCATGTTCGCCTTATGCCCATTGATTCTTATTTCTGCGGATTCATCGATTGTTGACCAATCCGGAATCAAGTCTAATGTCGAGAACCCCCAAAGTGCGGATTCGATCTCCTTGCGCTCAAAATCTTTAATGTAAAGTATATCCTGCTTAAGTTTCAAGCGCTCATTTTCTATGACCTCTCTTTTGCCTGAGACAAACTTAAGTTTCAAAACATCCTGTTCGTCTGCAGGATCGAATTTGGAAAAGTTCAAAATTCTGTATCTTCCAAACTCAATAGAAATTTGAATATCGGTGAAAACCATTATTTTCCAAAGTTTAAACATCGGAAACAATTCGATAATATCCTCATTTGTTAGAGGATACCACTTCGCCTGAATTCTCTCTTTATTCTCGTATGCCTTGATGGAGGAATCAATGTATTGGTAGAACGGCATGAGTTGGAAATAGCAGTTCTTCTGCTTGTAAAAGGCCTCTTTTGAATTCTCGTATAGTGCACGATAATAATCAAAACTCATAAATCACCTAAATAAAGGGGTTCGAGTATCTTTCCTGTTTCAGTTTCGGGACTTCATCGCGGTCACTGCTTTTTTCGTCATCTGTCAAATCGGGTCTTTCTGATGATGCAAGCACCGCTCGTGCCTTTGCCCACTTTCTGAGACTGGTAATGGTCTCCTTCATTGTCTTAGACAGGGGATATGTCCGTCTTATCGAGGCATCAATGTGATCAGTGGTTACCTCGGCAGGCTCATCAAATGCCAGAAACATTGCCCCCTTGATAGCTTCTTCTATCTCGGCGCCAGAAAATCCAACTGAGGATTCTGCGAGCTTATCCAAGTCAAATCTCTTGGGATCCCGCTTCCGTTTTCTCAAATGGATTTTAAATATATCCTTCCGTTCGGATTGCGATGGAAGATCCACGAAGAAAATTTCATCAACACGTCCCTTCCTTAGCAACTCCGGTGGAAGCTGGCCGATGTCATTTGCCGTGGCGACGACAAACACTGGTTTCTCCCTCTCCTGCATCCAGTTAAGAAAACTACCAAGGACCCTTGCAGTAGTTCCGCCATCTGTGCTTCCGGAGCTCTGCATACCCGACAAACCCTTTTCGATTTCGTCCACCCAAAGAATTGAAGGGGCAAGAGCTTCAGCGATTTTTAGAGCAGTACGAATGTTACGCTCAGATTCACCGACTATCCCACCAAACACTCTTCCCATGTCAAGTTTGAGAAGGGGAAGTTCCCACGAATTGCCAATTGCCTTCGCAGCAAGACTCTTACCTGTTCCAGGAATACCGAGAAGGAGGATTCCCCGTGGCGATTCAAGACCATAATCCCGGGCATCGGGGTGAAAAGCACGTCCACGCTTCTTCAGCCAAGATTTTAGAATGTCAAGCCCACCGATGTCTTCCATTGATGTGTCAGGATGATAGTATTCAAGGAAACCGCTTTTACGGATGATGGATTCCTTTTCAGCAATTACAAATGGAATTTCCGTGTCTGAGAGAGACTTATGTTCCACTGCTGCCTTTGAGAAAGCCTGGCGGGCCTCCATAATGGTCAGACCAAGAGCTGAGTCAATTAACCGGTTCTTATTCTTGGGGGTTGGAAGTTCAAAATCCCGGACGACTTTTCCAAAAATCGTCTCAAGTTCGTCGTGGTGGGGAAGGGGGATGTCGAGAACAGCGATTTCCTTCTCAAGCTCAGGTGGGATTGTCTGAAAAGGAACACAGAGTATTAAAACAGGTCCATCCTCCTTCTTCGATATGTTCCTCAAACGCCGAACCATACGCGGGTCGTCGTTTCCCATGAACGGATGAAAATCCTCGGCAATATAAATACCGTTTGACTGCTTTTCACTTAGTTCTTCAGAGAGAAGATGGTCAAGGAATGTCTCGGGACCCCTGTAATCTTCATGTTCAGCAATGAGCCCCTTTCCCTCTCTCTTTCTGAGTCCACTTATACAGTCCCAAACATACCAATCGCGTTGGAGTTCAATGGAAACCTCGTTAACAAAGGCGTGCACTCTCAGAGTCTCATATGAAACCAACTGAATGAGCCTTGTACCAGACCGGATCAATGAATGCAGTTCTTTAGAGATTCTGTCCAATATTGCCTCCCATGAATCGTCTGCGAACTCATCTAACGTCTGTTATGACGGTCGGATCGTGAAAAGTTGGGAAAATCGCCGGTGACGATTCTCGATTTTGTGCAAACAATGTCAAGACCTAAAGCGGGCTCGAAAACTCGTTCCAGCTGTTTCCCGATTGTACAACATGAAGAACGGTTGTCAAGGAGAAGGCTTTGCGACGGTTGATGGTTTCTTCCATAAGCCGTTCGCATCCCAAATCATTGGCTTGCAGTGCATGTAGAATTTGGAGTAAAGAAACCTCGCGGGTAAGTGAAAAACACAGAAATTCTCACAAATTTCCCCCACCGTCCCCGCAACCTACCCCTGCGGAATGACCTCAGTTATCGCACCGGTACGGCTCAGCATGACCTTGCGGTTGAAGAGCACGACTAACGCGGCAAGCAGCACGAATGTGTACATGTCGTACGGTTGCGCATCTGGCCAGATTGGGTTGTTGAGCTGAAAATGAAGCAGCATCGGCAACAGAATGCTGCCGCGCGAGCGATTGAAGAGCGCCGTCGCTATCACACTGACCGCCACCGAGCCTGCAAAAAACGGCGTGAACGACCATGCACTTTGCGGAGTTCCGCTTAGCAAAAACGCGGGCAGATGCCAGAATCCCCAGATCAATCCGAGTATCAACCCCGCCCATAGGGGCGCAAACTTGCGCTGCAACAACGGAAGAGCCATCCCACGCCACCCGAATTCCTCGATAGGCCCCTTTATCATCGTGAAGAACAGCGCCATCGCAAGTGCCGAACCGAATTCTATCTCGAATGGCTTGTCTAATAGGTCGCCGAACAGCGCCGCGCAGCCGAAGTACACAAGGGGAATAACGAATATCAAAAACGCATACCAGCCAATCGAGCAGCGCCAGAGCAGCAGCCGCGATAAGAAGCGCAGCAGGCCGTTAGAGCCTCCACAATACCCCACGATTGTAAGAGCGGCTATCGCGGGCGCGTACACTGCCAGAAAGAACAGGGGATGCTCACCGGTTAAACTGCCGAACAAACCGACCATAGGCTCGGGCAGAAAGATGTACAGTGCCAAAATCCCCCATGCCAGCCCGAATGTGATGAGCATAAAGGGCAGAAGGGCTTTTATTGGAACCTGTGTTCTGTTCGACAATATCGTAGATGCTGTCATGTTGCCCCCCAGACAGAGTGCTAATAGCAGAGCGCGGAATTATATTGCTTGCTCGGTCTGTTGAAAAGCAACTCAGTGCGGGATATGGGAATTATCAGGCGCAAGAGCATGATATGTAATGGTGGGGAACGCTGGCTCCTTCAAGAGAGTTAAACTCGTGACCATTATCACGCCTCAACAAAATGCCATTCGTACTTTTCAGCCTGATGGCGTTTTTCGAGGGCGCATGCTGCTGAATAGACGAGCAGAATCGAGCTCTCTACCCAATGCTCTATCTTATCTTTTCGCACTCGATACGAAGCTCAACCGCTGTCGCAATAACCTCTTGAGCTTTTTCTGACAATCCTGCTGCCTCAACAAGCTCAAAGCGTTTAAATATCATGGGAAACGCTGGTTTTGGCTCAACCTTGGCAATCGAGTTTATAAAAGAGTCAATGTTAGCTGTAATCGCATTGATCTCGCTTTGCGAGCGTTCGTGCACATACTCAGCGACATAGACATTCTCAGAAGGCCAGAACCAATTGCGCAGTTTCTTAAACAGACTTTCGGGTTGGTATACCTGCCTTGCTGCGTCGCCCGTCTCCTTTGCACGACAAGAGAAAGCATCTATCATCCTCTGCCGAGAACTGACAAAATCGCATTTAAAGCGAGTACATAGGTTATCAAATAGCCTTTCAAGCTCTTTGAACCTCTTTCTGCGACCGCTTGTTGCGATTGACTTACCGGTAAACGCTCCAACCACACCTCCTATAATGCCCAACGCAACTGCACCGAATGGACCGAGAAACGCGCCACCCACCGCTGCACCCAGACTTGCGCCTCCCCACGATCCAAGACCAACACCAACTGTATCCTGAAAAATGTACTTAACGGCCTCACCATTTGTCAGTATGCCCTTGCTGAGCTTCGAAGCGTTTCGAAATGAGCTTATCCCCAATGTTATGAAGGGGATACCCGGCAGCCATGAGCCGAATCCGTCCACACCCTCAAATGTATCAACAACATTTTCGCGAATCTCGTTTGCATCAAGGCCGTCCAAGACCATCACATCTCCACCGACCGCCCCAGCTTGTTCGGCGGCTATCACAGGTATATCGGGATATCTGTCAATATGCTCTATCACTGCGCCTGCACCTGATGTCTTAACCTGATACAGTGTGCCGTCAACCATCATATCCCAGCCAGCCTGCGACGGGTTATCCGCCAATACAACAGTATGCCCTTGACTCTGCAATATATCCATCGCTACAAGCTCGCCGGTTACTCCCTGCCAGTTGTTAGTAAGACCCTCTATTGAAGCGGAGTCAAGCGAAGATGACATGTAATCCTTGATTTCTGAAAAGCTTGAGGGATCGCCTGCGGCACGCCATTTCACTGCCTCTAATACTGTCGAGTCAATCTTCGAATAATGATATACAAGATCGCCAATGACGACGCCCGAGGCTACCACTCCCTCAATACCCAACTTCTGGCTCAATTGAGAGGTAAAACCCTCAAAGCCCTCCGGCATTACAACTTCCTTTTCCATTGCCTCGCGCACCTGTGCGTGGATCTTCTTCTTGCGAACATTAGAGACCACTACAACACCAGCCGCAATCGCAGCAATTATCACAAATGTTACATATAGCATGGCAATACCTTCCTCTCGCTCAAGAGTAATTTAATAAGGCACCAATAGAATCGTGCAGAACGCAATCGCAAGAATGCAGACGGCTGATACCCGATGCGCATTCACAACAGCGCGCGTATCAGCAAAAAGGCCAGTTCGAGGGTTGAGGTTTCTCAACCTGTTCTGCCTTAAGCTTATTCTCAAAGCGCTTGTCAATCACTTCAGAACTTGACATGAAGCGCCGATAGTAGTACTTGACTGCATTCCGAAACCTGTAAATGATCACACCGAAGAAAACTATTATGATCGCCCATAATAGCATTGCGATAATAGTCGAAAGCCTCATGTTACCTCACCCTTTCTGTTGCAGTGTGTCTGCCGATATATGCTTCAATCCACTTGCTTGCATTGAGCGTCTATGTAGGTCTTGCCTGAAGCTGCATCCGATGTGGCGTGCTCGCTTACCGACTCAAGTCTCAATCGCTCAAGCTTTACCTTGTATTCCGCATTCAGATCGTCCATCCTTCGAGATGCGGTTTTCACGAAATACTGCAGTGCATGTCGCATTCTGTACGCAACAACAGCGATCAATACAAGGATCGCAATCACAATTAACCACTTGATAGGATTATCCATCTTTGCTCCTTTAGGGCAGCCTGCAAGCGTTGTGAATGCAGACTATTACCCCGTGTTGAGTTGTTAGTTACACTTAGGATATCAATAGGCGTGCCAAATGCTCAAGAAGATTCTGATAAAATTGAAAAGCCGCCAAAAACGGCCTCTCATCGGGATTTGCTGCGGACAAATGCAGCAAAATGAGATTCAATGCGGCATCAAATTACAACTGGTATAGCGACGGAAATTCGAAAAGCCGAAACTCCATCCGAAAAACCGTATGCCGGGTAGGATGGACTTGAGTTTGCTTGCCTCACTACACATGGTCTTAACTGCGTCAGGCTCTTTGCGTTTGTAATGTTCGTGCAAGGGCGGCTTTCACCGCCCCTGCACCCAAATCGCATATTCATACTCAACCGAAAACAGCCTGTTATCCGCAAAATCAGCTTCTGTTTTACAGCAGACGAGCTTTTATGGTGTTCATTACAAGCTCTGTCTGCGGCTTGCCCTTCGCCGTCGTCTCTACCCTTAGATATAATGGACAATCAGCCGGACCCCACGCAATGCCGATTGTGCCCTGCGCCTCGTCAAGTATGCCAATGCTTCTTACGCTCTTCGCGCTTGCATCATATCTCACATAAGATACACACGGTATTTTTGTAAGGCCTTCAACAAGCTTCTTCCATCCGTCAGGGCGATGGTGCGCTTCCTTCGAAACATGATCCTTTTCATGTGGAGACTTTATGTCATGCTCAGGCCATTTAACTTGCGGATGTGCATCAGTCTTGTTCAACGCGGCCTGATACAGCAGATCACCCGCCGCGGTCAGATACATGTTACCATCATTGTCCTTTTCTACCAGAGCCTCTAATTCAGGTTTGCTCATCAGCCACGACCTTACCTCAGCCTCCTTGCGCGGCTCGCTGTCAATCCAATCAAAAAAGGCCTTGTTCTCCAGCACGAAATTCGTGTCCCAATCAAGCGGTAATTTGGGAAGCGTTACAAGCTCTTTGTGCGCCTCGAATATATAAACAACCTCGACGCCAAGCAGCGCGCCAAGCAAGTTCAAAAACGCAATCTCTGCCTTAAATCCGCCGGTCGCATTAAATACAGGCTTCAGGTAGCTGCTTTCAGCCTCCTTTTTCAGTGTAATCGCTTTGTGCACAAGAGCCTTAAGGCCATTAGTGAACTTGTTGGCTCCAAGCCCAAGGCTCCCTATCTCTTTCAGCGAGCACCTTATGCCCTTCGACTCGTAATGAGCCTTAATACAATCTGCGCAAAATCTACCGTCTGTTGTATCAGAATGCAACAGCGCAATCCTGTCACCCTCATCAACTTCAAGCCTGCTATTCGCGTTCATCTCAGCCGAAGCAACAATCGGGTCGGCTTCGCTCAACCAGTTCACAACATCGGCCTTCTCGGGCAGTAGGATATCTCTACGCCAGCCAGCCCAGGGCCGCCCTCCATCACGGTTAGTCAATAACGAAGTTCCAACGGTGCAAATTATCATCCGATGCATGATTCCTCCAAAAGGGTTATGTAGATATAAATTCCTGATAAGAGATTGTTAGGTAAACCAAGACGCAATCATATTAGAAAGCGGGAAGTATCCGCAGATTCCGCCGATTTCGCAGCTTCTGTTGGGGAAACAAACGCAAATCACCTGTGAGAAAGTCACGGGGGAGTATTATCCGCAAATTTCGCAGATTCCGCAGATTTGAAGAGTGTATATGGCATGGGCGTCTCGCCTGTGGGAGTGAAGATGGGAATATTTATCCACAGATTCCGCAGATTACACAGATTTGAAGAGAGCAGATATGGGTGGATTAAACATTTGTAGGGGCACAGCATGCTGTACCCCTACCCGGTCGCCTGGGAGGGAGTTCAGAGTCTTGGAAAAAGGATGTTCCAAGAATTACGCTGAAGGCGTCTCAATCCCTTCTTCGTCAGGGAGGGGATTCAGAGTCTGCGAGGTGGGCGCATTCGTTGTGGCCCGAGGAGCTTGGTCTTAATCCCTTCTTCGTCAGGGGAAGAGCAAGAAACGAAGTCACGGGGGAAAATTATCCACAGATTTCGCAGATTTCGCCGATTTGAGGAGTGTATATGGCATGGGCGTCTCGCCCGTGCCTGAGCCTATATACGATTTTTCGCCATAGCATATACACGATCGATTGATTGTTGTCGTCGCACAATCGCGACAGCGACTGTGGAGCGCGGGCGTCTCGCCTGTGGGAGTGAAGATGGGAATATTTATCCACAGATTCCGCAGATTTCGCAGATTTGAAGAGGGCAGATATGGGTGGATTAAACATTTGTAGGGGCACAGCATGCTGTGCCGCTACTCGATCCTAAGGGAGGGGATTCACTGCTTATCTGGGCATAGAACAATTCAGACCACCCAATGAAGTGCATCAGGAAGATGCTAATTAAGCGAGTTACGGATAACGGCAAGGCATTGATGTGAACATAAGCGAGCAACGAGAGCGGTGCATATTCAAACGCAAATCCCTAAGTGTGTGGCGTTTCAAACGCCCTTAATCCCTTCTTCGTCAGGGAGGGGATTCAGAGCATTCGATATGGAAGCCCAGAAATGGGCTACAGAAAAGTCTTAATCCCTTCTTCGTCAGGGAGGGGATTCAGAGTAGTTATATACCGCACACGTTACTTCTTCGCCTTCACTGGCGTCTTAATCCCTTCTTCGTCAGGGAGGGGATTCAGAGGGCTACAGAAAATGGATTTTTTGCTGAAATGAAACCTATGGAGTCTTAATCCCTTCTTCGTCAGGGAGGGGATTCAGAGGGTGAACTCAGTAATACCGCGGGGCATATTGGCGAAGCAAGTCTTAATCCCTTCTTCGTCAGGGAGGGGATTCAGAGGCCAAGCGTGTCTTTCGCTTGGAGGATCATCCACTCCCAGTCTTAATCCCTTCTTCGTCAGGGAGGGGATTCAGAGGACGGCACTCGTCGAGTACATGCGCGATGCGGATATTTAGTCTTAATCCCTTCTTCGTCAGGGAGGGGATTCAGAGTTATATAAATTCAAGCATATTAACTGGTACCTCAAAAGATAGTCTTAATCCCTTCTTCGTCAGGGAGGGGATTCAGAGTTCTATTATCGCTCTTATCCTTGTCGGTACGGTCGGCGGTCTTAATCCCTTCTTCGTCAGGGAGGGGATTCAGAGGGCCCAATACCTTAGGAGGTAACAATGGGCTTGATTAAGGTCTTAATCCCTTCTTCGTCAGGGAGGGGATTCAGAGCCAGACATTCGTCATGACATACAATATCCTCCATGAAATCGTCTTAATCCCTTCTTCGTCAGGGAGGGGATTCAGAGTTCCCACGACAACCTCCGTGCGTGTCCCACGCACTTCCTGTGCGTCTTAATCCCTTCTTCGTCAGGGAGGGGATTCAGAGCGTGGACGCCCCCGCAGCCCCTGAGGCCGATGTTCGTCACGTCTTAATCCCTTCTTCGTCAGGGAGGGGATTCAGAGGGACTCGAACCCACACGACCTTACGGTCACGAAATTTTACGGTCTTAATCCCTTCTTCGTCAGGGAGGGGATTCAGAGGAGGAGCAGCAGCAAATGATAGAGTCCGTACAGTACGTCTTAATCCCTTCTTCGTCAGGGAGGGGATTCAGAGGTCATGGAAGAGGGGCGTTCTTAACCGCCTTACGGCGGTCTTAATCCCTTCTTCGTCAGGGAGGGGATTCAGAGCACGCTGCACCCCGTATCTCCGCCGCATCTTCGTCCAACACGTCTTAATCCCTTCTTCGTCAGGGAGGGGATTCAGAGAACGCGTCGGGCGAGCCCGACTCGCACATCGTCGGCCACGTCTTAATCCCTTCTTCGTCAGGGAGGGGATTCAGAGGCCATTACCGAATGGAAGGCAGCGATGGATCACTGCGTCTTAATCCCTTCTTCGTCAGGGAGGGGATTCAGAGGTTTGCTGCTTCAACTCATCGCGCCTGTTCATGTCCTTAATGTCTTAATCCCTTCTTCGTCAGGGAGGGGATTCAGAGCGCGATGGATATCACGCAGTATATTCTTGAGGTGTGGCTGTCTTAATCCCTTCTTCGTCAGGGAGGGGATTCAGAGATGATTTCAGGGGGGCAGTAGCGAAACGCGTTCACGCGAGTCTTAATCCCTTCTTCGTCAGGGAGGGGATTCAGAGACAGGATACGGGACTCAAGGATCTTGTCGGTGGTGCCATAATCGTCTTAATCCCTTCTTCGTCAGGGAGGGGATTCAGAGTAGGGATCATAGCCCTAAGCAGCGTCGAGAGTATCTACAGTCTTAATCCCTTCTTCGTCAGGGAGGGGATTCAGAGCCTTGCAAGAGGAACGCTGAGAATGTCATTTCCTAACACGGTCTTAATCCCTTCTTCGTCAGGGAGGGGATTCAGAGGAGTTTGCAGTCCTCCTGCCCTGCTCCGCTAAAGCATCGAGGTCTTAATCCCTTCTTCGTCAGGGAGGGGATTCAGAGGTACATAATCATCATCGTTGCGCGTGCGATTTTCTCCTCGTCTTAATCCCTTCTTCGTCAGGGAGGGGATTCAGAGGGGCACCCCTCTGAATCCCCGTTAGAATGCGGTCTCTGAATCCCCTTTGTCGAAACCTCATTTTACAGGCTCTGAAATCGGCGAATCTTCGGTTGTCAAAGATCCGGTTATCGTCAGCAAATGGCGTTTAAACGCCATTTTCGCCACTGTCGAAACCTCCCCCTAAAAAAGGGCCTTTTTGAGGTTTCGACATTTCTACACAGATTATACACGCTCGATTGGTTTTATCAAGCTGAATCCGCAAATAACAGGCTATTCAGTTGTCAAAGAACGGGGAGCGGAAACGGATGCTAAACCTGAGCCTTTATCTTTGCTTCAATGCCTTTGAGAAAGGCTCGCGATGCTTCATCGTGAAGATTAGGCGCGCTAAAAATAGTGCATCGCACGGTGTACTTTTTATCATTTCCCTTGCTAAGATGGAACAGCACTGGGGATGAATAACGGTTGCCCTTTGCGCACCTTAACGGCTGTGGCCGCTTGTGATTTTTCTGATCGCCCATAGGACTGTTGCGTGGGCCGTGGATCTGGCGTGGCAGACCAAGTGCCTTTTTAGCTTCGCTATGTTTGTGTCCCTGCGCGAACTTCTGATATTTCATGCCAAGCTCGTGAATAGCTCTCCACGGGTCAGATGTTTCAGTTGGTACATTGAACTCGGCAATTGTGTGTGCAAACGAAAAAGAAGAGGTGCGATGATCTTCATCTGGAAAACCACAGTCCTCGCGAAAGCCTGCGGCATAATCAAGCCAATCCTCAAGATTGTGCCCGTCAATGTCAATATCGCAAAGCGAGCCGAAGCCACGGCGGGATTTTCCGCCGACACCGCCGTATTTGCAAAGAAACCAAAGCGCGGCGCAAGCCTCACCGAGCAAAGAGACCTTCGATAGCTTAAAGCTCTGATTGCCTCTCTTGAACTTTCCACTGCGAACCTTTAACTCAATTCTCCACTTTGCACCCTCTGGCATATAATAACGAACCTTTGGCGGATTGCCGTCGTTCATACCGTAAGACATGTAAAAAAGGCCAGGCGAAGACTTAAATGGGGGTTTGGTCAGCTTATGTTCGTTTGCGAAGTCCCGCTTTATGTTAAACTTATCGCGATAGTCATAAAGAACTGGATTCTTTTCATCGTTCAACCTGTGAATCTCTATCGAGATAGGGCTGCCAACCTCTGTATTGCCCCAAACCGCGCCCTCGAGTTTTTTAAGGTCATTATCGCTTATATGGCCCGCATGCAACTTACGCCACCACCAGCGCAACAGCCCGCGCATTGTGGCAGAGCGGAGATCACAATCTGCTTTTTCCTGATTAGGCCCGGCAAGAAATGCTGGGGTCGCAAGCTCTAATGTAACAGAATATCTTTCGTAGGTAGAGCTGTCAGCAGAGCCTTTCCATATCTTCAAAGAAGAGCCTTTAAGCTGTTCATCGTTGGTAATTTCGAAGCAACCGTACCCCGCTGCGGTCTTCGCTCCTGCCCCGAGGTGTTCAAGTGCACCAGCGAGCCAGATCCTTGCCAGATCAATCATTCTATCGTTTGACAGGCTTGTTGGCGAGACGGCAAATTTGAACACTGATCCTCGTTCAACCACGGGGAAATACACCGGCACAGGCTCCATCCAGTCACCGGGGGGCTCGTTGCCGCTGTAGTACTGCGGATAGTGGCAGTTTGTTATATCAACCTGCAGCTTTGGCCATCTGACCGGCAGGGCATCGTGAAATACAACCGCTCCTGCTTTGCAATTTTTGTTGTCTGAACCGGTGCCGAACACATCAGCGATGATCCTTTTCGCATCGCGTTTGTCTTGCTGAACCGGCAGCCAGACCGTCTCGGCGAAGGCGCGCGCCATTCCCTTTAAACCCGAGCCCGGCAGATAGGCAAAGCCGTAGGTGCGATGCAGGCAGATGCCGCCGTTTTCGAGCGCGTTTGCGCGAGAAAGGTGCAACGCCATTGGCGACACGAGCTTTGCCGTAAACGGAAACGCGTTCAACTGCGCGAGCATTTCATCGTTGCGCTTATTGGCGAAATCAAGCATTTTGGCATCACCTCTGCAATTGCAGGCACGCTGCAGCGATTGCTTTTGCGAGATCATGCCGTCCCTTGTGAAAAGTGTGTATTTATCGAGCAGCAGGCAGGGATTCCGGTCCTGTGGAAGCACATGCTCAATACGCTTAGACAGAATTCTCTGCAACCGGTCAATAGGCATGGAATACCTCCGTTAGATTAATCTTCATCCGCTTCATCTTGTATGCGAGCATCAGCGAACCGCTTAAGCCATGTGCAATATGCCATAACCTCGTCGGTAGCCCGCCTTTGGAAAAAGTCCTCATCTTTATCGTTAGCGAGTCGCTCGATAAGCGGTGGCCTGTTTCCCTGTGGAACCGGTGGGATAAACTCGTTGACAATCTCGTTAAGGGCCGAGATCAATTGAGGTGAACCCTCGTCCTTTTCACGCTTTGATTCGAGAAAGGCGATAGCACCTGGGAGGCCAGCGGTGATTATACGCTCAGGCAGCTTTTTGACTTGTGTCTTAAGGTTCTTTTTCTTATTTTCGGGGCACGAGTTAATCACATTAAGCGCACGCTGTGCGCGAATCTGTTCCTTTGTCTTCATTGCTACTTGCCTCCGTTAAAGAAGGTTAGATGGCAGAAGCCCTTGCCGGTGGTCTCATCGCCACCGACTTGAATGTACTTGCTGTTAATGGACTTGTTTAGCTCGGTCATCAAGACGCTGCCGTCCTTGTTCTTGTCCTTGCGCGAATCGGCCATTAGCGCGACAGAGTAGAAGAAGCTCTCGGCAGGCAGAAGCTCTTGATTGAACAGCGCACCTTTTTCCACCGTCTTCGTCTCGGCTTTAATCTTTATACGGGTGGTAACCTCGGTGCAATAGGTCGCGAAGTGGTTGAAGTTGTCGTCACTCACAACGGCGACGCGGACAGCAAGCTCTGAGGGAAGCAGCAGCATCTCGGCAAGAGCCTTAACCGCATTGGGCTTGATGGCGTTTTCAATCACAGTGTCCTCTAACACAGCCTTGTTTTCGTGCATTAACGGGCTGTCGGGGTGAAACTTGCCGACATTCTGCCTTTCGATCAGACTGTTGATATGCGAGAGATCCACCTGAATTCCCGCAAGCTCAAGGTCTCGTTTAAGGCGAGAGAGCACTGCTGGGCAAGTTGCCAGAGCGAAAACACCCTTCATCGAGCGCACGGGGAAGAACAGCAGGCGCGCGTCAGTTAAGGCAAGTGCGCCAGCATGATCTGCGGCATTATTCGTGTCTGGGCCGAAGATCTCGTCCTTCAATTTGTTTTCGCTCATCTCGGCGCGAAGCACGCCCTTAAGCGAACTTGCGGGGATAAGCGGCCAGTTTGTGTGACGCTCGCGCTGAACCGGTAGGTCTATTGCGCCGAGCGAGCTGCCCGAGCCGGGGTGAAGCGGTGTGATCGCGTGCAGAAACAGAAGAGATTTTGCCTTGTACATATTACCAACTCCCCTTAAGGTATGTGCCCCAGCCTATGCGTGCATCCTCATTGGCGCAAAGCGAGGCGGGTGGTTTTGTAAACTGCTCTGGAATACCGTTATCGAAAAAGAAGACCGAACCAGCGGGAACGCCGAAGCGAACGGGTTTGGGACCGCCGCGTGCAAGATCCCAGCCCGAGATTGCATAGTTGCCGCCGACCGCTGCCGCCACAAGCCCTTCGCAAGCTGGCAGAGCGGGGTTGTCGCCGCTAAAAAACGCGGGCGAGGTGAGAAGGGCGAAAACCTGTCCCGTGTTTGCCTCAGTCTGCGGCCATTCAAAGCATTTGACCCTTTGTATGGTCGCTGTTCGCAGATCGCCACCGAACGGGAAGGGATGGGGCTCACTGTCAATTGCCGCAAGCAAGCTTGCGTCGCCCTCAAGCTCGGCGTAAAATCCGTAACCGTCCTTTATCTCAAGCAGCTCTTGTGTGAACAGAACACCTGCGTCATCGTCAACCGTCATGGTGTTAGAGTCAATCACAATGCCGCTGCGGACGAACCAGTCATAGATGCGGTCTTTCTCTTTTTTATTAGGCAATACTACCGAAGACGCACCGGTTAGCAGGGGCTTCAGCAGCGAGACAGGCAGCACACCCCTCGATTTCTCCTTTGCGAAATCCCAATCGCCATCGTACCACAGCGGCAGCATGTCTTTGCGACCACATACGCCACGCCACCCGGGCATGTTTGTTGCGCTCTTATGCGGTGTAAGCATTACGCATTCGATTGTGTTTTCGTCTTTACCTTTGCTCAATGTGCGCATATTGGCGGGAGGTTCGATTAACGGGTCTATAAGCTCTGAGGCGGATAACCACGGCCCGGCGAACGAGAGCTTGGATATCGGAATCAGTGATGAATCAATGCTATTAAGCGCATCAGAGAAAAGCTTTTCGGGTGCGAGCTTCTTGTCTCTCAGTTCTTTGGTTTTGTTTGAAAGTTCCTTAAGGTCACAGCCGTTGAGCCGCAGCAGCAAGGTGGTCAATGCACCCGCAAGAACCTGTGGATTGGGTAGTTCGCTTCTTACACGGCTTGTGGCATCCATCGGCTTGCCACCACGGAATAAAAGCGGGCCTGCCGGCTTGATAAGTACGCCTATTTTTATATTCTGTGACATTATCTCTCCCTCCCTCGCGCAAGGAACGACGCTGATTTGACAGCAAAGACGAAATCCTTTAGCAGCAGATACGGATCCCGATGCTTTTTGCCCACACCGTGGAGCATATCCATCGCACGGTCTGATGCGTTGACGAAGTTTTGAAATTGCTGTTCGATATGCTCGCCGAGATTGCTTTTATCGCATTTGAACACCTCGGCGAATTTGACCTTCTGATCTTTATCCATCTTCTCGACAAAGAAGAGCACAAGCGACCGTGCGACATTGATGCGTTCAGCGCGATCATTTCCGCTTTTGTTGTTATCTGCATCTTCTTTCTTGGTGTCGAGCAGCGAATCGGCAGCATCGGCGAGCTTGTAGGCCCAACGGTCGGAGGCCTCATTAAGAAAGGCCTGAGTGTACAGGTCGAGGATCTCTGCAAAATCCCAGTTGATAGAGACCGTGTTTGCACCCGAACCTGTTACGACCGAGAGCGCCATGCAGTTTTTGCCTGATATCTTTGCAATCTTTTCGGCTGCGCGAGCTGTTTTAAGCGCGAAGGCGAGGTGCTCTTTGTGATGAACAACTGCGACACCGGCAGAGAGCGTTCCAAGCCGCCCCATCGCCAGTTTGCCGTTGCAAAAGCCGTTTTCGTCGCCACTAAAGGCCTTTCGCAGCTCGATCGCGCATTTTATAACGGATTCAGCGGGAAGCAGGGCGAGCACATCATCACCGCCGCTGTACACAAGAAAACCTGAATGCTTTTCGACTATCTGGGGAACAGAGCGCACGGCGAAGTTTGTTAAAGCCTCGCTTATAGCCGCCTGCCGAGCTGGCGAAAGCGGAGCGAAGGACTTTGCGATATTCATAATTTCCTTATCTTTGTTTGCAGCCTCTTGCACGCGCGCGCGGGCATCAGGATGATACGACTCGATGATGCATGGCCCAATCTTCCCCGTGAGCCACTTGCCCATATCGTCGCCATCCATCAGAATAATGCCGTAATAGGTCGGCGGTTTGCCCTTGCCGGCTTTTTCCGCTGTAACTTTCGCCTCCTTAATTCGTTCATAAATCCGCATGACCTTATCATGGTCTGAGTCTGACGGCTGCTTGCCCTTGCTGTACCTTTCTTTGGTATAACGCTTGAAAAACTGCTCGAAATTTCCGCTCCAGTGCAGCCAATGGCCGTTCCACTCACGCAGTTTGCTTTTCTCTGCAATTGGATCGAACTTTGCACTGCAAAGCCAAATCGAAGCCGCAAGGGTGGAAGTATCGGGGATTCGTTCGATGGGCGGACGATAGCCATCATGATTGAAATAGAGTTTTTCAAAGTATGCGTCATACGCAAAGCGCTTGACAAGGGCAGGTGCGCTGAGGTGCTCATTTGATGAGAATCTGAAGTCGAAATTAGCTGCCTGTTCCTCCCAAAACGCGCTTGCGGTTTTAAAATCAGCGGGGCCAATCTGCTCGTAAGAACCAAAGACATAGCACTTGTGGGCATGATTGCCTTGCTTATCGGGGTGCGGTGTGTAGTTCGGCACATGGCGCACGCACTTGTGCGCGGAAGCCACCTTGCCCAACAGCTCGGAGTTTGCAGCCCATCGCCCAAGGTTTTCATGGAAGTATTTAGGAGCATCCAGTGCGTCAGAGAGCTTTCTAAGGTCTTCAATGACCTTGCCAGGGCCAAGATCTTTGGTGAACAATGTCTGAAGGATGTTTTTAAGGTCTTGCATACTGCCGTCGTAAGGAATGACGGTGGTGTTGACCTCGAACACGCTTTGAATCTGGATGTCCCAGTTTTCTGTTACGATACAAGTATCATCAAAGAAATGGTTATTGTCGAGATAATCGCAAACATGGCTGCACAAAGATCTCCATGCTGTATCCTGTGCCTTTTTACATTTTTCAGCGAACTCCTCGGCCTTCTCTGAGGGCACAAGCGCGATGAAGACATTTGTGAATGCGGCCGTTGCGCACAGACGAGGCGATGGTTTTTCAACGCCAATGCGATAATCCGCAAGCAAGTGGTCAAGAAGGGGATTGCCGCGCAGGCAGGGCGATACGATCGCGGTGGGCCCAAGCTCCTCAATAATCGGCAGCATAGCCTTAAAGACAAGCCACGACAGTATGAAGCTGCCCGACCATAAGTCGCGCAGCGGCCTTGACGCCTCTATGAAGGACTGCACTGGGCCAAGCTCGAACATCAAAAGCGAGCATGAACCGCTATCGGTGTTGCTTTTGGCAGCGGCAAAGGCAGCGGCCATATCGTTGTGATGCCAAATAGTATGGTTGGGAGTGCGTGTGTCGGCGGGGTAAAGGTAGATGTCAGGTATCTTTTCGGCGAGCCTTTCGGGCAGAAGCCGCCATAATGCGAAGAAGCGCTCTCTCCAGTTGCCTGCCGGTATGTTACCGCAGACCTTTCTTATCGCTTCGCAGACCGCATCCTTGTCAATGTTCACACTAATCGAAGTCTTAGCGTCTGGATCGAGCGGGTGAAAGAAGGGTAGCTTTCCGTTCACCGGCTCGATTTTAATGCCGGTGGGTATCGGCAATCTCTCGGCAGAAGCAGAGTGAATATCGCCGATACGCGAGGAATCGTGTAAATATCCCCGAGTGACCATATCAGAGAAGATCTCGGCAAGATATTGTGCCGCACGATCTTCATGGTCAGGGATCTTCGCCGCCTTGTCGGGCGGGTCGTGCATGAAATTCAGAATCACCTTTTCCCAGAACTCAGGATTGCCTTTTTCGTTGTTCATCCTCACCTCAGTATATATAGCTCAGAGCGCGTCAAATCGCCAATTGGCGAGTCTGCACATGATTTCATCTCGGCGCACTATGCCTTGTTTCCGAATCGCGCCGCCAGAGTTGTACGAATATAACGCAATATTTTACGATGTCAATACAAGTCATCAATTTTCTTGCAAACTGGCAGAAAAATCGCGGCAGTTGCGTTTTTATGCTTGACATCGGCCAGTCTTATCGCGAAAACACTGACGACAAAGCATTACAACATGCCTTTTGTTGCAACTATCGTGCCAAAACGCAAAGAATCTGTATTGTGACAGTATGATTTGCGCCAAAGATGATGAGAATTCGCGTAAGTGCGGAATCTGTTGGGGTTTACAGACAGACTGTGTACTAAAAGACACACCATCCCTGTCGCAGGCGGATACGGATTTCCGAATTCTCATGCGGAATGCCGGAGGGGAGGGGGTGAATTTCAACTGAAGGATTATTGATTATTACATGAAATCCTTAATATGTAAACTTTTATTTCTCCTCGACCCTCATCTTCCCCATGCCGAAGCCCGCACTCTTGCCCACATGAATATACTCGCCGACCCTAAACACCGGCATAAGATATCCAAGATCGCCCTCGCACAGCGCAGACCCTATCACTCCATCAAACGACATCGTCGCGTTGTTCCTTCCGCTCTGCCGAACAGACGAGGTCTTTGTATAATCAGCCGATACGACCTTGCACTGCTCGGCAACATCAATGAAATGACCTCCAAACGGAGTTGCAGCCCAACCATCGTGAAAATAACCGAGCAAAAACAAACGGCGCACAAGCTGCGTTACGATGTCCTTCGGTGTGGGATTTTCGCATATACGAGACTCGACCATTATTCGCGCGGGCGTTTCGAGATGAATTGTGAACCGCGATTGCCTGCTTTCACCCGCTTGAAGATCGAAGGTTATGGGGTAAGGCTCTGATAGTTTTAATGAGTCCGAGCCCTGCAACACAGTCTGCCCGTCCTCTGTCTCAATTCTCAACAATGAAAATGGGACACGCTCGGCCCCGATGCCGATTTTGCCAAGCTCGCGCAATGACACATAGAAATATGGCAGATACCTTAGACCTTTGCCGATCACGACGAACGAAATGCTTAACTCGTCGCCCGCTCGCACACGCGCACTGTTCGACGGGGGCTCAAGCACAAAGGGATGGGGTGCGGATGGGTACTTTCGCATAACATCGCTGCCCGCCGGAACGGGGGTCTCGAACAGGTATCCGTACGCGCAGGTCGAGTTGAGCATGCAGTCATGGCAGTTTGCATTGGCAATTGTGCAAGAAAGCTTCCGCAGCGTCATGCCAAAAGCCCCGCGCAGTGTGTTTCCCCAAAAGTTCGTTACCGAGCCTGTTCTTTCAAACCGCACAAACGCGTTCAAGCGAATCAAATTCAATCTGGGCTGCTCGTTCATTCTACCTCGACAATCTTTGATAGACCATTGTATAGCAATAGGGCGGTTGTCAAGGTGATGGGTGTTGTGGGTGATTAAGCGATGGGTTCCGTTGGAGGAATAAGACGGGGGGATTATACGCAGATTACGCCGATTTGAAGAGTGTATATGGCATGGGCGTCTCGCCAGCGGGAGTGAAGAAGGGAATATTTATCCACAGATTTCGCAGATTACACAGATTTGAGGAAGGGCAAATGTGGGTGTGGATTAAACACTTGTAGGGGCACAGCATGCTGTGCCCCTACCCGGTCGCCTGGGAGGGAGTTCAGAGTCTTCGGTATCTTTGGCATCGCCGCAATATTTGCGGCAGTCTCAATCCCTTCTTCGTCAGGGATATAATTCAAAGTCACGGGGGGATATCTCACACGAAGTTTTAATCCTCCGTAGCTAAGCGCGTAGCGCGAAAGCGAAGTAGGAACACGAAGGAAGACCGAGAAAGACCACAGACGAAAGCAGATCTATTGTGCATCCATGCAGAAGCCTTATTCCAGAAAACAACAAGACGCAAAGAAGAACATAACCATGTCGCCGAAGGCGACGAGGGGATTCAATCGAAATTTGGGCATAGAACAGTGCAAACCACCCAATGAAGTGCATCAGGAAGATGCTAATTAAGCGAGTTACGGATAACGG
>CAZNBY010000031.1:0-39217 GCA_964571525.1 uncultured Planctomycetota bacterium
TTGACCGCAACGGCAACACGGTCGGGTTCACCTACAACAACATGAACAAGGCATCTCAGATCTCGCACCCCGCGCCGCTTAATTCGAATAGTGCATCCTCGACGACAATCAACTACACGCTGCGCGGCGATATGCTTAATTACTCCTCACCTGAGGTGAACAAAGAGTTCGCGTACGACGCGCTAAGGCGCAAGACTCTCGAGGGGCAGTATATGCCCTCATGGCCGACTGTGCCGCCGGGAGGCATGTTGTACGCCGAGTTCGAGTATGACAAGAAGAACCGAATGACCTATACGATGGACTTCTCGGGCATGGAGACGGTGACGGTCTATGACGATGTGAATCAGACGAAGACAGTGACGGATGTGACGAACAACCAGACGACAAACATCGGCTACGATCCCGCTGGCAACATGACGACGAAGACATCGCCAAATGGCCTGACGGACAACTACACTTACGATACGGACAACCGCCTATCGTATCAGGAGATACGCGACTCGAACAACACCCTGATGGGAAGCAAGGCGTACACATACAACGACAATTCACAGATAAACTGGGACTCGGCATCGGGATACTTTGGCAACTACTACACCGATTATACATATAATAATCAGAACCTGATTTCGACTGAGGTTCGAACTGGCAATAACAGCTACAATAAGTCATATGGCTATGACGGCATGAAGAGCCGCACGGCAAAGACCGAAAACGGCGTAAACACGACATACTCGTACAACGGCCTCGGTCGTATCACACAGTCGCAATCCAACGGCATAACCACGAATTACACCTACGATAACAACGGTAATCTGCGCATAAAGAACGACGGAACTAACATCGAGAACTACAAGTACGACTGGAAGAACAACATGGTGCGGTATAAAGATACTAACGGCAACAAGGAAGTGTATTACGGCTATGATATCGGCAATGTGAAGATAGTGAAGGCGTGGGAGGCAGAAGAGGAAGAGCAGATGAGCAGCATGTCAGCCGCGCGCCCGGGAGCCTTCACCCCGCGGATCGTCGCTCAAGTCAGCGGAACGCGCACGCTCAACAATCCGCTTTCGCCCGGATCGTACAACACCTGCGCCGACATCACAGGCCGCAAGTTCTACTATCACAAGCTGCAGATGAGCAATGTCGGCGACGCACGCACCGATATTCTGGATACATCGAGCTGGGATAACGATTCGAGCTGGATCTGGGAGCAGGCTTTCTTCAACGACTTCGCGTCTGGCATGTCGCTGACCGAGTATGAGGAGACGACCGCCCGCAAGACCGGCGTTGGCCCCTATACTGTGCATTACGACGGCTGGGGCTCTATGGCTGTGCAGACGATGGGTAACGCGGGCACTTGGCAGATGCTCCAGTGCGACGCGATTGGCGTTGTTACGGCGAACCAAGCGATTGTGGGCAGCTCGCTGATTGGCGTGCTCTGCTCTCGTACCGACTACTTCGATTGGTATGGGAATGAGTATGGAAGCGGGGAAGTAGAACTACTTCCAGATGAACACAGTTACATGACATGTGGATTTATTCCTATATTTACCAGCGTAATGGTGATTACAGGAATAATTGACAAAGCATATCAGAAATATCAAGAGCTAGTATACGATTTATGTAAACTATACAATTCTGGCAAATTTAACAGTTACTACAAAAGAAGAGCAAAGCTGGATAAGGATTATAAATTATGGATTCAGCTTCACGAATTGTCTGTAAGCTCAGGTCTTGATGAAATATATCAATTACTGATGTGTCACGATAGAAATAGAATGCCCAATGGATCTTACAAAATGTACTTTGTATGGATTGCAGCCAGAATAAGTGATTATCCAGGTCATGTAAATACAGGTGGATTTATATACCTGCTTCCATCAGGTAACGATGGAGATAAAAAAGCAGCAGAAATTGAATCGTTTACACAAGCAGATCAGTTTAAAACGCTCGATAAGGCTATTTATGATAAATGGCAACTTGAAATAAATATGTCTGATATTAAGATTCAGCAAACACTGCTTGATGGCATAACTGGTACGCACACTGTGGAAGCTAGATGTGTATCTGAATCAGCATATAATAGCGCGAAGAGTGCGGCAGCGATGATGGAAGAGAAGGCATACTGGGGATTAGTCACATATTCATTGCTTTCAAGCGAGATAAGTACAAATGCCAAATCTGTGAACTGCGCAACAGGTTCCGCGGCCGTCTATAATGAGGCGATGAAGGCAGAACATGAGGATACTTTTGAATCATCAAATTCTTCTTTCTATCCCGCCGCAACAGAGGTTGTCTATTCACCTGCAGATGTGTACGGCCAAATCACAGAAAGGAGGCAATGATGGTAATAATTAAATACAAGGCATTATCATGCCTTGCAATTGTTATTATTGGAGGCATTGCGCTGATATATATTCAGCTATTCCTTCGTAATCCAAGTATTATAGAAACCAGATCAGTAAAGGTGCAAGATATAATATTATGCGGAATTCTCTCGCCAAACAAAGGTGACTTTTCATATTTGGCGACAGAGAAAGACGACAACTTGTCTAATGTTATAATTAGAACAACCGGCAAACATAACAAACCAGTTGAAACGGGGTTATCATATAATAATATGCATTCATTTGGTGCCTTCCGAGATACAATATATCTTGTGACAAAGCAAAACAATATTGTATATTATAATGACAACATTCAACAGAAACGCGTCTCGCAATACAATGATGCTACCTCAGTGGATGTATCCTATAACGGCGAGGTATATATTCTTCGCAATAACTCAATTTACAAGGAATCAAAAGGCACCGAGATTAAGATCTTTGACTGCCCCATGAATACAATCGAAAATGATAGAGTGTATAAGTGCCCGAACATTATCATTTTATATAAGACTGATAATGCAAGAATGGTGGTGCTAAATGAATTAGGAAAATTTCTGTATCAAATTGAGCGAGTAGCAGATGTTCACCGTGCCTCACAAACAGATTTTATCGTATCATTCACTGATACTCATAGTCTTATGTATGAAATAGGCAAGCTAAGAGGGCTCTCTGACATTCAGAGAAGTAGTGCACAGAAGGATGTTGTATTGGATATTAGAAGTTATAGAGCCAAGGTAAAACCTGGACTTATATCTGAAGCCGGTAGGCATGACTTGCGAGATGTTGCACTAACTTGTTGGTCGTACAAAAATATTGGAGTATACAAAGCGTGTTACGAGGATAAGAGAATAATAACTGGTTATGAGGCACTCGTCAGTGTAAATGCCGTAGAGAATCGTCAATATGTTATCGAATATTATGCAGAGGTCTTGGGAAAGCCATTCCCGGAATCTGAAGTGTTTCACGCTGAACATATGAGCGATGAAAGTATTATTGTTATATACAAATCGGGCATAATCGCATTTAGGAATGGAGAGACTATTGACATAATAGGATATATTGGGGAGCTTCTATATCGGACAGAGAATGTACTCGTAAAACGAAGCGGAAGGAATATTTATATTTGCGATAGAACATTTTTGTGTGAAATTGAAATAAGCGAATTGTCATCAATTAGATTTGTTAGAACAAAGTCATTTTATGAAATGTCGATATCAGAAAAGAATGACACGGTCTACGTTATGAAAAGGCGAAATATCTATATTTCGACCTATGAATATGATATTAATGAATTGCTTGATGGAATTGAACGACCAAGGACGATAAAGAAGCGCCATAGTATGACATGGACAATAAATGTGTATCCTATTATTACTGCAGCTAAGAGTGGTTATATGCTGGTAAAAAGATACAACGACGACGCAGTACTTCAAATGAATAGTGGGAATAGATATACTATATGCGGGTTAGCGTATAAGTATTTACGATCGAACGGTTATGATGATAACTATGTAATTCAAACAGAAGATAGTGTGATTATGTTGAAATGTGACTATCGCAGTGCTGCAAAGGCAACTATAACCGAGTGTTCAGAGGATGTTGTTCGCATTGTTGTAACATACGACTCTGCTTGGATTGTATGTAAAAAGAGAATGATTAGAGTGTTTATTGATAGCAATAAGATATTTCGAGAGGAGTACAGTATCGCGAACGCTGCTTGCGTGGCCGAGGATATTCAACATAATAGTATATATGTGTACATCAGGAATAATACTGTTAGTAAAGTTAGCTATTGTGACGCGATTGAAAGAAAAGAAATCGAATTTGCGAGCATTAAATTATGACATGAGCGTCTTCTGTGATTACATGAGTCAGAGAATGCATTGCTTGTTCACTGGGACTGATAGGAACAATTGCTGCGATAAGCTCAGGAGAAAATAGAGATTGTGAAGGACATGAATCTATAATATTGGGTAGATGCCAATTGCATCCGTACAGCCCTACTTCTCCCTCGACTCGCGAAGGAAGTCAATCTTGGGTGAGGTGTCGCGGCGTTTTTGAATGACGATTCGCTCGGTGTCTCGTTTGAATTTGCGAAGGTTGAACAGACGGTTTGTAATCGAGCCATTGTTAGGCTCGCGTCTGGCAACCTCTTCATAGTCGCTGATTGCCGCGTCAATATACCTGTTGTCTTTTTCGTATATCATCGCTCGAGCGGTTAGAGAGTTGACGGTGTTTCGCTCAAGCTCGACCGCGGCGTTGATGTCTGATATCGCCTCGTCAGTTTTGCCAAGGTTGTGGCAGGCTATTGCGCTTAGCAGAAAAACTTCATAACGAGATGCCTTGGTCTTCTTCTGCGTGTTTAGGTATTCGATGCTCTCGTGCAGACAACCCAATAGCAGTTTCGTCACACCCATATAGAGATGTATATTTGTAAGTCGTCTTGCGGATGGATCCTTGTCAAGTGCATCTTCGAAGCACTTCTGAGCTTGTTTGTAATCCTTAAGCTGGAGATAAAGCAGCCCGACCTTGAAGCAAAGCGACACATCAAGCGGGTGGTATTGACGCTCCGCCTCCAACTGCCTAATACGCATCAATATCTGCTCGGGCAAGGTGTCGCCCTTGATGTTAGGCAGCGAGTTCTGAATGATTGAGTAGAACGAGTTCTCGATCATAAAGTCTGCAATTACCTCGATTTCGTCTGATGTGTTGTCGCAACAGGGAGAAACGCAAAGAAAGCATCTCTGCATATCGTTGCCCCGTTACTTCATATCATTGTACCACAAAAAATGTCAAACGCGACAGAATTTTTCTGCCGCACATCGGGGGGGGAAGGGGCATTGTGGGACTGAATCACAATATGTAATGAGACAGATCCTCGTCCTTCAAAAGCTCTGACAAGCGGCGGCGAACATAGGGTATGTCTATTTTGACCGTCTTTCCATGCATTTCAGGGGCATCGAAGCTGACCTCTTCAAGCACCGACTCCATGACGGTGTGAAGGCGCCGTGCGCCGATATTAATGAGCCTTTCGTTCAGATCCGCAGCAATTTTTGCTATCTCACCTATTGCAGTTTTGGCGAAGGAAATATCAACTCCTTCGGTCGCCAGAAGCGATTTGTACTGCTTGACAAGCGCATTTTCGGGCTGTGTGAGAATCAACTCGAAATCGCCTGCAGTCAAAGGAGATAGCTCGACGCGAATCGGGAAGCGCCCTTGAAGCTCGGGTATAAGCTCTGAAGGTTTGCTCATGTGAAAAGCGCCCGCGGCAATGAAGAGAATGTGGTCGGTTTTAACCATTCCCCAACGGGTGTTAACTGTTGTGCCTTCGATTATCGGCAGAAGGTCACGCTGAACGCCTTCGCGACTGACATCGGGGCCGGATGCGCCGGTGCTGCGCGACGCGATCTTGTCAATTTCATCCAAAAACACTATCGCAGAATTCTCGACCCTGCTTATCGCTTCGCGAACAACTGCGCTCGAATCTATCAGCTTCGTCGCTTCTTGCTGTGTAAGGATGTCCTTTGCGGCGGAGATCTTGACGCGCATGTATTGGGTCTTGGATGGCATAATACGCGACAGCATCTCTTGAAGGTCGCCAGATACCTCCTCGAAGCCGCTCGACGCGAATATATCAACCATCTTGCCGCTTGGTTCGCGGGTTACAGGTATTTCTACATCTCGGTCATCCAATAGGTTGGAATCGAGCTGCTTTCTAATCTTTTCTCTGGTAGATTCGTACCTTCTGCGGCGTTCTTGCGATTCCTCGTCATCGGCAAGCAGGCCAGCTGGAGGGGGTAAAAGAATATCAAGCAACCGCTCGCGGGCTGTCTCTCTTGCACGGGCTGCGACTTTCTCGGTCTCCTCGCGTTCCACCATCCCTATCGCCAGCTTGACAAGGTCGCGGACTATTGATTCGACATCGCGCCCTACATAACCAACTTCGGTGAACTTTGATGCTTCAACCTTCAGAAATGGGGCGTTGATAAGCGTTGCGAGTCTGCGCGCTATTTCTGTTTTTCCAACACCGGTCGGGCCGATCATGATTATGTTCTTTGGGGTAATCTCTTGCGCGGCTTTAGTGGGTAACTGCAAACGGCGCCACCGGTTGCGCACTGCAACAGCAACCGCCTTCTTAGCCGCCTTTTGCCCGATAATGAATCTATCAAGATGCTCTACAAGTTCGCGAGGGGTAAGCTCTTTCATTAGTGAATAACCTCAATTGTAAAACTGCTGTTTGTATAAACGCAGATCTCTGACGCGATTGTCAGGGATTTGCGCACGATCTCCTCTGGATCCTCCATGCCTGATGACACAAGGGCACGGGCGGCTGCAAGCGCATAACCGCCTCCAGAACCTATTGCTAAAATGCCATCGTCAGGCTCTACTACATCCCCGTTACCGCTCAGTAGTACAAGTGTAGATGGATCGGCAATTATCAGAAACGCGTTCAACCGCTGAAGTATGCGGTCTGTGCGCCATTCCTTTGCCAATGCGACTGCCGCCCTTAAGGTAGAGCCTTGTGTTGACTTCAGCTTGCCCTCAAACCTCTCCATCAACGCGAAGGCATCTGCAGTGCCGCCTGCAAAGCCCACAAGCACCTTGCCATCAGCAAGCTTGCGTATCTTCTTTGCACCAGCCTTTACTATCGTGTCTCCGAGCGAGACCTGCCCGTCGCCACCCACAGCTACGCCATGCTTGGTTCTTACGGCGACAATGGTGGTGCCATGCATATCTTTGTTTGTCATTTTTCCATCATCTTTCCGATAAGGTCTGTCCAGATTACTTCGCCTACTATGCGTTCGCTGCAATCCACCACAGGCAGGCGGTTGCGGCGCAGCTCGACCATACGCATTGCAGCATCAGCAATCTTGTCTTCTTCTGAAAGCTTGGGTATCTTGCGCTGCATGGCATCTTTTGCCAGCAGAAGCCCTTGGTGGTCGCCCGTAAAGAAATCAGCGGCCATCACGCGCAACAGGTCAAGGTCGTTTATCTCGCCAAGCAGCACTCGCTGGTCGTCAACAACAAAGGCGCAATCAAGCTCGTTTTCTTCGAGCAGGTAGCCGACCTTTGCAAGTGGCATCTCGGGGTCAAGCAGTATTCGCGGGGTTTTCATAACATCTGATATGTTCAAATCAGTCTTAACCGATGTCTTCGGTCCGACAAGAACGGCCTTTATATCATCTTCCTGAGCAGCGGCCATAAGTTTAGCGATGTTGTCAGAGTTTCTGACTATCCGCGCCAATGCGGCAAGGGCAAGCAGATAGACGCTTGCGTACTCGTCATTCGATACTAACAGAAAGACAATATTGACACGCCTATCGCTGTCAAAGACAAAACCTTCGCGAGAGACTGCAATTCCGATGTTGAGTTTTGATACATCCTCTGTGCGGGCGTGGGGGAATGCAATGCCACCTTCCACCACTGTGCTGCCAAGCTCTTCACGGTCAAGAACAGCATCTGAAATGGCATCGAGACAGGCTTTCTTCTCATAGCGCGCGATTCGCTCTGACAAAATGCGAACGACCTCTTTGCGGCTCATAGAAGGAAGCCCGAGCAGAATAGCGCCATCCGGTATGAAGTCCAATAGGTCTATGTCAACGCCGCCGTATTCGCGCGACAGAAAATCAACGACCTTCTTTTTACCGCCGGAATCACGCTGAAGGTTGAAGAAAATTGACATGTTTCCTCCTGCAGTCACGCTGTTGCTCAGCGCACTGGCTGGTTTTGTTGAAAGCATACGAGCGTTTGTGTCAACAACCGATATGCTTTAGTATACGATATTTCCTGAAAAAGCGTCTAAACACCAACGCCAAAACAAGTATACTATGCCTCATGAAAAGACTGCTTCTTGTTGACATTGGCAACTCGACCGTCAAATACGCCTATGCCGGAAAATTCGAGGAGACACTGAATGTGATCCAGCTCGAAAACTGGATATGGAACTCAGTGCTTCCTGATGCTGAAAACACCTTTGTTTGCAGCGTTGTGCCGCAGGCCAACCGCCAATTGGTCGAAAAGTACATCACCAAGCGCAACTTGTTCATGGCGAGCTACGACTTTGAAATTCCCATCCCCAACAAGACGGATTTTCCTGAAGAGGTTGGGCATGACAGGCTTGTTGCCGCGTTTGCTGCAAACCGAATAACGCCTGGCGACAACATAATAATCTCGTGCGGTACAGCGTTGGTCTTCAGTATTGTGCGCGACGGCCAGTTCGTCGGCGGGAACATCCTCCCCGGCCCGACACTTCAATGGCGCGCGTTGCATTCTGGCACTTCGCTGCTACCTTTGCCAAAAGACAATTGCCTTCCACCTGCCGGACCACCACTTGGCGCAAGCACCGAATCAGCAATAGCAAACGGTATTGCACATGGACTTGCTGGTGGTGTTCGCTTTTTGGTTCGCCAGTACAGAGCAGAGCTTGACAAACCGCACATCTATCTGACTGGTGGATGGGCAGAATGGTTGCAACCGTTTTTGAACTTCGACCATTCGCTTCGCCCTCACCTTGTACTTGTTGGCCTCGAACAGCTTGCTACTGAGGTCTTAGCCGGCCTTTCATGACAAAAAACTCGTTTATAAGACTTACACCATCCGGTTTCGGCGGTATCGCCGTTGTCGCTTTTTGGGGGGAAGACGCTGAGGAATTTGTTAAGCGTCGCTTCCTTCCTCGTGGTGAGTATCCCCGTAAGGGTCTTGTGTCGGTCGGCAGACTAATGCGCGACGACGAGTTAGTTGACGAATGTGTCATCTCAACCATTGGCAACAACCATTTCGAGCTTTGCGTTCACGCATCACTCGCTGTGATGAGGGCAATCGAGGATCTGTTTGCTCTTGACGGCTTCTCCGAAGCGAAATGCATTCCAGCTATGTATCGCGATGCGGCTCTTATTTCAATTGCAGGCACTTCGTATGCAGCAGGCATCCTAAGCTCTTCCACCACGCAATGCTGGCATAAGGAGTTTGATGAAATCGAACGCTTGATAACAAGCAGTTGTATTGCAGAACTCCATGCCCGCCTTGATGTGCTTTGCCAAAGCGCATCGTACTCAGATCTTCTGATTCGACCAAGGCGAGTTGCCTTGTTCGGTGCGCCGAATGCGGGCAAAAGCACGCTTTTCAACGCGCTATTGGGTTTCAACCGTGTGATTGCCACAGACGAACCGGGAACAACTCACGATATTATCGAGGAAGGCATTGAAATCAACGGTTTCCCCCTTATTCTGCTTGATGCCCCTGGGCATGGAGGGCAGGGGGAGCTTGCTCAGATTCTCGATGATAACGCATTAAGCGCGGTCAACAATGCAGACCTTGTGCTTTGCATTGTTGATATGACCCTTCCGGTTCCTTCTAATGTAGTAACGCATGTGAACACAATTTTCGTGGGAAATAAATCGGATATTGCATCTGTTCCGAAAGGCGCGGAATTTGATGTGATTGTCTCTGCCACGACGCGCGATAACATTGACGCTCTTATCGTAGCAATAAATCGCCGTCTGGGCCTTGATAATGCAAAAAGCAAGCTTGTACCACCGGTGGCGTTTGACGCCGAAATGCGAAATGGGCTAATTGATTTGACAAGAGCTGTTTCAGCGGGAAAATTACACTTGGCACACGACATTATTATCGGTATGAGGCGGCAGTGTGAGTGACAACAGCGTGATGAAGCTCGCTTCTGAGCATAGACGATGGATGGGTGAGGCTCTGCGTGAGGCGCGCAAGGCCATTGCACACGACGATGTGCCCGTTGGAGCAGTGGTTGTAAAAGACGGCGCAGTTATCGGGCGGGGGCATAATTCTCGCGAGTTGCTCAAAGACGCGACGGCGCACGCCGAGATGATTGCGATAACCGCTGCCTGCGAGCACTTAAGCGACTGGAGGCTTGAAGGTTGCGACATTTATGTCACGCTCGAACCTTGCCCTATGTGCGCTTCAGCAATACAGCAATCGAGGATACAGAGGATTATCTTCGGAGCTTACGAAAAACAGATGGGGGCTTGTGAATCTAACATGAGCCTTCCCACCGATAAGCGTTTTGGAAAACCAGTCGAGATTATCGCGCCTGTTATGCAGGATGAATGCGCTGCCCTTTTAGGTGAGTTTTTCGCGGCGTTAAGAGATAGCAAAGAGAGGGAAAAATGATACCAGCACCGACCGTCGCAGTTAACTTCGATGTGAAAACCGATCCGAAAACGGGTCGCCAGATCTATTACTGCCCTTCAGCTTATGTTGACGAAATTGCTGCTTTTGGCGTTTATGTTGTACCAGTTCTGCCCATTGCAGCGCGCAAGGCCATATTGGCTGGCATTGCCGAGGATGTGGATGGTTTCATCTTTATTGGTGGTGCAGACTATCCTTCATCAATGTTCGGATATCCTTCGTCTCCACACGAACAGCCAATGTCAGAGCAACGCGCCCAAAGCGACAGCGATTTCTTTCAGATCGCATGGCTTTCAAGCAAACCGATTTTAGGTATATGCGGAGGCGCGCAACTTGCTGCGTTGGTCAATAAGGGTTCGCTTATTCCGCATCTCGACGGAGACTCATCTTTTCACCACGCGATATCCCCAATGCAAGACTCTATGCACAAGATAACTGTATCCCCCGGGCGTATCCGCTCTATCTTTCAAGCGGACGAGCTTGAGGTCAATTCATCCCACCATCAGGCAATTGATCCATCCAATCTTCCTGAAGCTCTTATGGTAAGTGCTGTTGCGCCGGATGGAACCATTGAATGCGTTGAGCGCAAACGCAAGGGTTTCGGTATCTTTGTGCAATGGCATCCTGAAAGGCATCCGAATCCTGAGCACCGCAAAACACTGTTCGGCGCGTTCGCATCTGCCGTCAAATATGGTTTCAACACGCGGACGGCTGGCTCAAAGTAGCTTGTTGTTGAACAAGGGATTTATTTGAGAAAAAAGCTTGACCCATAATGATTCTAATGTTAGAATTAGATAGCTCAGAGTGTTACGAGGGGCGGATCTGACATAGGTCACTATGTCGGAACCGCCCTTATCGTTTATACGGGCGGAAACAAGGTATCAGGCTAATCCTCACGCAAGCAGAGTGTCAGAAGATTCTCGTCTATTTGCTTAAGTTTGCTCGATGCGCGTGTAATAAGGAAATATGAGATAACAGTAACTGCTCCCACGGCAAGTATCCCTATTGGCAGTATTGCAGCGCCCCATGGTACTATCCACGAAATCAGGCTTGCTGCCGCTGCCGCAGTGCCACCGATTAGCATCCCCAGCCTTTTACCATTGCAGAAGCACACGCGTGGGCCAAGCAGTCTGCTTACTATTGGTGCCGAGATTAGTGCGAACAATGCTGCGACTCCACCCATTATATGCCCCATGACAGAGAACCATGTTGGAGCCAACAGCGCGATAATCAGAATAAGGTTTACCCCCGATCGCTCCATACGAGACCGCGAGAACTCTATTGCCTCATTCACAAGGTTGCGGTATTTCGGATGCGCGTCTGCGTCCGATGCAGCGTCTTCGATCGTGGGCAGCAGAGTTGCCACCGCTCCCGCTGCATCGCCTTCAGATAGCATTTCTTGGGCTTCCTCAATGATGTCACTGTAAAAGTGCCTAACTGGGTCTTGCTCGCAAAAAAGCTCTTTGGTTTGTCCAACAAAGTAGCCTGTGAACTTCTTGCCTTTTAACACGAACTCGAACTCGGCCACCTTTATAGCGACAACGGAAAACCTTATGAAAACATCGCCTTGGGATGGCTTATATGTTGATTGAAAGTATGCCCACGCGGGTTTGGCAAATTCGACGACAAGGTCTTCCAGACCAGTGAAATCAGGCTCGCATCCGGCATTAATCAGTCGTTCATATACCGGTGTGCTCGACTTCATTTCCTCGGTGATACGCGAGATTACCTCAACAGGTAACTGGGAGAGATTGTCCGAAAACTCGCTCTCCGATGTCCTTATTGAGCGTTCAAGAACATCAAAACGGTACCATTCGCCCTCGCCACCGCATGATTTGCACAATATGACTTTTCGCGAACCGCAGGTCATGCATGGATTCGAACCCGCTCCCTTGCAAGTGGTGCAGATTCCCTTGCCAAAGCATATTGGGCATTCGAGCCTTCCCCTGCCTCCACACTCCTCACATATCTTATGCCCGTTCAAGCATCTGCTGCATTTGCGCGTCTCGAAACCGTCTTTTACCCAGCCCCGCCCATTGCAGTATTCGCACTGCGAAGTTGGTTCTCCCTTGCAAAGCTTGCACGGGAGCGTCTTTGCCCCGCCGCAGTGCGTGCAGAGCCCGCTGCCTGAGCAGTCGGGGCAGGGGATTCTGCCAATTCCACCGCATGCCTCGCATTCCTTCGAACCTTCTCCATTGCATGCCCCGCAGACTTCTTTTGTCAACGAACCATCAACAAACAACTCTTCTATTTTGTTTGTCAATGCTTCGGGAGGGGGTAGCTTCGCAATAAGGGGGCTGTCTGACTGTATGGTACTTTCAGGCGGATATTCAGGCCTTTGTCGAAGTTTGCGTGATACGATCTGCCTTCGCTCATTCAATATCGTAAATGCGGCATGGCAGAAGTACCTGAATGTGGCGAACGGGCTGTGCACATCCTTATAAACTGAGTTCGCGACGCCACCCGTTCTTGCGCGAAACCAAGCCTCAAAGCAAGCATTGTATGCTTCTAATTGCTTGCCTAATAATGGCTTTGCGCCTTCCACTATTCACTCCTCCGGCTCGTTCGTGTTCTGTTTCTCTGTAAGTCTTTCGAAATATTCACCCGAAAGCCACTTGCCAAGATCAATCATCTTGCATCTGTCACTGCAAAACGGGAATAGTGGCAAAGGCGCCCCTTCAGCGTCTGTGTTTGTGCCGCCGCAAATCGGGCAGCTTGGTTTCTTGCGCGGTTCGTGCATCGTTTTCTACTTAATCAGGCCTTTGCTTCTAAGCCTCAGACGACGAGTATCCGATATCTTCATGCCGTGCTGAGTGATCTCAGTTATTATTGATTCGATACCCGCTGCATCGTCAACGGTCTCGTAGATTTCGAGAATGCGCACATAAGGCACACCGAATGTTGATTCCATTTCGATAGCCTTATAATAGTTCTCCACGGCCTTTGCATAAGAACGAGCCATATCGTCGGCTGAGACATTAGACATCACATAAAAATCACCGCGCGCAATCAGATACTCGCGGTTGGTCTTATCCCAGTCTGCTGCGATTTTCAGTGACTTCTTTGCACCCTCAAGGTCGCCCATGCGCATCTTTACCATCGCAAGTATTGAATGAGCCTCAGCCGATGTAGGGTTATTGGATGTTGCCCTTAATGCGTACTCATAGGCTGATTCGAGCGATATAGAAATGTCCATCACTTGTTCGTCAACGATGTTCGAGCTACGACAAAGCTCCAAAATGCAATAGGCCATGCAAGCATTTGCGCGCGAGTAACCCGGGTCGAACACAAGGGACTCTTTCAACACTTTCATCGCTTCGAACATCAACGAACCACTCTCAGAAAACGAAGCATCGGCAAACAGGCCGTATGCCTTTGCGTACTTCCCGCGCGACATTACCTGAGATGTAGTGTCAGCCTCTTCTGGGTTCGGTTTTTTGCATCCGCCGCATGGCAGCATCAGCGCAACAACAAGCAACATCAATGCGAAGCGGTATTTCATTCTTGTCTCCAGCAAAGTGTGAAAACAACCACCATCCAGACCTGAATAGTGTTTGGAGAGGAAATGGTCACAAAAACGCACTCACAACCCTATATTTTAACCTCTCGATGGAAGCAAAGCAAACTGTTTGGGTAGAACCGCGATATTAGTACAGTATTCATCGTTTTTTGTTTCGATTATCGCGAAGTCAGTCAGCACAACACGGCAGTTGAGTTTTCGACTTGGACTGGTTCAGCGGGACTGCTATAATAAGAGCGTGATACCGATATACGATGCGAACCCAAGCAAACGGCAGGCGACAGTAACTCACCTTCTTATTGCGGTGAATGTCATTGTCTACATATATACAGCCACGCTTAGCGATGCTCGACTGATGGACCTGTTCGCCAACTGGGGCATTGTGCCTGCCGATATCTATCAGAGTGGGAGCAAGATCAAGTTCACCTTCCATGATTCGACACCTTTCAGCCTTGTTACCACCCAATTTCTGCATGGTGGCTTTCTTCACTTGCTTGGCAATATGTGGTTCCTTAAGCTCTTTGGCGACAATGTGGAAGGTAAGATGGGGTCGTTTTGGTTTCTGCTGTTCTACTTGAGCGCAGGCGCTTTTGCAGCAGTAGTTCATGTCTGGTCAGACCCAACATCAACAATTCCGACGATTGGTGCTTCAGGCGCAATAGCCGCCGTGCTTGGTGCATATATGATGCTGTTTCCTCTTGCTCTTATAATCGTATATTTCCCACCGCTGTTTTTGTTCCCTCTTCCAGCGGTCATATATGTGTGCCTGTGGTTTGCGATGCAGATATTCCTGCTGCGCGCTACCCCGTCTGATATGGAGGGTGGCGTGGCGTGGTGGGCTCACATTGGCGGTGCGATATATGGCGTATTCGCTTGCTATGCCTTTGTAGCAAGCGACAGCGGAAAGTCAAAAAAGGAATAGTTGCCGATCAATTCTCTTTCTTCGGGTAGATTTTCGAGGGTTTATAGTCCCTTTCGATTTGCTTATATGGTGTGCTCAATCTCATTGCCACCAACGAGCCTGGCTTTCGGTCGTTGATGTAAGTGCTCATAATAGAGTCGAACGAATTGACAATATCGAGGAAATCGAAAGACTTGTCAGCAGGTAGGTTTTCCTTCATGCTTACAAGATATTCCCGAAGCCTTGACCACGACGATAAGGCTCGCACGCGAGATGTTTCAAGTGAATCCGATAGCACCCTATATTCGTGGTTGAACATTGAGTAGTTGAAGCTATATCGCCATTCAGGTGTGTTCTGCTCTTCGGTTAATGGTTTACGCTTCATCGGCGAGTTCTCGTCGTCGCATCCGCAAGCTGTCAGTGCGATAAGAATACAGAAAAACGCAATATAGACTCTAATGGGCATAATTCAGACCCTTTCTTCTATTCTTTCTCAGAAACCGGCGCAAACACAATAACTGCGCCTTGCTCCTCCACAACATCGAACTCAATAGTTCGGATTTCGAGCCTTCCCGTCATAGATGCTGGTTCGGGAATAGGCCAGTACACATTCGCGTGCTGACCTTTTGAAATCCTTCCCAATGCAGCGAGCCGAAGCAGACTCCACTCGTCATTGCCGACACCGTCAATCGGTGGTGTAAGATGAGCAAGCTTTGAGCGTTCGAAGGAATCGAGACCAAGCTCTACACTGCTGTCATCAAATGCCATGTGCTTTCTGCGATAAACAGTCCCTTCGCGCGAGGTTATCTCTGCGCTCGCCATCACAATTCCCGCACCCGCGAACTGCAATGCGCCAGGTGGAATAGAGCTAAGCGGGAAGCTCGTCATCAATATCGTCTGCCGACGGGGTGTCACCGGTATTCCGCGAAGCACCCAGTTGGTGTTTGGGTAACGGGTGCGTGGTACTGTTGGAGGCAACATGTCTGACTGCCCGTACAGTATCTTTGTAAGCCCATGCAACGGCTCTGAAAATGTCACCTTCTGTTCAGAAGATGCGGCAAAAGATGTGAACACTGTCATCCTTCCCTTGCCATTACCATTTGTCTCCACCACCGTGCGATGCCTCACTATGACGCCGGGTTTGGGAACATAGCTGTTGATCAGCGTGGCAACGACGATTGCGGTTATTCCGATAGCCAGAAAGACTATAAACGGATTTTTGCCGACCTTGAACGCTGACAAGACGCTGACTATGACAATAAAGCTCAAGAAAATGCCGACAATCGCCGAAAGCAGGAGTCGGCGGTATGCAGGTGCAATTTCCATGTCTTTGAACATTGGGGTTATATTAGGCTCGATGAATCGGACATCAGGTGCTGGAGCAAACATGCTTGTCGGGGAGACTATAAACTCAACTTCCTTTACGACCGACTGCCAAGCACTATCCCAAGATTGCTTATCTGCGGGGTCAACGCTCATTACAACTAATTTTCCAAGACCATAGCCAAGTATCGCGCAATGCTTGGGAACATGGGCAAGAGGCTTCAGCGTATCGGGGATATCACCTGTGCCGTCCCAGCCTGAAGCGGTGGGAAAAGCAAACGAGAGAATCTCATTACATCGGGTTTTGTCAGCAATAACAACCACTCCGCCCATTTCGGCGAAGTACAAAAGATTGCGAAGTTTACCTTTTTCGAGTGGCTCTGCATCAGCAGATGTAATCACAAGGCAATCAATGCCATCAAGAAATATGCGTCTGTCCAGAATGCAGCTTGATGGTCGAACCAGCGCAGCGCGAACTGTATGCTCGGGAAGCGACAGTCTTTCAGATACTGCTGTGGAGCTTTTAGCGTCGCCTAACACAACAAAAAGGCGGTCGGAATCATTTAGATAGCGCAAACGGGGGGATAGGTCCTCAGCATAGACCTGTTCCCTTGTCCGCGTGAACTCGTCATATACAGTGATTTCTGCGCCAGGACGGCGGGCGTCAATCATAAAACCGAACGGCATTCTATACACCGTGCGCGGTGCAACCTCAATGTTCTCGACTATTATATTATGGGTTCTATAATCTCCTGAAGGCCGGGAAGGCGATACTGTGAGCGAGTAATTCACCGAGTTTCCAAGCGTCTCGACAACAAGAACAGCGGGCATAATCTGACCGCTTCGAAAGTACCCGCCAGTGGGCAGATCAAGGCTTACCTCTGAATAGGCGGCACGCGCACATGTTAGTATAAGCACGAATGTAAATGCAAAAGTCAAGGTTCTTTTCATATCTGTGAAATTCTACACTTTTGTCGCTAATCGAAAAGTCAAGCGCACTCGTTGCTTCCATTTCACAGTTCTGTGTCCCCACAAATCGCCTCAAGCTGTAAGACGATAGCCCATTGCGTTGAATATTTCGCATACGCTGATATACTGAGTCTGTGGAAAAGAAAAGGCTGCTGCTGTTTATCTGGTTGCTAACCCTGACACTGTGTGCCGCGGCATCATTTTACTTGATCGAGCGTGGTCGCAATGCCGAGGCTGAGAGACTGCGCGATTTCAGCAATCACACATCCACACTCCAGAACCTTCTTTCTTCATACATTGATGATGAACTTAATGATACCTTGTCAAAGTTGACCGCAGCCGCGAATAAGTCTCTTGAGACTCTCCGCCCCCATCTTGATGAGTTGTCTTCAAACAGCCCAACTGCAAGTAGCAAGGATCTTGATGGCGTCTTAACACCGATCTTGGCGGAAGTTGAGAATCTGATAGTCTTCGACTCTACAGGGCGCCCGCTATACGCGCATATGAGCGACGACCTTGCCTTGGTCCCGCCTGCGCTATCAAACAGGCTTAAGACAAGTCAGTTTGGTCAGCTTTGGTTACCTATGGGCGGTTTTTTCATCTGTTTCTCATCTGTCAATGATAACCAACACACAATTGCAGTCTTTATAAAGGCGGGGGATATCCCGTCTTATATTGGCTCTTCCTACCGGCAGTCAATGACCTCAATTTACCAAAACTACCTTGGCAATGCGGTAAAAAACTCTGCGCAAGCGTGCAAATTTGCATATATTGACGGTTCTGATGTGGTTGCCAATGCATTGCCAATCGGTTTCAGCCAATCGGAATTCACTGTCGCCCCCATCGGTGCAGTAGCATCCGCAAGGGCAGGGCTGTTGAATGAAGTCGTCTTTGTCAAGGATGCAATAGTGCCATTTATGAGCGTTTATGGCATCAACTACAATATCAGGCGCTCGTCGTTCTTTGTTTTCGCCTTCTGCTTTGGAATCGCAGTATTGGTAGGGCTTATCTCGTGTGGAATCTATTCTTTCCGCGCAAATCTAAACGCGAAATAGCTGTTGCTACATCGCTTGTATGCAATAGCAAGTTTCCCGAGGCTCTTTTCGATCGAAAGGGCGAGCTTCTTTCTGCGTCCGAGTCGTTTTGGAGCCTCTTCGGATTGACTTCACCAGATCGTGCCTCCTTGCCCATCGAGTTAACTGAGCGCATAAAACAAGCGATAACAGAACCAGCAGGCAAATCCATTGAGATCCAGGTGCCAACGGGCAAGGCGCACAAACGGGTCTTTGCCAACATACAGGTCCTTGACTTTGGTGTGTTCTTCACATCTGAACTTCCGCCAGATATGAAGGCCGAAGCTCGAAAGCGGTCAGCCTTCCGCAATCTGAAAAGCGTTTTTAACGGGTTCGATTCACCCATTGCCGCAGTTGACGATAACTGGTTCTTTAAGGCTGCCAACAAGTCCTTCCTTGATTGCTTTGGGTTCGATAAGTACACGGAGGATATTCTTGAGGGCATAACTGTAATTGACCTGTTTTCGTTCGTTGATTCCGCAGCGCTGTCACAAGTAATCTCGGCTTTAAGGGCAAAACAGAACTTGAAGTACTATCGCCTTTCGCTTTTTTCTGGCGAAAGAAGGCGCGAGTTCGCCGTCCATCTCAACAACTCCACTCTCGATGGCGTACCGGTTACCTTTATCGTGCTTGTTGATATAACGAAGTACGAAAAAGAGATGATGGCACTGAACGAACAGCTCGAAGACGCGAAGAAGCAGCTTGAGGCACGAACGAGCATAATAGGCTATATAAGCCATGAGATTAGAAACGCATTTAACATCTTTCTTAACGAGATGCTCGTATCTGAGGAGTCTGCTTCTGAGCTTGGAGGTTCTCGTAGCGAATCGGTACGAAGGCTTAAACTTCTCAACTCATTGATTAGCGACATACTTGAGTTCACAAGGCTTGATGCAAAGCAGATAACACCGAACCGTATTCAGTTTTCGCCTCGTGAACTTGGCTATGACCTTCTCAGAATCTTCTCTAAGAAAGCCACAGAGAAGGGGCTTGAGTTCGTTGTAGAGTATTCATCTGACCTTCCTGAGAAGGTGCTCGGCGACCCGTCGCGCATAACTGAAATTCTTATCAACATCATCACCAATGCCATCAAGTATGTGGATGTCGGGAAGATCGAAATGAGCATATCATACTCCGCTCCCGAACTTGTTTACAAGGTGCGCGATACCGGCATTGGCTTGCATCCTACTCAGCAGCAAAAGTTGTTCGAAAAGTTTTACAGAACTGTTGATTCATCATTATCTGCGACTGCGGGCACTGGTCTTGGTCTGACGATAACTAAAAAGCTCATCGAGCTTTTGGGTGGTTCACTTCGCATGTCCTCGTCTCCCGGCGAAGGAACGACCTTTGTGATTTCCATCCCCGTTACAGTCTCTTCAGAAGCTATCAAGGAACCCGAACCTTATAGGCACCTGATCGAGATTATTGACAAACTCGAGGTTGATCGCCCTCGGCTTCTTGTCGTTGATGACGACGAATCCGCTTTAGCATACTACCGTGTGATGCTGTCCCGTTTGGGGGTTTCGTTCGATATCGCAACCTCGGCTTCCGACGCATTGGCAAAAATCGAAGGCAGCGTATTCGATGTTGTTGTTACCGACGATCAAATGCCCGTTATGACAGGCACTCAGCTTGCTCAAGCGCTGCGCGACAGATATAACAACAGCCTGCTTCTGATTCTCATCACAGGCCTGTCAAAGTGTGATATAAAGCAACCTCAGTTGTTCGACTTTGTCGCTGAAAAGCCTGTTGATGTCAGCTTTTGGAAGGTCTTTGCATCTTTAGAGGACGAGGAGAGTTATTTCGCAAATCGCGATTCACTTGTTGATGACCACTACGAGAATTACATTAAAGATCCTGAGCTTTTCGCGATGCTTGAGGAATATGTCGAGTTTATCAGCGAGTCAGTAGGTGCGCTTGAGGAGTACATACAGGCCGGCAAGTATGATAACTTGTTCGCGGATATGCACACCATTAAGGGTACTTCTGGTACTTACGGGCTTTCACAGATTAGGGAGTTAGCTGAGCGAATATGTGATATGAGCAAGGAGAAGGTCAGTATGGAGGAAATCCGCCCCCTTTTCCGCAGGCTTGTATCTGAGATCGGATTTGCCCGTAACTGGCTTGCCGAGAATAGACCAGAGGTCTCTAAGCCTACTGCGGATTAAATGGATCCCCAATAGTTACAGAATATCCCCCAGCTTGCTATCTATGATCTTGTGCTGCCTGTTGCTCTGCTCAGGCAGTGTACCTTTAATTGGAACCGCGGCGAAGAAGGTCGTTCCTTCTTGCTCGTTTGACTTGAACCAGACCCGTCCACCTAAGTATCTTTCGCAAAGCAGCTTGATGCTGTAAGTGCCCAATCCGCGGTTTTTGCCCTTTGTCGAAAACGAACGCTGGAAGACGCGGCACTGCACATCTTGTGACATGTGGCTTCTGTTTGTCACATGAAACACAACATCGCCGCCCGAAGACTCATAACCGAGGGTTATGATATTGTCTCCCGCGTCAGCTTCAAGCGCGTTCTTCAGCATGTTCCCAATTATGCGCGATAGTATCACGAAGTCGCTTTCGAATACGAGCGAATTCTTCGCGCTGATTTGCAGTTTCTTTCTCTTTGATTCACTGACCGACGCATAGTGCGATGCAACTCGCTGAACAAGACTTTGTGCATCAATCTTTTGTATTGAGAGCATTAACTCGCCATTTTCTGCGGCAATAAGCTCTCGTTGGGCTTTGATCTCATCAACGATGCTGTTCGACAGTGCAAGAATCGTATCCCAATAATCCCGAATTTCTTCAACTGGTGCATCACTGAGGGAATCAAGCAGCCCCGCAAGCGCTCCTGCGCTATTCAGCACATCGTGGAAGAATATCCGCTCGAGCAGGTTACGCCGCTTCTCGTCACCGATATCCTGTATTGACAGTATAATAATATCCATACCGACGATTTTTGCAGGATTCGCGATGATTCGAAGATCAAGAGCGTCTTGGTCTCCACTTTTGTCGCGTATAATCTTACATTCCATCATCTGAAAACTTCCCTGCAATGCAGTTAGAATCGCATGTGCTGCTCCGCATGACGAGCATTGTGCGCATGTGCCACATCCGCCGGGTGCTTCATGCGCATACTTACACTTCAGTGCTTCACCCGGACGACTGCCAATCAAGCAGTCAACTTCGTCTGTATGCAGAAAATTCAACAGAGCCTTATTTGCATGCAATATCTGACGATGTTTGTTCAGAACCAACACCATGGAAGGCATAGCATCCAGAATTTGCTTGATAATTGGAACAGCAGTAATAACATCACGCTGCGCGTTGACTTCTCCGATCGGCGCTCTTTCTGCGGGAGCGAATTTGGTCGGCATGGCTTCGAGCTTCATCTTACCTCCAAACAACGAAAAGGTCTGCCAATGATGCAGACCGCATACATTATATACGCTGAACAGAGAATGTAAAGCACATTGTGCATGTATTGTCCCATCGTCTTTCCATCATCTGTCTTCGCCGAAGTTAACGGGTAAGCAAAGATTCCTTCCCTTCACTTCGGTGCAATTTTTTGGGCATGCATACAGAAAAGCGTGATATAATTCGTTAATTGGCGAAACGACGAAATAACCGCTGCTTAACGCAGCGCTTGGGAGGCTAATATGCGTTCAATTCTCGCTATCGGAAGAGCATTATCTGATGAGAATCGCGTCAAGGCACTTGCCGCGCTTACTGAGGGCGAACTGTGCATGTGTGAAATTGTCGAGCTTCTCGGTCTTGCTCCTTCAACTACGACGAAACACATTGAGATACTTCGAAATGCGGCTCTTGTTCTTTCAAGAAGGAAAGGGCGCTGGACCTATGTTCGTCTTGATGATTCATCCAAGTCAGATCTTGTTTGCTCTGCCTTGGATTGGTTAGGCAAGTCGCTTAAGCAAGATGAAGTGGCTACCGAAATAAGGGAAAGAGCAAGAAAGCTGAAGAGTAGAAGCTCATCGGTTTGCTCTGTGTGATTGGCAAAGAGTCTCTGGTTAGGAGGTAACTATGCCCAACGGGAAATGTACTATTGAATCCGCAAAAGGCCTTAGTGTGTTCGAAAGGTATCTGACGGTCTGGGTCGCACTGTGCATAATTGGTGGCATCGCTCTTGGAAAGATTGCGCCGAAATTTGCAGTTGCGCTTGACGGCATGGCGCTATATGTTAACGGTGCGCCTGTTGTATCAATTCCGATCGCAATTTGCCTCTTTTTCATGATGTATCCAATAATGGTTAAGATTGATTTCACACGAGTCGTCAAAGCAGGCAAGAGTGGAAAGCCGGTCCTTTTGACTCTGTTCATAAACTGGTGCATAAAACCCTTCACGATGTACGGAATCGCGGTCTTATTTCTCGGCGTGATATTTCGTTCGCTAATCGGCACAGAGGCGACAGATTTGGTCAAAATGCCCTTTGGTCTTGATCTTGAAATTGGTGCAATTCATGGTGCCGGAACAGTTTTATTGCAGGACGGTGTAAAGATGCTTGAGATACCGTTGTGGAGAAGCTATCTTGCCGGTTGTATCTTGCTTGGCATTGCACCTTGTACTGCGATGGTGCTTGTTTGGGGGTATCTTGCTCGTGGTAACGATGGTCTGACACTTGTAATGGTCGCAATAAACTCGCTTACCATGCTGTTGCTGTATGGTGTGCTCGGTGGTTTTTTGCTCGGGGTAGGGCGCTTGCCCGTTCCTTGGCAGGCTCTATTGCTTTCAATTGGGGTCTATGTTGCATTGCCGCTTATCGCTGGATATATATCGAGACGGGCGATTATCGCTGCGAAGGGCGAAGAGTGGTTTCATGCTAAATTTCTGCCGTTTCTAACGCCCGTTACAATCCTTGCTCTGCTTGTCACACTATTGCTTCTGTTCAGTTTCAAGGGCGAAGTCATTCTCAACAACCCACTTACGATACTTTGGATCGCGATTCCCTTGTTCATACAGACTGTCTTTATTTTCGGTCTTGGATATTGGCTCGCAAGGCAGTTAAAGCTTGCTTATTCTGATGCGGCTCCAGCGGCGATGATTGGTGCATCAAATCACTTTGAGGTCGCAATTGCCACAGCAGTTATGCTTTTCGGGCTGTCATCGGGAGCTGCACTTGCGACGGTTGTCGGAGTTCTAATAGAAGTGCCGGTAATGTTAATGCTTGTCAGATTCTGTCTTCGGACCGAACGCTACTTTACTGTGTAATCAATCAGCAAATCAAATGCTGTTGAAATAAGCAGTACGAATTAAGCTGCACACAAACAAAAACGCGGGTGGGTCTTGTTAAGGACCCACCCACGGGTGTTGTATAAAGCTGTGGATCAACCCTTCTGGGCGACTGCTTTGTTCATGCGGAGCGTTAGGCGGCTCTTGATGCGATCGGCGGTGTTCTTGTGGATAACACCCTTCGCGGCGACTTGGTCAACCTTCTTATAGGTTTGCGACAACATTTCACCGAGCTTGGCATCAGGGGTCTTCAGAGCATCGAGAAATTTCTTGATCTGCGTCTTCATCGCGCTTCTTTGCGATTTATTGAGAACGCGCCTTTTACGGCTCTGAATCATACGCTTTTCTGCTGACTTAGAATGGGGCATTGTTCCTCCCGCTTGTATGCAGCCTATTTCTTAAGGGCTGCACGAAGCTCTTTGATCTTGTCTGCGACATCCTTGAACCGGATGTCAACTTCGAATATTTCGGAATATGCTGTTAGGGCTTCTTGCTGGTTGCCCATAGCAATATGTGTTTCGCCAAGATAGTAAAGCAGTTCTTTACGGCGGTCATCCATAACTTCAATGCCTTTTAATCCCTCTTGGAACTGCTTTAACGCAAGGTCGTTGATGCCTTGCTTCAAGAAGGCGCGACCAAGCATCGTTAAGGACTGCGCACGGTATTGAGGATCACGGCGCGACTGCTGGAACTCGGATATCGAGCGGTCGTAATCACCGCTTTCGAAGAACAGACCGCCCAAGATGAAACGGAAGTTGAGATCGGTCGGATGCTCTTCAACCCGCTTCTGATACTCAACGAGCATGAACTGAGTCTTTTCAGATTTTAGTTTCTCGATCCGTGATTGCGCATCTGGGGATGCTGTTCCGTCTTTTATAGACTTCTCTATCGCACGAATATCGTTTTCCATCTTATGGATTTCAAGATCGCCCTTCTTCATGCGGATAGTCGGGTCTGCTGGGTTCAGTGTTATCGCTTTATTAAGTATCTCGCGCGCTTCCTTATACATGCCTTTACGGCGATAAAGGTCAGAGACCTTCAACATCGTGCGGACCTCTTCGGGATTGCGCTCAAGCTCTTCGATAGCATACTGAAGAGCCTTATCAACATCATCCGCACTGCGCAGTATTTTTTCTGATGTAGCCAACGCTTCTGCCTCACGCTCACTCTTCATGGACGCGCGGTAGTCAGCGGTGGTGTATTGCTTATCCATAATATCAAGAGCGCTCAAGTCACGCAGCTTCTTTGATGCTTCAGCATCTTGCGGGGCGACCTTTACAAGAGTCTCGAAACATTGAAGAGCCTTCTTGATCTCTTTCATCTCTGTGTATATATTGCCCAGAGCCTTAAGAGCATGAGGGTTCTTCGGGTCAATCTCAAGCACGTACTCGTATGTATCAATAGCGGATTCAGAGTAATTGGCCATTGTACAGCAATCAGCGAGCATCAGTATCGCCTTCAAATTCGAAGGATCGTAAAGCAGGTACTTCTCAATGGCCGCAACTGCCTTTTCGTACTTTTTGGTCATTTTGTGAATGTGCGCCAGAAGTAACGAGATGCCACCTCTTGTCATAGCGGTGGTTTTTGTAAAGCGCAGCATCTGCGCACGCTTTGACGCGGCGGAGTGCAGTTTGCGACGCGCCTTTGGGTGGTCCGGGCGAAACATGAGAATCTGCTGAAGAATCTCAATCGCGTAGTCGTGATTGCCCGAATCCGTAGCTTGAGTAGCTTTGAGATATAGGTTTTCGATGTCCATTGATACTGCTCCGCGCTTGAACACGGAAAATGTGAATTGTAGGAAAAGGGATGCCCTTGTCAACTCAAAACTGCGTTGTAACTGCCGAAACTGCAGTACAATATGCGCAGAGAAACACGAATGAAAAGCGACTTAAAACTCGTCTTCTACCCCGATCCCCGACTTCGCATTAAGGCAGAGCCTATTGCTGTCATTGATGACGATGTCCGTCAGCTTGCCGAAGGCATGCTTCAATACATGAAGCTTGAAAACGGTGTCGGTCTCGCCGCACCGCAGGTCGGCATTTCTCTTCGTCTTTTCGTGATGTCTTATGAGGACGAGGGGATTCCCCCCACCGCTCTAATAAACCCACGCATCGCCTCGTCATCGGGTACCATTCTTATGACGGAAGGCTGTCTTTCCTTCCCCGGCCTTTTTGCCACCTTAAAGCGTCCGGAAAATGTGGTTGTCGAAGCTCTCGATATACATGGTGCTCCATATAAAATCGAGGCTGGCGGTGTGCTTGCCCGCGTTATTCAACATGAGTTTGACCATCTTGACGGAAGATTGTTCATTGATCTTTTCTCTCCTGCCCAAAAAATCCGATACAAGCCCATTTTGAAAGAGCTTGAACGGGTATGGGAAAAGCGAAAGAAGGTGTGATTTCGCCGCTCCCCAGTTTCTATTCTTCGGTTCGAGCAGATTTGCCGCAGAGATTCTAACTGACCTTGTAACCAAAAAAGGTTACCATCCAATATTTGTGGTGACGCAACCTGATAAACCAGCCGGGCGTGGACTGAAAATGACATCGCCTCCTGTTAAGGATGCGGCTCTGCGTTTTGACATCCCCGTGCTGCAACCAGAAACCGTCAACACACCTGATTTCATCTCGCTTGTATCATCAAGTGGCGCGAACTTGGCAATAGTTGTCGCTTTTGGGCAGATTTTATCGTCTAAGCTACTTAAGTCGCTTCCCCTTGGTTTCTTCAATATTCATTTATCCTTGCTGCCTGAACTTAGGGGTGCTGCACCGGTGCAGTGGTCAATCGCAAAGGGTCTTAAGAAGACAGGCGTGACAATATTCAGGATTGTGCGCGAACTTGACGCAGGACCAATACTTTGTTGCGAAGAGGTTGATATTTTGCCCTCTGACACAACAAGGACGCTATTCGATAAGCTTTACGAACCGAGCCTTAATCTTGTTGTCAAAGCTCTTGAGCAGTTATGCGGAGATTACTGCCTTGTTGACCAGATTCATGAAAAAGCCTCTGTCGCACCTAAGTTGGAGTCTGATCATGGGCTGGTTGACTTCAGACTGCCGGCTTGGAAGATTGAGCGCATGGTGCGTGGATTTGGGGCAGAACCGGGCACTTATGCCTTTCTGCACTCGAATTACGATCCCGTCAGGGGCAATGGTGATAAGGTGATCCGCGTGCGGTTTTTAAATGTTACCCCAATAGAGATGCCCGACTGGGGAAAGATGCCGGGAATTGTAATATCAGCAAGCCCTCGGGATGGTATGATTGTTCAGGCAGGGCTTGGCGTGCTAAGGCTTGACGAAATCCGCCCAAACGGCAGAAAGACTATGTCATCTGCAGAGTTTGTGCGAGGTTATCCCGCATCGGCGGGTGATATATTTCTAACACACGGAACGGAGCAATAGCAATGACAAAGCAGATCTCATTAGACATTGCGGAGATGGTCGAGTTGGTGTCTAAGCTCGTCGCGTGCGACACCGTCAATCCTCCCGGTAACGAGTATAAGTCCGCTGCAGTAGTCGCAGCCTTTTGCGACAAATACAACATTCCTTACGCGGTATATTCAAAGACAAGACAGCGTGATAATATTGTCGCCTCGCTTGGCAATGGCGAAAAGACCTTGTTGATGGCGGCTCACATGGATGTTGTACCGGTCGGTGATGGGTGGAACACTAATCCATTCGAAATGGTTGTCAAAGACGGCAAGATGTGGGGCAGGGGCGTATCAGATGATAAAGGCCCCCTTGCTGGTCTGTTGATGATGTTAAAGCACTTTGCTCAACATCCCGACCAGCTTAACTGCAACTTGGTTGTGGTTGCTGCTGCCGATGAGGAACGCGGTTCAGCAGAAGGGCTTAAATATCTTGTTGATAAAGGGATTGTTGCGCCGAACTTTGTGGTAATAGGCGATATCGCTGGTCATTGTCTTGAGGTTGATGTCGCAGAAAAGGGTGTCGCACAATACGAGCTTAAGACGATGGGCAAGCAGGCACATGCCGCTGTTCCCCATGAGGGAAGAAACGCAGTGTACGCAATGTGCGATTGGATCTCCCGCGTGCGCTCTGCCGAATTCAAATACGAAAAGCATCCAATTCTAAGCCCACCCACGCGCAATATCGGCAAAATCGGTGGAGGCATTGCACCCAATGTTGTGCCTGCTGATTGCACAGCCGTTCTTGATACGCGAATTCTTCCCGGTATGAATCCGGAGGAGTTGAGGTTGTTCCTTCTCGACCTTGCAAAACTCGATGCCGATAGAAATCCCGATGTTACATACAGCGTTGAGTTGAAGGCATTTCTGCCCCCCACAGAGCTTTCAACCGATAATCCTTATCTCTCAACACTGATGAACGCAATTAAAAGCGTAAAAGGCACAGAAGGTAAGTTTATAGGAAGCGGTGGCGCGACTGACTGCAAAGCGTTTATCCTTAAGGGCATTCCTGCAGTGGCTTTCGGTCCGGGTGATGATAATGTCGCTCATCTTGCCAACGAATACCTTGGGATAGATGAACTGACCGATTTTACTCGTATCGTGATCGAATGTGCTGCAAGCTTCCGCTAAAACAGCTTTAGAGAAACAAAAAGGGGAGCGTGCGTGCTCCCCTTTTTTATGCGTGTAATAACTGCTTGTTTACCGGTTTGCTTCTTGTTCGTTCCACGGGTTCTTCAGAATACCAAGCAGCACATTGGCAGCATCAACAACCTTGTGATTGCCGTTCTTTTCGATGAACTTGGTCAGCTTGATAATTGCCTCGTCAATGCTCGTCTTCTTGCCGGTGCGTGAAGCCTCACCAATTTCGAAAAGCTCCTTATACAACTTGTATGATTCCTTGCTGTCCTTATCCTCTTTCATCTGCTTGATGCGGTCTTTTATTGCTGTTTCGTAAGGTGTTCCAGCGAACTTTTTCACAGCATCCTCAAGCAGAGTTTGAGCCTTATATATATCGCCCTCCTCAACAAATGCGTTTACCTTCATGATGTACCTGTCATGATACTTCTTGACAATATTCGTGATGTATTCACCGAAAGGTGCGGTTTCGGGGTTCTCAGCGGCCTTTATCGCATCCTTCAATGCGGATGCGTAAGTCTCGGCTGCGACCATGTCAAGGGTCTTAGCGAACTTCTTGGGTACCGCAGGCATATCAGGAGCGGGGGCCGCAAGAGCTTCATCAAGTTGCTTTTCAAAGGGCGAATTGGGATTTCCCGCCCAAACGACCTTTCCATCACGACCGACGATATAGCCCATTGGAACACCTGTCACTCCCCAATTTGCTTTGGTTTCAACTGCAAACGGGTAAGTTACTGGCGCACCCTGAGGATGGTGGTACAGAAAGCGCTTGACAAGATCAAAGTTATCCTGTGTAGAAGCGACAATGTGAAAGTCAGGGCGTTTGTATGTGTTGAACACCTTTTCGAGATGCTGCATTGCGGCTCGACAAGGTGGGCACGATGTGCGCCAGAATTCAACAAACACAACCTCGCCCTTCATCTCTTCAAGGTTTGAAAAGACAGGTATTGCGTTGACAAATCTGCCGATAACAAACGACGGCGGTGCTTCGCCGAGATATGTCGGGTTTGCAGCATAAGCTGGAAGGCAGATCGTCAATAGCACAAAAAGTAAAAGCAGTTTCTTCATGTCATTTCCTCCACGGGCATTCGCCCACCTGTTAGACGGGTCGGCACAGAAATAGCGCTCGCCTGTCAATGGATGCAAACTTAATATGATGGCAGATCAGCATTGAATGCAGCATCCGCCGTGTTCTTCCTCACTATGTTCGGTTTCGATGCCCCATAAGCTCAACTTAATGCCGCTTGGTGTAAGGAGCACAGCGTTAAACAGAGCAGAGTTCGGGGCTGTCCGCGAAGGCGGTTTTTCAAAGTTGATGCCGCGTTCCATCAGCATCCTGACGGTCTTATGGATATCTTTAATCATAAGCTCAAGCGTGAACGATTCAGGTGATGTCGCCTTCATCTTTTCTGACGCGGGCATTACGCTGAAAAAGAACGACCGGTCAGGGTTGGTGAACATTGCATAGTCGTCCCAAAAGGCATTCACATCGAAACCAAGACCGTCAATGAAAAATCCGCATTCTGCGGCGTAATCTTCAACTGCATATACCGGTGCGAATGTCCAGCAATCTCCCGAAACGAATGGATATGCATGCTGGTTTTCCTTCCATTGCTCCCAGTCCTCGCGGGTCTTGCACTTCAGCGCAAACTCGATTCGTTCTTGCCCGAGCCTGCGGTACATGTCAATGTCGCAACATTTAGGCTTTGTCACACTTCACCTCCAGATATTACTGCAAAGTATACCACTGTGCTACACTTTTGCACGCTTTTTTATGTTACTATTCTGAATTTCTATCGTTTTCGCATTATGCAGAAAGATATGCTGCATTGTAACAGGCGTATTTAATGGTATAATTCAGAAGCGATAGTTGGACCCTCAATGACCGGAGGCTGGTATGAGTTCCCATCGTAATGCTACATCGTCTTTCGCAAGGCTCTTCGTCTGTATTCTCGTTGTACTTTCGACCTTTTATCTTGCATCATGCACATTTCCGACTGGTGGTTCTGGCAGTGCACCCTCAATATACATTCCAGCTCGTGTTGCGTCAACGGGTTATTCTGATGCAAGCCAACTTCCAGCAACAACGCCACCTCAAACAACCGGTACAGATGAGAGTGTCGGTATAGATCCTGATGCACCGGTTTGGATCGAAAACGATTTCATACCGTCGTCAGAAGAACCTTTATCAACATTCTCGATTGATGTTGACACAGCATCATACGCCATCATGAGGAGTTGCCTTACCAAAGGTCTACTTCCCAATCCAGCCACCGTGCGCATCGAGGAGTATGTTAATTACTTCGACTATAGTTATCCGCGTCCCATCGAAGGAAGCATGTTCTCAGTTTGCACCGAGATGGCAGAATGTCCTTGGAATCCGGCTTCAAAGCTACTTCGTATTGGTCTGGCCACCTCATCTGCCGATATCGAACACCTTCCGCCGATGAGCATAACTTTGCTCGCAGATGTTTCTGGGTCAATGTCTATTCCAGCCAGATTGGACTTAGCAAAGGAGTCGTTTATTGCCTTTTTAGCTAATCTGCGCGAAGGTGACAAAGTCTCTCTTGTAACCTTTGAATGCTCTGTAACCTATCATGGCACATGGACAGTCGGCAAAGATATCGAAAAGGGGATAAAAGCGATCAAAGCACTAAGAGCACAAGGAGGCACTTGCGGTGAGATGGGGCTGAAAAAAGCATACGAGGTTGCAAGCGCGAATCGAATTGAAAATGGCGTCAACCGCATTATATTCGCGACGGATGGTGACTTCAATGTCGGAATGACGACTGTCGAGGAGTTTGAGAACTATGTGATACAAAAGAGAACTGAGAGGATTTATCTTTCCATTCTTGGTTTCGGTATTAGCAATGTGCGCGACACGCTTCTTGAGCGGATCGCCGACAAAGGCAACGGGCATTACTCATTTATTGACTCACGCGCTGAGTCGAACAAGGTGCTGTTTACTGAGTTTCGTTCGACCTTATATGTCTCGGCTGATGATGTCAAGGTTCAAGTTGAATTTAACCCAAAGACCGTTGCGCTATATCGCCTTATCGGTTATGAGAATCGCCTGCTGTCGAAGGATGACTTTGCAAACGACAAAGTTGACGCGGGTGAGTTCGGTTCAGGGCGGTGTGTAACCGCTCTATACGAGTTATACCTCAACGAACCTCAAGAGAAAGCAATCGTCAATACAAACATTCTTGCATATCCTGATAATAAGGCGAACTCGTTCTGTGTGGTGCGTCTGCGCTATAAGATGCCCGGAGAAACCGAAAGCAAACTGATCGAGGAGTTTGTTGAGCATTACGAATATGACCTGTTGCAGACATCTGCCGACTTCAGGTTTGCATCAGCAGTTGCCGCTTATGCGCAGATACTGCGAAAATCAAAGTATGTTGGTATTGCCGATTTTGCGAGCGTTTACAAGCTTGCAAGCTCAGCTAAGGGTGCCGATATATTCGGTCATCGCGCTGAGTTCATCAAGCATGTAAAACAAGCAGAAGCAATATCTCAGAAAAAGCAGTAACTGGTAATACATAGATAAGGTCGCTGTCCTGCTTTGCAGAAACTTGTGCTTAGGTTCGGTAAACTTGGTGAGAAAAGATTTTTTTCGTGTTTTTGTGCAAAACGGCTATAATACGAAAGTTCTCTATCTTGGGCAATCGTCTCGCTGCAGATTCGATGCTTAAGGTTTTTAGGTGTAGGCACTCTTCACACTAATAGTTTACAGAGTGCCGTTTACAGGGATTCCTATCCCTGAGGAGTTGGTATCCGTGAAGAAGTTGTATGTTGGCAATCTGCCTTACAGGGTCTCCGAATCTGAACTTCAGGAACTTTTCGGTCAGTACGGCGAAGTCCATTCAGTCAATCTGATCAACGACCGTGACACTGGTCGCGCAAAGGGCTTCGGCTTCGTCGAGATGGATGATGAAGGCGCCAAGAAGGCTATCGAAGAGTTGAACGGTAAGCAGTTCGGCGGCCGTGACATTAAGGTCAACGAAGCCCGCCCGCGCGAAGAGCGCACCGATCGTCGCCCAAGGCGTTCCTACTAATTTCGAATTAGCAGCGATCAGCATCCGTACACAATCAGGTTGAATGCCAAAAACTCTCCATGAGTTTTATGGCAATCCCAAGTCGCTTGTTTTTCGACAGTTGACTTTTCCGCTTTGCGGTTTGGGTGTTTTCAACCTCCGACAAGTCTTTGCTTGCTCGAAAGACGCCATCATCATGAGCGCTCCCAGAGCCTTATGAACGCATTTGAATCTTGTTGGCTACAAAAGGCCGCGTCCGCGCGGCCTTTTTTTATTACTCGGCGCGGTTCAATAAACACCGATGCATTTTACTCGATTGCAGTTGCAGCTAAGCAGGTACAATAATGCAACCGGAGAACAATATGAACCCCGATCTAAGACAAAAGATTATCAAAATTCGCCTTATAGTCTCAGATGTTGACGGCACTTTAACAGATGGCCGCATATTTATAAATGCCGACGGTAACGAAGCAAAGTGCTACAGCGCCCACGACGGACTTGCTGCGAATGTGTGGGTAAAACTCGGCAACAAGTTTGCTCTGTTGACCGGCAGGGCGGAAAGCGAGACCGTAAAGCGTCGCGCAAGAGAGATGAAGTGCGCAGATGTTGTATTCTCTTCGTCCGACAAAGATGCCGATCTGCGCTCTATTTGCAGCAGACTTGGCGTCAATCTTGATGAAACGCTATATCTGGGTGACGATCTGCCTGATATTTCTGCTATGCGAGTTTGCTCGCTTGCCGCTTCAGTTGCAAACGCTGCCCCCGAGGTAAAACAGATGTCGCAAATAGTTCTCAGCGCAAATGGTGGGATGGGTGCGCTTCGCGAGTTGATTGAGTTGCTGTTGAAAACTCAGGGAAGGTGGGATGACGCGCTTGCGTTCTACATGAGTTGATCCACACATACAACTTGATTAAACGCGCTTCGTTTCCTTGAAGCGCGTTTTTTTGTTGACATAATGATAGCAAAGTGATATCATATTGATAGCAGAAAGGGGAAACCATGACACAAAATACACAAGCTGTTATCCGTGGTTCAAAGCGTAAGACCGAGGAGTTTTTCTACGAGCCAAAATCAGGCGGCTCAATGGTTGTTCTGACGATTATCACCATAATCGTCGCTATTGGGTTGTTCATATTTGCTGGTTTTAGGCTCGAAGCGCGCGAATACCTCATCGGTGTGCCGTGCATAATCGGAGCAATCCTTACAATGGGTTGCTTTGTGCTTCAATTGCCGGGGTACTTCATTGTTAATCCTAATACAAGCCGCGTACTTGTCCTTTTCGGGCGTTACATCGGCTCGGTTAATCGCAATGGATTCTATTGGGTTAATCCCTTTACAATGAAGCACAAGATTAGCTTGCGCATTCGCAACTACGATGGTGGCAAGCTGAAAGTCAACGACAGTAATGGCAACCCGATAGAGATATCCGCTGTTGTGGTTTGGCGCGTGCGCAACACTGCCGAGGCTCTGTTTGATGTTGACGATTACAATCAGTTTGTGCAGGTGCAGAGCGAATCCGCACTCCGCCAGCTTGCAGCCCACTATCCGTATGATTCACCAGATGACGACCAGCCGTCGCTGCGTGGCAACGCGCAAGAGGTCGGTGAAAGGCTGAAGGAAAGGCTCGAAGAGCAGTTGGTTGATGCGGGTGTAGAGGTTATTGACGCAAGGCTCAACCATCTTGCCTATTCACCCGAAATTGCGGCGGCGATGCTCCAAAGGCAGCAGGCGGCAGCGATTATCGCGGCACGCAAGCAGATTGTGGACGGCGCGGTCGGTATGGTCGAGATGGCTTTGCGCAAACTTCGCGATGAGAAAATTCTTGAACTTGATGACGAGCGCAAGGCAGCAATGGTCAGCAACCTTCTTGTCGTATTGTGTTCAGAGCACGCAACGGCGCCAGTAATCAACGCCGGTACGCTTTACACTTAATACGGTGAGCCGTGGCTGAACGAAAGAACTTCATGCTGCGTATCTCCGACGACCTCTATCGCGAGATAGAGGCTTGGGCGAACGCCGATTTCAGAAGCGTCAACGGCCAGATAGAGTTCCTTTTAAAGCTTGCCGTCGAAAAGCGAAAGAAGGGTAAGAAGGCCAACGAAGGTGAGCGCGTTACAAGGGATTCGGACGAATAACAAAATTGCCATCTAAAACAGCAAGGGCGATCGGAGCAAACTCTTCGGTCGCCCTTTCATTTATATATTGCCCCCGATTGGCGCTAAAGTGAAAATGCTCTAAAGGCGACGAAAATACCGCGAACCATCTGGTGTTTATCACCAAAGGAGATATATGGGCAGACTAAGCACGATCCTTCTTCTGATCGGTTCTAACCTGTTCATGACCTATGCGTGGTATGGTCATCTAAAGGACCTCCGCACAAGACCCTTGGTTTTTGTCATAATATTCAGTTGGAGCGTAGCGCTTTTGGAGTACTGCCTTCAAGTGCCTGCCAACCGCATCGGTTACCAGTACTTCACGCTTGGCCAGCTCAAGGTCATACAAGAGATTATAACTATGGTGGTTTTTGCGGGTTTTGTCACATTCTACATGAAACAACCGGTCAAGCTCGATTTCCTGTGGGCTTGCCTTTGCCTTGTTGGCGCGGCATACTTCATGTTTCGAGGTGTCGCACCGGCTCAATAATGCCATTGCTGACTTAAGAATCGAAGAGCGTCGGCAAGCGATGACTACAATACTTATATGAGACTTATAGGCCTTTTCATCCTAATATGCTGCATTGTTACGGTTCCCTTTATAATCTGGGGCGATTGGTTTGATTCGCTGTTTGGTGAAAACGGCGTCGAGACGCTGAAGTCCTATGGTGACTGGGCATGGTTGGCCGGTTTGGGGCTGTTGGTGTTTGACTTAATCTTGCCTGTGCCCGCAACCGCTGTCATGGGAGCGCTTGGCGTTATATATGGTTCCTTAATTGGTGGTTTGATTGGATCGCTTGGCTCAGTAACCGCCGGTATAGTCGCATATTGGCTTTGCAGGCTTTTGGGCAGGCCAGTTGCGCTTAAAATATCAGGTGAAGTGGAGATGGAGCGAGTCTCTTCGTTCAACGGCAACAAACAAGGTCTTGTTCATAGCGGAATCGCCGTCGCTGTCTCTCGCTGGTTGCCGGTATTCCCTGAGGCTCTTGCTTGTATGGCGGGGCTTGTGCGCATGCCTTTCAGTGTTTTTCTGCTCGCCCTTATCTGTGGTAGTGTGCCGCTATCTTTTGTCTATGCAGGTCTTGGTTCGTATCTTGGCGCTTCGGCGATAGTCATCTGTGCGCTACTTCCTCTCGCGCTTTTCCTTCCTGCCTCTTGGATTGTCAGGCGCAAAGCCTCTGCGCAATCCAGCAACGAACCTCGCGCATAGTCATCTCCTGTAACACCTGTTCACCGCTCGTCGTCCCACAACGCAATTAGAGCCTTTTCCTTGGGGAGACTTGTGCCAGTGGGGAGTTTCTCCCCACCTGATTTTTATCAGTCAACCCCAAATTCCTCAAAAATGCATTGCTTAAACTGCAATGCATGCATCCTATTATCATCGTAAGTATCACAACTGTAATGAGTTACGAACAACATATAAGAATACGCCCCAGTATATACCAGATTGGCACGCCCTATGCTGTATGTTAAGTGAAAATCATCAACCCGAAAGGAGAGTTTATGGGATCCGTTACAATTCTGCCAGAAATGGTCTCAAGAAAGAAAGCTAAGAAAGAGGTCGCCCAGGGTCTTTGTGTAACTTGTGTACACTCCGCAACCTGCTGCTTCCCCCGCGATGCCGCCGAGCCGGTTGTACACTGCGAAGAGTTTGACGGCCATGCCCCCGCAATGTCAGCAGAGCTTGAGAGCCGCATGAGGACCGTTGAGGTTGTCGAAGAGCAGCCCGAGCAGGTCAAAGCCGCTGAGCCTCAATACACCGGCCTCTGCGTCAACTGCGAAAAGCGTACAAACTGCGCATTTGCCGCTGGCAACACGATCATCTGGCATTGCGAAGAGTACGAATAACTTCAAGAGAATTAGACGGCCTTACAGCGAGATTAACCCCCGACCGCGAAGTACAAGCGGTCGGGGTATCCATAGGAGGCTTTGTGTCAGATAAACATTCTAAAAAGGTCAATGTTTACGAAACTGTGCAGAAGCAGTTCAATAAGGCTGCTGACATGATGGGTTTGGATCCCGACATCCGAAACATCCTTGCACACACGCAGAACGAGTTAGTCGTTCACTTCCCGGTAAAGCTTGACGACGGCCGAATCGAGATGTTCACGGGCTATCGCGTTCAGCACAACAACGCGCTCGGACCATACAAGGGCGGTTTGCGTTTTCATCCTGATGTGGACATTGACGAAGTCCGCGCTCTTGCAACCTGGATGTCCTGGAAGTCTGCAATCGTCAACATACCGTACGGTGGCGGAAAGGGTGGCGTTCAGATTGACCCCTTCAAGTATTCGAAGAGCGAGTTAGAGCGCATCACACGCCGCTTCACCTTCGCACTTGGCAGCAACATCGGCCCCGAATACGACATTCCTGCTCCCGATGTCAACACCAATGCTCAGATCATGGCGTGGATTCTCGACACCTTCCTTTCAACCATGCCCACCAACGATCGTGCCCGTTCTACCCATGTTATCACCGGCAAGCCAATCGAACTCGGTGGAAGCCTTGGCAGAGAGAAAGCCACAGGGCAGGGCGTTGTTTATAACATCGAAGAGTGGGCTAAGTTCCGCAATTTCGACCTCAAGGGCGCGAAATACATCGTGCAGGGCTTCGGCAATGTCGGTTCGTGGACTGCCAAGCTTCTAAAGCAGCACGGTTCAATCCTTGTTGCTGTCGAGGATGTAACAGGCATCATCGCTTCACCTAAGGGCATTGATGCTGACGAGCTTGCGGCCTATGTGAAGAAGAACGGCGGAGTAAAGGGATTCCCAGGCGTCTCGGTCATCAGCCGCGAGGAGTTCTACAGCACAAAGGCAGATATTTTTGTGCCCGCAGCATTGGAAAATCAGATTACAGATGAGACAGCTCCGCTTCTCAAGGTTCGCGTTGTCGCTGAAGGCGCAAACGGCCCAACCTCACCTGCTGGTGATGCCGTCCTGCAAGAGCGTGGCATTGATTGCATCCCTGATGTCCTCTGCAACGCCGGTGGCGTTATCGTCAGCTATTTCGAATGGCTCCAAAACAAACGCAGCGAGCGCTGGACACTCGAAGAGGTTGATACAAAGTTACACAAGAAGATAGTTCCTGCCCACATCCGTGTTCGCGAGACCGCGATGAAGTACAACACCGACTGGCGCACTGCAGCCTACATCGTCGCTCTTTCGGCGATCGAGGTCGTCTATAAGGAACGGGGCATTTTCCCGTAGTCGGTACTTCAGTTGAAAACAACACTCTTAGGAAGGCGGGAAAAATGAAAGCTCCAAGCGGTTTGAACGCACTTATGCTCGAACGCGTGAAAAACGCGGGCAAAGCGCTCGACTGCCGTCCTGAATTCATTCAAATGCTGACCACACCGATCAGCGAGTTGACAATCAACTTCCCGGTGCGGCTTGAGAACGACCATATCGAGGTCTTCTCAGGATATCGCGTTCAGCACAACAACCTCTTAGGCCCATATCTCGGCGGTCTTCGCTACCATCCGAGCCTTGATATCGAAGATGTCAAAGGTCTTGCCTTGTGGGCAACCTTGCAGAACGCCCTTGTTGATATTCCTTTTGGCGGTTCGATGGGTGGAGTTCAGATTAACGCCTCGAAGTACTCAATCCGCGAGATCGAACACATCACCAGAAGGTTTATCTTCGCACTCGGATCGAATATCGGCGCCGAATACGACATTTTGCTGCCCGATATCGGAACAAACTCACAGATTATGGCGTGGGCCTTAGATACATTCGTATCAACCCTTCCACCTGCAAAGCGAAATGAGAATATGCATATGGCATGCGGCAAACCGGTTCGCCTTAACGGTATTCAAGGGCATGCCGCTGCATCAGGAAAGGGACTTGCACTAATTCTCAGCAAGTGGGCGAAAGAAAACGGTGTCTCACTATCAGGCTCAACCTACTTCTTGCAGGGATTCGGCAAGGTCGGAACCTCCGCTGCTTTGGCGCTGCACCAGCTTGGCGCGGTGCTTATCGCAGTCGAAGATGCATCCGGCCCCATCACAAACCCCAAGGGTATTGACCCTGCCGATCTGATCGAATACGCTCGTCAGCATCGCAAGATATCAGGCTATCCCAAGGCGAAGGCAATTGACCACAAGTCCTTCATGAGCCTTAACGCAGACTTCTTCCTACCGTCCGCGCTTCAAAACCAGATAACGGCTGCAACTGCGCCGTTGCTCAATGTGAAGCTTGTTGCGGAAGGTGCGACAAATCCTACAGATGCCGCAGGGGAGGAAATACTGAAGCAGAAGGGCATAAAGCTCCTTCCCGGCATTCTCTGCAATGCAGGCGGAGCGGTTGCGAGCTACTTCGAATGGCTGCAGAACAAGCGCAGCGAGAACTGGGATGAGGCAGAGGTTGACGATCTGCTCGAACGCTACCTGATCGCAGCTTATGAGAAGGTTCGCGACATGGCCGCAGAGCGCAACTGCGATCACAGAAGCGCGGCGGCAATGGTTGCTGTCAACAGACTTTACAAGATCCACCAAGGACGGGGATTGTTCCCATAACAATCACTACTTAGCATCAGACATAAGGGGCTTCTTCAATCGCAGCGAAGTTGAAGAAGCCCCGCAGTCTTTTTCACCTTTCACCTTTCACCTATCACCTATCACCTTTCACCTTTCACCTATCACCTTTCACCTTTCACCTATCAACTTACCGATGTGCGTCTCGCCCGTGGGAGTTAAGACGGGAATATATCTCACGAAGTTTCAATCCTCCGAAGCTAAGCGCACAGCGCGAAAGCGAAGTAGGAACACGAAGGAAAACCGAGAAACCCCGGAAACCGAAGACAGCACAAGGTCATCGTCCATTCCGTCCATTTCGTCCATACCGTCCATCCTTGACGACAATATGGTTGCCATCGTGCAAACCGCGCT
>CAZNBY010000032.1:0-24853 GCA_964571525.1 uncultured Planctomycetota bacterium
ATACTAACGGCAACAAGGAAGTGTATTACGGCTACGATATCGGCAATGTGAAGATTGTGAAGGCGTGGGAGACAGAAGATGAAGAGCAGATGGCGAAATCTTCGCTTTTATCTGGCAAGGCTGCTTTTTCACCTCGCACCGTTGCGCCGGTCAGCATAAAGACAACATCAAAAACCCTTGTGACAAAGTCTGCGTTCGGCTTCAACACCTGTGCTGACATCAATGGCAGAAAGTTCTACTACCACAAGATGGATATGAGAAGTGTCGGCGATGCACGCGCCGATATTCTTGACACATCGAGTTGGGATAACGATTTGAGTTGGATCTGGGAGCAGGCATTTTTTAACGACTTCGCGTCTGGCATGTCGCTGACCGAGTACGAGGAGACAACCGCCCGCAAGACCGGTGTTGGCCCCTACACGGTTCATTACGACGGCTGGGACTCGATGGCTGTGCAGACAATGGGCAATGCGGGCACTTGGCAGATGCTTGAGTGCGATGCCGTCGGCGTTGTTACGGCGAGCCAAGCGATTGTGGGCAGCTCGCTGATCGGAGTGCTTGGTGCATGGAACGACAACTTCGATTGGAAGGGGAATGAGTATAGAAGCGGGGGAGTGCATTATAACACGACAGATGTAGCATCCGTCTCGCATGCTATTTATGCCGCAAAACTTACGCCAATTGTATTAAATTTAGAATCGCATCTTTTATCATATAGAGATACGAGACGGAAGGGCTGGTTCTGGCAATATATTTATAATATTACTGTATTTGGCCCGAATGATAAACCTAATTATGAACTATACACACCAATTGATGATTGCTACGATGAAGTCTTATACATGCCAGTATCTCAGAGTGGAAGTGTTTTGTTCGATTATTCAAACATGCAAATGGACGATCAAACATGGAATCTGATTCAAAAAGCACTACAGGGGGTAGCGCGACAAAGGGGTATTATTCCTAAAACTATACCATCACCAATAGCAGGAATTGCTGTAACGACCTCACACTTAGTTGAAAATATTATGATGAATATTAATGCTGTTGGCGCACTAATTACAACAAAGTGGCGCAAGGTTGTAATAAGTAAAGGTTCAAGAAAGACATATTTCGCAGACTACGACTGGATAAAAACATTTGATGAGCCTGTAAAAGTTAAAGACGAACACTGGGACTACCTGAACGGTGATATGGGGATGAATTTTACGCGTGAACAAATAAAGGAGATTACAGACAAATATGATTCCGATTGGTGCAGCGACAATGAAGTCGGAGACATGTCAGTATTTGGGTTCAATCCAGCCCAGAACGATATCGACACGCTCGAAAGCCTAGATTGGAAGGAGCAGTAAATGAATGTAAAACACATAAACTGCTCCATATTTATAGTGGCATTACTCACAACCGTTTTTTTGTATGCATTTTTATTATCTGCTGAGATTCATGATAGCATTGTTAGATACGCTAAGAGTGATGGTGGAAACTGGATACTTCTCGATAAGAAATGTGAGCCTGTTTCTTATAAGAAGTACAAGGATATTGTCTTTCTGAGGGGCGAGTTGTCTGATCTTATTCTGGTGAAGGAGGATGAGGTCGGATGGTCTATTCTCACCTCAAGCAACGAGGTTTTTTCGAAAAGGCATTACTCTTCATGCAGTTTGATTGGGGACTACATTAGATGCGAAAACAAGGTAAATGGGGTAACGGTTTCCGACCTATACGGCAAAGATGGGCTTATATTAGAGGCCTTTGAGGGCAAATTGGGAAGGCCGGTGAGAAACGATAAGTATGGCATGATAATTGGATATGCTGGTGTGATTAAGTATGGTATCATAACGGCAAAAAAGGAGGTGATTTACTCGACAGACAACGCAATAGATGCGTATGGATTTGGCGAAACAGTGATCGAAAAGGATGGAAAAGGTAGATTCGCAAAGAACTTTGTTACAGGCAAAGTAAGTCAGCACTACGACTTCTTGGCAATCGCGTTCACTCGCGATACTGGTGTAGACAGCATCAACCTGAGAAGCGACAAATACTATATAGGCGAAAGGGGAGTTGATCAGTTTATCGTTGATGCGGATTTCAAAGAGATATACACCGCCCCGAAGATAAGGTACTTGGGCTGCGAGAGATTTCTTTGTGGTGACAGGGAGAAATCTGTAGTGCTCGGTTTTGAGGATAATCTCAAAGAGATCAAGGTGAAGAACGCGTTTGCGTACCGTAATGGATTCGCCTGCGTTGAAATTGATGGCTTGTTTGGCTATATTGATGAATCGTTGCAACTTGTCATAAGCTGCAAGCATACAGAAGCTCTTGATTTTTGCGAAGGTTATGCGATAGTCGCCGATGCTGCAGAAGGGTATTATTGCATTGATGAGCGTGGCGAGGCTCTATTTACCCATAGGTTCAAACTGCTCGCTTACACATCCACAAATGGCATATTGAAGTATAAGGCAAACGAAGGAGCTGGATATTGCGACAAAAACGGAAAGAGCATTTATCACGGAAAGGGTCTTGACATTAAGGGAGTGTGCGATTTCTGCTTTCAATACGGCATCATTGTGCATGGCAACAGCTTTGAGATTGTTGACAAGAACGGTGAAGTTGTAGCAAGCGTTCCCGATGCAATATTTTACAGCAGGCAAAAAGATGCCATAGTTGCACGAAATCAAGGGTTCGTCATCATTGGATATGATGGTAAAACCATTGCAACTGTATCATGCAATAGACTGTTGATCAGAAATGGTAAGGCTGAAAGTTTGAAGTAACCTAACTCCGCCTGCTTGGTTATGCTGGTAAGGTTAGTTTACTGAGGCTCAGTTCGAAAGCCGCTTTGCGATATCTTCAGCGACGGAGTTTAGCGCATCTTCAGTCGGGTACAGTGTCGTATAGTTGCCTTCGCGGGTGAATGCCCCTGCAAACAACGGGTCAAGGTCAATTCTGTCGAGTCTCATTCTATTACATAGATCAGTAACCATATCCCTGTACTTCCTAATAACGCGCTCGAGACCCGGCACAAGTGGTGGAGACAAAACAACAATCCTCTTGATCCCCTTTTCGCGTGCGCGGTCTGAAAGAGCGTGTATTAGCGTTTCGAGCGTTGAATAAGGCACTCGATATTCAGCGTCAGAAAATCCCAAAGAGAGCACAAGGCAATCGAAGTTCCCAGTTTCAAGCTTTGCCATCGCTGGCGCAACCGCCGAATAAAAAGGATACGGCCTCCGCGACACTGTGGAAAAGTCTGCGCTACGGCCAGCTTCAACCAAATTTGCTGCGATTCGCTGCGATAACCCGTTAGCTCCACTTGCCGTCATGCTCTCGCCGACAATCAGAAAGTTTTTGCACCTAATCCCGAGTCTTGTCAAGCCCTTGATTGGTGCCCACCGACGATATTCCGATGCGTCTTCGATCTCAGATATCAATACTAATTTGCTGCCATTTATCGAGAGTACCCCATCAGCGTCAATCTTTGCATTAGAAGGTAATGGCGCATCCTTTGGCAAAAAGCTGCACTTGTATTGCGATATGCGGTGCCCATTAACGAGTGTGGTAAAACGAAAGACCGAATTGTAAAGCGTCTGATCAACCCTGTTGGATTGCTGAAAATCGAATGGCAAACCCGGCAGCGAGAAAGACTCTTTCTTGCGCGGGTCAAATATCACATCGGTAACAACATGCACGCCTTCCTTCATCTTCTTGCGACACACCGCCTCGCGCACTACATTGCCATCCAATAACCTTTCAACGCGAAAGTCAACTACGGGCGCTAATGGAGTTTCGTTGGGGACATTAAGCAAGGCTCCGAAGGGTAAGCCGCGGAAAACAGCAGTAGGCAGACCGTCAAACTCACAGTCAAGATAGAACGGGTACACAATCGGGTTCTTCGCGTGAGTAAATCGCATCAAGACCCTATCGTGCGATCCGTTTGTCAGTGATACTTTCCAGACGCCGCCTTCTGGCAGAAAGAGGTCAACCCTCGCACCATCAACCGAGTATGGAAGATCGGGGTCACCAGGTTGTATTTCTGTCTCACGATCAAGCGTCCAGAGCGACGATTTTGCGAAGTTGCCAAAGACCTTAAGCTCAATGTGGGTCATTGGCTTGCTTCCGTTCAATGATATGTTGAAGCGCTCGATAACTTCGCAATCAAGTAGCTCTTTGTCGGGAACAGAATGGCTTGCGACTGGTGATAGTAATGCGTATTTAACATAAGCAGAGGGTGGTATTGTGTCGGCATCGGGGTGACCTGGGCACATCCAACCAGCCGACATCAATATCGGGCGTTGCTGTGGGCGGTGGTTCACATATACAAATTCGTGAATTCCCCTTCTTAGGTGGATTGTGTCGCCGTTTATATAGCTTCCGTGCTTCCAATGCTCGCCGGGCCATGCTGCAACCTCATATCCGTCAATAGTGATAAATGATGGGTTCTGACTGTCGGTGCCGAAGTAATAGACGCCGTCCCACGGCGCATGTATGTATCCGCGATAAACAAACAGTAACCCCATCTGCTGCGCGCCGGGTGTAAGACCCACAAGAGCTGTTCCTTCGGCAGCGTCAACTTTTGCCGTGGCGGTTGTCCCCAATTTCTTAAGGTTCTGCGTCAACGCATCTATGCCAATAGCAGTGTCAACTAACTTGAACGGCGCAATATAAGTCGAAAGCTCAAGACCGTTTAGGCTGCTGGCGCTTGGCTCGCCCTTGAAAATACCGGTCTCGGGCATAGGGGCGGTCGGGTTGCCAAAATACACATGGATTGTGGTTTCCTTCTCAGGTCGGCAATATAACAAACGGACTCCGTTTCTATCCCTTTTGCCAATCCACGCCCTAAGCGGTGTGCCATCCTTCGACACAACGCGTATATCGTTGCCATCGTCGCGATCAAGACCGGCGGTGCGAAGTTCTATGCGACCATATAACAATCCCTTTGCGATATCCCCGCGCACCTGCTGTGACTGGTCGGATACGGTGTAGGTTACGCGCCTTGTCCATCCTTCAAAGTGCCATGTATCTGTTGTTCTGCGTTCCTCAGACGGCGCTGCTGTCGGAATCAGCATCAGGCAAAGCAAGAATAGAGCAAGCAACATCCTTCTCATTTCTTGCCCCTCAACTTGAACTTCAGCGCGATATCGCCTTTAAAATCAGAAAGAGGCACATCAATCGCTTTCTTTGTTGTGGTTACCGAGCCGCTTGAAATTACCTTACCGCTCCATGTATTCCATAGCTCATAGTCGTAAGTCCCTTCATCAAGAAGGGGGATCGTAAGCACCGCGCCCGATATTTCAGGCAATTTAGCGATGACTATATTGCTTGCCAGAGATCTTTGATACACATAGGCATATCCATCTGTGTTGCTGCAAAGCGAGATTGCGGCAAGATTGCCTGTTGCGTGTTTGATGGCAAGCGATCGTGTCTTCATTACCTTGCCTATGCGCGATTCACCCTTGTGAAACTCAGCAAGAGCCTTGAAATGGTAATACCAGTCCTCCCGGTCAATAAGATCGAACCACCAGAAATAGGGTGTACCCGCCATGTTTGTCATATAGGATGCCCAGATGCCGCAGTGAAGGTCAGCAAGAAGGCCGGGCACCGAATCTCCCCAAGGCGAGCCGCCATATTCAGTGATAAAGTACGGCTTTTTGTAGTTTCCCCACCCGATGCGGCTGGCTGATTCGGTCATCAGCGCGACTATATCGCCACCCTCCCGATAGGCATCGCCTACAAGATATTCAATAAAAGACTGCTTTGCCATCACCGGATCAATCTTCTTGTAGGTGCCTGAATAGTGGGTTGTAACAAGGTGCTGGTTCACATCGTTTTGCTTGATGAACTCCGCGGCCATTTTGTGCCAGCGATAGACCTCTGATGTCTTATGAGATTCAACATATATGTTTGAACCTGTAAGATCAAGCTCGCTTACAAGCTCATATCCGAATATGTTGGGGCTGTATCCCCACCGCGCAATAATGTAGCGTAGCTTGTTTTTGTAGTGTTCGATTGCCTTGCGGTTCTCAAAGAATTCCTCGGGCTTTCGCAAGAAACCGCCGTTTTCGATGTTGTATGGCGAATGGCGCCATTCTGCGTCAACATTCGAGCTGTATTTGCCGTGATTGTCAATTACAAGATGGACAAATAGGTCGAGCGAAGTGGCCTTTTCGATGACCGTGTCAAGCTTCCAAGCGTTTGCAAGGTTGTAGTCGCCAAGGCCGTAATACTGCTTCCATCGGTGCACCCATTCAATTTCAGCAAACCACGAAGCCATCCAGACCTCGAAGGAGTTCTGTCCCGCCTCAGCCATTTTGGGCAATATCTCATCGTAGCGGAAAGTCCCTCGGTCGGGTGGGGTGGGAATTCGCAATAACCTCGCGGTACGCGGGTCATTAGGCGATCGGAAATTGTGGCCTATCGGGTAGAAGTGCTCGCCGTTTTCAAATTCAAAGTAAGTAGGGTCCTTCTTTGATACGCGCACAAAGCCCTTGGCTTGCTGTTTCTGAACTTCGAAAGTAATCGGCCCTGATCGGACATTCCGCCCCATGACCTTGCCAGCGATGTACATATCGTGCTTGCCCTCTGTTACAGGCGTGTAACGCACCTTGAAACAGCACGAACCATCCGGCAGAAGCGACTCCTCCGCTCCCCTAAGCACCCTGCGGTAAGGCCGATAAAAGAAAGCTGGTACGCGCCTTTCGCTCTTGTCAGGCGCCACAACCACTCCCCAAAGGTCGGCTGCGTTTGGATCGAACGGGTTGACGGGGAATGGGCTGACCTGAAACGAAAGCTCGTAAAGCTCGTATGTGGAAAGCCGCGAAGGTCCGGGGACGACCGAGTACACCTCTCCCCAGTAGGGCAGGCGGTCGCTCACCATTCGCACATTGTCAATGTAAACCACTGCCGAAGCAAGCTCTGATGACGCGAGGGCTATGCCCCACATGTCGCACTCTCTTCGGGCCTGGCCGTCCCATGCCCCACCCTGATGCACAGGTTGAAGATCGAGCGAGGTTGCTGATACATCAACACGGAAGGTGTTCCATGCGCCTTGCTGAAGTGGTGTGCCGAACGCCTGATACCAGTCGCCATCTTTGTTCTTAAAGAACAGTATTGGCTTTAGTGATGAAACTACTCCGGCAGGATCCGCCTCTTCGAGATAGAGTTCAATTACTATCGCTGCTAACATCTCGTCGCGCTTCAATAATGGCGCATAAACGGAAGTATCTTTTCCGTTTTGCCATTCGAATCTAAGGCTCCCAGAACCGATGCGTGACGGTGAAGAGACGACAGATACGCCGTTCCCGCTCCATCCTTCTGTGCCGCCTTCAAAGGACGCAAATAGCGTTCCTTCGCGGTTGGCCATCGAAAACGGATGCCACAATACCGATGCAGGGACCGAAATTGTGACAAATGCCCATATAGATATTAACAAAAATGCGAGTAATCGCGTCGCCATTTGCACCGAATTATACGGCATTGTGAAAAACAGACATCCTGTTGTTTGACCGTCAGCGTCAGCATTATGTTTCAGCAATATTGAATGGCTCTAAACGCAAGTGCAAGTTGTGCTCTGCACCCTTATTTCGTTGACTAAGCGCGTGTTTTCAGGTAAAATGAAAGCTATGCAAGGAACAGCTCCGTACCTTCTGTTGATTGCAGCCTTAACGATGCTTCAAGCGGCTTCGGCTTTCGCGGTGCATTTCTACCGCACGCGCCGTTCCGCTGACAAGCTTACCGCTCTGCTTGACATATCTCTGTTTTCGGTCTCGTTGAGCGTCACTCTCTTCATCTGCATATCCTGCCATTACTGGCCATTAACAGAGCATGACATACGCCCCGCGCTCTCATTCTTCTCTCTGTGCGTTGCTCTATACTTCCTATTAGGTGTTGTCAGTAAGTACTTTGGCATAAGACATGGCGGCATTGTACCCCGTATCTCAATCGCACTAATCGTACTGATGCTGTATCGTTCGACCAATGTCTGGTCCCTATTGCTTGCTGTTCTCGTGCCTGCTTCAATGTTTGTGCTGCTACAAATCGTGCGAGATTTTCGTACAAAAAAGACATCGCCCTTCTATCTGGTTTCAGGTTCTTTGCTGATCGTCATAGCTGTATCAATTGCTCTTAGCTATCGTGAACCAGATTCAGGCTTGTTCGCTGGATCGAACGATTTTCCTGTTGTACTTGTCGTGCTTGCAGCATCTGCTGTGCTGTTTGCTTTCCTATCCTCGCTTGTGTTCGCCGAACGCGTGTTGAAAGGATTTGCATCAAGCATCCGCGCGGTTCGCATTATCGTTCTTTCGGTCACAGGCGCTGTGATGATTGTCTCCACCTTCGGTCTGTTCTTTGTCATAGAGCGTTATGACACTAACAGGGAGATCTTTCGCTCAATACAACAGACGCAAACGCTTGCGATGCAAAAGACACTTGCGAATATATTCAACGATGTTGATTTAGGTGACATGCGGCTGCCAACTACCTTTGAGGAGCAGCTTGATAAGGCTCAAGCGAGATTGTCGGAAGTTATGACGGGCTCATTTGTTCTGAACGCAGACGCCGCAATTGTTTATGCAAACATTAATGGTGATGACTTTGAACCAGTGCTGATGTTCTCTTCAAACGAATGGCGTGATATAAGGAACTCGATGCTGGCCATCACACAGGTGCCCTATGCTCCATCAATAGGAACGGAATTCGAGTATATTGTCGTATTCGGTCAGCCTTCGTCAGGCTATGTCGCTGAGATTAGCTCGAACAAGCACAAATATCTCGTAGGCGTTTATGTCAGCAATGACTTGATGCATCGCCAGCTAAACAACCGGATTGCCCTTGCTATAACTTACATTCTTTTGATTGTCATATTGCTTCTGTCGGGTGGCTGGGTATCCTACTTCTTCCTCGTGTTCGCCGCAAGAAAACAGGAGAGCGAGAAGCTCACGCGTCTTATCCTCGATAACTCGCCCGTCGGAGTGATGTCGTATGATCCAAAAACCCTCGCAATAGTGGGAGCGAACTCAGCGCTTCTTGATATACTTGGGCTTTCAAAGTCCGAGTTGCTGGCTAAGACGGTCCCAGATATTTTCATGAACAAAGAGTCTTTCGACGAGGAGGAGACGGGATTTCTTGTATCAGATGATCTTCAAAACGAACGATATCGTATCGTAACGCCTCAGGGCAAGGATAAGCTGCTTTCGGCAAAATGGCGCCGATTCACCCAAGAAGGCCACACCTATGGCCTTGCGGTAATTGAGGATGTAACAGAGTCGCAAAAGTACATTTCGCGCGTGGAACGCCATCAGGAACAGCTTATGGCGGTAAACAAAATCGCAGCGGAGTTGATCTTCGGCGGGCCTGAGCTTGAACAGGATCAGATAGTCGAGACATCGCGTAAGCTCTTTCAATACATCGTTGACGAGGCGCGGAAGATTGTTGACGCTGATACAGGTGTGCTTGTGCTTCTTGATCCTGATACATCAAATCCAACCGACTACTTCGCCTCGAATTTTGATACATCTTGCCTTATTGGGGGCGCGCATATTTCTTTTTGCGGAGCATTTGAGCGTTTTAATCAAGGCGAGAAGATATTCACAAAGGATATAACAAGCGAACCAAATTTCAGGGGATTTCCCCCTGGCCACCCCGTCATAAGGGGCATGATTGGACTTCCGCTTGTCGAACATGACAGAGTCTTCGGCGTGTTTCTGCTCGGCAACTTCACGCTTGAAAAGAGCTTCTCCTCGGCGGATGAGGAGACGCTATCTCTAATCTCAAATCTCGCCAAGGTTGCATATATGAACTCGCAAAACGCGATGAGCATACGCAACATGGCAGACTTCAACCGTAAGATTATACAAACGGTGCCGACACCAGTGTTCGTGGCGAGCCCTGATTTGCACATTATTACAGTCAACGACTCATTCTGCCGAGCTACAGGTTATGCGTCTGAGCAATTGGTTGGAAAGTCGCTCAAGGAGATATTCATCGGCTGTAAGCAAGGGGATGAAGTAAGCGATAGCGATAATGTGGTCGAAGCTCACATGAAGATCAAGACCGCAAATGAGGAGTGCATCGAAATTCTTATAAGCCGCACCTCAATTTACGACAAATATGAACGCAAGTACCTTGTTGTCGGCGCATTTATTGACATAAGCGACTTGATACGCCAGCGAGAGGCTGCCGAGCGCGCCAGCATCGCAAAGGGCGAGTTTTTGGCAAACATGAGCCATGAGATACGCACTCCGCTGAACGGCATCGTCGGCACGATAAATCTGCTGAAAGATACTCCCTTGAACTTCGAACAGCAGGAGTATTTAGCGATAGTCAACGAGTCAGCGCAGTCGCTTGTCACAATAATAAATGACATATTAGACCTTTCGAAGATTGAGGCAGGGCGCTTGAGCATAGAGATCGAGCCTTTCCATCTGCCTTTGACTATCGAACGCACTATCGAGCTGTTCACTAATGTCGCGCGGGATAAGGGTGTTGACCTGCTGACGACGCTTGATCCTCGTCTTCCGGTCGGAGTTAGCGGTGACAGCGTTAGGTTCAGGCAAATACTCATCAACCTTCTGTCAAACGCCATAAAGTTCACCGAGTCGGGCGAAATAGAGCTTTCGGCAGATGTTATCGAGGAAACCGAAACGAGCGTAAAACTGCTAATAAAAGTGCGCGATACCGGCATAGGCATACCAGCCGACCGCATTGAACGCATTTTCGATAGCTTCACTCAGGCAGAAAGTTCGACCACGCGGCGTTTTGGCGGCACCGGTCTTGGTCTCACAATATGCCGCAAGCTTGCAACAGCGCTTAACGGCGAAATTTGGGTTGAAAGCGAGCAGGGGAAAGGCTCTACATTTTTCATCACTCTGCCATTCCCGAAGGCTGAATTGAAGGATGAGCGCAACGCTATAGTTCCCGAGCTTGTAAATACCCGATGCCTGTTGGCTCTCGCAAATACAACCGAGCGGATGAATATTAAGAAGATGCTTGAAAGCTGCGGAATTGCCGTCGAGTTAGCCTCAAGTGGCACAAACGCGCTGCGGCTGCTCGAAAGGAGCATCGCAAGTGGCGACAGCATTACACTTGTGATGCTTGAGGACAAGCTGAGCGACATGAGCGGTATCGAGACTGCGCGCTTCATCCGTGCTTCACTAAAGTATGGCAAGGTGCCAATAATCCTGCTATCTGGTGAAACGCGCCCCAAACGCGATGATTCAATCGAGGAAGTAGGCATTTCGACAATCGTGCCCAAGCCGTGGAAGCGCAGCACTATGGTTGCAGCCGCGCTTGAGGCGACAAAAGGTGTGCGAATATCTGAAGCAAAAATGGCGCAATCGAGCGCACAGGCTTCGGAAGCAAAGTGGTTGTTGTTGGCCGAGGATCACGCAATCAACCGCAAGATTATCACCGTGATGCTTGAGCGTCTGGGTTATAAGGTCGAGCACGCGGCAAACGGAGTTGAGGCTGTCGAAAAAGCTGACAGCAAGCCATTTGCTGCGATTCTGATGGATGTCTCGATGCCCGAAATGGATGGACTTGAGGCTACAAGAAGGATTCGGTCCAACCCCGCTATGGCTAATGTCCCTATAATTGCAATGACCGCCCATGCGATGCAAGATGACCGAGACCGTTGCATGCAAGCCGGCATGAACGACTACCTCGCAAAGCCCGTAAACAAAGACGAGCTATTGGCAACAATGTCTCGCTGGAACGCCAGCCCACCCCAGCATGGGTAGCACTATGCGGTTACTTTATTTTTTAATCTGATTGCATTTACGGTTTGGTGCAATAGAATCGCGTATAGAATACTTGATTGCACCCATAGTAAGCAAGTTGGAAACCTTCCTATCGGTTGATAACAGAGGCTCTAATGTACACAACGGATGACCGAAAGAAAGCTATTCGTTTAGTCGACTTTTTGGCAAGAATTGCATCGCTTCGAACAAAAACCGTTCGCGATATTGAGGATTATGAGCATCGTCTATGGATCAGTGACATTCCAGATGAAAGTGGTTGCTTCGCACGCGCATGGGGTCGCGAAGAGGAGCGCGAACCCGATGAATGGCTTGAGATACAGAATCGAAAAGAACCAGAGCTTCCAGAACCACCCCAGATATGCAAGGAGTGGATTATTCAGGCGTCGCTTCGCGACAAGAAGGGGGGTCCCGGACTGCTAAGCGAGGTTTCGCGGGAACAAGTTAAAGAGAATCGTACAGATTATGTCATTGACCACCTAAGAAATCACAAGGATGTTCAGTCTTCATGGGAGCGATATAAAAACGAAAAATGGAGGCAATGGGTTGCAAAGCACGATACTTGGGAAAGGATGCACAAGATTTATTCTTCCCTGTTCGCAATTCAGCAAGATCAACTGCGTCTTGGAGAGGAGTACGAGCTTGTTCTTGGTGTAGGATTGCTTTCATGGCTTACGCCATTTGGGCATCGTGTTAGAAGACACTTGCTTGTTGCCGATGTGATTCTTGAGTTTGAATCTCGTTTAGGGCGGTTCACAGTAAAACCGCATCCGGAAGGAGCTAAGTTACGGTTAGAATTAGATATGCTTGATATTGAGGAACAACCTCCACGAGTTGCTGAGCGAATCAAAGATGATTTGGAACAGGCAGGTGATGATCCTTGGGATAAAGGTTGTGTAAATGGAATCTTGAAGAGCATAGCGCACTCAATTAGTCCGAATGGTGAGTACAAAGACACATTGAGAACCGAGAGTTTGCCTGCCTCCAGCAAACCAATCATTGAGTATCTACCTGCTTTGATTCTTAGAAAGCGTTCTGCAAAAGGGCTAACTGATGCTTTGAGAAAAATCAGGGAGCAAATTGAAAACGATGGAGTAATTCCCGCTGAGTTCGCTGATCTTGCTGAGATAAATACCAGTGACTTCAAGAACACTGGTTCCATCCTCGATAAGGACACCCAAGAATTCGAAGGAGAGGTCTTTTTCCCTAAGTTGGCAAACGAAGAACAACGCCACATCGCTGAGAAGCTCAAATCAGCAAGTGGAGTGATTGTACAAGGTCCTCCTGGCACAGGCAAGTCACATACTATTGCAAACTTAGTATGCCATCTTCTTGCAACTGGACAAAGGACGCTGATCACTGCAAAAACTCCAAGAGCTCTGCAGGTGCTTGAGAATCTTATTCCTGAGGAATTACGTCCCCTATGTGTTAACTTACTCGGCAGTGGACTTGAAGAGCAGCGTTCGCTCGAGTCAAGTGTTAGGGGTATTCTGAGAAAGAAGGACGAATGGAATATTGGAAAAGCGACTCAGGAAAAATCAGAAATTGAAAAGCATCTACGCGATCTCAGGGAAGAAAAGGTGAAAGCCAACCGACGGCTTCGCGACATACGTGAGTCGGAAACATGCTGTCATTCCATTGCTGAAGGGGCATACAAAGGTACTTCAGCGAGAATCGCAGAAGCCGTAAATTCGGATAAGGAACACTATTACTGGTTCGCTGACGAGATTCCGCATGATATGCAATGCAAGTTCTCCTCAACTTGGATGATTGAGTTGCTTTCGGGCATAAGGTACTTTGAGAATGAGAGGAGACTTGAGCTTGAACAATTGATTCCAGATGTTTTACCATTAGTCCAAAGCTTTGCAGAATCTGTAAGACAAGAAGCAGATGCTTCTTCAGAGGAAGAGAATTCTTTCACTGGAGCAGACGAACGAATAGCCGATCTGATGTCTTTGTGTAAACCGTTTTCTTTAACCGCTCTCCATCACGCTCTAACCGAGTTTCTCGGTACATGTAGAAGACTCGTTGCGTTGCCGTATTCATGGTCAAGCTGCGCTATTAGAGATGTGATTAGTGGCAAATCAGCTCCATGGCAGATGCTCCATAAAATCACTCAAGATGCGATTCTATCGTCTGAAGGTCTGCTTCAAATTGCTGAAGGCACCGAGATAACACACTCCTATACAACTGACCTGAGAGTCTTGTTTGAGGATGCTTGTAAGCTGAAATCGCATTTCTTGAACGGCGGTAGCCTCGGCTGGTGGGTGTTTAAGCCTAAGGCAGTGAAGGAGTGTTCAGACTTCATAAAGACAGTCCGAATCAATGGGCAATCTTGTACAGATCTTGAGAAACTGTCGAAGCTATGTAGTACCTTACTCGTTCGGATTAATATTGAAAAAGTCTGGCAAGCTTGGGCTGGGCGTTCAGAAAGGTCTCAAGGCAACCTTTCCATTCAGCTTACTGAACTCAAAGCGATGAGTGCAGCGCTTGAGAAAATACTCTCGATTGAAGCCGATCTGGATAAGTGCAAAAATGCGATAAGAGATTGCCCGAACATAATCGAGCCAGCATATGCAGATGAGTCACAGGTCGAGTGTTATTTAGCGTCTTGCTGTCTCGCACAAGCGCGACGCAAGAAAGCTCTTGCGACAAAGGAACTGCGCAAAATCGAAGCTTCAATATTGCCATATGCACACATGCAGAATGCTCATCCATACACAAAAGAGCTTCTCAAGATGGTGAAAAGTCGTGATGTGGGAGGTTATGCACAAATTGCAGGCAAAATACAGAGTCTTGAGGATGAGAGAAGACGACTAAGGATGATTGAGCAGCGTATATCCGAATTAAAAGCCGTTCTTCCGAAGTTAGCAGAGAGTCTTATGGTTTCAAATGATTGTCGTGATTGGGATGAACGACTTGATCGCATTGTTGAAGCATGGCATTGGGCGCAAGCATACAGTTGGATTAATGATCATATCAGAAAGGAAGATGCACCTGCGCTCGCAGTACGGATAAGGCAAATCGAGAACAGAATCAATGAATTGACCGCTAAACTTGCCTCAATACATGCTTGGACTTATTGCTTCTCGCGTCTTAAAACAGAGCATCGCAGGCACATGGAGGCATGGCAGCAATCAATAAAAAGACTCGGGAAAGGTACAGGGAAGTATGCTCCTCGACATCGTAGAGAGGCGCAACAGCATCTTCATCAGTGCCGAGAAGCTGTGCCAGCATGGGTTATGCCTCTGCACAGGATATGGGATACGGTTGATCCTTCTCCATGCATTTTTGATGTGATTATTGTGGACGAAGCTTCTCAGTGCGGACTCGAAGCTCTTCCCTTGATGTACCTTGGCAAGAAGATTCTCATTGTAGGTGATGACAAGCAAATCAGTCCCGATGCAGTAGGTGTTTCTCGCGAAGCAATGTTAAAACTCATGGAAGAATACCTGCACGACTTTCAGTACAAGTCTGTGTTTGATGTTGAAAGTAGCATGTTTGACCACGGGAAACTACGGTACGATGACAATAGTGTGACGCTGCGTGAGCACTTTCGCTGTATGCCAGAGATAATCAGATTCAGCAATGCTTTGTGCTATTCGGATACACCTCTTATTCCCTTGAGACAATATGGAAAAGATCGTCTTCCTCCACTTGAGCATGTCTATATCGCAAATGGCTATCGTGAAGGGCATAACCATCGAGTTATCAACCGTCCTGAAGCTGAGGCAATTGTTAATAGAATAGTTGAAATGTGCCGCGACAGACGTTATGACTCCAAGACTATGGGCGTAGTAGTTCTTCAAGGTGAAGCGCAAGCAGCTTTGATCCAAGACCAACTATTCGGACAACTGGGGGATGAGGAAAGGGAGCGAAGACGCTTGGTCTGTGGCAATCCTTACAGCTTCCAAGGTGATGAGAGAGACATAATCCTTTTGTCAATGGTTGCTGCAACAAACGAGAGAATCGGGCCTTATTCAGATGCATCGTATGTTAGGCGTTTCAATGTTGCTGCAAGTAGAGCGCGTGATCAGATGATCTTGTTTCACTCTGTGAGAAGAGATGACTTAAGTGCTAAGGACTTACGCAGAAGGCTACTTGAATTCTTTGAAAGCCCTATTGTGCGGAATATAGGAGGCATTGACAAAGACACTCTTGAAAAGCGCGCACTCAGGGATAACCGGATGATTATCAACCCCCCAGTTCCCTTTGACAGTTGGTTTGAAGTTGATGTGGCCTTGGAAATCTCGCGGAAAGGATTCGAAGTCATTCCACAATACGAGGTAGCAGGGAGATTTATTGACCTTGTTATTGAGGGGGGACAAGCAAGGTTGGCAGTCGAATGCGATGGCGACAAATGGCACGGTCCCGAACAATACGAAGATGACATGCAAAGGCAAAGGCAGCTTGAAAGATGTGGCTGGTCATTCTTTCGAGTTAGGGAATCAGCCTTTTACATTGATAGACAGCGCGCTCTTAGCAGCTTGTGGGGAGTGCTCGACGAAATGGGGATTTCATCTCTCCCTCCTTTTACGATTAAACAAGAGCGCGTTGACGATAGTGTTTCTGAGCCTGATCATGATGAGAAATCTCCGGTTGATGATTTTGACGAAATAGAAGAAGACCCTTCCGATGATGTAACGCCGAATCTGTTTGATAGAGACGAAGCGGTTAAGAACAGCCGACTAAACGAGGTTACGCCACAACATATAAGAAGTGCGATAATTACTGTTCTTCAGAACACGCCAAACAGCACTTGTACAACACATTCAATTACAGCTCGGGTGCTCAAGGAGCTTAAAATCGTTACTCGTAGTGGACCACGTAAGAATTTCGAGATTCGTGTCATGAATGAGCTAAGTGCACTTGAGAATCAAAGAGTGATTGAAAAATACAAATCGAAGAACAACCGCATCCGGTTGCTATAATTGAGCAGTGTGTTGATGTTCATGTCACCGCACGCATTGCACCACTGCGCGGACGAACGATGATAAATAGCCGACGGTGAGGTTGGAGTCTTTGCCGATATCGCCGCCGATTTTCGGCATGTGAATGAACATTACCTGAAGATTAGGTGTGCGAGTCGCCTTGATGTGTTCAAGAGAGAAAAGGCACTCCTCGCACAAATATGCCCCCGCATCTGTCGAAAGCTCGACCGGAAAACCCATCACAGTCAGCTTTGCGCGAATTCCCGCAAAATCAATGGTTGACCTGTAGAAATCAGGCGCGCCCGCAAGGATCGAAGCATTGGGTGCAGGCGAGTTCTTATTATCCATACGCATCACCCTGTTGTTTCGCGCCACAGTCTCAATCTTAAAATCTGCGCCATATCCCTGCCCGAACGATATCACCACATCCGGCTTGGTCTCATCTATTGCGCGGTTAAGCTCTTCAATCGGCTTACCCCAGACAACTGATAGCTGTCGCACATGAATTTCGGCACCATCAATGGTGGTTTTGTCGAAGTCCTTTACCGCCTCCCACGAAGAGTTGACAGAGCCCCCACCGAAAGGTTCAAATCCGGTAAGCAGAACTCGCCTTTTCGCTGACGATTCTTCTGTGGACATTGTCGGAGCCTCCATTTTCTTACTAAAAACATATGCGACTAATGTGATGATAAGAGCGACAGCAAGGCAAACATAGAGCCACATTGAAATGGGAGCGGGAGAGTTGTTGCTGTCTTGTTCGACCATGCTATACCGAAAAACTATCTAAGGCTGCACAGGTAGCCAGACGAGTAGTGAAACTTCAGGGCAGCCTGAAGTATATGGCGGTCGTCCTCGCTGTTCACATGTATGTAGCGAACCCAAATGCGGAAGTTGCCACCAGTGTCATGCTGCCATGATGCCGAGCGAGGTGACTTGTCTATCGCACGCTTCAGGTTGTTCGATTCCTCTATGTGAATTATGAAGCCGGTGAACATATCCTGCACGAGAAAGATGCCCGCGTCCTCCGACACCTCACGCGCACTTATAAACGGCCCTTCAAATGCGTACCCAGCGAACTTAGTCACCATATTACCTCCGAATTTCAGCCAGCATCAGAAGCGGCAATGCCGCTGCAAAGCTATTCTGTCTGTTGTTGATTCTGCAATAGAGTATATTATACGGCAAATTATCCGAAAGGAAACGATATGACATTTACCACCCGTCCTCGCATTATGGGGCGCCACGCAGTCGTCGCCTCCGGCCACTATCTCGCCACAGCTGCGGGATTTCGCATAATCGAAAACGGAGGCAACGCAATTGACGCAGCCGCTGCGGTCTGTTTCTGCCTTAATGTGCTCGAACCACATCAAAACGGCATTGGTGGTGAGGTGCCAGTGCTTGTAAGAGATGCTGATGGGCAGGTTCATGCCATAAGCGGGATGGGTTGGTCGCCAAAGGCTCTTACGCTCGACTGGTGCAAGGCGAACGGCGTTGACATAATACCAGGGGATGGATTTGTGCCCGCATGTGTGCCATCCGTGATTGGCACTTGGGCTGTTGCACTTCGCAAATTCGGCACAAAGACCATGGGTGAGGTGCTTGCCCCGGCCATAGAGCTTGCTGAGTGCGGATTCCCCTTGTACGGCAAATTGCGTGAGTACTTGCTCGAAAATGCTGACCGATTTGTTCGCGATTATCCGACCACCGCCGAAATATACTGCCCGAACGGCGCGGTTCCAAATGAAGGTACGCTGATAAAGAATCCCGATCTCGCAAAGGTCTTTCGCGCGATGTGCGATGCTGAGCGTTCTTCTGCCTCCAGCGGGCGCGATGCAGCCATAAAGGCTGCCTGCGGCGCTTTCTACAAAGGCGGTATTGCTGAAGAAATTATAAAATTCATCTCAACAACTCCAGTTCGGGATGAGACGGGTGCGCGCAGAACTGGTTTGCTTAGTCGCGATGACCTTGCCGAATGGCGTGCAACGATAGAGGAACCCCTTTCGCTCGACTATCGCGGTCTGACAGTGCATAAATGCCCGACATGGACGCAGGGTGCTGTATTTTTGCAGCAACTTGCCCTGCTTGAGGGCTTCGATCTTAAATCAATGGAGCCATTATCACCCGACTTCATTCACACCGTTGTCGAAGCCGCTAAGTTGGCGTTTGCCGATCGCGAGGCCTACTACGGTGATCCGCAGTTCGACAAGGTTCCTATCAAGGTACTGCTTTCGAAGGAGTATAACGATATGCGGCGTGGGTTGATAGACTCAGATGCCTCATATTCGCTTCGACCGGGAGACGCGGGATGCGGCGACAGGGGATTTGCCGACTTCGATGTGTTAGGCGGAAATCGGCGCGCGTTGGGCCTTGCTGGCAAAGGGCATAATGCGAGCTGTGGTTTTTGCGGTGACACAACCAAGTTAGATGTTGTTGACTCATCTGGCATGATGGTCTCGGCGACGCCAAGCGGTGGTTGGATTCGCTCTTCACCCGTCATCCCCGGACTTGGTTTTTCGCTCGGAACTCGTGCACAGATGTTCTATCTTGACGCCGCGCGTCCCAACTGCCTTGCCCCGCGAAAGCGACCGCGCACAACCCTAACGCCAACTCTCGTAACAAAAAACGGTGCGCCATTCCTCTCTTTCGGTACTCCCGGTGGAGACGCGCAAGACCAAACCTCGCTCGTGTTCTTGTTGAACTACATCGAATTTGGAATGGATATTCAATCCGCGATCGAATCACCGAACTTCTATTCTGCTCACTGGCCGGATTCATTCTATCCCCGTTCAGCGTTTCCCGGGCGGGTGGTCGTTGAGAATCGAATACCTGATTCAGTATTAAGTGAGTTATCGGCTCGGGGGCACAGCATACAAAAGGCAGGGGCGTGGTCAGGCGGAAATGTGATGGCGGTGCGCTGGCACGATGACGAAAAGGTAATTGAAGGCGGCATGGCGCCTCGGCGCGATGTGGGTTACGCTTTCGGATGGTGATGTATTGCCGTTTATTTGCTAAGTGCTTCTAACATCTCTATCGCGACCTTGCGGGGAGATTCACCGGCGAAAATTGCGCCAGAAGCAGCAACGCGCTTTACGCCCATTCTGGCGAGCTGTTTTGCCCGCTCAAGGAAAATTCCCCCGATTGCGAATACAGGAACGGATGATTGCTGCGTCGCTCTTACGGCGTATTCAGGGCCTGCAAACGCCTTAAAGCTCTTTGTGCCACTTGCGAAGCACGGTCCTGCACCTATGTAGTCAACCTCATTTGACAGATTTACAAGATCATCGTCGTTATGGGTCGAAAGTCCTATTAAAGAAAACGCGCCTGCAATCTTTCGCACCGCGGCTACTGGCAAGTCCTTATCACCCAAATGCACGCCGTCTGCGCCCGAAAGCAGGCAGATATCAGGCCGGTCGTTGATTATAAGTGGGGTTTCAGCGGCTTTGCACGCTGTCGAAAGCTCTGTCGCGGTAGAAAGCAGCTCAGAGTCATTAGCTGATTTCATACGCAATTGGATGGCGATGCCCTTAAGATCTGCAAACTGCTCAACAAGCTCAGCCGGAGTCACTGCATGCTGTGGAGGAGTATAAAGAACCATCAACCTTACGCCTTCAAGCTTGTTGCGGAAGAATCTGCACAAAAACAGCTTTTCAAGAGTGTACGATTCATACCTAAGCGTTTCGGCAATTGATGATCCCTGCATGTCTGGCAGCTTTATGTGCTCCTCAATTACGCGCATCGCCTCGGCATATCGCCGAAAATTGGCGGATATTATCTGCCGTGTATCCACGCGCTGCGTCTCACGCTGTTCGGTTATCGTCGTGCCGACATCTCCAACTGTATCGCGAAACGATACTGCCAATGCAGGCAAAACAAGGTCGCGCAGTTCGGCGGTTTTGTGCCGTAGAGCCTTGAGACTTTTTGTCAAACCTGCGTCATCAAATAGAAAGCGGGCGACATCTTCAAGCACCCGCAGTGCCTCGCCTGCGCGATTGAAATTTGCGTCAAGCGCTCTTTGAACAGATTCTTGCATGCTTCTCATGCGCGTATTATATGGTTTTTGTACGCAAGGAGCAGTTGACATAGCGGCAAAACTAAGAAAATCGCTTAAAATAGGTACTATGGCGCGGTTCTCGAAAATTCTCATATTCGCATTGAGCATGTGTCCTGTCGCGCCCTCTTTGCGGTTCTTCAATACTATTGGCGCGCCGGTTACGGCAAAACGAATGGGTTGATGTGGTAGAAACTTATCTGAAGGAAATAAGCCGCTACCCCCTTTTGACTCCCGAAGAGGAGATGGATCTTGCAATACGCACCGAAATGGGCGATGAAGAAGCGCGTGAAATACTTGTCCGTTCCAACCTCAGGCTTGTTGTCAGTATAGCGAAAAATTACCTTGTGCGAGGCTTGCCCTTTGCAGACCTAATTGAAGAGGGCAACATCGGTCTTATGCGCGCGGTAAGCAAGTTTCGCGTCGCAGAAGGTTGCAGATTCTCAACTTACGCTTCATGGTGGATAAAGCAGTCAATACGCCGTGCACTCGTCAATAAGGTCAAGAATGTGCGCATTCCCGCCTATATGGTGGAGCTTTTGGCGCGATGGAAGCGCGTTTCATTCGAACTCGCCCAAAAGAACCGTCGCCCGCCGACATCAGACGAGATAGCTGCTGAGCTTGATATTCCCAAAACACGCGTCAGATTGATTAAACAGGCGCTTCAGGCCACGGTCTCTGGCCAGCCGCGAGGCGCGGATACAGATATTCTTAAGATGCTCGCAAATGTGCCTTCTCATGATTTCAACGAATCTCCACAAGAGCACATGCTTACTGAAATTGATGCCATGCGTATCGAAGAGTTGCTTGACCACCTTGAGTTCCGTGAGCGTGAGGTGCTTAAGATGCGTTATGGTATTGGCACAGAGCGGTACCGGACTCTCGAGATGATTGGCGCAAAGCTTAAACTAACGCGTGAGAGGATACGCCAGATAGAGAAGACCGCTCTTGAGAAGCTGCACGAGATTATCGTTGACGGCACTTTTCCTGATCCGACAAGCCCCGAGGTTCAAAACGGTGGCAATAGTAACGGGCATGAAGAATTGTCTGACAGTGGTGGTAACGGAAGGCATCTTTTCCAATAAAAGACGCGAATGCTCACCGAATCGCGTTTCGAAAGACCCGAGTTTTCGAATAGCAAAATCTGTGGTATAATGAAGTGCAACAAGATGTTACCTGATCTCTGCAAAATTCGGCAAGGGGACATTTGAAAAGAACCTGCATTCCTCTCCAATCTACTTCAAGTTTTCGCTCGATTTCTCAATCCAACTGTATTCGTTCAAACTCAACCAAGGCGCATTTCTGCGCCGTTACTGTCACAAAGGAGGTCCGATGAGAATCACTGTCACTACCGTTCAGGGCGAAGTTACCCCCAACATGCGTGAATACGCCGAGAAGAAGGTCGCTAAGATCATGAAATTCTTCGCGGCTGGCATGCTTGATGCGCGGGTTCAACTCAGCATCAGCCATCCTTGGTGCAACGCTGAAGCGATCGTCAATGTCAAAAACTCAGGTAGCATGGTTGCAAAGTCAAAGGCGGACGACATGTACAAAGCCGTTGACGAAATGGTGGACAAGTTGGAACGGCAGGTCAAGGACCTTAAGGAAAAAGTGTCGAATAACCGCAAGCGTGCGTCTCAAAGATCACATGCTGTTATGATGAATGATGCCATAGATTCGGCTTTTAGCGAAAAAAGTGAGTGATTGGTCAACTGCTTACTTGAAAAATATTGCGAATCGGTAACAATATGCCCGGCTACTGTGCCGGGCATTTTTTTTATCCGATACCGGAGGAATCATGAAGATTGAGGATTTCCTGTCTGAAAACGCGGTAGTTTACGAACTGCCGGCTAAGGATAAGGAAGGCGTTCTGCGCGAAATCGTTCGTACTATGGTCGAAAAAGGGCTTATCAAAGCCGATATGGAGGATGACTGCCTTGAGGCTCTTATCCTTCGTGAAAACCTTGGTTCGACTGGTACCGGTCGCGGTGTCGCCTTCCCGCACGCTCGCGTTGATAATCTGAACAAGCTTGTCGGTTTGTTCGCGCGCAGCAGTGCAGGCATTGATTTTGAGGCGATTGACGGCGAACCCGTCAATTTGTTCTTCTGCTTGTTTTCACCTAAGGACGAGTCCACCGAACATGTTGCCGCATTGTCACGAATCGCGAAGATTATGCGCAACAACGATTGGTGCCGTTTCCTTGTAAAAGCGCGGTCGGTGAAGGAGATATACGAGCTTCTCCTTGAGGCTGAAGAAGACATTTTCGAATAGCCCAAGCTGCGAGTTGCGATGAAACTGTTCTGGTGGCTCCTGCCGGGACTTAGGCTCAAGCGGTATGTGTTTGAGATAATTGCTGGGCTTATATTCCTTGCAACGGCAGGAGTTTTTTTCACCTTATGGCTCACAGGCGACACTGGGGATATTGAGGGTGAGATCAACCTCGCGCGGACGGCGGTATATATTGCCGCCATTGCCCTCATCTTCGCCGTGGTCTTGCTCTATTTCGGTGTATTGGGATTATCGCGCAGCATTGTTCGCATTGTCAGGTCTGCAGGCGGCGTTGACGGCCGTTTCAAAGAGCTTGTCATCTCTGCGGCTAAACGAGAATCAGGGCCAAAAGTCGTTGTTTTCGGCGGCGGCACGGGAATGAAAAGCCTCCTTAGAGGCTTGAAACATTTCACCGGCCGCCTTTCAGCCGTTATTACGATGGCCGACGATGGAGGGTCGAGCGGAAGGCTTAGAAAAGAATTCGGAGCGTTGCCACCGGGAGACATTCGAAACTGCCTTGTCGCTCTTTCCGATCCAGACTCGGCGCTTGATAAGCTGTTCCAGTACAGATTTGAGGACGAGGAACTTGGCGGTCATTCATTTGGCAACCTCTTTATAATGTCTCTGCACCGTATCACGGGCGACTTCCGAGAGGCTGTGCGCCAAGCTGGAAAGGTGCTCAATATTGCCGGTGAGGTGTTGCCATCCACAACTGATAAGGTCTCTCTTGTCGCTCGTCATGAGGATGGTTCTGTCACAACCGGACAATCCTCGATTCAGGAATCAAAAAAGCGTATTGCAAAGGTCGAATTGCGGCCTCGCCCCGAGTTCGTTCATACAGAGATTGAAAAGGCTCTAAAGGAGTCTGCGCTTATCGTGCTCGGTCCTGGTTCGCTTTTCACCTCAATTATCCCCAATCTTCTTGTGCCGGGGATGGTAGATGCAATTCGGTCTTCGCACGCACTCAAGGTCTATATCTGCAATATTCTTACTCAGGTCGGCGAGACGGATGACTTTTCTGCCGTCAATCATATTAAGGCTCTTGAAGAGCATACCGGCGGAAGGCTTTGCGATGTTATTATCGTCAACAACTCGTTTGGCGACATACCCTCATACCGTTCCGGCCAGAAGTTTGTTGAATACGATGTTAAGCAGCTCGAAAAGATGGGGTACCGGGTGGTCGAAGCCGATCTTGCAGGCGACTGGTTGCTGCACGACCCCGGAAAGATTGCGAAGTTGCTCATCGAGCTTGTCAACCAAAGAATTCGTGAGGACATCTCGTTATGATAGAAAGGGATATAACCCTAACCCACAAATTCGGCCTGCATGGCCGACCATCATTAAAGTTGGCAACAGAGGCGTCTAAATTCGCCTCTCGCATCGAAATTTCGTTCAACGGCGACCGTGTGGACGCGAAATCGATGCTCAATCTTCTTTCTCTTGGCGTTCCGATGGGTGGCGTTATTCGCCTCTATGTCGAGGGCGCTGACGAAATGCTCGCCGCAGATACAATCGCCGATCTTGTGCATCGGAATTTTGATTTCGGCGAGGATCATTGAACTCAAAGGGGCAATAAGTGGAAATTCTCAACGGAATCGGAGTTTCACCCGGCGTCGCCTTCGGACCAGTCTTCATACTCGGAAGAGAGGAGACTGTTGTTACAGAGCGCAAGATCGCTCCAAGTGCCGTCGAAAGCGAAGTTGAGCGGTTTCACGAAGCCCTGACTTTAACAATTTCCGATATCGAAGAGGTCAAGCAAGTCGTTGAAAAAAAGCTGATCTCTGAGTACGCTGCAATATTCGATGCCCACCTTGCGATTCTGCGCGATAAGAACCTTCTTAAGGAAATCGAGGGTTTT
>CAZNBY010000032.1:24863-38706 GCA_964571525.1 uncultured Planctomycetota bacterium
GTGTCGGAACACGCGGTTTCTCGCGTCTTCCGCCGTTATATTGGCATACTTGAACAAATTGATGAAGAGTATCTTTCACAGCGTGCTGACGATCTTCGCGATCTTGAGCGCCGTGTCATCGCGAATCTTGCTGGGTCAAAGGGCAGAGGAATAGACCTTGCAAACACAAAGGTAATTTTGATATCCCGATTCCTCTCTCCCAGCGAAACCGCAACCCTCTCAAAAGATAGAGTGCTTGGCATCGCGACTGACATTGGTGGACTTACAAGTCATGCTTCAATACTTGCGCGCGCATTAGAGATACCTGCAGTTGTCGGTCTGAAGACCGTCTCCTCCCATGTATCAAGCGGTGACATAGTCATAATTGACGGAACGCGCGGGCGAGTGATTATTTCTCCCGACGATCAGACTGTCGAGCAATATCGCCTGTTGCAGCGCGACTTCGCCTTTACTCGATATCTTGCAGAAAAGGATAAAAGCAAGCCAGCGATAACGATTGACCAATATCATTCTACCGTTCTTGCAAATGTTGATAGAGCGGCGGATGTCAAGGAGGCCTTTGCCAATGGTGCCGAAGGTGTTGGACTTTTCCGAACCGAATACCTCTATCTCGAACGCGATCGGCAACCCAAGGAAGATGAGCAATACGAGGAGTATTTGAAGGCATTGGAGGCAGCAGATGGCAAGATGCTGACATTTCGAACCTTCGATCTTGGTTTCGATAAGCTGCCCGAATCAATGAGGGCAAAGGCAGAGAAAGAGGGTAATCCGGCACTGGGGCTTCGTGCGATTCGTCTTGCTCGTATGCAGGTGCCGATGTTCCGCCATCAACTTCGTGCCATACTTCGTGCTGCTGGAAAATGGGCGAAGTCAAGCGGCTTGCTCTCAACGCCTAATGTCAGAATCATGTTTCCGATGATAGCGCACCCGCATGAATTTGTATGGGCAAAACTTCAGGTAAAAAGTGTAAGAGACGAGCTTGCCGAGCAAGGCGTGTTCGTGCCTCGCGATGTTCAGATAGGCGCAATGCTCGAAATTCCATCAATCATGTTGTCGGCAGACTATCTGCTGCCACGCTCGGATTTCTTCTCAATTGGCACCAACGACCTGATTCAATATCTCTTTGCCGTTGACCGTACAAACGAGGATGTATCATATTTGTACAATCCAGGACATCGTGCGATATTCAGCATAATCAAAATGTTCACCGACGCTGCAGACAAACTTGAGCAGCAGAAGCGCCCCCACATTTCAGTTTGTGGCGAAATGGCCTCTGATCCGATTATTTTGCTTGCGCTTCTCGGCATGGGAATCCGCCATCTATCAGTCTCCATCCCCTCTATTCCGCTCGTTAAACACATCGTGCGCTCTGTGTCGCAGGTCGAATGTCGTCAGATCGCATCGAAGAGCTACGCACAACTCAAACCAGAACTCGACCTCACAGAGTTACGCGACTATCTAAACAAGCAAGTTGATGGCAGTTTTGCATAAATTGCAGAATTTTCTTGACATGCAAATGTTGTGTGTTATATTGCTTGCTGCATAACTATCGAAAACCGGTCTTCCCGAGGAAAACCGCGAGGTTGCAATGTTTGTCAAAACCAAATCGTTGCTGGGTGTGGATGTCGGAACCGCGATGGTGAAGGCCATCGAGTTCACTGTTAACAAAGACGCGATTGAGATTACAGGCTACGCTTCTGTTCCGATCGCCGGTGTTGACAACGCCGAACCAGCGTTGAAGAAAATTCTTGACGATGCCCGATTCTCTGCAAAAAAAGTTAGCACAGCGATTTCGGGACGCAAAGTCGTAGTTCGCTATGTGCCGCTTGATAACGGCCTTGCGCCTCAAGCTGTCAAGGCCTATGTTGACGAGCAGGCACAAAACTACATTCCCTTCGAGCTTGAGCAAGTTGAGAAGGACTTCTATCCTGTTACTATCAAAGATGCTGCCGGCAATGCCACATCAAAGGCAATTCTTGTCGCAGCTCGCAAAGAGGAAATTGAAGCTCGCGTAAATGCTCTGCGAAAAGTCGGTCTTGTTCCATTCATTATTGACATAGACACTTTTGCACTGGGTAACGCGTTCGAGCTTTGGGCTGGCAATAACAATCTGCAAATTGACGGCAAGGTTATCGCCCTTGTTGATATCGGCAATTCCAAGACCACAATCAATATCATGCAGTGCCCAGTATCAAACTTTTCGCGCGAAGTTTACATTGGTACGCAGGATATGAAGGCCGCGATTAGCAAGCGTTTCAACCAGAGCCTTGAAGAGGCAGAGCAGCATCTTCGCCATCCTGAAGATAATTACGACACAGTTCGCGACGCATTCCACTCTGTACTTGAAGACATCGGCAACGAGATTAGGCTTTCGATAGACTTCTATGAGAACCAGTTTGAGGCCGAAGTCAGCGAGATATATGTTTCTGGCGGAATAACAAAGTTCCCCGGTCTTGTAGAGATTCTTGGCCAGATCTTCTATCTTCCCACAAATGCATGGAACCCCGTCCAGAACATTCGTGTTGCCAAAGAAGTTGATACAAAACGACTCAACGACGACGCGGCGATGCTCGCCGTTGCTGTTGGGCTTGCAAGCCGCATAAAGAAGGTTTGAGCTATGATACAGATCAACCTACTTCCACAACGATATCGGCAGGTCGAATCAACTCCAGCAAAAATCGGCATTGCGCTTGTTGCTGGCTTGATACTTGTGCTTGGTTCGCTTGTCGCATTAGGTTTCTTCTACTTAGCTAAAAACTCACTTGTCTCACAAGTTGAGTCGCTGAATACTGACATCAGCGGTGCTGAAAAGCAAATTGCATCCTTGAGCAAAATCGAAAGCGAGTGGGCAAAGCAGGAAAAGCGCAAGGACACAGTTAAGAAGCTGTTTCTTAGCCGCCTCATCATGGCGCCAAAGCTTGCTCGTCTGCAAGAGCTTGTGCCTCAGGAAATTCAAATCACTCAGCTCGCATTCGCCACTGCTGCAAAGCGTGACAAAAAGGGTGCAGCCACTCTCGAACGCTCAATTACACTCGATGGTCTTGTGCGCGTTCCCCGCAACGACGAGCAGTTCTTTCAAGATAAGCAAAGAATGGCAATTCTCAGCGCATTCGTAAAGCGTTTGCAGGGTGATGACCAATTTTACGCGGGTTGCACGGGCGACATTGATTATGTCAAGCCCGTTACAAAAGAGTTCATTAACGAGGCCTTCTTCTTCCCAGGAGAGACAGAGCCTGCTGAGGAGCACCCAACACCTGTCTTCTCCTTTGGAATAAAAGCGGTCTCAGATTCCAGCGAAGCGGCTGGCAAGTAGTCTCGCTCACAAAGTAAGGTGAAAAAATGGACGAGGCAGCAATCAACAAACGGTTCTGGGTCGTAATTGCGATCTCAGCTACCCTTCTGATCGCTATAGGCGTCGGCTTCTTCTTCGTCTATCAGGACTATTCGGCACTGCAAGCCGAAATTGGAGAAAAGACGACAAAAATTGAAGCTCTTCGAAAGACTCTTTCTGAACTGAAGCGGAAAGAAATGATGATGAAAGAGAACGAGGAGATGGCCAAGAAGTTCGAGAAGTATCTTCCCAGTGAGGAAGATGTGCCAGCCATGCTTAAGACTATGGCCGAAATGGCAACTAACAACGATCTTCTGCTTGACTATGCCCGAGTTGACAACCCCAGCAAGACAAGCGGTGGTCGGCAAGAACAAGTTCTCTACGAAACATGGGTTTTTAGCTTAAAAATGGCTGGTCACTACAAGAACATCGTTACCTTTGTGAACGAGGTCGAGAACCTTGATCGTTTTGTTATGGTCAACTCGATGAAGCTGAACCCGACAAAGCTTGAAATTCGTGGAATGGAGCGCGTTAAGCCCACAATCGAGCAGATGCTCGCTCCGCAATACCTCGAGTTTACGATTCTTGTTTACACATTCGTTTACGCGGGGGATAAGAAATGAGCAAGATCGCAAAACGCCTTGTTCTATGTCTCTCCCTTTTTGTTGTCGTCTTAGTCGTCTGCCTTTCGACAGGTTTGGCCGAAAGCGTATTGACGACAAAGTCTCCTGCGGCAAAAAAGGTTGATGAAGCTGCCTTAATAATCGAATCGCAGCGTTACAAGTATGTGCAAAAGCAACGAGACATCTTCGCGGATATCTTCACGCACATAACCGCGGCTCCTGCTTTAACGCAGAAGAAATCAGGTCAACCGGGTGTAACCGAAACACCTAAACCTGTTGATCGTAAAACAGCGTTGAAGGAAGCCGCTCAGCAAGAAGCCAAGACAATCGAAAAGTCTGTTGACGCAAAGATAAAGAACAAGCAATACAAAGAAGCGGTTGACCAGATTGATGCGTTTGGCGAAAAGTACAAAGAGCTTGGCGCAGATTTGAAAGACATTGCTGACCCACTGCTCGACAAGCGCAAAGTAGCCGCTGATAAGCTTGCCTTGCTCGGTTCGTTTTCTTCGGTTGTCAACTCCATCAAGGTTCTCTCCATACTCCGTTCTGAGAACCATCAGTCAGCAATCATCAACGCTGGCGCCTTTGTTAAGAAGGGCGACCTTATCGCTGATTTTATCGGTAAAGATGCTCCCAAGGATCTTAAGATAGTTGATATTACCTCCGACAGCATCATTGTAGGCTCGGAAGAGCTTGACATGAACGCGGAGATTTTCCTTGATCCAAGGGATGCAGAGAAAAGGAAGTAGGAAATTTAATCTACACTCAATCGAGTGGAGGTAATCATGTTCAAAGGCCGTAAACTGGCGATTCTTGCACTTTTGCTTCTTACTGTGCCGCTTTCTGTCTTGATTGCCGAGTCAACCGATCTGCCCGCGCAACCCGCGCCTGCAGAGGCTGACCTGCTTGCAGACCAATCGAAGTTCGATGTCGTCTTCAACGACTTCCTGCTTCCCGAGGTCGTTCAGTACATTGCTGAAAGGGGAAATGTAACTATTGTTATTGATCCCGCAAGCGCTCTGTCAACGCTCAAGGTTACCGCTAACCTAAAGAGTGTTACTTGGATTCATTTTCTCTCATACCTCGCAGACAAATACGAGTTCGATGTTGATGTCTCTGCCGAGGGCGTTTACTATCTTCGCCAGCCGAAGAGAATTAACCTTGTCGCAGACAAGGCTCCGCTCCGCGAGGTCATCAGACAAATCGCCGACGATGCAGGCTTCAACCTCGTTGTTGATCCTACCGTCACTGGCGATGTTACAGTTTTCCTTAAGCAAGTGCCTTGGACCCATGCTCTTGAGGTAATCTTGCGTCATACTCCGTATGTCTCGGTAAAGGAAAAGTACAACACGATTCTTGTCACCACGACCGAAAAGCTTAAAGAACAGCCTATGACAAAGATCTTCAGGCTGAACTATATTGAACCGGTTGGTGCGACTTATCTGCCCGAGATAAAGACCGAATATGCAACACGCAAAGAGACCTCAACCTCAAAGGCAGCGAGCCTTATTGACATTCTTGAAGCGGTTGTTGGAAAAGACGGCATCGTTAAGTATGAAACTGCAAACAATGCGATAGTCGTCCGCGCTTCACGCACAGCGCTTGCTGAAGTCGAAGCGATCATAAACGAACTGGACCGTGAGCCACTTCAGGTTTCGATTGATGTCCGCATTTACAGTGTATCGCTTGGTCAGGTTCGCGATTTAGGTGTCCGCTGGGCTGAGGGGCTTATCTTCAGTGGTTCCGGCGGAAAAGCTACAAATGCGGTTGTATTTCCCTTCACCAACGGTTTCGATAGTTGGGAGAAATTCTTGCATGGTGCCGCAACACGCGGACCTTTCTTCTCCGAAGACCCCGAAATCACAGGTGGCACGCTTGATGGTTCACAGTTGTCTGCAACTCTCAAGCTGCTCGAAACATACACTAACGCAGAAGTAATTCAGCAACCACGAATCACCACACTTGACAATCATGCCGCAACGATACATGTCGGTGATGTTATTCGTTATGCTGAATACGAATCAACTTCGTCATCAACAAGCACAACCGGTGGTTACAAAGAAGCAGAAGGTTCGCCTGTTGAGTTGGGCGTGCAACTGCTTGTCATCCCGCACATTTCGCGTCGCGACCGCAATGTAATGTTGACCGTTATTCCCAAGATAGAAGATGCCCGCTCGGGCAATTTGTTCGAGGAGTTCGGCTCAGGCGCAACAGCCATTAAGCTGCCCCAGACAAAGACAGAAGTCGTTGTATCCAAGATGATCATTCCCGACGGCAACACCGGCGTTCTTGCAGGTTTTGTTAAGAACACAAACAGCAAGAACGGCAGCAAGATACCACTTCTTGGTGATATCCCTGTCCTCGGATGGCTTTTCAAGAACAAGCACTCTGACAACTCCAAGTCAGTACTGCTTATATTCATCTCACCGACGATTATCTCCTCGACCTCTTCGATTCAAATAACCAAGGAGTTCGAAAGCATCCGCGATTCTCTGCACAGTGAGTTCATCACAAAGCAGAAGGAAGTTGCGAAGGAAAAATCGAAGTCGAACGAAAAGAATACCGAACACCCCACACTATCACCATCAAATAACTAAGCATTGTCAAGTGCGTATCATGAGGGGGCGAAAGCCCCCTCTTTTCGTTAATTGCAACCATCAACCTACCGAGCGATGGGGACGAAAATTCGCTGACTGTCCGACAGACGAATACTCTTTTTTATTGACATCATAGTGTGTCAGCTCTATAATCACGGGTTCTAATGACTTAGAATGGCAGAATGGTGGTATTGTCTGCTCACTGAGTGTTGATCTGTGCGCATAAATGAGCCATCTGCCTTGCCTTTTCTTGCGACTTAGACGCATTTCGACGCGTTTTAGGCCTTGCCAAAACGAAGTTCGAAAGGAGGCGCGTGTGCCTGCAACTTGTTTCAGGCTGTTTTTGCCTTTGATTTTGCTCGCGGTGTTCTTCGTGGCTCCCCCCGGAGCGTATGCCGAAGAGACTGAAATGAACAAGGGGCCGTACCAGTATGCCTCTGTGAGTTTAATCGAGCTTCAAAGGAATCCAGCTCCCTTCAGAAACCAGTTTGTAACATTCGAGTGCAAGTTTGCTCAAGTCGGCTCACTCTATAAAGAGGTGCAGACCGGTCTTCTGCCTGAATTGCATCAGAATTTTTACGCCTGGGCGCCGACCGTGCGCCTTTGGCTGCCAGAGCAGCGCAAGAACCTCGTCTGCCTAACGCTGTATCTCCTCAAGGCGTCGGGTTCTTACAAGGCCTTTAACAAACTTCAACCGCTTGAGCGCATTATTGTGTGGGGACAAATACGCAGCGACCTTGGCGGCGCACCATGGATCGAAGTCCGTCAGATTGATCGCGCGTCAGGTCCGAACATTAGCGAAGCTCAGATCTCTTTGGTTTTTGCCGGCTACAACCTTCTTAACGAGGGTAAGTATGCCCTTGCTCTTCCTAATTTCCTCAAAGTCCTGAGTGGTAATCTGCCTAAAATGGAGGAAGGTGCTGTAAGCGCTTACGCCGGTGAATGTTACTATGCTCTTGGTAACTATCGGCTTGCCGCAAAATTCTTCGACCGTGCTGTCGAACTTGATCCTTACAATTATGAGCTTGTTAAGGCTCAGGTTAGAGCTTACTATAAATCGAAAAACTACGGCCTGGCTCGCCAACTTGCTGAACGCGCACTTGAGGCAAACAAGAACCTTCATGATGTGCGTGTTGTGCTTGCGCTTATCAAGGGCATTCAAGGTGATAACGAAGGCGGACAGCGCGATATAGAGTTTGTGCTGCTTCGCGATAGCAACAATGTAGAAGCATATAAGGCCCGTGCAGAATTATACAAGATGAAGGGCGATTATCAGGGTGCATTGAAAGCCATCGAGAGCGCGATCGTCATTAACCAGAACAATGCAGAGCTTCAGTATGAACGCGCATTCCTGTTCGAGCAGTTGGGCGATTTTGAAAAAGCCAAGCAAGGATATGAGAACGCGCTCACTCTGCAGCCAAATTACACACATGCTCTTATTGCCTTGGCTCGTATTGCGATGAAGCAGGGTGACAAAGCTGCCGCAGCTCGCTATCTCGAAATGGCCTCTGGTGCCGAAATGCCGGCAGATAAGCTCGTCGAGATAGGCTATTACTTTGCGGAAACGGGTGACAACGCGAAGGCTATTTCCTACTTCACGGCTGCAATCGAAAAGGACCCCAACTTTGTTGAGGCATGGCTTGCGTTAGGCTCAATGCACCTTCAAGCCGGAAGATTTACAGAAGCAGAGAATGCATATAACCGTGCATATGCTCTTATTCCCGGTGATAGAGATGCGCGTATCGGGTTATGCCGTGCCATTCTTTGGCAGGAAAAAAAGCCGCGTATCGCTCTTGATGTAGCTCGTTCATTGCAGACAGATTTCCCCAAGGATGCCACATCTCAGGCATTATTGGGATTTGCTCTTACTCTCGACGGTAAGGCGGCAGATGGCGAAGCATTTGCTCGTACCGCAGTAGCTGCCGAACCTGCAAACATAGAGTTCGCATACTATCTTGGGTACAATCTTTTTGTACAGAAGAAGTACACAGAGGCCGTTCCGGTTCTTGAGCAGGTTGTTAAGGCTGGCGGATTCTTTGGTGAACGCGCAAAGCCCATGCTTGAAACAGCCAAAGCAGAGGCGGTAAAATCGGCATCAAGAGATCAGGTTCTCGCTGAAAAGCAGGCAAGGGATGAGGAGCGTCGCAATGCTGCAGAGGAGAAGAAGCGCGCGGACTTAGAGCGTCGCGAACAAGCCAAAGCAGAACGCCAGAAAAAAACAACCGTCACGGCAAAAACGGAACAACCAACCGCAACGCGCCCTGTTGCACAGGCAAAACCATCCACCGCACCTGCTGCACAGGATAAGACTCGTGTAACAAAACCCTTCCCAGAAAAGACCGCACAAACAACCGCAACGCGTCCTGAAAAGAAGGTTGTCACTGAACCATCAAGCGCGCCCGAAAGCTGGCTTAAAAAGTACGGCTACAAACCATATGTGCCGCCACCCCGTCCGACAATCGAGCTTTCAAAGGACACGAGCCTTCCCGAACCCGAGGAAGCCGTCGCACGAATTCTTTCTGACATACTCGAGCGCAGAAAGGTCTCGTTCAAGCCTTATGAGTACACGCTTGAACAGAAGCACGCCGACGATGCAAAGTATCAAAACAAGATAAAGAAGACATCTGAGAAAAACGCGAAGGACCGTGCCGCTGCCATAGCTGAAACAGAACGACGCGCAAAGAAATCACAGGACATTCTTCAAGAGGAAAGGGAGCATCAAGCTGCGCGCTTCGCGATGGAGCAGAAGAAGGCAAATACTCGCGCCGCAAAAGCTATGGAAAAAGTGCGTAATAGATACGCATCATATTCAAAGGAGCACGAAATGCGCCTTGCTCTTAAGAACCAGATCATCGAAGAGCATGTTGCAAATACGAACAAAATCGCTGAACAGGCAAAGCAATATGCAGCAGCCTATGAGAAGGAGCGGGCTCAGGATAACGAGAAGATGTTGGCCTCTGCCGCAAAGATGAGAAGCGATGTGCAGGCAGATATTGCCAAATTCGAAGCCGTTATGGCAGAGAAAGAGGCTAAGATTCTCGCAAATTCTGACAAGACCTTTGATAAGCTGAAAAAAGAGATGGAACAGCGCAAGATTGCAATAGCAATTGAAGATGAGCGCATCAAGAAGAAAGAGGAGGAGGACTTCCTCCGCCGCATGAGGGAATACGAGAAGAACGAAGCTGACAAGATCGCAGCTATCGAAAAGATCCGCAGCTTTTACACCGAGCGCAGAGAAGGCCAAGAGAAGCTTGAGAGCACTTTCGAGCGCAAAGATAAAGCTCGTATAGCCGCTTTTGAGGCCGAAAACAAGCGCGTTGAAGAGATGAAACGCCGCGCGGAAGAAGCTTACAAAGAGTTTCAAGAATACACAAAGAAAACCGAAGCGTATCGTGCGAAGAAGGTCAACGATTTCGCACAGGCGACTGCTGAAAGAAACGCCTTTCTCGCCAATCGTGCAAAGGTGAATGAGGAAAGGCGTGAGAAATACAGCGCTCGTCGTCAAAAGGACCTTGAAAAGCGCTTTATGTCTGCAAACCTCGACCTTAGCAAGCTCGAAGCCAGCATGCAAGAGCGTCTTGCGGAGCGCGAAATGCTCTATAAGAAGGCTCTTGAAGATGCAGCTAAGATGCAGAAAAAGGCAGATGAGGAACGCGAGCGCATCAAAAAGCAGGCAGAAAAAGACCGCGACAAAATGTTAGAACAGCGCTATAGATAGATTTCGCCGTGCAGCATTACAATGCCCGGTTCATCCGGGCATTTTTTTAGGAGAATCCAATGACAGAGACAGATAAGCCATTGCAGCCCGAGCAAACAAGCGTTCCACCCGTGGAGCAGCTTCTTGATATTGAGGAATTCGCCCGAGTCAAGCTGGTCGTCGCTGAGGTGATTTCTGCAGAAGCACATCCTAATGCCGACAGGCTGATCATCATTAAAGTCCGTATTGGTGATGAAGTGCGGCAGGTTGTGGCAGGCATAAGAAAATGGTACGACCCAGCAACCATCGTGGGCAAAAAGATAGTTGTCGTCTCTAACCTAAAGCCTGCCAAGCTTCGCGGTGTTGAATCAAACGGCATGGTGCTCGCTGCGCAGTCCGCAGACGATGTCGTTTTGTTGACGCTTGATCGTGATGTGCCCTCAGGCTCAAAGATAAAGTGAGGCCTTTGTGAATAACTTTGCAGACAGGTTATTTGGCTTGGTAGAAGCAAAGCGTTCTGTTGTAGTTGTTGGGTTGGACCCACGAGCGGCATCTCTGCCCGCAGGTTTGATTAAAGGCATGTCTGCTGACAACGATGCTGTTGCGGATGCATTTCTCAGCTTCAACAAAGGTATTATTGACGCAACAGCTCAGTATGCTGTCGCTGTAAAGCCCCAGATTGCGTTTTACGAAGAACTTGGCCCCGCTGGTGTTGCAACCTTCGCAGAAACATGCGAATACGCGCAACGGGCTGGATTGATTGTCATAGCGGATGTCAAGCGTGGCGATATTGGCACAACGGCATCTGCCTATGCTGGCGCGTTTCTTGGTGGCGCGTTTTGTTCGGATGCGGCGACGGTCAACCCATATCTCGGAGCCGATTCTCTTACTCCTTTTGCAGAAAAATGCGCAAACGGGCACGGAATCTTCGTGTTGGTGCGCACATCAAACAACGGAGCAGCAGATCTTCAAGACCTGCACACACAAAACGGTAGGCTCTATGAGATTGTCGGCGACCTTGTCGCGAATCTTGGAAGATCATCTATTGGCAGTTGCGGATTCAGCTCGATTGGCGCTGTCGTCGGGGCAACTTGGCCGGGCGAATTGACCGAGTTGCGAAAAAGGCTTCCCTCTGTGCCTTTCCTCGTCCCCGGTTACGGTGCGCAGGGAGCTACGGTTGAGGATATCCGCAACGCTTTTCGCGAAGACGGGCTTGGTGCGGTGGTCAACTCTTCGCGTGGTATAATATTTGCGTACAAAGACGCAAAGACAAATGACTGGCAGAGAGCCGCGGCAGATGCTGCAAAGTCAATGCGCGATGAGTTCCGCGCCGTCTTGGGCTGGAAATAGGGTGTTAAGCACAAAAAATGACGATGAAATCTGACGATGGGCTGACAAGCTCAACCGAACCAAAGACCGTTCCTGCCTGGCCGCACCTTGTAGTGCGCGAGGTGGCGGTTGCGTTCTTTGTAACCGCAGGCATCTTGGGCTTTTCCATCGCATTCCCCCTTGACCTGTTACCCCCTGCGGATCCATCAGCCGCAGAGTTTGCCGCAAAGGCTCCGTGGTTTTTCGTTGGCATGCAAGAGATGCTCTATCATCTGCCTCCAGCCTACGCAGCGTCAGTGATACCTGCAATCGTTATCCTGTTTCTTTACGCTTTGCCATATCTCTCGTGGCGTCATATCACATTTACAGAGCTTGACGCAAAGCCACAGAAGTGGGTGCTGCCCATAATATTCTTGTGTCTGTCAGCTTCTTTTTACTTCCTTGCGGTCATCCCATTTGTTACCCAAGCTGCTCTAACTCTTCTTTTCGCTTGTTTAGCCCTGATTCTCATCTCAAAGCCCGCATGGCGGATTTCACGCATTTCTGTTTGGGAGTTTTCGTTCTGCTACATGATTTGCTCGTATGCGATGTGGACCATTGTAGGCCTGTTTCTGCGCACTTCTGACTGGTCTTGGGTCTTCGATATCGCTGCTTGACATTCAACGGATGACTACTTGCGCAAATAGCGTATAATTAGCATAAACCCGTGGTACGCCGTTTTATAACAAAAGCGCGTGTCTGCGCGTCTTATATATGCCGGAGCACACTTTCGTTATCCGGCAAGAAGGGGTGTTTATGAATCCAATCAGACTTATCCCGGTCCTCCTGCTGACTGTTGCGCTATTCCTCTGCGCAGCATCGCTTACTGTGCGGGTTGAGGCCGAAGGCGAAAAGTACGAAGTTGCCGACTCAGAAGGCTTTTTGGGTGTATATTCGGCTGGCACAAAAACAGGCTATGCGAAGTGGACGATCAAAAAGGTAAAGGCAAATAATGCCGAATACTATCGCATTACCTACGATGAAGAGCGCACCCAAATGATCAAGGAAAAACCGATTAAGGAGACCCACAGCTACAATGGTACGGTGGGGCTTGATTTCTCTCCTATCGAGCTTAAGTACGAATGGAAAAAGCCCGCGAATGTCACAAAGGTAACAGCAAAGGCGAAAAACAATGTTGCCGAGATTGCAGTCCAGTTCGGAACGGCGCCGTCGGCTCCTCCTCAGAAAGTAAGCTTTAAGCCGGGAACGACTTGGGCTTATTGCGCCCCATTGTGCTTCGGCTTTGCAATGCACGAACCCAAAAAGCCCGCCGATTATGGCCGACTTCTTGAGTTCAACAAGGTCGCGCTTGTTGACTCACTTACTCCCACAATCAAGGAGATCACCTTTCAAGGTGAAAAGATTGAGGCTGTTGAATGGAGCGCTGAAGAGGGCAAGGTCGTGCTGGTTACTGACGCAAGCGGCAAGTTTTTGCACCTTACTGAAAAATCAAAGACCGGCGTTGAATCAAAGCTGATAAGCGAACCCCAGGATGTTGCCGAGACAGACATGACTTGGGAGCAGCGCGCTGCGAAAAAAAGCGGTAAAAAACCAGTAGATGACGGTGAAGAAAAGCCGGGCAAAAAAGCTGCACGAAAAGATCGTTTCGAAGGTGCCCTCGACCCTGTTGAAGACGGTGCTCAAACATCGTTTGGCCCAACATACTACAAATTTGGCCTTAACAACGGCCCAGTTTTCACAATCCGCTGCGCTGATAGCTGGCAGACCCGCACTGGTGTTAATGATCAGCGTCAACCGGTCAGCTTCTCTCTTCGGCATAAGCAGGATGGCGATGCAATAGTCGAAATTTCAATCATCCAAAACAAAGACGAAGATGATGCTGAAGAAGCCCTTACAAAAGTAGTTGAGAACTTGAAGAACGCTGAAAACCTATCAAAGGTCAAAGAGGTTTCAGAGATGGAGGATTTTGAATTCGACGACACAAAGGCTGCGGGCATCATGCTGTCTTTCATCGCAAATAACACAAAGATTCAATCTTATGTGCTTTGTCTTGCAACTGATACTTTCTGCATAATACTTGTGCCCATTATCAACGAAGGCGACTGGGATGAGTACGAGGACGATATATACGGTATGTTAGGCTCTGCGCGGTTCAGTGCCCCATAGTATTGCAGTTTTCGAAATGAATAGAGGCGGGGCTGAAACCCCGCCTCAGACTGTTGACAAAGTCCTCGCGAAAGCGGGGACTTTGTTTATAATGTTGTCA
>CAZNBY010000033.1:0-35594 GCA_964571525.1 uncultured Planctomycetota bacterium
CGAAGATCACAGGCGAGACGCCCGCGCTCCACAGTCGCTATCGCGATTGTGCGTGCTCGATTATCTTGTTGTTTGCGTTGATTCTCACCGTCAAGATGACATATTTTGAGTACGGCACGGGCGAGACGCCCATGCCTTTAACGCCTTAATGTTGATTTGGTTATTGGTTCTTCTCGGTCTTCCTTTGTGTCTTTGTGTCTTAGTGTGAGATATCCCCCCGTCTTCGTGTTCCTACTTCGCTTTCGCGCTTCGCGCTTAGCTTCGGAGGATTAAAACTTCGTGAGAGACATCCCCCCGTCTTAGCTCCCACAGGCGAGACGCACATCAGTAAGTTGATAGGTGAAAGTAGAGAAGATGACAGAATAACCATGAGAGAACTGGGAGGTTAGCGAGACGCCAATGCCATGTACGCTAACGCTTTATTGCATTAGCTTTGAGATTCATAACTTTGTATTGTATGCTCCGCTATTTATGCGCGTCAATTAGCTTGAGAATCTCTGCCTTTGGCAAAAGGCCGACCTTTGTCGCAACAAGCTCGCCGTTTTTAATGAAGAGAAGTGTTGGAATTGACTGAACTCCGTACTTCATCGCAGTCTGTGGATTCTTGTCAACATCAAGTTTGAAGACACGGACCAGCGAAGAGCCTCTATATGCAGCGTGCACCTCTTGAATGATCGGGGAAAGCTCCCTGCACGGCGGGCACCAGTCAGCATACATGTCAACAACAGCAAGACCGCTGAAGTCGAGAACCTGGGATTGGAAGGTCGCGTCGTCAACCGACGGGGTTGCGCCTGCGGTCTGTGTTTTGCTGCTCGACAGCTTATATGCAATCAAAGAGACTGCAATAACTACCACAACGGTTATGTAAATCGCGAACTGTTTCGGACCGCTCATACTTCTCGCTTTTCTATTGTGCCTTTTTGAATATTACTACGCCCTCTGATTCGATTCTATACGACCACTCGGCGCACGAGCAGAGCCATTCTAACAGGTCTCGTATGCGCATTGCGGTGAATTTGCCCGTCAATGCACCCTCTCGATCTGCAGTCGCGCCATCATCTAATTTTATCGGCACGCCGGATACATCAGAGAGGTTTTTTGCAATCTCAGAATACGGCGTATCTGCATAGTTTGCGTTCATCTTCGAGTCGAGTTTGAGTATATTGCGGCGCAAGGCAAGAGGCAAGCTTGTGTTGTTAAGCTCAATACGCGCCTCACGCACCTGTTTGGCAACCTGTTGAAACTCGACAGGCTCTTTAGCGAACAGAGTGATAGTACCAAAATAGGGCATCCATTTAAGCCCAGTGTTTTTTGTAACAAAAGATAACACTTCCTTTGCGGTCATATTAACGACCTTCAACGAAAGATTCTTATCAAGAACTTCTCCACCCTCGGTCGAGGCGGTGACAGGGATGTCAAGCTCGTCGCTCAGCGCGACCATCATGTCCCAAAGTGAGGTGTCATTTAAGTCGAGCGTTACTTTTTTACCTTCTAATTCCGTCAACATAAGTTCGTCAGAGAGCTTTCTAAGGGCGACGATCTCACCAAAAGCGGTCTCGTATATCGAGTCGAAGCAGTGCTTGTCAGCGTACAATTCGATATTACTGCTGTAATCGTACAGCTTTTCGGCAAAATGCGGACGCACTGCGGTGTAACCGAGCAGCTTCAGGATGTGCAGATGCGCTCTGCCAGCCTCGCTGTTCAGGCGACTAAGGTAAGGCGGATAGGGTAACTGCGAATTGAGCTTTTCGGGTTCGGCTTCAGCCTTGCTGATCGCGTCTGCGAGAAACAGAGCGAGCTTTTCATCAACCAACTCCTCAATATCCTCACAGTCAGAAAGCACATTCTCAAGCCTTTCGCGCATTCTTGTGACTTCAAGGTTGTCGTTAAGAAGCTCAAGGTCATAGACCTTTTCGCCGTTTAACATGACCCTGTAGAGACTCATCACTGTGCGAATTGTGTCATCGGTGTTTTTGCTTTCGTTCAGGTAGATCTGGAATTTGTCAAGTGACGAAGCAGCAAGCTCGATGAGCTTTGCGCGCTGAGCGGTGTCTGCCTTGCCCTGCCCCAGTTCACGAAGAATCGCTTTGCACGCAATAACATGAGCGTACGCGGGGATTTCCTTGTCAGTCTCCGAAGCGCTCTTTGCAATAATCGCCTCTATCTCTTCAAGAGGTGCACCTGAATCAATCATCTCGAAAGCCTTAAGCATCGTGTCAAGGGTCTCGGGACGCGGGTCGGCGTATGCTGCGGAACAAACTGACACGACAAGCGCAACAGCACAGAGCAGTGAAAGAATTGCCTTTTTCATCATAATCCCTTCTGGCGCAAAGCCGGTTATATGATTTGGTCTGTGTTGACGAGCAGGTTGTCTATAAGTCGAACATTTCCAACGACAGCGGCAACCGCGAGCAGCACTGGCCCATCGAGATCTGTCTTGTCGTCGAGCGATTCGGGATCAGCGACCACAATATAGTCAATCTCAGCTCCCGAGTTCTCAATGTGCTCACCCATAATCTGCAGAACCTTGTTCGCATCGTGCTCGCCCTGCTCTATTACGCCCTTGCCAAGCTGAAGCGCGGAACTGAGAGAGAGTGCGATGGGACGCTGCTCGGGCTTAAGGTAGATGTTGCGGCTCGATCGGGCAAGCCCATCGTTTTCACGAACAATTGGCATCATCACAATCTCGAGCGGTATGTTCAAGTCTTTGACGAGCCGTTTTATTACTGTTACCTGTTGAAAATCCTTCTGGCCGAAATAAGCGTAATCAGGTTGCACGATGTGAAAGAGCTTAAGGCAGACCGTCGCTACACCCCGGAAGTGATGTGGACGCGACAGCGCATCCATAGTGTTCATTATGTCGCCACCGACCTCCACCCAACAGGTCATGGCGTTAGGGTACATTTCATCAGAAGAAGGCGCAAACACGAAGTCAACGCCCTCTGGATCGAGCAACTCTAAATCACGGTCGAGGTCGCGAGGATACCGTTCGAAGTCCTCACCTGCTGTAAATTGAGTGGGATTGACGAATATCGAGACTACTGTTACATCGTTATCGCGTATTGAACGCTGAACAAGGCTCATGTGCCCTTCGTGAAGGGCGCCCATTGTAGGCACAAAACCGATGGTGTTGCCAGCCATACGAAGCTGTCGGGCTATTGAAGCCATCTCTTGCGCACTTGAAATCACGGTTGCCATTATTTGTTCCTTTTCGAAGAAGGAGGGTTGTAGTATTGAAGCTCGGGACCGGTAATCAGCAGTTGGGCGAGGATATCCTGCACTGAGCATTCATCAGAAACAATGTTGTAGTCGTTCGTGTTTACGACCAACACCGGAAGCCCCTCGCAGTTTAGAAAGAAGTTATGAAAGCCATCTGAAATGGATTGTAGGTACTTGCGCGTTATTCTCCCCTCATACGAGACGCCGCGCTTGGCGATGCGTTCCATAAGTATGTCTGTATCCGCGGTAAGATAAATAACCGCGTCAGGAGACGGAGTATTGCGGAATAGGTGGTCGTAAAGCTGGTTGAAGACAATTGCCTCTTGACCTGCAAGCACTTTCGCGCCGAATATCTGCTCGCGAAGAGGCATAAAGTCAACCACAGCAGACCCCTTTTGCGATAGTTTCGCCACCTTTTCCCACAACTTGGCTCGATTCAGCGCGAACCAGACCTGTGCAGCAAAGGCAAAGCGTTCATTCTTGGTATAGAACTCTGAAAGAAGAGGATTTTGGTTGGATGTGTCCTCAATGCTCTCAATGCCTGCGTGTTCGCGACATTTCTTAACAAGGGTTGTCTTGCCGACACCAATGGGGCCTTCGACGCTGATAATCTTAAAGCGCTTCTGAAGCGCGTTCTTCAGATCGCCCCAGTTTGTGTTTGAAGTTCTTTCAGCAGACATTGAACGCTCTTTTCTGTAATAGGGTCTATCATCCCGGGCGCAATCTGAGAACAGGGTTTTAGCACAAACTCCCTGCGACGAAACTCGGGATGGGGTATAGTCAGTTGCGGCGTTTCGATAGTCAGGCAACCGAACAGCACTATGTCAATGTCAAGGGTTCTCGCCCCCCATCTTTCTGACGGTTGACGACCCGCTTGAAGCTCAAGCTCTTTGCAGAACAGCAGAAGCTCATTTGGAGTCAGTGTTGTCTCGATAAGAGCCGCGGCGTTGATGTAGTCTGGTTGCGGCGGCCCGATAGGCTCTGTCTCGAACATATCTGAAACACTAACTAAATATACACCTTTTTTTGCCGATAGGCCTTGTAAAGCGCATCTGATATACCCTTCTCGATTGCCAAGGTTCGAGCCTAACGCAAGCAAAACCTGAATTGGTGTAATGTTTGATTCTCTTGTCGGCTCCATGAATACCTGCGATAAAGAAGGAAACCGCAAACAGGGAAAAAGAGCCGGATTTCTCCGGCTCATTTTAAATCAGCGCAAAAAGGCCAGACTGCAAGCTCACACGCACAAGCGTGCATAAGTTATGCAAAGTTACAAGGCCGTTTATGGCTCTTCGGCGGTAAACTCGTCAAGGACTTCGAAATAGTCGGATGAAAGGGTTTTAAGCTTGCCGACCGCGTCTTTGATTGGCACCGCGACGATATCAAGCCCCTTGACAGCGACCATCTTACCGAATTGACCAGACATAGCGAGGCCGGCCGCTGCAAGACCAAGGCGTGTGCCAAGAATACGGTCGAACGCGCTTGGCGAGCCACCACGCTGCAGATGACCGAGAATCACATGACGAGTCTCGTAACCTGTTTGCTTTTCAATTTCCTTGGCAAGCGCAGGGGCAATGCCGCCGAGACGGGCATGGCCAAACTCGTCAACGCCCTCGGCCTGAGTGATGTTCTGTCCTGACTGGATTTTTGCACCCTCTGCAACGACAACGATATTGTAGAGCTTGCCGCGATCGCGGTTCATTTTAATCGCCTTGCAGACATCTTCGACGAGAAACGGCCTTTCGGGCACGAGAGTAATGTCCGCACCCGCAGCAATGCCAGACCCTGCCGCGATCCAACCTGCGTTTCTTCCCATTATCTCCACAACCATCACACGGCGGTGCGAAAGGGTAGTGGTGACAAGAGAGTCAATTGCGCGTACTGCGGCGTTTACGGCAGTGTCATAACCGAAGGTGAAATCTGTTGCCGACAGGTCATTGTCAATAGTCTTCGGCACACCGACGATTGGACGACCATATTGCGTATAGAGCTTGTTAGCCACGCCGAGAGTGTCGTCGCCTCCACAGGCAATCAGGGCATCGAGATCGAAACGGTGAAAATTCTCTAAAACCCTTTCAGGTCCCTGCTCGCGCTTGAACGGATTCGTTCTGCTTGAGCCGAGAATTGTGCCACCCATCTGAAGAATCTCGTCTGTGTTTGACCAATCAAGAGGCATAGTAATGCCCTCAATCAGACCTTTCCAGCCCTCTTGAAAACCAAGAACCTGAATGCCTTTGTTGTTGCAGCGTCTCGTTACGGCGCGTATCACCGCATTGAGACCGGGGGCGTCTCCGCCACCTGTTAGAATTCCGATTCGTTTCATATCTGGTCTCCGTTGTTACGGATTAGTTACTCAACTGGATACCTTGGACCTTGAAACTCTGAAGAAAAATGACCTTCCTCTTGCTTTGGCTCTTCTGAACGAGTGAAAGGACGGTCGGAAGGCACTATCTTAAGTTCAATATTAGATGTGAACTTGGCCTCCAGAGGCAGAGCTTGCTCGAAATGAGTGCGAATGCGCTCGCGCAATTGCTCTACACGGCGGGGTATATCGGGTTGTTCCATAAGCTCAAGGCGTATAAAACACTTGATATGCAACTGCTTACCTGATGGAACGCGCAAAACAACCTTTATTGACGAGACATCATGTTCCTCGGCAACGGTGTTCTGCAGGCTTGTGGCAATCGTGTCGAGGTTGACAAGAACCTCGCTATCGGTCGTCGAGTAGCGAATCATGCGCTGTTCGGGAGGGGTCGCAAGATACATAAGCGCAGTTACTATCTCTGCAAGGGCAATAACGCTCAGAAATACGATTACAACAAGTGGGTTGGCATCAATAAAGCGCACAACATCAAAAAGACGAGGGTAGTCCCATGTCGCGGGCGAGGCTTCGGTAAAAGGCTCGCCAGAAAGCAACAGGTACATGAGAAGGCATGTCAGCATCGAGAGCAAAAAGAAGAAGTAGAACTTGATCCACCGCCAACTCATACAACCCCCTTACATCTGAAATGAAGTGTCAATGTAACGAGTGTCATAATCACCACTCTTAAATACTTGTCTTTCGAGTATGGTCTTGAAAAACGGGATCGTCGTCTTAACGCCTTCGATAATATACTCGTTAAGCGCTGCTTTAGCTTTGTTGATCGCATCGGCACGATCTCTGCCATGAACGATCAGCTTTGCCAAAAGCGAGTCGTAGTTAGGCGGGATATTATAACCTGAGAACAGGTGAGTATCAACCCTAATCCCGGGCCCTTGAGCAGGAGAGTGAAAACTCACACGGCCGGGCGCTGGAGAGAACTTATTGTACGGGTCCTCAGCGTTTATTCGAAATTCAATAGCATGACCTTCGTTTTCGATGTCTGACTGGGTGATACTGAGCCTTTCGCCCGACGCAATACGGATCTGCTGCTCGACAATGTCAATTCCACTAACCGCTTCAGACACAGGATGCTCGACCTGCACACGCGCATTGACTTCGATAAAATAGTATCTCTTGTTGTCTATGTCGTATAAGAACTCAACCGTGCCGGCGTTCGAGTAGTTTGCGACCTTCATCAGCTTTACAGCATCCGCGCAGATTCTCGCCCGCGTCTCAGCATCAATCGCCACAGATGGAGATTCCTCTAACAACTTCTGGTGCCGTCTTTGCAATGTGCAGTCTCTTTCACCAAGGTGAACTACATTTCCAAAATTGTCTGCCAGTATCTGCACCTCGATATGGCGCGCTCTGAATATATACTTCTCGACATACACCGATGGGTCACCGAAACTCGATTCGGCCTCACGCCTCGCCGCAGAGATGAACTGAAGAAGGCTTGCGTCGTTGCTTGCCATTCTCATGCCTCGCCCGCCACCACCTGCTGCTGCCTTTATCATGACCGGATACCCTATCTCGCGCGCTACATCAAGGGCTTTTCGGTCGTCGTCGAGAACTGACTTGGAACCCGGAACAACTGGCACACCGGCCTTTTGCGCAATCTCGCGTGCGATAGCCTTGTTGCCAAGGTTTCGCATAGCATCAACAGAGGGTCCAATGAACTCGATCTGACACTGGCGCACGATCTCGGCAAAATGAGAGTTTTCGGCCAAAAATCCATATCCGGGATGGATAGCTTCTACATCCATCACAACTGCCGCGCTCATGATGTTTGGAATATTCAGATAGCTCTTTGAGGCAGGAGGAGGACCTATGCAGATGGTTTTATCTGCATATTTCAAAGGCAGTGAATCACGGTCTGCCTCGCTGAAAGCAACAACGGTGGATATTCCGAGCTTTCGGCAAGCACGGATTACTCGGTATGCAATTTCGCCTCTATTGGCGATTAGGATTTTTGAAAACATAGTTAGTCCGGCTTAACCAGGAATAGAACTTGGCCGTATTCGACGGTTTGGGCGTTTTCAGCACTTATCTTTGCAATCGTGCCCGAGCATTCCGCCTTAAGCTCATTCATCACCTTCATTGCTTCCACGATGCAGACGACGGTATCAGGCGTTACCCTGTCGCCAACCTTCACATAAGCTGGAGCATCAGGCGCGGGCGCTTGATAGAATGTTCCCACGATTGGAGACTTGATCTTGATGTATCCTGCATCGTCAGATGCTTCGCTTGGCTTTGCTGGTGCAACGGCTTTGGGAGAGATCGCATCCAAAGCAGCAAATGTAGAGGTGCGCTCATCATATCCAGAGGTAAAAGATAGCTTTGGTTGGGCTTTAACAAGGCGGACTCGGAAATTCTCTTCCTCAAGCTCAAGCTCGACAAGAGAATTGGCGTTCATAAGGTCAACCAGTCGTTTGAGGCGTTGAAGGCTCTGCGCCTTGTTCTTTTTTGAGTCATCTGTCATCAGATATCTCCTGTTGTCGCTGTTAGCGAGCGTTCTTTGGGAATGAAGTAAGAACCTTGCAACCATCCTCGGTAACTAAGACCATATCCTCTATACGCACACCGCCCTTGCCGGGCAGGTAGATACCTGGTTCGATGGTTACGACATTGCCAGGTTCTGCGATTTCAGTGCTTCTGAAGCTGACGCGTGGCGATTCGTGAACCTGAAGACCCACACCATGCCCCGTGCCATGACCGAAACAGTCGCCGTATCCTGCCTCTTTAATATAGTCACGCGCAACTGCGTCAACATCAAACAGCTTTTTGCCGGGAGCAACTGCGGCAATCGCCCGGCGGTTCGCCTCGAGAACTATATCATAAATCTTCTCGATTTCGGGATCAGGCTTTCCGACAAAGAACACGCGGGAACAATCTGAGCAATAGTGGTTATAGGTTGTACCCCAATCGAACTGCACTACCGCGTTGTCGGTTATTGCCACATCGCGGGGTTTTGCATGAGGAAGGCTGGCGTTTGCGTTAAAGGCTATAATCGGAGGGAAGCTCGCACCATTTCCACCGTTCTTGTAGAAAGCGTATCTAAGTTCCGTATCGAGCGTTTTTTCTGTGATGCCGGGTTTGACCAAGTGGAGAATTGACTTAAGCGCTGCATCGGCAATAAGACTCGCGCGCTCGATGTCGGCAACTTCCTCAGGGGTCTTTTTGGCACGCAGCTTCTCTACAACACATTCGGTGGGGACAAGCTCAATGCCGACAATCTTCTCGGTCATTGTCTTGTGCGTCGCATAAGTAATAATTGCCGACTCGAAACCAAGCCTTTTTACACCGTGCGAAGCAGCAAGCTCGCCGACTTCGGTGTAAAGATCGCGCGTATATGTGTACACGCTTGCGCATTTTGCCTTCTGACCAGCCTCCTCCGTGTAGCGGGGGTCGGTGATCAGATATGCGTTATTCGCGCAGACAAGAAGAAATGAATCGTCGCCGAATCCGCATAAATAGTGAACATTGAAAGCGCTTGACACGAAGAGCGCGTCAAGCCCCTGTTGCGACATGATTGCGCGCAACTGCTTTAGTCTTGTCTCGTGCATTCTTTCTCCTAATCAATAACCCAACTTCTCGTTGACGATGATGAGTATCATCCGTCCGCGGAAGCGATTGTTTTCAGTAACGACCAGTGAATTGCATATCCTGCCCTGCTCTTGATCGCAATCCACACACACATCAAGCAGCGAACACGGAGCCTTGCCGTTAAGTCGTCTTACATTTTTTGGTGTCGCGATGAACTTAATGCGATAAAGAGCCTCATCAAGAGTGCCGACAATCTTGTTGTAACCGGCAACCACGATGAATTTCTTTGGGCCGAATATCGAGGAAGCGACACGGTTGCCAAGCCCGTCAATGTTGACCATTCTCCCGTCGCGGGTAAGCGCATTTGCGCCCGAGAAGAAAACATCGGCATGCTGGCACCGACGCAGCAAAGCGATTCGCTCATCAAATGGAACATCGTAAGGAGCAGCGAGTATCTCGATATCGAGCGACTTCAGAGCATCATGCAGACCAATATCACCCAGTGATACTGAACCGCCCCATGCCACCTTGTTGTGCGGTTCGATATGCGAAAGGCACATTTTAAGCGCTGCGGCTCGATTTTCAGCGTAGTATGTCTCAAAGCCCTTCTTCTCAAAGGCGTTAAGAACTGATTTGATCTCAATCTCTCGGTTCATGCGACAACTCACTCAGCAACAGGAATCTAAGGCAAAACGACCTGAAGATTGTACACTCAACAGGCGCGTCTTCAATTCAAAAACCGACCTGAGCGTGATTTCGTAACCCTAACAATATCGCAAAATGGGGCAATTAATAGCGCAAACACTTTCAGTCAAGCCGATCAGAAACCGCATCAGCCGAAGCTCTTCCGGCCACAAAGCCGCTTGAGAACGCCCATTGCAGGTTGTATCCTCCACATGGGCCGTCAACATCTAATACCTCCCCTGCGAAATAAAGCTTTGGCACTAATCTGCTCTCAAGGGTCTTAGGTGACACTTCATTTCGAGCTACACCGCCCTTTGTCACGATTGCCTCTGACCAATCAGAGGTGCGGACAATACTGAACTTTGCCGCAACAAGCATAGCTGCAATGCGGTCGCGAGAATTTGCCGTAAGTTGCGAAAGTGTGGCACCGTGCGCACCACATTCTTCGCAAATCGCGTTTGCGACTGAGGAAGGCAGCAGATTGTCAAGGATGTTCTTTATTAACCTTCGCCCACTGTCGCTTCGGGCATCGTTGAGAAGCCTTACCGCACCTTCGAAATTAAGGTCGCTGACGAATTTTACGCAGACCTCAGCGCTACCCTTTTCTGCAATCACCTGAGATACTTCGCCGGAACAATCAAGCACGGCTGGGCCGGAAATGCCGGTATGAGTGAACAGAACATCCCCCTTATACTCGCGCCCAGATTTTGGCGATCCAGTCACGGTAATTACAGCAGATTTTACAACCGCGCCAGCGCATCCGGCAACCCACCTTTCGCGCACAAACAATGCTGACAGTGCAGGAAGCGGTAGTACAATTTTGTGCCCAAGCGATCGTGCAATGTCGTAACCGGACCTATCAGATCCAAGCGATGGGTAGCTTTTTCCTCCTGTCGCCAGAATGATAGATTTTGAATATAACTGATTCCCCGGCTCTGTGGTTACAACAAAACAGTCTTCAAGCATTGAAATTGACAAAACACGCGCGTCTGTGATCAGTGTGGCTGATTTTCGCCTTAGCTCGGTTAACAGCGCGTTGAGTACATCGCGAGAGTCGTTGGATTTTGGAAAGAAGTGGAAGCCATCGGGGGATTCGGTAGGAACACCGATGCGTGTGAAGAAATCCCTTAGCGCGTTATTGTCGAAAGCTGACACAGCGTGACGAACAAAGTTGCTTTGGTCGCCGAATCGAGCGCAAAATTGCTTTGCCTCAAGCGCATTAGTTATGTTGCATCTGCCGCCACCGGTCGCCAAGAGCTTAAGTCCGGGGCGCTTCATCCTCTCCACAACGATAACACCTGCACTGCGAGAGGAAGCTGATAAGGCGGCCATAAGCCCTGAAGCTCCGCCACCAATAACGCAAATATCGTAAGAAGTGCCGTTGCGGTGCTGATTCTTCATCATTGCGCTAATTATACGCTATTGCCACGCATGCAAGACCAAACGGCAATCAAGCAATTAGCTTATGAATTGTCTAATCCTCTGATTTGAATAGAATATCGCGATATTTCTTCCCTTTCTATCCCTGAGAAAAACAGATGCACTTACCCCGTTTCCGGTACTTTAGGGTACCGTTCTTCACACTATATGATTCGTTTCGCGCCGTGTTTCAAAGCGGTGAATCGGGCGAAATTGGCCAGCTTGCGGCGCGCACATTCAGTCGTCTGCGCATTTCTTACATACTTGACGGCTCGGCGTATGGGTTGTTCTTCTACGCGGCGTTTGTGTTGGCAAAGGGATTCAACGCCTCGCCACTTCTTGTGGCGTTGACATCAATGTGCTTTCCGGCGGGTCTTCTGCTCGCCTATCCAGTTGGTTACTTCTTTGAAGGTCGCAAAAAGAATGCACTGTTCACCACCGCGGCGGTCTTCGCGGCAATCTCGGCGATTGGATTTGCTCTGTTCCCCTCGGCGCACGAGATTAACTTCACTCTTCCGCTAATCGGTGCGGTTCACCTGCCTTCTGGTTCATCCTTTCTTCTTTGGCTGATGCTGTTTGGCATCGGCGAGGGAATAAAGTTCCCCGCCCGACTGTCGCTTGTTCAAACTAACTTTGCAGCTCGGGAGCGTTCGCGGCTGTTTGGGGCACTGTACATCTTCTATTCGACTTCCAATGTGCTTCTTATGTTCGGCGCGGGCTATCTGTTGGACAAGCAGTTCAGCCTATATCGGTTTATCATTCCTGCAGCAATGTTGATCTCGTTCACATCAAATCTAATCTACCGCTCGATACCATCTGAACCGCTTCCGGGAAAGGCTGAGAACAACTTTGCACTTCGGCGCATCTTCAAACCCTTCGTCAGCATCGTCGAAATAGCGCGGCGTGAACCCTACTTCATGGGCTTCGAGCTTGCGTACTTCTTCTACGGCTGCGGATTTATGATGATATCCGCAATACTGCCAACTCTGTACAAACACCAACTCGGTGCGCAATACGGGCAATATGGAGTTACAGGCATAATACTCAACGCCGTGATGTTTCTAAGCCCGTTTATTGGCAGATGGGTTGACAGGCGCACGCCGACAAAGTTGGCCTCGATTGCCTTTTCGATGAATGCCATGTTCCCTGTTATGCTGTTGTTCTGCATGGTGCCCTTCCACGGCTACATGGCGCATATATGGTACTCGATCGCCGTCGTCGCAGACCTGATGGCGTGGAATATGGGGCCGATATTCTTCAGTGCGGGGCGTGATGCGATAACATTCGTCGGCATAAACGCGACATTTACAGGTATTAGGGCCATACTCGCTTTTTCGGTTGCAGGTGTCCTGAAGAGCTATACGGATAGCTTTGCGCCGGTGCTTATCTCTGCATCCTCGATGATGGTGCTCGGGCTTATAACAATGCTGATTGTGCATCGCATGTGTGTTCAGCGTGACAAGTTCGACAAGACCCGCAGCGGTAGGTTCTTTTATGTCGAATGAGGGCATTGCAAGATTTCCGACAGAGTTGTTTATCATCCAGACTCAGATATATTTGAGGCGCGAAGTGGCTCAAAAACTTGACTTTCGCGCACAGTGACTATAATTCCTGTTCGAGAAACTATACCGATGCGCCTCTGCCCCCCGTTCACAGTAGCGCACCGATAAGCGAAATCGATTTTTTCAGCGGGATGCGAATCCCGCGATTTCTTTGTTTTGCGAGGAACCATGAAGACCACTTTGTTGAAAACAGCTGAAGCGGTAAAGGATTGGTACGAGGTTGACGCCGACGGCAAAATAATGGGCCGCCTGGCAGTCGCCGTCGCGCATCGCCTTATGGGCAAGCACAAGCCGACATATACGCCACACATTGATACCGGTGATTTTGTCATCGTCGTGAATGTTGAAAAGCTCGTCTATAGCGGCAATAAGAAAGCGACACGGTCCTACCACTTCTATTCTGGATATCCGGGCGGAACATACCGCTTATCGTTGGGAGAGCGCATCGAAAAGCACCCAGACCGTCTCTTCCGCGAGGCGGTTCGTCGTATGCTGCCAAAGAGCAGGCTTGGGCGCGCGATGCTTCGCAAGCTTAAAGTTTACACCGGCCCTGAGCACCCGCATGTCGCTCAGCTCCCTAAGAAACTTGAGCTTAAGTAGAGAATCAGGAGACTACCGTGACAGAAAACACGAACACAACATATTTCTGGGGAACCGGTCGTCGTAAACGCGCTATCGCTCGCGTTCGCGTTACTGAAGGAAACGGCAAGATCGTAATCAGCAAGCGCACCCTTAAAGAGTACTTTCCCACCGAACGCTGCCGCCTTGGCGCAATTGCGCCGCTAATCGCGGTTGACATGCTGGGAAAGGTTGACATCATCGCGAATATCGGCGGTGGCGGCATCAATGGCCATTCTGGCGCCTTTTCGCTTGGGGTCGCTCGTGCGCTTATCAAGTTTGATCCCAGCCTCGGGCCGGTACTGCGCAAAAAGGGCTTCCTTATGCGCGATCCGCGTGAGGTCGAGCGCAAGAAGTACGGACACCATAAGGCTCGCAGAAGCACCCAGTTCTCAAAGCGCTAATTGCACTTCAATCCCTTTTGTCTGCACAAAACGCCGGTTTTCGCCGGCGTTTTTTTGTCTTCATCCCAATTGTCATATTGACATATAAGGCTCATCCCTTTGCCCTTCTGTGCTCTGTTCATTTAGGCTCAGCATTTCTAATAGGCCATTTTGGCTGACGCTCGCCCCCATACAAGACCAAATTTGCCGTACTATGCGCATAACACAATGGCACGGAATTTGTAGTATATTCAGCAAATCACCTTAGGAGGAATGAACATGGCAAAACCAATTGGCATTGACCTTGGCACAACAAACTCGGTCATCGCTTTTGTCGAGGCCGGAAAGAGCGAAGTGATCGCCAACGCAGAGGGCGGTCGCACCACCCCATCGGTCGTCGCGTTCACAGAGGACGGCCAGAGGCTTGTGGGAACAGTCGCAAAGCGTCAGGCGATACTTAACGCCGACGGCACAATATATTCAGCAAAGCGCTTCGTTGGCCGAAAGTGGGGCGAGGTTGACGAAGAGACCAAGATCGTCTCTTACAAGGTCGTGCGCGGTTCGAACGACGCGGTGCGTTTTGACATACGCGGCAGACAATACGCGCCAGAGGAAATCTCCGCACTTGTGCTACGCAAGTTGGTCGAAGATGCCTCTAAGTTTCTTGGCGAAGAGATTCGCGATGTTGTTATCACCGTGCCCGCTTATTTCAACGACGCCCAAAGGCAGGCAACGCGCGACGCTGGCAAGATTGCCGGTCTTAATGTGTTGCGCATAATCAACGAACCTACCGCCGCGGCCCTTGCATACGGTGCTGAGAGCAAAGAGCGCAAGACCATCATGGTATTCGACCTCGGTGGCGGAACATTCGATGTCTCCATACTCGAAGTCGGTGATGGTGTATGCGAAGTGCTTGCCACAAGCGGCGACACTCACCTTGGTGGAGATGACTTCGACAAGCGTATTGTTGACCATCTTGCCGAGGAATTCAAGGCTGGACATGGCATTGACCTTCGTAAAGACCGCCAAGCGCTGCAGAGGCTTTATGAGGCCGCTGAAAAGGCCAAGTGCGAGCTTTCATCCATGACTCAGACTTCAATCAACCTTCCATTTATCACCGCCGACGCCAACGGCCCGAAGCACCTTAACACGAGCCTTAATCGCGCCAAGTTCGATGCGCTTACCGCAGATCTTGTTGACCGCTGCCGCAAGCCGGTTGAGCAGGCTCTTGCCGATGCAAAGCTATCGGCCTCCGATGTGCACGAGGTTGTGCTTGTCGGTGGCTCGACCCGTATTCCCGCGGTGCAAGAGCTTGTGCGCAAAATGACAGGCAAGGCACCGAACATGAGCGTGAATCCCGACGAGGTCGTCGCGGTGGGCGCAGCATTACAGGCCGGTATCATAAAGGGTGAGGTCAGCGAGGTGGTTCTGTTGGATGTTACACCCCTGTCGCTGGGAATCGAGACGCTTGGTGGCGTAATGACAAAGCTCATCGAGCGCAATACGACCATCCCCTGCCGCAAATCCGAGACATTCTCGACCGCCGAAGATAATCAGGGCGCGGTTGACATCGTTGTACTTCAGGGCGAACGGGCTATGTCGCGCGACAACCGGAGCCTCGGTCGCTTCCGTCTTGAAAGCATCCGCCCCGCACCGCGTGGCGTGCCCCGCATCGAAGTTACCTTCGACATTGACGCCAACGGTATAATGAGTGTTACTGCAAAAGACCTTGACACAGGGCGCGAGCAGAAGATCACCATCAGCGGCAGCACGAACCTCGATAAGGGCGATGTTGACAAGATGGTTAAGAACGCTGAGGCTCATGCGCAGGAGGACAAGCGCATTAAGGATGAAGCCGACGCCCGCAATAATCTCGACGCGGTAGCTTATCAGCTCGAACGCATGATACGCGACAACGGCGACAAGATTGATGCAAAGGACAAAGGTGCGGCGGAATACCTTGCAAACGATGCCAAGAAGGCCGTCAAAGATAATGCGCCGATTGACAAGGTGCGCAAGATGACCGACGAGATTCGCGCGATGCTCGAGTCGCTTTCACAGAAGATTTACAGCGCGGCTTCGCAGGGACAAGCTGGCCCTCAGCAACAGCAGCAACAAGCTGGTCAGCAGGGAAAACCCGCTGATGGAGACACTATAGACGCAGAATTTACCGAAAAGTAAGCCGTACTCGCTTTTTCACTATGGGGGCGGCTAAGACCGCCCCCATTTCGTCGGCTCGGTACATGTTGAATATGAGGGAGATAAGCTGAGATGAAATACAAAGACTACTACCAGATACTCGGCGTGCAGCGCGAAGCAACGCAAGAGCAGATACAGAAGGCATATCGCGCTCTTGCGCGCAAGTACCACCCTGATATTAACAAGTCACCCGACGCAGAGGAGCGCTTCAAGGACATAAACGAGGCTTACGATGTGCTTAAAGATCCCGAAAAGCGCAAGAAATACGACACGCTTGGCGCGAACTGGCGGCATGGGCAGGACTTCACGCCGCCTCCCGGCTGGTCGGGGGCGACAATGGATTTCGGCGATATCTTTGCGAGCGGCGACTTCGGCGACTTCTTTGAGGCGTTTTTTTCAGGTGGAGCCTCACGCTCACGGCGTTCGAGCCGCGTATCGCGCAAGGGCGAAGACCGCACAGCCGAGATAGAAATCTCCCTTGAGGACGCATACACGGGCGCGACGAAGGAGATATCATTCACAACGCTCGAGGTTGACGGATCAGGCCGCAATGTGCCGCGTACCAAGACCTTATCGGTAACCATACCAAAGGGCATAACGGATGGCAAACGCATACGGCTTCCGGGACAGGGTGGGCCGCCGTCGGGTGGCGGCACTCCGGGAGACCTGTTCATACGGGTCAAAATTGCCCCGTCTCAGTGGAAGCTCGAGGATCGCGACATAAGCGTCGAACTGCCAATTACCCCGTCTGAGGCCGCTCTTGGGGGCGAGGCTGAGCTTAAACTGCCTGACGGCAAGACCGTTTCGCTCAAAATACCGCCCTGCTCTTCATCTGGTGCAAGGCTTAGGTTGCGCGGTAAGGGCATGCCCGGCTCATCAGGCAACGATGGCGACCTGTTCGTTGTGCTTAAAGTAGTGCTGCCAAAATCGCTTTCCGACGCTGAACGCGAGCTTTACGCAAAGCTTGCCAAGACAAGCGGTTTTAAGCCACGCTCGTAAGATAAGAGATAATGAGATAGGAGGAATACATGAACATAGAGAGATTCACGCAGAAATCGCAAGAGGCTTTGGCGACCGCGCAGAGGAGCGCGATCGAGATGGGACACACAAATGTTGATGTCGAGCATCTTATTCGTGCATTGTTGCTCGATAAGAATGGCCTTATACACAGCTTATTTGCAAAGCTCGACGCGCCAGTATCCGAGATAGAGGCGCGTATCAACGATGAGCTTTCACGCCGCCCCAGTGTTTCCGGCGATACGGGGCATCCAGCAACCATAACAACCACAATGGCAAGGACACTGACCGCCGCCGAAAAGACTGCGGCGAAGATGAAGGATGATTTCATCTCCGTCGAGCATCTGCTATTGGCGGTGCTTTCTGACGCTAAGGATTCAGCGGCTTGTCGAATCTTGACATCGTTCGGCATTACGACAGACAAGGTTCTCGACGCGCTGAGGCAAGTGCGCGGCAACCAAAGAGTAACAAGCCAAAATCCTGAAGGTGCATACGACGCGCTGACAAAATACGGCCGCGACCTTGTTGCTGAGGCTCGTTCGGGCAAGCTCGACCCGGTAATAGGGCGCGACGGTGAGATACGGCGCACCATACGAATACTGTCGCGCAAGACAAAGAACAACCCCGTGCTTATCGGCGAACCCGGTGTCGGCAAGACCGCCATTGTGGAAGGTCTTGCGCATCGCATCGTTGAGGGAGATGTGCCTGAGGGGTTGAAGGAGAAAACCATATTCTCGCTTGACCTTGGAGCACTTATTGCCGGCACTAAGTACCGCGGAGAGTTTGAGGAACGCCTTAAGGCGGTATTGGCGGAGATTAAGGGCGCACAGGGGCGCATAATTCTGTTCATTGACGAGCTTCACACAATTGTGGGAGCAGGTGCGGCAGAGGGCGCAATGGACGCTGGCAACATGCTAAAGCCGATGCTCGCGCGCGGGGAACTTCACTGCATCGGTGCAACTACGCTCGACGAATACCGCAAGCATATAGAGAAAGATAAGGCTTTCGAACGCCGCTTTCAGCCGGTGCTCGTCGAACCTCCAACCGTCGAGGACACAATTTCGATACTGCGCGGCATACGCGACCGCTACGAGGTGCATCACGGCGTGAAGATACAAGATTCTGCGCTTATCGCGGCGGCTACACTTTCAAACCGCTACATTTCTGACCGCTTTCTGCCGGATAAGGCGATTGACCTTGTTGACGAAGCTTGCGCGACTATACGAACTGAGATAGACTCCCTACCCTCCGAGCTTGACGCCGTCAACCGGATGCTTGTGCGCAAGCAGATAGAGGTCAAGGCGCTTGAACGCGAGGAAAGCCCGGCATCTATTAAGCATCTTGATGACGAAAGGCGTGAGCTTGCAGATTTAACCGAAAAGGCGAGCTCTCTGCGCGCACAATGGCAAGCCGAAAAAGAGGTTATCACCGAAATACGGGAGCTTCGCGGACACATCGAACAGGTAAAACACAACATCGAAGAGGCCAAGCGAGCCTACGATCTTAATCGTGCGGCTGAGCTTATGCACGGTATTCTACCCGGGTTGCAAAAGCAGCTTATCGCCGCAGAGCAAAAATTGAAGGAGCGGCAGTCTGGCGGAAGCCTTATGCGCGAACAGGTTACCGAGGATGAGATCGCCATGATAGTTTCGCGCTGGACCGGCATACCGGTTACTCGCCTGCTCGAAAGCGAACGCGAAAAGCTGCTTAGGCTTGAGGAGATACTTAAACGGCGCGTGGTTGGCCAAACCGAGCCTGTGCGCCTTGTAAGCGAGGCGGTGCTTCGCGCACGCTCAGGCATAAACGACCCCAATCATCCAATAGGCTCATTCATCTTTCTCGGTCCGACCGGTGTAGGCAAGACAGAACTCGCGCGCGCGTTGGCCGAGGCCCTTTTCGACAGCGAAGACAACATGGTGCGCATAGATATGAGCGAGTACATGGAAAAGCACTCTGTATCCCGCCTGATTGGCGCCCCCCCTGGATATGTTGGTTACGACGAGGGTGGAAGGCTCACCGAGGCTGTTCGTCGCAAACCGTTCTGTGTTGTGCTGTTCGACGAGATCGAAAAGGCGCATCCCGATGTGTTCAATACGCTGCTTCAGGTGCTCGACGACGGCAGGCTGACAGACTCACACGGCCGCACGGTCAACTTCCGCAACACAATAGTTATCATGACATCCAACATCGGCAGCGGACATATAATTGATTCGATATCCGCTGGTCAAGGTGTTGACGAGCACACGCGCGACCGTGTATTTGCTGAGCTTCGCTCGGTCTTTCGCCCCGAGTTTTTAAATCGAATTGACGAGGTGATTCTGTTCGGTTCCCTGTCTCAAGAAGACCTTGCGCAAATAGTGGATATTCAGCTTGAGCGGCTTCGCGCACGCCTTACGGACCGGCGCATTACTATAAGTCTTACCGATTCGGCGAAGAAGTTTCTTGCAAAGCGAGGATATGACCCAATATACGGAGCGCGCCCCTTAAAGCGTTTTCTGCAGAAGACGCTTGAAACCGAGCTTGCAAAGCGAATAATATCAGGCTCGATCGCCGACGGCGATGCGGTTACCGTTGATGTGCGCGAGGAGGCACTTGTGTTTGGATAGGAGTGTTGCGCAAACAGACTGATGAACAGGCGTATCTGTATACGGAAATCGCACCAACAACACTGTTGAACAGTGATTGCTTTAAGGGAGAAAAGTATGGGAAGCGCGATTCTATCGTTTTGTACACGAGCATTTTTCAGGATAGAAACCGCGCAGATTTTTTGAGACAGCTTCATTCAGTGCAGGTCACAGGCCGTTTGGAAGAGATTAGGAATAATTTTATAGAATTTTCTTGACAACAGTATAGCCTAATTGTATAATGGCATCAGACAGTAAGATATGGTCGCTTATGGTTCTTGCTTGGTGCCGGTTTTGGATTCTTAACGCGTGGTTTTTCGCCTCGGAAAAAGGCCGTTTGTACAAGGTGACACTATGGCAGAGCAAAATCGAAGAAGGTTCTACACGGACATCCTTGTTGGCAGGCGATCAGTTGGGTTCAAGCTGATTGGTTTGATCTCGGCGTTCCTGCTGCTATTTTTTGTGATGAGCTACACAGTAACATCAGGCGAATCGGCGCCAGAGTTCGACGAGAAGGGGTTTCTCTTCGGCTCAATACCGATGATCTATGTTGATGAAGTAATGCAGCCACTTCCACCCATCAAGTACGGCTTCGCCGACTATGACGCGGAACCTATCCTTAAAAAGTGCGGCGGCTTCTACCTCGCAAAGCGAGTTCTTGATTTTAATGACCTACCCGAGTTCAATTCTAGTCTTTCTTTTGAAATTCCGCATCAGACTTCAGCAATATATGATTCGCTTGGAGTATCGCTACTCCTTGAGTATCTTAATGACTACTGTTTACCTATCAAAGATGGAAGGAGTGTTTGTGGCTTCTATTCTTTTCCAACAGCAGAGGAAATACTGACTGCTGTTTATTTTGGCAAGCGATTCAACAAGAAAACACCTGATGATTGCCGGTTTGTATTTCACAGAGAGCAGCTATCGACTCGCTTCATTGGGTCTGTTCCGATAACACACGATGTTAATTCAATAGAAACACTCACAACATACAACTCACCACTTCTAAGGAGAGAATTTTTAATTTCTGGTAAACCAGACAATCTTCTATCTGCGTTCGCTTGGTGTCATATTAATAATTATAAGAAGTACTGTGCAATGAGAGCAAATAACACGAAACCGCTTAACTTTTCAATCCTTAATGTTGCTGCAATTTCCGGTAGCATAAGGATCAAATTTACACCTTTCCAATAGGAGGAAAAATGCGAATTCAGTGGTTTTTTTTACTCGGCCTACTTGTTTTCAACTTCATCTCTGCTGATTATGCTTTTGCTTTGTACGCAAAGGGAGAAGAGGAAACAAATCCAGGTCTCTGCTGTTTTGTCAATTTTAACGTTGCTCAAAACACACGCGTAATTTCTTTTTCTTCAGCAATCATCTCGTTCACACATGGTTTCAACGAGATTCCTGCTTGTGAGTTTGAAGAAACGGGAAGCATCTTCAAGACAATCACTCTCTCAAATGCACGCTTGATTCGATACCGTAAAGATGCCCAACCTGGAATCGGACAAACACCAATTGAAGACAAATCATTTTCCCTTGGCACTTGTAGCGCATTCTCGGAGTTATTGACAAACACGCAGTTTTCTACACCTGTTGGTGCGTTTTCGGGTTGGCCAGCTGATATTTATCAAAATGCCCAAGATAATGAACCATCGAATTATTTATTCGTTATCGAATTTAAATGTAGAGTATCTCATAGTTGTGCTGGAACGCTCAATCAACACTGCATGTGTGATCCAGGCGTGCACTGGATAGAGTCACTATTCAGAATTCAATATTTGCATGGTGCAAATGCAAACCGCTCAGTTTCTTTTTCTTTGTCGCCTAGTACAACATCTATACCTGCCTTAGACAAGGTTGAACTATCTGTAACTGCTAATATAAACACGGACATACTTGCATGGATAAATCCATATATTAATAACTTGCTTGATAACTGTAATTTGTCTGAATTGACACACTCTCATACTATAACATATAATTATGCAATTGACTGGAAAACACCAGGAGAAGCGGTTGAATTCGGTCAGTTGGATGAGCACTTATGGTCAAGTTACATGTATATTGAAGATGTCTTCGGTTCGGCTTCCACTAATATAGAACGAATGTCATCTGTTTCGACATCAGCACAGTGGGTTGACTATGGACAAGGATTTATTAAAACGTTTCTAATTGATTTTATATGGTCGGAACAATGAGTATCAGGGCCATGTTATTTGTTTTGCTTTTGTGCGCTTTTTGTGCATTTTTGTCAAGCGAAGAGGCGGACGAACGGGATATCCTGCTCTCCGCCTCATATCGGGTTAAGACACTTGAAGAGATTGAGAGGATATATAAGGCTCTTCCCGCTGAGCATGATGATAACTATGGCTTCGACCGCGACCGATACTTCATCTGGGCGCTATCGAACTTCATATTTGACAGAGTCTTCTGTGGCGAAGAGAAACCATACAATGCAGATTTTAACTCTGTCGAAGAGTTTCAAGAGAAATTTGCGCATGGTTTGAATGAGATAACAAGCCGGTTGTATGCCTATAATCCAGAAATCATGCAAATTGCACGACTTGTCGTCCTCGCACAGGCGAAATATGCCTTCCACTTCAAAACAAGAGACCCTCAGCATCCAGCGCGCGAGCAAATTAGAAAGGCAACAAGTGAGTATAGAGAACGAGTCGATCTGAACACAAGTCCTGCACTTAGAGAATCTCTTGCACTTCTAATCGGCACACGCTTAGCATCCACCCATTACACTGGATGCAAACAGAGTATTGGTCCGAGCGCGATCTTCCTTCTCGCTGACTTCAACAGGATTAGGTATACCCCACAAAGTGCACCCAATACGGACTGGGTCAGATTTCATCAGGATTGTCCAATAACCCCAATATTCGAGACAAATGTTGAAAGAGCAAAAGTCATGATTGATGAGGACTTCCACCCAACTATGCTCTTCTACGATGGTGCACCTCGAGGACCCTTTTTCTCAACAAATGCTAAACTGCGGGGATACCACTCTAATTCAGGTATTTGTGAAGATGCCCCAATTATGGAAAGTTATTTTGTTGCGACACCGAATTTCTTGTCTCATCATTATGCATCATCACATTTGCTTTCTCAAAAAGACTTTCATCATGATGGGAAAATTGTGGATTTTGAGTTTAATATCGGGCACCAGCGCGTGTATTCAGACATACGCACTCTGCATGTGAAAGGTGAGTATAATGTGTGCCGTAAGTCGCGCGAGCTTCTTGATAAGCATTCACCGTACTACAATCGACTAATTAGACTCGCCGCGATGTGCGACAATCCAAACGCGTGCTATGACAGCGAGATGTGGGATAAGATTCCCGTTAAATTTCTGCCCGATTTTGCCCGCTATGACGAGTATCTGAAGCAGTGCGATGTATACCTTGCTGCATATTTTCCTCGTACCATCAAGTCATCAATATTAGCTTCGCAGGGTGAGATAAAAAAAACCTCTTCTTTCCTTTCGCCCGACTTCAGTATAGAGCCTCTAATATACCCCGTGTTCATCCCCGACGAATTACTGCGCTACACCGCTCACGCAGGTGTTCACCGCACCCTTTTCACCTACAACGCGATGGGAATCGGCGACATCACCACAAGCTATCCATCTGAATAAGGCATGAAGTCAATCAACCATATCGAAAAATCCCGCCACTGAGCGGGATTTTTTCAATTCATACGAGATACGAAGTAAATGCTATTGCGATATACTCCAATCCCCCCCACTACCACGCCCTCACCTTGTCGTAGATGAAGCCGCTGAGGGGTCGGCAGTCGTGGGTCAGCACGGCTCGCTTTGCGCCGTCGCTGAGCTTTATCACTCCCTTGAATATCTTGGCTGACTTTGCCGGATTATTGATGGACACAGTGTCTGCCGCTTGTCTAATTATGTTCAACGAATCGCCCGTGCGAAAGACCCCGACGCCGTGGTTGTAATCAAGCAGGTCATCGATCTTGCCTTTTTCGATAATGTACAGCTTCTGCTCGTCGAGAAACATGAAGCCCGATGTCTCGTCGTCGGCGAACTTCATCACTCGCGGGTCGTTTGTTCGCTCCATCATCTTGAAATCCTCGTCGTATGCGCGCGTGCCGTCGGGCTTCATTGCGACAAATGCGCCCTGCTTTTCCGCCACAATCGCAAGACCTTGCTCGAAGTCGGTCGCACTGACAAAGTCCTTATCTAAAAGCTTTTTGCCCTCGCTGTTAATGAACCAGAACTTGCCCTCATGCTCCACCCGCGCAAGGCCGTGGAAGAACGGCGACACCTTGCCAGCAACCTCTATCTCAACCATCTCCTTGGCTATGTTTGTCAGCGTGCGTTTTTCATCGCTGACTATAAACGCACTGCCCCTGCCGAGGTATTGAATGTCGTCTGCCGACATCACTATCTCGCATTCGGCGTTAAGGATGTACTTCATGAACTCGGTCTCGGCGTAGTAGAAGTTGGGCAGCGCCCATTGATCCTCGGCGGTCGCCGTCGTGCGCTTGTCGGTAACGCGAAGCACCGATGCAAACTTGTAGCCGTCGTCAATAAGTCGCTTTGCGTTAAGGTCGCAGATGAAGTACTCCTTATCGCATTCGATTATTAGATTGTCGTCCCAACCCGCCGAACGCACCTGCCCAAGAAAGCTTGTGTGCACCGCGCCGTCTGCCTTAACAACGCTGCCGACCTCGCCCTGAATGCACGGGTAGATGACGCTGCCGCTCTTCTGAACGATGTGAGAGTTGACAAGGCCACTGACATCCTTGACAACCGCGTTGGCCGTGCCGTCGAAGATATCTGTTGTGTGCTTTCCGTCGGCGAGTTTGCAAAGGTAGATGAACTTGGCATCGTAATACGCCTCGTCGTAGAGAGCATCAACCACAGCCTTACCGTTGACATCAAGCAGGCCGTACTTGCCGTTCTGCTTGACAAGCAGAATGGAGTTGCCGCCGATAGTTAGAAACACTACATCAGCATAGGTGACATCAGCAAACAGCGCACCCCTTTTGTCGAAGAGAGTCCACGCCTCACCCTGAAGGGTGGCATAGGCAACTTGGCGAGGCTCTTTTTCCTCGGCCACAAGCGCGGAAAGGGCGAAAACAGCGACGAAGAGAACGAGAAGAACTGCCGCGAAACGGTGAATGCGAGTCATACAGCCTCCCAATGCGCGGGGCATGCGCAACCGCGATACAGAATTGTACGCTATATGCGACATTATGCCATTTTTTGCGCAAAAGGTTAGGCAAATGGGCAGAACGCAATAGGGACTGCAAATATGATACGCGGGATTAGTAAATGGTAAGTTGAAAGGTGTAAGTGGAGAAGCAAGGAAGAGCAAACGCGATACGGCGTGAAATGGCGATAAATTGACGAGATACCGGGTTTGCACGGCAAAGACATGACCGCAAACGGCCAGTTATGCGCACCTACTGCGCACAAGCACACTACAACAGGGGGATCGGTTTACTTAGACCTTAGCCCATCCACCACTGGCACCCTTACACCCTTCAGCGCGGGGAAAAATGCGCCAACAAGGCCTATAAATATCGCAAGACCCATGCCGATGGCAGCGGTAGGAGCGTCAACGGTTATATAGAACGCACCCTGCGAGAATTTTAGCGGAAGCCCGTGCAGCGCGTATCCCGCGGCGACTCCGCATATACCGCCCAACAAGGCAATAAGAATTGACTCAAACAGAAGCGACGCAAGGATTCCAAGTCGTCTAAAGCCCAAGACCCGAAGAGTGGAGATTTCGACAAGTCGCGAAACAACCGCTGTGTACATCGTGTTTGCGCCGATAAGCACACCCGAAAGGGTCACGGCGGCGACCATCAGCAGCGAAAGCCAGTACACCCACGACAGAGCTTTGCTGAACTCGGCGTAATAGTCGCGTTCCATCCAGCCCTTGAAGTATCGCTCTATGGGACCGGTTGCGCTGAACATCTGCGTACCCTCAATAAGGGCGGCGGGAGACTCGAACCGAACGACCGCAAACGACACTGTGCGCCGTTTCATAACGGTCTTAAGGTCATCAAGCTGCACCCAAATCTCTGATTCAAACAACGAGCCTGAGTTGTCGAACACACCTGTAACCGTCCAATCCCGACCCTCGAAATTGATTGTCGCGCCGACCTTCATCGCGCCCTTTGGCAACCCCAGCTTGGCATAGACCGAAGAACCTACAATGACCTCATACTGCTCCGACGGCAACTGCCCCTCGGCAATGCGAACAGAGCGATGCACATCATAGGCCTTATTCCCCACACCGCGCACGCTGACGGGCGCGCGGTATAGCTTGCCGTTGTAATTGTGGTCAACAAACGACACATGCATTATCTCGGGCGACACAAGCGCGTCGCCGAACGAGTCCTCAGCAAGACCGGGAAAGGAGTATAGCTCGACGATCTCCTCTTCTTCAATAGAGGAAAACATGACATTCTGCCCCTTTCGGCTTATCAGGAGCATGTTCTCTTCTTCGCCCGTAACAGCAAGGCGAGAATATATGCCGTTTGAGACACCAAGCATGAGCACACACGCGAAGACAACCACTGCGACACCGAGTATGGTGAGCAAAGTGGTAGAGCTTCTGCGGAACATGTTACGAATTGAATATGCGAGCGGTAGCGCCATCGGTTACTCCTCGCTTCTAATCGCCGCGACAACATCAAGGCGCGACGCGTTGAACGCGGGCAGAGTACAGCCAAGCGCGGCGGCGACCGCAACTGCTCCCACACCGATTACCCACACCATCGGTCCGGCAGACAGGTTGACCGTAAATCCGCACGATGAAACGCTGTGCACAAGATTTGCAGAAAAAAGAAACTGCACCACTCCGCACCCGATTAGCGCGCCGAACACCGCTTGAAGCAATCCCTCAAGCAGCACAATGGTGTAAATCGAGTTTTTCTGATATCCTATAGTGCGCAGAACGCCGAATTCACGGGTTCGCTCGCGCGTCGCCATCGAAATCGCGTTGCCAACTGCGATAAGTATCACAAAGCCAATTACAAGAATAACTAATTTGCTTACCTTGACGATATCGGCCAATTGGTCCATAGAAGCTGATAGAAAGACCTCTTCAGGTTGGGTGGTTGTGTCTATTGTAAGAGGCAGGTCGTCAATAGCGCGGCTCACGGCGGCGGGGTCTGCGCCATCCACAAGCTTCACCATAACACGGTTGGATATGCCCTGCTCGTCGTCAGCCTCTTGCAGAAAACGGCGACCTGTAAGAATTATGAAATCATCAGCCGAGCCGTTTGTTGTAAAGATGCCGCTTACATTGAAGCTGATGCCGTCAAGCTCTGCAAGCACGACGTTAGAGCCGACCTTCCAGCCGTATCTTGCCGCGATCTTATCGCCGACCAGCGCGCCAGATGCGTCTTCTTTAAAGTCCGCCATCGAACCTTGTACTATTACATAATCGCGAAACATAAGGAACATATCCTTGTCAACACCGTGCATGGCAATTATGTCTGTCGCTGACTGGCAATTTGTCATTTTTAGCTTTATCGGCATGACTTCCGCAACCTGCGGAAGGTTCCTGATCTGCATTGCCTCAGAATCAGGAATGAGACTGGAAGTCGGTCAGTATCGGTCCTTTTGCGCAACCACAAGGTTCGAACCCTGAGCAGCGCTTGCAAGCATGTTGTCGAAACTGCGGCTCGACGCGATGAAGAAGCATATTATAAAAGCTGCAATGGCGCAGCCCGCCGTTGTCACCAACATACGGGTGCGCGAACGCAGCACATTCTTTATGATTAAACCGAAATACGCTATCGGCATGGAAGACCTCCATTACTTGTTGATTAGTTTGCCCTTTTCGAGCGAGATTATACGGTCTGCATAGGCCGCCGCTGAGGAATCGTGCGTAACCATGATGAGGGTCTTGCCGTATTCCTTATTCAAGCGTTTTAGCAGCGACATGATCTCTGTTTCAGACTCGGCATCAAGGTTGCCGGTGGGTTCGTCTGCAAGAAGTATCTTTGTGTCAGACACAATCGCGCGTGCGATCGCTGTGCGCTGCTGTTGACCGCCCGAAAGCTGGCGGGGGAAGTGATGCGCGCGGTCGGTAAGACCAACGGCCTCCAGTGCAGCGTTGACATGATTGCGCCTGTCGGTGCGCGACATGGAAAGGTTCAGCAGGGGAAGCTCGACATTTTCATACGCAGTCAATACGGGCATAAGGTTATAGAACTGAAACACATAACCGATACCGCGCGTGCGCCATGCGGTCTTTTTTGCCTCTGACATGGCTGAGATTGCGACACCATCAACCACTACATCTCCCGAGGTTGGGCTGTCAATACCAGCGATTATGTTCAGCAAAGTTGATTTGCCCGAGCCTGATGGTCCCATCAGAGCGACGAATTCGCCCTTGCCTATCGCCACGCTGACATTATCAAGCGCTTTAATAAGACTTGGGCCAAGAACATAGTGCTTGCTTAACGATGATGTTGTTACTATCGAATCGCTCATTGTTCCTCCACAGGCGAGCCGTCTTTTACGGCCTCAAGCCCACTAATGATTACCTTTTGACCAGTGGTTAAGCCACTAAAGACTGGCACGCGCCCCGCAGCAGCCGCTCCAACAACAACCTGCTTGCGTACGGCTTTTCCACCTTCGACCACAAATACAAAGCTCTCGCCCGCGTCGCTTGAAATTGCCGTTGCGGGAAGGGTTATCCCTGCGGTGGATGAGGACGATGCTCCCGCAAGAAAAGCGATACGGGCAACCATCTCGGGAAACAGCTTTTCGTCAGGATCGTTTATGCCCACACGCACGGTGATAGTGTTTTTTGAAAGCTCGGCGAGAGGCTCAACACGAAGCACGGTGCCCTTGTATTCCTTGTTTGGATGGGCATCGGTAGTTACGATGCAGCTTGCGCCGACGGATACTGATCCTATGCTGCCTTGCGTAACATCAACCCGTGCCTGAAGCTCTTTGGGATCATACAGCGCAACAAGGTCAGCTCTTTCGTTGTTGTTTATCCACTGCCCCACAAAGGCATAAACCTTCAGCACGCGAAGCGTTTTGCCGGAATCGGGAGCCTTTAGCGTGCAATAATCAAGCCGCCTTTCCTGCAACTCGACTCGCTTTGTTGCCTCGTCGAAAGCTGCTTTAGCCTGTGCTATCTCCTCTGCGCGAAAACCAGCCACTCTCTTCGCGTGTTCGGCGGCAGCAGCAGCGGCTCGCGCCTTTTTGCCCTCAAGCTCATCCTTCGCGTTTTGCAGTGCGGCCTGTGCACGGGCATAGTCGGTCTGCCCCTTCTTCAGCTTCGCCTCGGCTGTTGTCACCTTCGATTGAAGATTGTCAATTTCTTGCGGCGATATAAGCTCAGGAGGAAGGTTCTTTGCGCGGCTAAGGTTAGCAATGGCTATGCGTAAAGCCTCTTGAAGTTCCTCAATATCAGCGGATGCGGATTGAAGCGAGTGATTAACAGACTCAAGGTGGGAAGATGCCGCTCGAACTGACTGCTCAGCCTCGTCTAATGCGGCTTTTGAGGCCGCAATGTCCTCAGCTCGATATCCTGCAACTGCAATGTCGTAATTTGCCTTGGCGTTTGCGAGCATAGCACGGGCTATCTCAAGCTCGTTTTTAACATCAAGGTCATTTAGACGCACGAGTACCTGTTTGGGTTGGACATCTTGCCCCTCTTTAACAAGAAGCTCGACGACCTGCTCTGAAATGCGAGGCGCGATGAATATCGGGTATTGAGGTTTTGCCACCTCAATCCACCCACCGGCGGTAAATGCTTTGCCGCTGTCGGCAGAAGAAGGTTTCACCACTGCGGTTTTCACTTTCACCTTGCCCGATTTTGCGGACACACCGAACAAGAAGGATGCTCCAAAGCCAAGACAAAAGGCCAAAACGCCGACGACGATCAGGGGCACAATTGGCGTTGAGCGAGCTGCATGGCCATTTTCTGGTATTCTAAGGCGGTCAAGATCCATTGGTCTCTCTTTGCGAAAATTATTTGCGAATTTAGCTCTACTTATCGGGTATATGTTAGACGGCTTTCATTATCGGCAAGAGATAATTTTGGCTTCAAATCTCAAATTCCGCAGGTGAGTTTCCCTCGCTTTCCGTTGACTTTTTACCTATAGCATGAGATAATCCGAAGACAAGGAGACAAGCTGTTTGAACGAGACACTTATCATACAACTTGGCGCATTGTTCGTGCTTGGCATTGCCGCGCAGTGGATATCATGGCGACTGCGTATGCCAGCCATTCTTCTATTGCTGGTTTTCGGGCTTGGAGCTGGTCTGAGCGGCGTCATATCGCCCTCAGACATGCTTGGCGACCTTTTAATGCCCTTCATATCGGTCTCGGTGGCGATAATTCTTCTTGAAGGCGGCTTGAGCCTTAAGCTATCAGACATCACTGAGTCCGGCGCTGCCATCCCAAACCTAATCAGCATAGGCGCAATTGCGACATGGACGATCGCTGCGTTTGCAGGCGTGTATGTGCTCGATTTACCGCTTGAATTATCGCTGCTGCTTGGCGCGGTGCTTGTCGTCTCCGGCCCCACTGTCATTCTGCCGATACTGCGAAATGTGCGCCCCACAAAGCGCGTTGCCGCGATACTGCGGTGGGAAGCAATATTCATTGACCCCATAGGCGCGATGTTCGCAGCCCTTGTGCTCGACATTCTCATATCGAGTCGCGGTGGAAGGGCGCAGACTCCATTGATTTCTGCCCTTGAGATGATAGGCGTTGGGTTTGCGGGCGGGGTGCTGAGTGGCGCGTTCCTGCAGATGATATTGAAGCGCTATCTTGTGCCCGATTTCCTTAAAAACCCGTTTGTATTGATGATCACGGTTGCCGCGTTTGTGCTTTCCAACGAGGTTGCACCTGATTCTGGTCTGTTCACTGTGACAATTCTCGGCATATACCTTGCAAATCAGAAGAGCATTGAGGTACATAGGATACTGGTCTTTAAGGAAGACCTCAGCGTGCTGTTGCTGTCATTCCTGTTTATATTGCTCGCCGCGAACCTTGACATAAAAGCGCTGAAGGAGATAAACACCGCCGCGGTTGTGTTCGTGCTGATTCTCGTATTCGTCGCACGGCCGGTTACGGTGCTGATTTCGACGCTTTTCACAAAGCTAAACTGGAACGAAAGGGCATTTTTGTCGTTTATGGCACCCCGCGGTATAGTTGCTGCGGCGATTGTGGCGTTCTTTTCGTTCAGGCTTCAGGCAGTGGGATTTGAGCAAAGCGAAAGGCTCGTGCCAATCACCTTCTTGGTGATCGTGATGACCGTTGTGATATATGGATTGAGCGCGAATTTCGTAGCAAGATTGCTGAAAGTAGCTAAGGCGAAGCCGAATGGCTTTCTTATTGTCGGAGCGCATCCATGGGCAAGGAGGATAGCCAAGGCTCTGATGCACTATGGGGCTGAAGTGTTGATGATAGACACCAATGCCGAGTCAATAGCCGTCGCGAAGCAGGAGGGGATACCGGCGACGCTTGAGAACATACTTAACCCCGAAGTTGACAATACAATTGAGCTTTCGGGCATAGGGAGGCTGCTCGCATTGACGCCGAACAGCGAGATTAACGCACTTGCCGCGATGCACTTCAACGAGGTTTTTGGTGAAAAAGGGGTTTTTCAGCTTCAACCGTTAAGAACCGACAAAGGTATAAAGACGCCTTACCGTCGCCTTGCACGGGGAAGGATGCTTTTCGACGCTGGCGCAACCTATCGCAATCTGCAGGGGTTGTTCGATTCTGGGGCAAAACTGGCAGTATTCAAGCCCGCGAAGGACATGGGGCTTCAGCAATATTACAAACGATTTGGCAAACGGTCGTTCCCCCTGTTCGTTGTGGAGCGTGATGGCACAATATCACCCGTTACTGTGGGAGACGACTTTGTTATCCGCGCAGGGAACAGGATAATCCACCTTCACGCCCCCGATAAGGAACGCAAAGCGCATTTATTTGAAGGCATTGTTCATGACGAGAGCATACCCGGCGCGTGAGGTAATTCGCTCAATATTGCCAAGATATATTCCCTGTCGAACCATTCACTGTAACAACTGCGCCGTCTGGAACGAGTGAAAGCAAATCCTTATCAGGTTCGCAAAGCAAGGGCATACCGATGACTATCGCGCCCTCAACAATGTTTGTGTCGGCTGGTTTCATCAGGACTATTGCTTTTGGCTTTTTGCCGAGTTTCGCCAGCACCATCAACACAACGCAACCACCGGACGACCCCTTTGTCTCGGGATAGATCAACACCTTGCCAGCGATGGATTTGCCAAAATGCTCATGCCCCTGCGCGATTATCGTGCCCGTATCCATGTCGACATCGCCCAAAAACGAAAAAGCACGCTTGCACACAAGCGCCTCACCTGTGGCCTCACCCTTTACTATTCCACGCGCATTAGCATTGTTTGTCGTCATTTCCCCTGCCCTCTATTCTAACTTGCCTGTAACAACGCTCTGCATGCAGCGGTCAAACGGCACAAAAGCAGTTTTGCAGCCTATCAAATCACGCACATAGCGCGCCATCTTTGCAGAATCCGTTACCATCGCGTTCACCTGTGGTATCGGCAACCCGTGTTCACGGCAGGTCGAAATTCGCATATGGCTTTCGACTGGGCAGCTATCGCAGACTATCTTGCCGCCAGCATCCTCGATTATCTCAGCATACCCCTCAAATATCGAGGCGTTTTTAGTCATTCTATTTGTGCAGACCCAAAATCGCACAGACGGATGCACCTTGGCACCTCGCTGCTCGATCCACTGCGCAACTTTTTGTATCTGCGCCAGATTATAGTGCGGGCAACCGAGCGTTATGAAATCAATCGCTTCGCCCTTGTCTATCTGCGTGAGTGCGGCATACGCATTTGCAATGTTTTGAGCCGTTACCTCGATTGTGTTCTGAGGAATACATCCGTGAAAGGCATCGGCAACCGTTTTGGCTTCGGCGGTATAGGGCGGTGCGTGGAATAGTGAGACCGAGCCTGATGTTGCAAGAGCAGCACCAAGCGAGATGAGAGAGTTCTGCGACGGAAATGAGAGTGAATCGAAAACCGGAACACCACTGCCGACTATCGTGCCGACAACAAAACCAAGCGCTGAGTAGTCGCTGTCGGTCTTAAGCAATGTGTGCGGGAAGTTAAGCTTGATGTGGTGCGTGCCGCGCCTGTTCTCGTCGAGCAGATAGCCCATAAGCGGGTATTTGCCTGTTATGGCGCTGTATCGAGTAAGAATACCGCCCCGGTTTGTGCGCGCACCCAAAACCGAGTTAAAGTACACAATTGCAGAGGATTCGACGCTTACTATGTATGAATTCTTTGGTGGCACAAATCCGCACAATTGGGGCGTGCAGGTGTAGGTGCAGATAAGCCCCATTACCTCGTGCGCTGCAACAACCTGCCGTTGCAGGTCGAAAACCGCCTGAGGGCATCCAAGATCTCGCCACTGGCTTATGTCGCATGCAAGCGTAGAAGTTGTTGTTGGCACAGCAACGGTTCCGCCTTTTTTCGCATATTCTACCGCATCCTCAACACTACCGCGATAGATCGCCATCTCGGCAGGATAATGCACATAAGATATATCAACAAGTCTTTTTGCGCCAAAGGCGTCACCGAATTGAATCACAAAATCAAGCGCCTGAGCCTTGACATCGCCGAACTCACCATCCAACATTCTCTGCTCGTCACGAGTTAGAATCATCTCTTTTACTCCACAAAGGTAAGCGAACCTTCCATAATCGGAAGAAGCAGTTTTGACGGCCATTGCCCGCCCGAATAGACACAATTTTCTGCGATAACCGCTCTTACTGCCTCGCCAGGGCTTTCGAGTGTGTTTGTGTGCGCCGCGAATTTGGGGCAAGCGGCAGAGGCTATTTCGAGCCTTATCCTCTGCCCCGCAAATACGCGTATTGCTGTTGCCCACATGTCAATTCTAACCTTCACAATGTTTCCAGCAGGTACGGGATCGAGTTTTTCGAGTGAATTGCGCAGTGCGAGTCTGATGTTGCCGTCGCACAATTGCCGCGCCTCGCCGTTTTCGAAGACAACACACAGCTTCGCGACGAACTCGGTATCTTCGGCTGAAGACGATACAAACAACTCGCTGAACACTCGCCCGCAAATCACCACATCCTCTGCTAATGGCGGAGTGCTGAAGCACAATACATCATCACGCCTTTGCACGGGTCGCGCGTCAAAAGGACCTCCGACCTGAAGAGTTCCCGCATCGTACAGGTATGGAGTCGGGTTATCAGGATCGTAGTTGTATGAATCAAAGCGTGCGTAAGCGTCATTTTCCAATCGGAGTTTGCCATCCCCGAACAGCGAGTTCGCGCCCTTTTGCGCAGAAACGAACAGAATTGCATCTCTTGTGTCCGCGGTTGGCCAATCTGGCAGGTCGTGCCATTTGTTTTCACCCATAATGAAGATACGGGCGCGGGGTAAGTTATCCTCTGGGTTTATTCCAAGAGCCTTATTGAGGAAGCGAAGTATGTAACCGTTGAGGTCAATGATCTCTTGGGGTCCGAAATCCACGCCGTGAATAATGCATTTTGTGTTTGTCGCGTGAGGCCAAGGGCCAACGAGCAAATACTGCCCGTCCCTCGCTTTCGATATGCGCCGCGCGTTAGGAAAGTTATTATATGTGCTTGCTCCGTCGTCATCGTACCAGCCGCATATATGCAGCGCTGGTATGTCAAGCTCGGTCATGCGGTGCATGTAGCACGCGCGTTTCCAATAGTCATCCTTCAGTGGATGAGCCATCCAATCTCGCCATGCCTTGCTTTCAAAGCCAAGCATTTCATCAAGCCTGTTAAGCGGTCTGGCGGTGTACAACGATTCCCAATCGAACTGCTCCACATACTGGTTAGTGCGTCCGTGTACGAACATTGCCCATGTAATCATGTTCCAAAACGGCGACCCGTTCATCAGCGGTACATTAAGCACGGGGTCTGGTAAAGCAACAATGGGCACGATTGCCTTCAGAGCAGGATGATGCCCAAAAGCCGACATCCACGCGCTGTAGCCTTCGTATGAACGCCCCATCTGCGCAATGCGACCATTACAGAAAGGTTGCGACGCGATCCAGCCTTGCGTTGCAACGCCGTCCGCAGCCTCAGCGAAAAATGGCTCCCACTCGCCATCGCTGTCGTATCTGCCGCGGACATCCTGCATGATAACAGCATACCCATTCGCCGCGAAGTACCTCGCAAGCGGGACTTTCTTTAAAGGATCGTTGTTCGAATATGGTGTTCGTATAAGCAAACATGGAAACGATTCGCCACTTGGCGGCAGGTAAATGTCGTTTGACAGCCTTACGCCATCGGGCATAACGCTCCCCACATCGAGCCTAACACGCACACCAGAAGTTGTAAACTTAGCCATAATCACCCCTCTTTGCAGGCGTATTGTACCGTCTGTTATCTGAAACGCACGCTTTCGCATACCAGCACAAATGCCTACGAAGAGACTCAATAGAAGCACATTTCAATATAAACCTTGATAGTTATATTTACAAAACAATACCCTAATTAGTCGGCATTATCTTCTCTGCCTATATCTTCAACCGCACCAGTATCTACGATTCTCTTCAATAAATGGATTCATCAATAGAAGTCTATGCTAAACACTTAATACGCGGGCGATGATGTGTCTAAGGGCGAGGCACGCCGTTAGCGCGTAGAGAACCGTTGGGGTGACAAGGTCGGCCAGAAAGGCTTCAACACGATGGCCGACAACTGGTTCGACGAGTATATGTTCGAGAGCGCAGCACGAAAGAGCTACCTATCGCCAGATATGCTGAAGGCTCTTCAACCCGACCCAATCGTACTTCCTCCGTGGAACCCGATGGGTTCGCTGGCACGGTAGTTCACAGCAACTTGTTAAGACACAAAACCCCGCCGCAAGGCGGGGTTTCAGACTGTTGACAAAGTCCTCGCGAAAGCGGGGACTTTGTTTATAATGTTGTCA
>CAZNBY010000034.1:0-33817 GCA_964571525.1 uncultured Planctomycetota bacterium
AAACAACAAGATAATCGAACACGCACAATCGCGATAGCGACTGTGGAGCGCGGGCGTCCCGCCTGTGGGAGTAAAGACGGGGAATATATCTCACGAAGACGCAAAGACACGAAGGAAGACCGAGAAAGACAGAAAGCAGTAATAGGTCATTGTGCATCGTGCAAAAGCCCATATCCGTTGGAAGGGGTATGTCTCACACTAAGTTTTAATCCTCCGAAGCTAAGCGCACCGCGCGAAAGCGAAGTAGGAACACTAAGTTTTAATCCTCCGTAGCTAAGCGCGTAGCGCGAAAGCGAAGTAGGAACACGAAGGAAGCCCAAGAAAACCGCAAGACAAAACTCGGTCATTGTCCATATAGTCCATACCGTCCATCGCGTCCATAATTGACAAAGTCTGCCCCTCAGGGCGGTCGTAGCACGATTTTTGCAACCTCTCTTTCCTCGCACCTCGACCTCTTGGCAATGCTCGCGTAAAACTCGAAAAATCTTGACTTTCCTATTCCCTTGTGTAACCTATGTACGGATTTGGCGTCTCAATATTATGCATCCTGCGTTTTGGATCGGAGGAAACATCAACCAACGCGCCCTCTGCTTATACCTGCTGATCGTCGCCGCATGGCGACGCGCGGTGTCGTGCGCACTGGCCGCGGCGATTGAGAAGAATTTGGCCAACGATAGTGAGAGCATTGACCGAAGCGGCAATACACTCGTCGCGAAGGGCTGGACAACGCAGGTTCAGCAGTCGAGTGGCATTGACGGCGCACGGGGAATGCGCGGCGTTCAGGCCGTATTCAGCGACAGAAAGACGGCGGTCCGGATCGCGACTGCGACAAGGAGCACAGACTGCTTTGCAGACCTCGGCAACCACTTTGGCATTCAGCACCTGTTAGGCTACTACTCATATACAACCGACCTGAACGAGTCTTGCACAACGCGCCAATTCAGAGATATCTTTAGCGTATCCACGCCCACCGAAAACTGGGCAACAACAGAGATAGGTGGACCGGTCATCCACCAGCCATTAGGGGATGAGTATGAGAATGGAGTGTTCTGTGTTTGGACAACAGCAAATGACTCAGTCCAATTATATTGTTCTCATAAATCAACTACATATACTAAAGGTGAGGTGAAAACAGAGCACTGGGTATTTTATATTGCATACATGGGAGATGGCACAACAATCGAAAGTAGTGCAGGTTTTGTAGAGATATTGGTGCTAAATTTTGTGAATGAGAAGGGGGATGTTATATATCCGAAACCAATTGGCACCAATGAGGATTACAAAAACTTCTGTAAGACTGCGCTTGATAAAGTAGTTAGCATGAAAGCTCTAAATAGTAAATCCACGGTGCAAAAAGGTTTGGCAACAAGAGAAACATGTGATACAACACCTGGGACAAAAGAAGAGGCGGATGACTTAGTAAAGGCTGATGGTAATTTAAAGCCGGCAAGGAAAATTCAAGATGATTGCTGCAATGACGAAAAATGGCCAAGAAGCACTTTTAAGAAGGCGGAAAAATGAATAAGCAAATTGCTGGAATGATGATATTGATTATTCTATTTGCCTCGTGCGATAGAAGAAACACTATGTATAGCTCAGAGACCCTTCTTATGAAATACTACTCCCCTGTGATTATTGACATAAAGGGGAAAGTGCAGACTGCACTTGACTTCCAGCGAGTTAAGCAATTCGTCAATGGCTATGCATCAGTAATGGATGAGGCGGGGAAATGGGGGTACATTGACACCTATGGCAACATGCAAATACAAGCACAGTTTGACGAAGCCCACCCATTCTCATGCAACCGAGCGGTGGTCGAGACGGAAGGAGGGCTGAAAGTCATAGATACACAAGGTGGATTCGTCAATTTACAAAGGAAGTATGATCGCCTTGGTCTAATGTATACAGAAGGTCTGCTTGTTTTTGCGCAGCGTACAGACAATAATAATGAATATAGGGTCGGATTCTTCGATGTGTACGGCAGGATTTTTGTCGAAGACATTCCCATGAAGATGGATACATATATGTGTACCGAGCTATATGTCCCTTTTCACGAAGGTTATTGCGTTGTTCCCAACGACGGCACGACATTCATTGTTGACAAGCACGGAAGAGTGTCTCAGTATGAATTTAGCGTTCCATACGGCGCGCGTATAAGCGATGGGCTCTTGCAGGCGAGCATTGCTTGCGAAGATGGCGTAATAAAGCATGGCTTTGTTAACGCTGATGGAAATTGGGCGATTCCCCCTAAATTCACTACATCATGGCAATTCTCAGACGGATTGGCCTTTGTAGCTAAAGGAGAGATGCAAACAGAAGTTGTGTGTATTGACAAGGTTGGCAACGAGATATTTTCTTTGTCTGAAGACCTGTTTCCCTATGATTATAAGGACGGATTGGCTAAGGTTTATAGAAATCATATTTCCTATGGATTCATTGACAGAAATGGCAATATTGTCGGAACGGAATACCGCTATATTACGGGATTCCAGAATGGATATGCGTGGGTATGGCCCAATAACACATATTCCACTCCTAATGCATGTTTAATAAACGACAAGGGTGATGTTGTTATCTGTTCAGGGTTTACCCCTGCCTCCGTGATGTGGAACGATGGGGTAAACTCCATGTATCAAGAATTAGAAGATATTTATGTTGTATCAGACAAAATGATTGCTTATGTGGCAAGCCAAATAATTGTAGAATATCGCAAGAGATTTAATATAAGACAATACGATGCAAAGTCGATTATGCGTGCAACATATTTTATGTGTAAAGAACCTAATAGCGAATATTGTATATTTGGAACTCCCTCACATGTTGGTGTATGTAACATGCGAGGGAAAATCACGATTCCTAATCAGTACGAGGATGTTGGACAAATATGCCCAGAATATTTTGAGTGTTTAGATAAAAGTGATGGTAAATGGGAGTTAAAAGACCATAGAAACAGACTGGTGATAGACGGAAAGTATTCATGCTTCCACAGTGTTATTGGCAAGACAGCGGTTGTGGCTGATTTAAGGGATGACTATCTGATTGATCTGAATAGTGGTGGAAAAACCAGGCAATATCGGGAGTTAGGTTATTACTCAGACTCGATTAGGCTTACCGACGGATTGATGTATCCATGCGACAAAGCTGGAAATGTCCTATCAAGAAAGGGATACTATTCCTGCATACCTCTTCACAAGGATCTGTATCTTGTAATGGATAAGGGCAAGGCAGAGGGAAGCCTGATTGACTCGAATGGCAATATCCTGATGAACCGCGTTTTAGGTGGAAGAATATCAAAAGAGAATCTCATACCAGTATGTAGAGAAGGTAAATGGGGGTTTGTTGATGTAAATGGAATACCCGTTCTTCCGTTTGCTTATGACGATGCTACTGAGTTCTATGGCGATATTGCCATAGTGCGGATTGGAGACCGGGAGGGATTGATTCGAAAGAACGGGAGCTGGTTGCTCAAGCCGATGCGTTGTAAGTTCCTGACTCGAAGTACAATCTCCTTTGACAAGGCAGCCGGACAAAGATTACCATATGAGCATATACCAGATTCAATGCAATGGTGTGACTGAACATAAAGTACGGCAGTGTGAACATGGTTCATAAATTCACTTGACATGCTCGTACCTTGGTGTATGCTTGTTCAATAGATTCGTTGTACTCGGTCGTTCTACCACCTGATCGGAGGCAGTTATCAACACCCGCGCCCTCTGCCTATACCTGCTGATCGTCGCCGCATGCCGACGCGCGGTATTGTGCGCACATACACGGTCAAGACATATACACACTCAGTGGTGTGCAGCCGAGTCGTTCATCTATACAAGACCATTCTCTATGCCAGAAGAAGTCCTCATTGATGCAGTTGGGCAACGATTATGAAGACAAGGAATATTAGTTTAGTATGCTTGTTACTCTGTGTAGTTATTGCAGGCTTCAGTTACTCTGAAGGGGAGCATAAGTGCATCCCGGTGCTGTTTGACACAATCGAGTTCTTTCTTGTTAGAGGGCAGGATTCTACATTGACTCCGCTTTCGGGCTTCGAGTATCCTCTTGCGGCGACACACAAGGATGGCCTGAATTGGTGCTCAATGCCGCTGCTTTCAGATCAACTGTACCCGAAATGGGACGATGACAAAGCGAAGTACGGGTATGCGAACCTCGATGGTACATACTCTGTCAATCCGAAGTTCGATGTTGCCCTCCCATTCTCGGAGGGAAGGGCAACCGTAGCGATCGGAAAAGACTACGGAGTCATCAGTACTACCGGCGAAATAATCGTGCCTTTCGGCAAGTATCGAAGCATTGCAGAATTCAGCGATGGAATGGCAGCGGTTATGGATTTCGACCAACAGATCGGCTACATTACCAGTAACGGAGAGGAGGCCATTCCTTGTCGGTTTGCTCCCGTTTTCGAACCATTTCAAGCTTGGGAGATCCCTTCTTTTTCCGAGGGTGTGACTGTAGTTCGCGACAAGGAAGACGGGAATTTAGCATTCATTGACAGAGAGGGTAACCGCCTTAATATACCCGGGAATCCGGAATCACTTTTTTGCTGCGGTTATGCCACGGTTAGTTTTGCAGATGGCAAGAATTTCGTGAACAAGGCCGGAAGGCTCTTGTTAAAAGATAGCGTTCCCGATGCAGGTGTATTCCGAGAGGATGTTGCATGGATACTTTCTTCGAACAACATCTACACCTTTATTGATAAAAACGGGGATAGGGTCTTTTCACTTGACAAAGGCACGGTTCCGCAAGGCGGTTTCAGCGATGGACTATGTTGCGTTAAGAAAGGGGAAAACGAGTATTCATACATTTCACACGATGGGAAAGAGGTGTTGAAACACTTCAGAACCGCCACCGAGTTTCACCACGGCAAGGCTTATGTGACCAAAGGAGAACTCTCTGGTATGCTGCTGTCGAATGGCGCGTTTTTCCCGGGAGTTAGAGATGTCTCGCTAATTGCCCATGGTGCAATAATGATCGGGAAGGGAGAGAGGTTCCGCAGACGCATAACTCCCGCTCCCTCGAATGTTATGATAGTGTACGCAGAGAGAGGGTATCTTGATCCCGCGAAGAAATATGGTCTGGTTCTTGGGCATATACCCAGCGATATTGTTTCGTGGGAAAGCCCCGAGGCTGACGCATTGCTCCCCAAACGCGATGAAGTATCCAGAAAGTGGGGATATGTTGATGCGGCTGATACTTGGATAATCAACCCGCAGTATGAGTTTGCCTTTCCATTTATAGGGAAGTACGCGGTGTGTGTTTACGGGAACATACAAGACAACTTGTTAGTGCCAGAGAAGAGGATAATAATCAGCAAGCACGCGAAGAGCTTATATGAGTCAAGCCAGCCGTTGGTTGTGTTTCGCGGAGATGTGTTCTTCGAGCTTGGAGGTGGTCAGCTGGGTTTCACAGCAATATCTATCGAAGGCAGAGACCTTGGGAAGCGCGCATATTCCGACTTCAGACCGTTTTCGGAGGACAGAGCCTTCGTAAAGGTTCTCGGATCAAGCAAATTTAAGATGATTGACAAAGACTTAAAGGAGATAGGATTGCGTGAGTATGAGGACAGCAGAATTTTCTCCGATGGATTGTGCGCTGTAATGGACGAAAAGAAATGGGGATATGTTGATGCGTCTGGAAAGGAGGTCGTCGAGTGCAAATACGAAAGAGCTTATGAATTTGTAAAAGGTGTGGCCGTTGTTATAGAACCCGGTGATTCAGCAAAGCGAAGCTTTCTGATTGACATGCATGGGAAAATCGTCTCTGAAAAACTCTCGCGAATCAGTATACCGTGGATATCTGCGCAATTCGATAACATAGATATTTTACGGAGTTACACATTCATTATAGACAAATGATCCACCCACGAATAACGCAGAATGTGGCCCGAAAGCCATGCTATTGCCCAAGCTTAATGTGGAAGCAGGGGTCGCGAATCCTCATGATAACTACAGAATGCCTCTGCAATCATCTATGGCACAGACATCAAGAGACACACCTCGATCGCATGGCACGCCGCAAGTTCTACTGCCACAAGCTGCAGATGAGCAATGTCTGCGACGCGCACACCGATATGCTTGACACATCAAGCTGGGATAACGATTCGAGCTGGGGCTGGGAGCAGGCTTTCTTCAACGACTTCGTGTGCTGCAATATTAGCAGTAATCCAAACAATCGCTATAAGGGGTGAGTGATATTATGAGAATACTAATTGCACTGTGTATATCAGTAATGTTCCTCTTTTTAGCATCATCGGCATACTGCGAGGAAAAGCAGGATAATACTAATTGGGGAAAGACTTATCACTTCAAGCATGTAAGACAATTGAAGATTAATAACCTTTATGACCATGTCAATATATTCAATGGGTATATTTGTCACTCACCATACCAGTCGAAGTTGCTGTATATTTATCATTTGACTAATAGTGATGTGAAGCATGTTTATAAGTTAAACGAAAGGGACATCTGTGATTATGTTGAATTAAAGGAAAATGGAATTACAGCCTGCTGTTTGATTGATGAAGAGGGTTATCATCTGCTTGATCTTGCGTTGGGTGAAATTTGCATGTCGTTTAAAGTCAAGCATTTAGAGGCAGAGCGAATATATTTCACTAATAATAATTGTGTTGTCGTGCAAAACAACAAATTATTATTCTATGCAATTGGCGATGGTCGCTATCTTGGCGAAATTGATTACGGATTCGATATGAATCAGTATAACAAAGGTGCAGTATGTTCGGACAATAAAGGCCGCGTATATCTGTCAGGCGAAGTTGTAACAAAGTACATATTTTGGCGTAAAAATCAGCTAAAAGTCGCATGTGTTGATTTATTACAAAAGTGTTTAATATGGAAAGTAGAATCAGTATTACCGAATCAACAGGATGCGATATGGCCAGTGCGAAATGCCGTGTGTGGCAATTATCTTGCATGCTATGATGACTACGGTATTGTCTTCTTTAGAATTTCCGATGGAGTGGAGCATTGGAGAGTTATACCAAGCAGGCCACTGGGAATTTGGATATATTACGCTAAGGACATACTTGCCTGTGTTCGAATGAGAACAAACAGCATTGTGACAACGGCAGATCCAATTGAGAAGAGATGTGGTCAGACTTCCATTAATAGTGAAACGATATTCATTAGCGGTGATAATGTAGTTGTATATTCGGCTGGTCGGTTATCTGTCATTGACTGGTCGGTTGTACCGCCAAGGGTAATCGGTAAAAGGATGTGTTTGCCTGAGGAGTGTTTTGAGGGAGAACAAGGTGAATATAGCATGGACAAAGAATATATAATCTTGCTTAATAGTAAGGGATTTGTCTATAATATATATAAGTTTAGCGATTAGTGTCGTATTGTAACTGCGAAGGAAGGTATACCAGTAGGTATAGCCATTATGCTAAATGCTCGAATAAAAGACGGAGCTATTTAATGGTATCCGATATATACAGCTTGTCATGCACTTCTGTGCGTTGCGGCATTTAATTGTGAGAATTATTGGATGATTAGCATGGGCTCGTATAGCGAATTGCTGGTCGTGTGGAATAGCATGCAGCATTTCCGCGCAAATCGCAAAGGGCACCAATGCTCCTTGCATAGGCTTGGCGTTCTGCCATGCTTTCTGCTCGGATTACAAGAATATCCCTACCAGCGCATAATGTGCTTTAGCGGCTTCGGTTGAATCAGAAAATGGTCTGCTGATCCCCGTCAACCCTTTCTACCCACCGCGACAATCTCAGGGGAGCCTGCAAAGCCATGCGCAAGCGCATGGGCGATTATCTGCTCATGTTCGCGCATAAGCTCTGTGCGAAGTGAATTGTCTGAAAGTGACTCGACGCTTCGGGCAAAGCGTCCCAGTGAATGCTTTATCATATCGGGATCTTTGTAGTTCTCTGGCACGGGTGGAAGGAATATCTCGATGCGCCAAGAGACGCCGGAAAGCCCCGTCAGCAACCCCTCCAATTCGGCGCGGGTGTATGCCTTTTTGTGCATAACGCCTGTGGCGCTGTCAATCTTGGATGCGAGCGTGTGCGCAAGGTAATGGGTGCGCCTGTCGGGTGACATATCGCCGTCGAACATCTCGAACACCGCCAGATGACCACCTACGCGCAACACGCGAAGAGCCTCATCCAACATCCTGCGCGGGTTTTCGAAATGATGAAGCGAGTTGCTTATGCCGACGATATCGAAAGAGCCATCATCAAAGGGCAGTGCAAGGGCATCGGCAACCTGAAAGTCGAAGTCCACATCACTTATCTCGTAATGAGCCTTATACTCGTCGCACGCGCCTTTTGCCGCTGCGATGGCGTTTTGCTTTTCGTCTATACCGACCACGCGCTTTGCGCCAGAGACGGCACATGCAAGCTCATAGGCAAACATACCGCCGCCCGTCGCCAGATCGAGTATGCTCTCTGCGCGCACATCTTGAAGAAGGCTTTTAAGAGGGGTGATCATCATACAAGCCGCCCTTTGAAGTGTTAATGCGGATTGTAACAGGTTTTGGCGGCATATAAACGGGCTAAGGCGGCTTGTGGAACTGCAGGGTTGCGTGTGCAAATTGCTTACTCGAAACGCACTGCGCTGGGCGTTTGAATTGACTCGTCGCAAAACGAACGATAATGTAGCGTTTAACCGCCCATTAGGCGGGCTATACCGGCGACAACGCAAAACGAAGCGCAAGCGAGTTTGCGCCTGCCTTCGGAGCTTGCGTATCGTCATTTTTCATACCCTTGCAAGTCGGTTTGAAGACGCTTCAAACGGCCTGTACGGTGTAGTATCGCATTTCAAGAAGGTTTGCAGTGATTACCGTAACTTTGCCCGACGGCGCACAATTAAAGTTCGATTCGCCGCTTTCGGCCTATAAGGTCGCCGAGACCATCGGCGCGGGCCTTGCGAAAGCCGCGTTGATCGCAAAGGTGAACGATACCCCCGTTGACCTTTCTCACACCATTTCAGCAGACTGCTCCTTCTCCGTCACAACAACACGCGATGCCGAGGCCGAAGAGCTTCTGCGCCATTCTTGCGCGCACATTATGGCAGCCGCGGTTCGCAATCTATATCCCGATGCTAAGTTCGGCATCGGACCGGCAATCGAAAACGGCTTCTATTACGATTTCGACCTTGAACACAAGTTCACGCCCGAAGACCTGCCGATTATCGAAGCGGAAATGCAGCGCATTATCGAGTCGGCTCAGCCCTATACGCGCATCGAGCTTACACGCGAGCAGGCCATCGAACGCTTTGCCGCAGCCGGTCAGAATCTAAAGGTCGAGCTGCTTAAAGAGCTTGCCGAGCCTGTGGTTTCTATCTACACAACCGGCCAGTTCGAAGACCTTTGCCGTGGCCCGCATATACCCAACACCGCAAAGGCACCCAGCTTTAAGCTGATGAGCGTGGCGGGCGCGTATTGGCGCGGCGATGTCAACAACAAGATGCTGCAGCGCATATACGCCGTCGCGTTTGCCGATAAAAAGCAGTTGAAGTCATATATAACTATGCTCGAAGAGGCGAAAAAGCGCGACCACCGCAAGATCGGCAAGGAGATGGACCTGTTCTCCTTCCAGCTTGAGGGGCCCGGATTTCCCTTCTTCCACCCAAACGGCACCGCGGTGCTCAACCAGATAATATCATATTGGCGTGAGGAGCACGCCGCTAACGGTTACAGCGAGATTATGACACCCACAATGCTCGATTGCAGGCTCTGGCGGCAGTCGGGGCATTACGATAATTACGCCGAGAACATGTACTTCACCACCATTGACGAGCGAGAGTTTGCGCTAAAGCCCATGAACTGCCCGGGCGCGATGCTGGTGTATAAGACCTCGGTTCGTTCGTACAAAGAGCTTCCTCTGCGCATCGCCGAGATGGGGCGCGTGCACCGGCACGAGCTTAGCGGCGTTATGCACGGGCTTTTCCGCGTGCGCGCATTCTCTATTGACGACGCGCACATTTTCTGCACCGAAGAGCAGGCACAGGACGAGATACTCGGCCTGATCAAGTTCATCGGTCATATATACGAGACATTCGGGTTCGAAAAGTGGATCGTCGAGCTTTCCACCCGCCCGCCCAAGTACATAGGCTCTATAGAGGTCTGGGATAAGGCCACCCAAATGCTGCGCAACGCTATGGAGGCAGCGGGGTTGAGCTACCATGTCGAAGAGGGCGGCGGTGCGTTCTACGGCCCAAAGATTGATTTTAAGATTCTCGATAGCATCGGAAGGCTCTGGCAGTGCGGAACAATTCAGGTTGACTTCAGCATGCCTTCGCGTTTCGAGCTTGAATACACAGGCGCAGACGGAAAACTGCACACACCGGTACTGCTACACCGCGCGTTGTTAGGCTCACTTGAGCGCTTTTTCGGCATATTGGTTGAAGACACCGCGGGCAAGTTTCCGCTGTGGCTCGCACCGGTGCAGGCACGGATTATGACGGTTACCGACGCAAGCCGCGACTATGCGCAGAAGTTGTTCGAACAGCTTCGCCGCGAGGGTCTGCGCGTTGATAGCGACCTTCGTAACGAGAAGATAGGCTATAAGATACGCGCGGCGACGGTAGAGAATGTACCTTATATGCTTGTGATAGGCGAAAGCGAGGCAGAGAACGGAACAGCCGCGTTGCGCCATCGGACGATTGGTGATCTTGGGCCGAAGCAGATTGCTGAGATCGTCGCGGGCATTCGCGCCGAGGTCGCACGGAAATCCAAGGAATCATTCTGGCAAAAAGCCAGTTCTTAATACTCAGTAAAAGCTGGAGGACGCCATAGCGAAAAAGCAGGAACTGCAGAGAATCAATGAGGGGATTCGCGTGCGCGAGGTCCGACTCATTAATGGCAGCGGCGAAAATGTCGGTGTTGTGCCGACAAAAAAGGCCATAGAGATGGCCAAAGCCGAAGGGCTTGACCTTGTAGAGGTCGCCGCCGATGCCAAGCCTCCCGTCTGTCGCATCATGGATTACGGCAAATTCAAGTACATCCAGAAGAAGCGCGAGGCGGAGGCCAAGAAAAAGCTGCACCAGATCGAGGTCAAAGAGATTCGGTTAAGGCCGAAAATCGAAAAGCACGACCTCGAAGTGAAGATGGGGCACGCCAAACGGTTTATTGAAGAGGGCAACAAGGTTCAGTTCACGATGATGTTCCGCGGCCGCGAAATGTCGTTTATGGACAGGGCAAAGGATATGTTGCTCGCACTTGTTGCCGAGTTTGGCGATACGGTGAAGATAGAACGGCCGCCAGTCGTTGAAGGCAGGCGCATGATTCTGCTCATCACCCCGAACAAACCGGGCGCATAAGTGTAACTGCCCAGCTTTCTTCACTTATATTTTTCGCTGTTCTCGTCGCGGTTAATCGAGGCAGAGCCTCGTATTTTTAGAAGGGATCGGGAATATGCCCAAGACCAAGAAAAAGACCCACAAGGGCATGGCCAAGCGCTTTAAAATTACCGGCAGCGGTAAAAAGGTTAAGCGTATGGCCTCCGGCATGGGACACCTCATGTCGAGCAAGAACGGTAAGAGGGTAAGGCAACTTCGCAAGCGCCGTGTTGACACCGGCCGCGCAATTGCGAAGAAGATCGTTGAAGCGATCTCCTAACGAGGATTTTGCTCGTTTAGGGTTTGCCGTTTTTTTTCACATCCACAACTGGATGAAAGGCAGGTAGAAACATGACAAGAACAAGGCACGCAGTTGCTACGCGCAAGCGTAAAAACCGCTTGTTCAAGCGTGCTGAAGGCAACTTCTTGGGGCGCAAGAATCTGTGGCGCACCGTCAAAGAGACGATGATGCGCGCAGACCGTTACGCCTTTCGCGACCGAAGGGCACGCAAACGCGAGTTCCGCGCTTTGTGGATCACCCGTATATCGGCAGCGGTAGAGCCTCACGGTATCAACTATTCGCGCTTCATGCACGGAATTACGCTTATGGGACAGCAGGCAGAGGGCGCGAATGCGTGGAACCGCAAGTCGCTTTCGGAGCTTGCAATACACGACCCAGAGGCGTTCGCCGCGGTTGTCGAGCAGGCAAAAGCAGCACTCGCAGCTAAATGAACGAACATCAGAAGGCATCTCAGTTATTCGAAGAAGCTCACGCCGCGCTGAACGCGGTCTCCAACGCCGCCGCTCTTGACGAGTGGCGCATAAAGTACCTTTCCCGTTCGGGCGAGGTCGCTTTGGCGATGGAGATGTTAAAGTCGCTTCCGCCAGACCAGAAACGCTCGTTCGGTCAGTTGATGAACGATGGGCGCAAGGCTCTGGAGGCGGCGTTCAATCAGCGCAAAGAGACTCTTGGCAAGCCGGTCTCGGTTGGCGAGTCGTTCGACCCGACCCTCCCCGGCGTGCCTCGTCATTCCGGGCGTATCCATCCACTATCGGCGGCGCTCGACGAACTTGTCGAGATATTCGGCAGGATGGGCTTTGGGCTTATCGAATCGCGCGAGATCGAAAAGGAATTCTTCAACTTCGACGCGCTAAATATACCGTCGGATCACCCGTCGCACGACTCGTTCGATACCTTCTATCTGCGCAACGACCTGCTGCTTCGCAGCCATACATCACCGGGTCAGGTTCACGCGATGTTGGGGCGCAAGCCTCCCATCCGCGTGCTCATACCGGGCAGATGCTATCGTCCAGATGCCGTTGACGCAACGCACCACTACGCCTTCCACCAATGCGAGGGCTTGTTGGTCGAAGAACGGGTTACATTCGCCGACCTTCGCGGCTGTCTTTCAATATTCGCCCGCGAGATGTTCGGTCGCGACACAGCCACGCGCTTCCGCCCGTCGTTCTTCCCCTTCACCGAGCCGAGTGCCGAGATGGATGTCTCGTGCCCGTTCTGCTCGGGTGAGGGCTGTTCGACCTGCAAGCGCACCGGCTGGATAGAGGTGCTTGGCTGCGGCATGGTCAACCCCGCTGTGTTCGAGGCGGTCGGCTACGACCCAGAGCAATACACGGGCTTTGCGTTCGGCATCGGGCTTGAGCGCATGGCGATCATGCGGCACGGCATAACCGACATACGGTATTTTCAAGAAAACAACCTGCGATTCCTCGAACAATTTTGAGGCTTCGTATCAGGGAGAGGGAGAATGCCCCGCCGCAAGGCGGGGCTTTTGTTTGTGGGGGGGGCACGCGCGAGACGAAGACCCAACGCAGCTAAGCGCACCGCCGCGAGAGCGAAGTAGGAACACGAAGGAAGGCCAAGAATATCCAAGACCAAAGTATGGCGTTGCGCGTCCGTGCGGAAGCCGAACACCAAAAGCGGGGGGAGTATCTATCCGCAGATTTCGCAGATTTCGCAGATTTGGGATGTGGGAATGCGGATGTGGCTTCGGGGGTATGGTTCTTTTCTTCTCACCTATCACCTTTCACCTATCCACTTACTGATGAGGGGATGATTATCCGCAGATTTCGCAGCTTTCGCAGATTTGAATGTGGGAATGCGGATATGCTTTCGGGGGTATGGTTCTTTTCTTCTCACCTATCACCTATCACCTATCCACTTACTGATCGGGGGGAGATTATCCGCAGATTTCGCAGATTTCGCAGATTTGAATGTGGGAAGGCGGATGTGGCTTCGGGGGTATGGCTCGTTTCTTCTCCACTTTCACCTATCACCTATCTACTTACTGATGAGGGGGATGCTTGGCAAGAAACAATGGCAGGCAAGATGCCCGCCCTCCACAGCAAACACTTTGTGTTTGTATAAGCAAGACACGATGAGGCAAAGATGCGCAAACGAGGTTAACACGCGTAATTGTGAAATCTTGCGCTGAATGGCGGGCAAGATGCCCGCCATATCCAAAACAACGCATACCCAAAACGCGAAGGCGTAAATGGCATGGGCGTCTCGCCCGTGCCTATGTTGCGCAAATCGCATAATCACACATTGAATATTCCCAATCATTATTACCGCCAAATTCGCATTATCGCGACAGCGACTGTGGAGCGCGGGCGTCTCGCCTGTGATCTTCGCGGAGTTGTCTCACACTAAGTTTTAATCCTCCGAAGCTAAGCGCACCGCGCGAGAGCGAAGTAGGAACACGAAGGAAGGCCAAGAATATCCAAGACCAAAGATATGGCGTTGCGCGTTTGTGCAAAAGCCGCAGCTCCAAAGGCGGGGGAATGATTATCCGCAGATTTCGCAGATTTGAATGTGGGAATGCGGATGTATGCTTTCGGGGGAATTGCTCGTTTCTTCTCTACTTTCACCTATCACCTATCTACTTACTGAGCAAAGAATCTTCGTAGCCAAGCGGGCAGAATCCTCTGCCTGAATTGGTGCATAGGCACGCAATATTCGCCGTTTAACAAAAACTTGCCAACACATTGACAACACTATATTCGGTGATAGAATATGCAACCGTTAAGAATTTGTGCGAGGGAAAGATGGCAGAAGACGATACTACAAATGAACAGGCCGACCTGAATGGGTCTGCCGGTTCAAACAGAAAGCAAGAGGTCGGCAACGCGGACCTCTTCGACGAAGACTATCTAAAGCACCTTAACGAGTGTGCAAGATTTCTACCCGATGACCCTGTTGAAGAAGACGCAATCGCCGGTGGTGCACATCAAGCGGTCGCCAACAGAATTTTCAGCTACATCAAAGACGATGAAAACGGCAAGTATAAGGGCATGTGCAAACCTCAGACAATCGCGCTGCTGGGTGAGTGGGGGTCGGGGAAATCCACTATTATAAAACTGCTGGGTAAAATCATAGAGGAGCACAACAATCCAGACGATGAAAAAAATGGCAAAAAAGGTAAAAGTACATCAAGCAATACAGCTAAGACAAATGAATCCAAAAACAAGTATATTCTGTTCACATTTGATGCATGGGAGCATGAGGGCGATTCGCTTCGTGAGCATTTTCTAAGTAAATTGGCGTGTACACTAAAAAGGGAGATCAAAAATAGAAAGCAAAAGAAAGCAATCGAAAAAGCATCAATATGGTATGATTCTGAATCAGAAAGTCCAAACCAATGTGGTTATTGGATTGCAGTAACCTCTATGATTTTGTCGCTCATCTCAATTCCATTAATATTCTACTTTCTCGGACTAAAAAACCACCAATATACGACTGCCTTTCAAGTGGCTGCGACTTTAACACAAACATTCGCGTTCATGGCTGCTTTATTATATGTAAGATCAATAACGAAAAGCAAAATCAAACACATGTCACTCAATTTCGAGCAAGTCTTCTCAAATCTTGTAGCGGTGTTGCCTGAAGACCATACGCTAATAATTGTTGTTGACAACCTCGATCGCCTTGACACGGAAAACGCCCGCAAGTGCTGGGCGACGCTGCAAAGTATCGCAAATCGTCGGGGTGACACCGGAATAAGACCTCATACCAAAAAGCATATAAATAAATATTATCTTATTGTGCCTTCTCACGAAGAAACACCAAGCAAAATTTTCAGCAAGATAATCCACAACAAAAGCATATCTAAGGATGACTCCGGTCAAAACGTTACAACGAATGACGGTGTCGAACACAATAATAAGATGTTTCAAGTAATATTCCACACTCCAAAGATGTACGAATGGAAATGGAGAGATCTATTCAATGCACTATATAAATTCTCATTTCCTTTTGAGCAAGCTCTCTCTGCCTGCTATGAAAAGGATCGTATGATAACACTAAGCGTGTTTGAATCAATGATATATAGTAAAAATGAACATGCGAAGCCAAGAAACATTGTTGCCTTTATAAATAGACTTGTCGGGCTTGGGCATATAAATATATATATTCCAAATGCAATCAAAGCAATATGTATAAAGCATAAATCGGAGTTTGATGGCAGAGAAAAACTATATGCTGAGGCGAGCGAATGCAGAAATGACATAGTGACACGCTATTGTCTGCTTGATGATGATCATTGGAGATATTATATCGTGGCGATTCATAATAATTGTAACTTAGAAGACGCGAAAAGGGAAATGATGGATAATGCCTTTAATTACGACTTCTCTGAGTGGCGCAAAAACATAAATCATGCAAAAGGCAGAATCTTACTTCTTCTAAAGGAGAACGCCGACCATGAAGTATTTAAGGAGGCAGTTTCGCAGTTTATTACGAGGAATCACACTGCGGATGATATCGGAAATGTGCTCGCATTTATTAGCTCAGAATTGCATGAGATACTATCCAACGAGCAGCAGATTTGCAAACTACTAATAGATAGACTTAATGATACCAAGATGTGGCATAGCCTCAGTACGACTGGCAGGGAGGGTATAGAGTATGGGTTAAGATGCATAGCAAAGGGTGAGTCAAAGAGCGATATTTATAATGTAGAAAATGTATGCTGCTTGGAACATGTAAGTGTTAAAGATGATTGGTGGGAAACTATGATTACTCTGTTGCGAAATGAGGATATTGAGCCTATCGGGGGAATTCATTTTAAGATAAATGAAAGTCAATATCTAGTTATGTGCAGAAAGTGTTATAGTATAATTCATAACGAATGTGCATATAAAGGATGGATGCATCAGGAAGAGATAATTAGTGAGTACAGTAGGATTGTTCATCAATATTATGAATGCAAGCATAGCATAGAAAAAATAGTGCAGCAAGGTGGATCTTCGAACGTGAATCTGTATGATAGAGTGCGTGAGGCTGTTATGTTAACAAAATTGTATCCTGAGGAGAAGGAAGTTGTATGGAAACACCTATTTGATGACTCAGCATATAGGGCATGGATAGAATGGTTTAATGACTGTGATAAAGATGTATTAAGAAGGAACGCTTGGAAGATTTGTGACTACTTATTTATTAATTGCGTGTTTGATAAATACTGGGGCAATCATTTCGATAATAACGTAAGAGAAAATGAATTTATGTCTGATTATTATATTATAGCAAATGTATTGATTGAGGTGAACGCTGATCAACGATTATTTAATATGTGGTTTTGTCATTTATACATCAATGTAAAATATGGTATTGGCAATAGTGAGCGCTTGATTAACGAGGATCATTTAAATCGGAGAGTAATATGGGATTGTATAGATGTCTGGTATCCTCTTTTGCGTGAATATCTGAAGCAAGCATCGAGTGAATATATGAAAAATATTATGAGTCTCATTGGCGGGGATCCGGTCGGAAAATTATACCGCGGTGATTTGCAGCGTATGATAGACAGTAAGACGGAAGAGGCAGAGAATACTCCCCTCCTCCCATCTCCGTAAGTTCCGTTTCCGTATCCCCCAACCCCCTCCCGTCCCCATCCCTATCTCCCTCATAAACCCATGTCTGGCCGGTAGTTAGGTAACGCTTAGGCCAAATCGCGAAAATATCCTGTTGAGAAAGTGTGCGGCAAATACGCGCTAAAGCCCTGATAGTGCGGCATTTACGCGCAATGCGGTGCAAGAATGCCCAGTAAGTTTATGTGCGACTTGTGGAGGCGAACATGGCCGAAAAGCAGAATGACCGCAGGGGCGACTTGCAGCCCGTGGCTGAAAGGCTCTGGCGGTTGGTTGATGAGTACGACAGGCTGAAGGAGTCGCTCGACGACCCGAAGGTTCTGCTCACCGCGCTAAAGCAGCAGACGGACCTTCTTGTACTAATTGCGAAAGCAGGCGACGCAAATGTCGAGGCGGACGAGGCGCAGACCGAAATGAGCACCGAAAGGGCGCTGAATGAGCTTAAAGACATCTTCACAAGACTTCAACCAGTGCTCGCTCGATGAGCTTGCGGTGCGCGCCCGCCGCCTGTGCGACGCGCTATCCAAAAACGACCGCGAGGTCTTCGCAAGGCTTATGCTCGGTATGGAGCTTCAGCCCTTTCATCTTGATTGGCTGCGGTTTCAAGACGAACACGAACGCACGGTGCTGCTTGCACCTCGCGGGCACGGCAAGACGACTATCGCCGACATACTGTTCGTGCTGTGGCGAGTGCTTAAAAATCCCGATACTCGCGTGCTTGTCGTTTCTAACACGATGCTTCAGGCAAAGTCGTTTTTGCGAGAGATCGCGGCGCACATCGAACGCCCCGAAATAGCCCGCCTGTGGGGCAATCCCAAAGGCACGCGCTGGAACGAGGGCGAAATAGAGCTTAACCGCAAGCGCATAGCCAAAGAGCCTACCATAACAGCCGTTGGCGCGGGCGGGGCGATAATAAGCCGACACTATGAGCTTATTGTCTGCGACGATATTATTGACGAGGAAAACTCGGCGACCGCACTGCAACGGGATAAGGCTCGCACATGGTTTTTCAAAACGCTGCTGCCGTGCCTCGAACCGCAGGGCGGGCTTCACATAATCGGCACGCGCTGGCATCATGCCGACCTGTACGGCGAGCTTATAAAGAGCGGCTGGCCGACGCGAATTGATCGCGCGATGGATGCAAACGGCAGTGCGCTGTGGCCTGAACGGTTTTCGGCAAAATCCCTTGCCGACATGCGCACCGCGGCGGGCGAGCGCATATTCAACTGCCAGTATCAGAACGACCCATCCGGCTACGAGGGCGCGATATTCCGCTATTCGCATTTCAAGTTCTACGAAAAGGGCACCGAGCCTTGCGGGCTGAAGAAGTTTGCGGCGGCAGATCTGGCAATATCGCAATCCGAGACCGCAGATTACTTTGCCCACGCAGTAGTGGGCATAGACCGCGACGGGGCGATTTATGTGCTTGAATGCAGCCGCGCGCGGCTTTCGTTCCATCAGCAGGTCGAATTCATAATGGGGCGTGCTGCGCTGCACAAACCATTGCGCATCGGCATAGAGGCAGTGGCGTATCAAAAGGCGCTTGCGCAAGAGCTTTCGCGCCGTTCGCCTCTGCCGGTCGTCGAGCTTAAGGATTCTAAGGACAAGGTAACGCGGGCGTGGCGCTTGGCGGCGCACTTTGAGACAGGGCGCGTTAGGCTGCCCAGGGGCGCGGGTGAGCTTGAGGAGGAGTTGCTTCAGTTTCCGCACGCTCCGCACGACGATCAGGTTGACGCGTTGGGCTATGCGGTTGAGATGGCGCTTCAGTATTCGCAGTTTGTTGTAAAGAACTTTTAGGGAGACAAAGCATGTTCGATTTTCGGTTTGCGCAGAGGGGGCGTTTTGCACCATCGCCCGAGGACTTCGAGCGGATGGAACGCTATCGGCGGCTTTGGCTGTATTACGCCCCCTACGACGGCGACCCCTACCACGGTGGCGCAGAGGGCGCGACGCTGGCCGACATGCGCGGCCTTCCGGCATATATCTCGTCAATCTTCAATTATGTGCCGTTTGTCGTCAATGCCGATCTGCACCTGCTTCATTCGGGCTTTGCGCTTGAGTATTTCGATATTGAGGGCGCAAGGCGGGCGCAGATGCGCGACTTTCTCGCTTCGCTTAATTTCGAAGAGGTTATGCGCGAGGCTCTGCTATCTGCGCTGGTGTGCGGCGACGCGTTCGTAAAGGTAATATTCGACCCTAACGCCGAAAGCGGAATTAGGCTTGTGGTGCTCGACGCCGCAAGCGTCTTTCCACGGCTCGATGAGCATGACTTCACCACGGTGCGCCAGTTGCTAATCTCATATTCCTATCGCGATGCGGACGGTCTTTTGCACAAACGCGATGAGCTTTGGGAGGGCGGCGCGGTTGAGGTGAGGCTCGACGGACGGCGGATAGACGAGCAGTGCGGTGTTCACCCGCTTGGGCGGTTTCCCATTGTGCATTTCGCGTGCAACCGCATTCCAGGCGAGTACTTCGGCAGACCGACGCACCTTGACATAATCGGCGATATAGACCGGCTTAACACTGCCGCTGGCGCGGTGTTCGAGACCTTTAAGTACTACGGCAGCCCCAAACTCATATTGAAGGGCTTTGCCGCGCCTGACCTTGAGCTTGACCCTGACATAAGGCAGTTCTGGCAGATACCTTCGGGCGAGTGTGAAATATCGTTTCTCGAATGGAAGAACGCGTCTGGACTTGTTGACGAGATATTGAAGCTCGACATGGTGGTAAGGCGCAAGATGCCTGAGTTTGTGCTCGATCCGGTATCTCAGCGGTCTTATCCTGCTTCGGGTCTTGCGGTCAGCCTTCAGTTGTCTCTGCTCGACGCGAAGATACAGTCGCTTTGGTCGTCGTTCCGCAGTGTGGCAGAGGAGCTTGCGCTCTTGGCGGGGCGAATGGCCGGCATTAACTTCAATCGGTGCGACCTTGGCTTCACAAACGGCCTTGCACCAATTTCGGGCAAGGTGATTTCGGGTTCAGAGGTCGGCACAGACGGGCAAGGGGGCGCGCAATGATCGGCGTACAGCGCATTGCACCGTATCGCCCGTGCGATTGGAACTGCGGCAGGCAGGCAGATTTCGAGGTGAACTGCGACGGGCTGAATGAGCAAAGAAGGCTCTTTGCGTGCGATGTGCACCTTACCGTTGCGGTTGTTGCGGCGGTAAAGCACTGCGATTGCGGCGCAAACCCGTATCCGTGCGCAGAGCAGGATAGATGACAGACATATACTTCGCCGGTGCGCCGTGCTTTTCGGGCGAAAGATACCTTAAGCTGATGGCTGGGCGCAATGTGCTGTTCAGCTTTGGTGAACACCGGCGGCGGGTCTTTGCGCGGCCTGAGCATTTCGGGCGGGCGATACTCGATAGCGGGGCGTATTCGGCCTTCTGTGGCAATAGACCGGTCGAGCTTCGCGATTACATCGCATATCTGCAATACAACAAAGACAGATTCTGGTGGTACGCTGCGCTTGATGTGATAGGAGACGGTGCGCAATCGGCGGCTAACTGGCGGACAATGCGAAGTGAGGGGTTGCGGCCCGTGCCAGTGTTCCACTCAAGCGAGCCTTTCGATCTGCTTTCGGAATACAGGGCACATACCCCCCTTGTCGCGCTTGGTTGCGAGCCGCGATTGGGGTTTTCGGGCAGAATGGAGTTCTATGAAGAAGTGTTCGGGCGGTATCCGCATCGCTATCACCTGTTTCGCGCGACCGACAGAAGGATACTTGCACGCTTTGACGCGGAGAGCGCCGACTCGGCGACATGGACACGGGCGGCGGCAATGGGTGCGATCCCGTGCGCAGACGGCATAAGGGCGCGTGCGGATCACTTAAGTCCCGAACAGCGAGCCTCACTTTGGATACGGCACTTTACAGGCCTTGAGACAGAGCTTTTACAGATAAGGAGCAGAAATGACAGACGATGCCTTGAATCAGACTACGCAGACGACCCAGCAGACCCCACCGGACGGGCAGGACGGCGACGGGCAGGAGGCGCGAATGGCGCAGATCGAGCAGACGGCAAAGGGCATGGGCTTTCGCAATCCGGCGTTGGCTGCGCGCTATGCCTCGTTTGAAAGCGATCCAGAAGGAGCGTTGAAGGCGCTTTCGACGGCTGAACCGCACCTTCTTGCGCCAAAGGTCGGCGCGACGAACCCACCGGTCGTTCGGCAACCCGCAACCACGGCGCAACGCATCCGTTCGGCTATTGCGGGGCGCAGGTCGAAGTCGGCAGGCAGATAACCGAGTTAGAAAGGAGCTTTCATGGCTAACATCTCAGGCATTGCAACAACATTGAACTCACCCGGCGCGTTTGAAGACCTCTCATCTGTGGTCGTTGAGGCGGCGGGCGAGTATCAGGTCCCGCTTCTCGCGCTTCTTGGGCGCACCCCCGCGACCTCTGTTAAGCATGAGTGGATCGAAGACCGTCGCAAACCTCTTGCCGACGCGCTTGCCGCTGCTGCTGAGGACGACGACACAGAGATCTCAGTTGAAGACGGGCTGAAGTTTCGCAAACGCGACATCATCCGCGTGGGCGGTGAGGTTATGCTGGTATCTGACATTGACGGCGATTCGCTTACAGTCGAACGCGGCTTTGGCAGAACGACCGCGGCAGACCACGATTTGGCCGCAGTAGTCGAGATCATCGGCAACGCGAACCGCGAGGGAGACGCGGCAATCGAGGCGAACTCTACCGTAAAGGCTCGCAATTACAACATGACGCAAATCTTCCAGACGCGCATTGAGCTTTCGGGCACGCGCGCCGCAGTGGCTCAACCGGGAGGCGACGAGTTCAGCTACCAGTTGCTCAAGCAATTCCGCGAGCATCTTGTCGAGATCGAACGCGCACTTATCAGCGGCACTCGCAGTGAGGGCGATGACGGAAACCCCCGCACGATGGCAGGGCTTATCGAGATGATCACGACTCACACAGAGGGCATTGACGGAACGCTTTCGCAATCTGAGTTCATCTCGTTCCTGCGCGAGATCTACGACGACGGCGGCAATCCGAACATCATCCTCGCTTCACCCCTTGCGATGCAGGCCATCAACTTCTGGGGTAAGGGCGCGCTTATTGCCCGATCAGACGATTCGCTGTTTGGCCTTGCTTATGCCGAATACCTTTGCGAGTTCGGCCTGCTGAGGCTCGTGATGGATCGCTATGTGCCGTCTGGCAGCCTCTTCGCGCTCGATACCGACCTGATCCGCTTTGCACCGCTCACCGGTCGCGATACACACTACTTCGAGCTTGCCCGCACCGGTGACGCGCTCAACTCGCTTATTCTCACAGAGGCGACGCTTGAGCTTCGCAACGAGTACTGCCACGGCATGCTGACTGGCATTACGGGAGGCGCATAACAGTGAACGCACAAAGGGGCATACCCGCATGGGCGGGCGCAATCGCCCTTAGCTGCCTCATCCTACTTCTCGGCGCATGGGGAGGGCGAATGGCAGTCGCCCTCTCCGATACAACGCGCGGACTTGCCGTGGTGCGCGAAACTAACGCCGACATGAACGCAAGGCTATCTGCGGTTGAGGAGCGGATGAAAGAGCTTAGCGGCGAGGTGCGGCGCCTTGTGATAGAGCTTGAACGCAACCGCCGCCGCACACCGGAGGGCAAAGATGAGTGACATGCAGGTCTTTACGCGCACATTCGATGTCGAGGGCGGCACAGTTGACGCTGACCTTCGCGCGGTCTTGCGAGACTCGCTTGGGCGCACGGCCTACACCGCGACACTTGAGAACGGAATCGAATTCGATGATGAAAGCGGTTCATATTCTCTTTCGCTCGACACAGCATGGATATGCGAGGGAGCAATTGAGGTGGCCTGGTACGCAAAGCTCGACGGAACGCCAATCGAGCCATATCCGTATGTGGAGGTTCGCGGCAGGACCCCGCGTGCCGCGCAGTATTTAGGCGCGACAGCCGATGATTTGCTCGAACGGATGCGCGGCATTACGGCGACTGATTTCGCGCCGATTCAGGGAGAGGGCGAGGGAGCGCAGGTGCTCGGGCGGTTCCTTGGGGGTGCAGCGGCGGTAGTCGCCGCCGCGCTTCCCCCCGTGCTCGACTCGTTGCTCACCGCGCATAGCATCGTCCTTTGCGATTCGTGCAGCGGGGGCACAAGGCATTTCGCGCTTAACATCCCCGGCGGGCGCATTGTCTCAACAAGCATCTATACAGGCGATTCCATTCTGCCTATGGCTCCCACGGAGTACATGCTCGACGGCGACAAGATAGTCTTTGCACGAACTCCGCGCAAGGGTATGCGCATCTGGGCAAGGGTTCGGTATTCAGGCTTTGCTCCCCAGTTGCTTCGCAAGCTAACTGCTGATCTTGCATCGCTTGACGCGGCCTCGTCCCTTGCTCCTTCCGAAAATGGGATTGCAGAGAGGCTTGACGGCGGTCGTAAGCGTGTGATGGAGTCGCTCGACCGATTGAGGCGTGGAGAGTTGGTACCGGATGAGCTTCGCCGTTGTGATGAGCTGAAGAACGCGTTGCTTCCGGGTGCTATTTCGACGGGCAGGTTGCGCGCAAAGCGCTGAGTTCAATTTCTAAAACAAACTGCTGAAAGGAAAAAGACAATGGCAGAGACATGGGTTTGGACATGCCCGCGCAGCGGGTTCACGGGTGGCAATCTTGATGCGGGCGAGAAGCTCGGCTTCTACGGCGCGAACTTTGGCGATCCGGTAACGGTGAACAGCTATCAGTCCTCGACGCACTTCAGCGACGATGGGGTCAGCAACGACCTTTGCACAAGCGTCCACGCGAACAATGTCAAGTATCTCACCTCGACAACCTGTTCGCTGAACGGTGGCGCTTCTACGCCGCTCTCGTCTCTTACGGATAACGACGCGACGCTGAAGATCACGCTTAGCGGTCTCGGCTCGATTTCGACGATGCAGACGCGCTTCTACTCATACAACGGCACGACCCGCGCGAGCGCACCGGACGGCATCACCTGTCAGGCGGCAGAGGTCGGCAACTCGAACTGGACGGCGGTGGGAGGCTCGGGCAGCGCGCTTGCACTCAGCAATCAGTCTGAAGCCTCAAGCCATTCATGGTACATCGCGGTTTCGGTCATGCCGACAAGCGCGGGTGTTAAGACGGCGTTCGCATTCGCAATCGAGACGGAGTACATCTAATGGCTGCTAATTGGTCGTTTGAGGTTGAGACCGAAAACGGCGCGGTGGTTCGCGACGATCACGACCCAAACCGCCGGTCGCGTTGGCTTGACCTTCGCGATGGTGTTAAAGACGGGCTTCGCGTTAAGCGCGTGTCGCTGGTGCGTGAGAATGCGGTGGAGGGCGCGATTTTGCGCCTTCCCGCCGCGGAAAAGTTCGTGCATCTTAAAAAGGTATCGTGCGAGATGAAAGGTGCGGGGCAGGTGCAGTTCAGCTATGCGGTGGGTTATATCACCGAAGGCGGCGCTGTAATCGTATGGGGCGAGGCTGATGGTTCCATTCGAATCGAACACCGCTCTGACACCGCTTCACTTGAGTTCGCGATGATCCCCGGAGTTCCCCGCTGATCGGAGACTGCTGTGGCATACAAGATATTCTCTACACTTGATGGGCCTGCTGACATTGACAACCCGACCATAGGGCCGCCCGGGGAGATAGTCGGCACAGAGCTGTTCGTGCCCTCCATCCACAACTTGGGTTTAGTCTGTGCGGATTGCTTTCTGCGCTTTCCGACCCTTGTTGACGGTGAGGAGCTTGTATCGAACGCCGCTGCGGCAATCTCGCTATGGGTGGTGCCGACTGTTGATGGTGGCTCGTTGGGCACGCGGCAGGTCATCCTGTCGCTGTATAACGATTCAGGCTCGGCGATTATACTGTTCTACGACGACGCACTGCGGCGGTTCGGCTTCTACGAGGCTGGCGTTGGCGAGGCGTTGGAGGAGAACGAGCGCACGATGTTGAGCGGTATGCCCTTGCCGATCCTCTTCCAGTGGAACGGCACAGTGCGACGGCTATATATTGATGCGAATCCGGTTGCACAAGCGCCGCAAGGCGCCGAGTTCATGCCCGATTACCTTGTGATAGGTGGAGTTGTTGTCGGTGGCGAGCGCGTGGCGGAATGGCCGCCGTTTGAGGGCGTTTTTGACAATCTTAAGGTCGAAGACTACTGGCGCGATGACCCCGCAAGCTGCATGTCGCTGGGCATAACCGGTTCAGACAGTCGCGCATCGTTCACCCGCACAATGTATGAAAGCGCGTGCATGGCACGGTTGTCGGCGAACATTGACAACCAGCGCAACTGCTACGCCGTGTGCAGTGGTGCTTCGAGCGCGCGCGATTGCCGAATGGCAACTGGCGGGATTTCAACTTCTGATGCGTTCCTGCCGGTGCTAAGCGGTTCGTGGTCAAACTGCTATATCAGCGCGCCGGCAATCTCAGAACGGAGCGCAAGGCTACCCGGCGCGATCGAAATAAGCTCTGAGCGGGATTCGCACAACACAGCGCATGGAGCAGCAACGAGCGTAACCTATGCGCAAACAATCTGTAAGTCATCTGCAACAGGTATGCAATATGGATCGCTTACATGCAACTCGAATGCAGATGCTGCCGTTGATGCGTACTCCCCCGTTGATGGAGCGGCGTTTAGTATGCGCGTATCTTGCGCCAGAGCATCAGCCGATGCCCAGAGCCTCAGGCAAGCAGCCTCGTTTAGCGCGGATGGAACTGAAGATTCGGCGTGGGCTGCACTTACGGGGGCAGAGGGCATCGTTCCGGTGCGGTTGTCGTCTGGCAAGTTCTCATACTGCGGCGCGTCTGTTAATGCGCATTCAGAACGGCAATGCACCTCAGTCGCCAATGACAGTGGATCCGAGTGGCGCGATTCTGTGCTTTGCGCATCACTTCCCGCCACCCGTGCGGCGTCATCATGGCTCACTTCGCATGACGATACTTCAAGCGACAGGGGCGCAAGCTGCCCGTGTGACATACCCGTTTCGCGCGTGTTTGCATCGGTGGTGTGCGCCGAGCGCGACGCAACAGGAGTTCTCGAACTCGTAACAGGATGGGTCGAAACCGCCTTGCTTCGCGACGACTACCTTGCGCCGATGCTGTGGGGCGGCATCCGTCCGCTTGGATGGGCTGCGCTTCGCGTACCGCGCATCGCACTTGCATCTCAGTCACTCGAACGACCCGACGATAATGCGGATATCGGGCTTGTTGGCGTTGTAATCGTGCTTGATATTGTCGTTCCGCAGAGCCTTGGAGGGGCGCAGAGGGCATGTTCGCGCGCGATCCGTGCGATTAAATCGGCAATCGGTAACGGAGGCATAGTGTCGCTTGCGGGGGCGATCGGCGCAAAGTTCACAATCACCAGCATATCTACAACAACGGCGTGTCTGCGCGTGGAGTTGACCGTTGCCGCGACTCCCGCGGCATCGGCTTTCTGACATAATCTTGGAGGAAACATGAACCTTAAACCAGTGATGAACCCGAAGTCGGTAACTTGGGGATCGCTTTCGCTAAACGGCGTGAAGGCCATCTCGATGAGGCAACGCGGCAATGTGCTGCGCGAGAGCGCGGACGGCGACCGCTTCGAATCAGTTGTCGCGCTTGCGAAGATCGGCACAGAGCTTCTGCTTGAAGGCGACAACATCGCCCAGCAGGTCGGTTCGACGCAGATCGGCAGCGAGGCCGAACTCCGCTTTACTCTCGACGGTGCGCGCGCGGGCGACGAGCCTATCACATTCAGCGCACCAGTGGCGGTTTTGGTTGAAAAGCGGCTTGAGGCAAAGCATGGCGACCTTGCATCAAGCGGACTTCGTTTTGTTCTTCGGTCGCCAGACGGCGTGACGGCGCCGATCTCGGTGTCGTAATGGCGCGCGAGTTCGCTGATTGCATATTGTTCAGCGCGACCGTCTTCAGCGCAGAACAGGCTTTGAAAGAGGCTCGTGCGCGCAAACTTCTTCGCTCTGCTCGGCCTTTTGTGCGGGCGGTCCCGGGCGGTTGGCTTGCCACAGACGGCGCGGAAGGTTGCTTGCATGAAAGAGATGGGCGCGTCGCATACGATTTCTGCGATCTGTGCAGGGGAGTAAAGATTGGCTTCAAGCGGGAGGGTGGATAATGAGCGAGCGGCTTTTACCCGGATATCCGGTGACAATGGCAGACGGCACCACAATTCGCGTGCGCACCATTCCATTCACAGAACAGGGTTTCGAGATCGCGCGACTGCTCGACGAGCTTACCTCTTGCACGGGCGACAACCGCGCGGTGATGGAGAGGATGCTCGAAGCTTGTCTGGCCGGTGTGCGCCTCAACTACCCCGATATGACGCGTGACCGGCTTGCAAGTATGCTTGACATTGAATGCGCGCACAAGGTGATCGCTGCTCTGCGTGGCGATGTGGAGTTTGAATTGTGAGCCATGTTCGCTTTCACCTATACCTGTTTGCTGTGTGCGCCGCGAACGGCTTTCGCCCAGCCGACTGGGGCGAGGCGCGGTTAGTTTTGCGGGCGCTTGTCGCAATGGGTCGTGCCCCAAGAGCCGATTCGGTCTTCGGCTTGAGGCAAAGCAATGTGGGCGTTGTGAGCGAGTGGATGGGTGCGATGGAGGGCTGCAACTATGGCGGGTAACATTGTATTCACATTCGGGCGGTTTCGTCCCGACGGCGCGGCGAGCATAGAGGAATTGGGCGAAGGGCGCAAGCTGCTCATCCGCAAATTCCCGTTCGTCAGCGGCATATCAGTAACAGATTGCGGGTTTGCCGGAAGGCGGTGGCGCGCTCGCTGTCTGTTGCGTGGCGTTGATGCCGGTGCGCTTGCGTCACGCAGGCGGTTGCTGCGTGGGATGACAGGCAAGGAGGATGTTTTAACGATCTCGGGCGAGAGCTTTGCCCATGTGATCATTGTGCCAGACAAGCTTTGCTTTGCGCCAATTCGCAATGCCGGCGCGGAGCTATTGCAGGAGGTCGAGCTTGAGTTTCTGCAACTTCGCGAGGATGAACAGGTATGAAAGCCGTACAAGTAATTGTTCACCGCCCCAATACCCGCATTGCATTGCCAGCAAGGCCCAGGGCAGCGCAATCAGCGGGCAAGGTGAAGACCAGACGGACAATGCGCACCAGGCGTGTATCACTGCGGATGGAGCCGCTACCGCTCCATCGTAAAAGGGGCGAGCAAAAGCTACACAAAGAAGCGCCCGCAAAGACTGCACGACCTGCACATCCGACTTCGCAGCGCGATATTGACACAAAACCATTGCGTATGGAATTCGGGCAAAACGAGCGCAACAATATGGCAAATACATTGCAATACGGTGGCCAACGACCTGCAACTGGTCGAGTTAGCCGCGTTGTTTTCGATGATGCCTCGCCGGAACAGCGAAGGATGGACTTCACCTTCTCAAATGAAATAGAGCGCTCAAGGCGGAGCGGAATGGAGTATGCGGCTGATAGGATCGAAATTGCAGCAGCCGAAATGGCAAGACTGACCAACGCGCTTGAGCGTGCTGCGAGACGGGAGAGGGCATGAGAATAGAACTGCGCGGTGTAACAGATGGCTGGGTGGTGAAGACGCTGAGGCTCGAACGAGGCGCAAGAGCCTCATTTGCGGTGCTTGAGCGCACCTATTGCGGGGCAGAAATCGGCGATATTCCGCATGAGATTGAGATTTTCCACAATGAAACAAGGCTCTTTGCAGGGGCTGCAATCGGCACGAAGACAAATCACAGCGATACAGACCCTTTTGTGCAGGTCGAATTCGCGGATGCCCGGCACAAACTCGCTCTTATGCAAACACCGGCAAGATATGAGGTTCGAGGGGATTCGATAGTTCGGTCGGGCGGTGCGGTTGTGTTCAACGCAAAGGGCGAATATGACCACGCGCTCGGTGCAAATGCGTTTTCTTGCGAACAAACCAACTGCGAGGCATGGTCAGGGCTTGACGCGCTTCGCTACTTAGTCGAATATGGTTTTGAGGGGAATTATGCGCGAGGCACGGTCTTCTTCGACATCAACGCCATACCATGCGAGATATCCTCGCGGCTCGGTGCGCATCGGCCAATGTCGCTCGATGTAAGCGATATGAGCCTAATAGACGCTGCTGCTCGACTGCTTGAGCCTGTTGGGGCTGAGATTGCGCTTGCCTTCGATGGCGACCTGCCAAGGATATGCGTCACACGCGCGATTTGCCGCGACACAAACGGAATATCGCTCGATTGTGGCACTGCAAAAGGCTCGCTGATACCTAACCTGTTGCCCGATGTGTGCGGTTTTGAGCTTACTGAGCATAACGCGCTTCCACCCGCTCAATTCGAGTTGCGGGGGATAAATGCGATGCTCGAGGTGACCCTTCGCACGGGCATGCGCGCTGAAAACGGCGTGTTTGTGCCCAGTTCGGTGCGCGAGGGCGATCTTACACCCGCATGGAGTGTTGAGGAGGAACGACGCTACAACTGGGTTTGGGGCGTTGATCCTGCTGGTGCCGACCGTGATTTCGACCATACCCGCGCTGGGCTTTGGCGCGTGCACAGGCTCTACACAATAAATCAGCGATTCGATTTCGCGTCGTTCTTTGGGGGAAAGGTGGAGGCGGGGGCTGAATTTGAGCCGTGCGCGGGATTTGCCTTTTTACCCGACGGTTCGACGATAGGAGCAGAGGTGCTGCTTTCGCACATCGGTTCAGACAGGCTGCATCTGCCGTACAACGAATACGGCGAGGCGATCGGCATTGCGCTTTCAAGTGATCGCGCCTCAATTCAATTCGACCGACCGGTCGCGCTTTGCAACTGCGCTGATCCATCTGCGGTTCGCGTAAGCTGCATCGCCTACACGCTGTGCCTGAAGTCACGCGACAGTGTACCGTTAATTGTTGATTCCGCCGATGTGTTCGGCTCGGCGGTAACCTCTGGCCAATGTGCCAAGGCGACAGTTCGCGCTGGCTGCATAAGGCGCGTCGCGCCAAATTATACGCGCCATAACCGGCCTAACGCGGTTATCACCGAACGGAACGACCTGCCCTCAGCCCTTGTGCTTGCGCATTCGCTATACGAACGGTACAGCCCTTATGCTGTGCTGCGGTGCACTCTCGACGGCCTGCGCGCCGACATTTCGCCCTGCGCAACTATCGGCAGGCTTACATTCGAAAACTCAAGCGGAGGCGTTGCGCGTAGCCCGATACAGATATGCGCACCCGTTCGCACCGTCGAATACGATGCTCAACACAACACAACGACTCTGCATTGCGCACCTGCAAATGGGTTTATTCGGAGGGTCTGATGGCGAACATAAGCGATTTCACCCGCACAATTTCGATGCCCGCGCCCCTTCTACGCCCCGTGGTCTTGCTCAGAGATTCATGGCGCGAAGTTATTGTTGGTGACCCACCTGCGGGCGATGTCTCATTTCGGGTTGCCGTGCCCTCAAACGGCCAAACGCACACCAAGAGCCTGATCTGTGAACTGCAGCGGCCTCTATCCGCGACCGCCTTCCTCGCGCTGCTTTGGGGCGATTCAGAGCTTCGCATCAGGCTATTATGCAATGGAAATTGTGAAAACGCGCGTTTTGTCTGCAATGCGACAATTACCGTTGAGTGTTACAACTCGATCATCGGTGACGAAATGCCAGTTTGCACAGCTACAATAGACAATGTTTACGAGACGCGAAGCAGAGAATTTGCCGCGACAATTGGCATGAACTCAGTATGCGCACGCTGGCGGGATGTCAATGCGGTGGTCGAGCGGATCAGACTTTCGTTAAGGGGCGCGGTGGGTTTATTCGATGCGTCGCCGAACAATTGCAGCGGGGAGTTCGAGGCGATGCTGACGCTCGGCCGGCAGGGGGCGCAAATTATTCCGGCGCATCTGCTACGATAAGCCAAAGCACGGGCGCGTCGGGCTCTGATGGGCTAAGCAGTATCACAGTTTCACTAATGCGCCGTGCTAAGTAGGGGTGATCCGCACCCAAAGCAAAGAATTCTGCACTATCATTTGTTATTTTGCCAATCTCCACGCCGCCTTGATACATAAAGCCTCGCGCGTCAATATAGACCCAACCGGGCTTCGCGAACGCGACCCAGATGTACGAGGTTGAACCATCGCTTTCGACCACAAGCTGCCAGTGCCCGCTTATGTTCCCGTACACATCCTTTTGCACCACACCCGAGCCTCCCGACGAGCAGGCGACAGCAAATCCCGCAAGCATAAACAGAAGTGCGACGATGGCAAGGCGCATATAAGGATTATACCAGAAAAAGCGACTCAACCGTCAAGTTTTTGCGGAAGTACTAAGAATAACCGCAATCCCAGATTAGCCGAAAATCAGCCTACGACCGAGTCTCGCGCAAACTCAGCGACCTTCCGGCGCAAAAATCAAAAAGACGAAGAATTTTGTTGACAAGGGGAAAGGAGGGGGTAGAATATATGAGTCTATGCTTGCTATCACGACCGAAGAGGCTAAGATGCTCAAGACCTATTGGCGTATTACTGCATTTCTGAGTCGCCATATATTCCATGTTGGTAAACCACAAATTGTGCCCGGTGCACGAAACTTGTGTATTTCAATGAAGTACAGCAAGGGAATAGTACCTTGTATGCAAAAAGATCGAGTTATTCATGCTTCGACCAGTCTCATAAATCCTACGTATTGAATGATAGGCAAAACGATGAGTGATAATATATATTACAAAGACTCTTCAGTTCAACTGATACATGATGATGTTTTATCTACAAATATTATAGATTTATCAAGCATCGACTTGATTGTAACATCACCTCCATACAATGTTGATATTGCCTATAATTCGCATGATGATGATCTTTCTTACGATCAGTATTTAGAGTTTACAAATAAATGGATGGGTCGCTGTTTTGATTGGCTAAGAGAAGATGGTCGTTTATGCCTAAATATTCCTTTGGATAAGAACAAAGGAGGACAGCAAAGCGTCGGAGCTGATATTACTGTCCTAGCGAAAAAAATCGGTTATAAGTATCACTCAACAATAATTTGGAATGAGGGTAACATATCTAGGCGAACGGCCTGGGGATCATGGATGAGTGCGTCTGCTCCTTTTGTTATTGCTCCAGTTGAGCTTATTGTAATTCTATATAAGGGAAAATGGCGAAAAACAAGTGGGTCTCGGCAATCTGATATTACACGCGATGAATTTATGGAGTGGACAAATGGAGTCTGGACATTTAATGGAGAAAGTAAGAAGAAAATTGGCCACCCAGCACCTTTTCCTGTTGAACTGCCAAGGAGATGTATAAAATTGTTTAGTTATACTCATGATGTTGTATTAGATCCTTTTTGTGGTAGCGCATCGACAGTAATCGCTGCATCGTTGAATAATAGAGTAGGTATTGGAATCGAGATAGATGAGAAATACTGTCAGCTAGCGAAAAATCGGATAATAGGAAGCACCTCGTTTATACAAAAAACATTTCAAACGTGGAGATAATATGTCTAAGACGATAACAAGTCTGGTACTTGAATACTTTCACGACCACCCAGGTCAGCCTCTTACGCATGGCGAAGTCGTCGACTGGGTTACTGATGAATGGATGAAAGAACATGGTAAACCACCACGTGATCCATGGCGAGTTATTAGAAGCTTGCATCAAAGAGGAGTGTTAGTGAAGATTAGCAAAGGTGTTTATCAATATGACGAGGATTGTGTCAGTAATCGAGATCTCGAAGTATTTACTGAGCAACAAAAGCAAGAAATATTTAAAAGGGATGGCTTTAAGTGTGTTATATGCGGCAAAGGTATCAGGGAAGGTGTTGAAATACATGCTGATCACATCAAACCTAAGGAAAAAGGTGGGAAAGCCGAAATTATTAATGGCCAAACCATGTGTAGTACACATAATAACCTTAAGAAAACATTAAATCAAACAGAGACTGGTAAAAAAATGTTTATACGATTGTACGAATTAGCAAAGGCACAAGATAATGCAGTGCTATTGGCGTTTTGCAAGGAAATTCTTGAGGTGTTCGAAGCGCACGATATTAATGGTCATATTGAATGGAAGAAGTGAACGGAAAACAATAATGGATGGATGGATGAATGTATATTAATAATGGCAGAATCAAAATCGAATAATAGAATATTTATAAAATGAGTGCAAATAGCGCGGATATAGTATTATAAATGATTAGGCGCAATACGAGTATTATAATGTTAGTATTGGTTCCACCTCCCACCTCCCCCCTCCCACATTCAAAAATGTGGTATCATACGGTACGAGGTGCTTATGAGAGTGATACTTGTTACCATGATCTCCCTGCTTGCCCTTTTCGGGCTATATGCGCGTGCGGAGGTATCGGTTGATGACCTACTGCTTGATATTCTGAAGGGTAGAGGGAGTTATGAGGCGGCAAAGCAGAACCTGAAAGAGGCCAACAAGCGAGGTATGTGCCCTGAAGATGAAGACTTGCTGAACCTTTACAGGATAATCATTAACGGTTGCGCATTGAGGGACGATGACGAGGAGAAGTATAATGCAATTGCTGGAAAAATCAATGGGCGAGACGTAGTTGTGTTCGTGTATGACGAAGGAAAGGACGTAGGTAAAATTGCATCTGCATTCGAGCCAAACCCTTCCCAACGACTGCGTTGGGGCATTCCAGTGAAAGGAGATTAACGATGGTAAACGACAA
>CAZNBY010000035.1:0-33494 GCA_964571525.1 uncultured Planctomycetota bacterium
TATATATCTCATTTCCAACCTCCTAAACACAATACGACTGGATTATTCGATAGAGATTTCCATACTGTCGGTTGAGGAACCATATTGGTCTGAAACTGTGCCACGAGCACGGGCAGTGCCGGTTTTAGTGCCGTGTGTTTCCCATGTGACGACTCCAGCACCAGGGGGAGAGAGATCACCATTATCCAGTCTCTGATTCCCAGAAGAACTAAATTCTTCAGCAATTGTACTGCCAAGACTCGAGTTTGACCAGTCAGATTCTGTCCAAGTCAATTCAAATTTGACAGGTTGACCAATCGTTGCAGATCCACCTTCGTAAAGATTTACATAATTACCATCTACGTCTTTAAAACCACTGATCGTGACCTCGCGCACGCCAGTCGGTGTATATACAACAGGAAAATCAGTGATGAAGGGATTGCATCCCTTACTGCATGTAATGGACACCGTAATTGATGCGGCGCGACCTGCAAGTGAATTAGTGTCAATTGTAGCATCCGGCGATGCGCTGTTATCGCCACTGAAACCGAATGACTGTATTCCTGCTACATATGTTGGATATTCGTTGGTATGAAGGATGACATCATTCTGTTGGCCGGGATCGTTATGCAAATGGAGTGTAACTGTTAGTGTGTACGAATATGGCGGAGGATTGTGCGTGAATTCATCTGGGTTAACAGTGAAGTACCCCTGAACATACAGTACGCCACGGTCAAGCGGATCAATACTGCCCGTAATTGTACAGTTCTCCTTCTGATTGCTGTGGGCATCCCATGTAGGCCATTGACCGATGGAGTTCGTGGAAAACATGCACACTTTCAGGATGCAACCACCTGCGCCATTGCCATGCGTGATAATTGCACCAGCATTACACAACACAAAAAAAACTAACAGGAGAGAGAGAGAGAGAGAGAGAGAAAGTAAGAGCTTTTCATTTGGTAACCTCCTTTTGTCCCATAATGGGTTGGTTTGTCTACGCATTGGTCATGCGTCAGGATAGCCTCTTAACCGCCTTGTGCAAATTCTCATGTTGAACTGGGGCAACCTGACCTTACTCGTATATTTTACGCGATAGGTTGTTGGATGTCAACAACTTTTTTTATGCAAGTTTCTGACTTCCAAGAATTCTAACCTACCACCCATTTTACACCACGGTTTTGCGGTTGTCAAGAGTTCTTTCGCACTTAATGCTACGACGCCCATGCCTTTGCGCTTTCGCATTCCTACTTCGCTTTTACGCTTCGCGAGTAGCTGCGACGGACTAAAACTTCGCGTGAGGCTCCCCCCATATTCGCACCAGCGGGAGTATCGCCCTGTCCCCTGCCCGTTCGGTTTACCGATTTCAAATGCCTGTTATAATGCATCGAATTCGGCGCGACAGCGCGTATCCTCTTGCTTATCATGCGCGTTTGCGCAGAAACCGGAAAACCTCGACAAATGACCGGGCATCTTAGTTCACGCCTTCGTGTAACATTCAAGGTATCGGTAATTGACGCGGTTTTCGCAACGGTATTCGCGGCAATTGCGGCACCGGGCTCGGTATTTCTGACCAAGATGGCAAACGAGCACGGCGCGTCGCCGATGATGTTCTCGCTGCTATCCTGCACCGGCGCTGTGGCCGCGATACTGGCACCGCTTGGCGTCGCAATAACGAAGAACATGACTTCGCGCAAGCGGACGGTCGTAGTGCTGACCTCCATCGGGCGCGCTATGGTGCTGCCCATCGGCCTTCTGCCCTTCCTTTTCACATCAAGCATCGTACTTCACGCTTTCATCACCCTTCTATTTCTGTCAATCTGCATACAAACAATTGCAGCAAACGCATGGACTGGCTGGATTGCCGACTCGGTGCCGATCACCGTGCGCGGGCGGTTCTTCTCGGTGCGCTCACAATATTCAATGATTGCTGGTCTTGCGACTGGCTTTCTGTTCAGCATCTTTATAGACCTATACGACAAAGACCCGGGATCGGTCGCGACATTTCTTAAGGGCATCGCAGCTTCAACAGGAATCCTGTCATTCGATAGCGAAAATCTTAAGTATGTGTTTCTTACGCTGTTCGCTGCGGCAGGAGTTATTGGAGTAGCCGGTTCGCTGATACTGCTCAGGCAACCGGAGAGACCAAAGAAGCTTGAGTCAGAGCCTTTCGGCAAGATGCTGGTAGGTGCGTTGAAGGACAAAAACTTTATAAGGTTAATGTTCTATGGCTTTTGGTGGGCTTTGGCAGTTGGCATAGGCGCACCATTCTGGCAGCCCTACATGCTTAACAATCTGCAAATGAGTCTCACCGAGATGCAGGTGTACGGGTTGTTTTCGAACATCGCAGCGATAACAGCAATAAGGTTCTGGGGCAAATTCATAGACCTTTATGGCAACAAGACCGCCATGACGGTCTGTGTGATAATGGGCGGTATAAACCCTATAATATGGATTTTCGCCAGCGGCCCTTCGACGAAATGGATAGTGTTCTGCGAGGCTGTAACATCAGGCACAATGTGGTCAGGCGCGGGCGTTATCGCGTCTAACTTCGTGCTTTCAATTTCGCCACGCGGACAGAGCCAGATGTACGCGGGCATCTACGGCGCGTTCACGGGCATCGCAGTTATGACCACATCACTTCTTTCGGGCATATTCATACCCCCGGCAAATATGTCGTTCATTGGGCTTGACCTTTCACCCGAACAGGTTCTGTTCGGCTTTGGTGGCGTGGTGAGATGGACTGCCCTGATCCCGCTGTTCTTTGTGCGCGAGCCGCTGGCAAAATCAGTCGGCTTTGTTGTGTCAAAGCTGCTTGGCAATGCGAAGGTGCATATATTCCAGATATTTGGCATTTTTCGAAAGACACGAAAGCCTGATTGACGAAGAACCCTCACAAATCGTACTGACAGACCACAAGCCCAGTGCTCCTGTTCCCCCTTCCCCAAAAGCCTCCACAACCGCATTCGTGTGGTAAATTGATGCAATGCGCGATGCTGATTCGTCGCGCATAAAAGGAGGTTTGCATGAACACATGTACTAACACGGCACCTGATAGCCGCTACAGCTTTACAATAACGATGCGCGACAAAGTCGCACCGTTAGTTGGGCGGTTTCTGCTCGCCTTTATCTTCTTAGGTTCTGCATTGAACAAGATCACACCTGACGGCTTCACTCGGACGGCAGGCTATATGGCAAGCAAGGCGATGTTGTTCCCTGAGCTTGCCCTTGTGGGCGCGATTGCACTTGAAGCGTTGGGTGGCCTTATGCTCGCAGCGGGTTTCATGTCGCGCTGGGGCGCGCTGATGTTGCTAATCTTCATCATCCCCGCAACGATGATATTCCACAACATGTTTGTTGACCCAAGCCAGCAGATACAATTCATGAAAAACACCGCGATAATGGGCGGGCTGATGATGGCGATCGCGCACGGTGCGGGACCATGGAGCGTTGACGGCTATTTGTGCCGACGCGCAAAGAAGTAGCATTAAGCATATAAAAGTGCGGTCATAGCGCGGATAACCCGCGCAGTACTTCGTTGGCAAATATAAGATTGGAGAAGCATAGATGAGCGATTTTGCAGAAAAAATGCTGAATCCTGAACCTTGGCAGGGGCAGCTAATGGGTAATTACGCGCTTGTGCGCGCAATGTTGGAATCGGGTGTGATGGTCGCCACGACCTATCCGGGCTCGCCCACGCCAGAGATAGCGGATGCAATCCGTGCTTTGCCCAAAGAACGGCGCAGAATGTACTTCGAATACTCCACAAACGAGAAGGTGGCATTGGAAGTGGCGTTCGGCGCGGCAATGAATGGGCACCCGTCAACGGTGTTCTTCAAATCTGTCGGCCTTAATGTCGCTGCAGACTCGGCGGTGCAACTTCCACTGTTGAACATACCCGGGGGACTGGTCGTAGTGTTGGGTGACGATCCGGGTGCGAACTCTTCACAAAACGAACAGGACAATCGCCACTTCGCCCGCACATCGTATATGCCGATGTTTGAACCTGCCACTCCGACAGAGGCTTACATATTCTTTAAAGAGGCGATGCAACTGTCGCGCAAGTATAGTGCGGCGGTGTTTCTGCGCATGACAACACATGTCTGCCATGCCCGCGAGGAGATATCTTTCGGCGCACTTCCACAAGGTGAATTTGACTGGTCGCAGAAGTTCGACGAAAGCACTGGGAATTACATGCCGCTCACCGCCGCGGTCTTTCCGCTGAAGCGTTCTGCATTCGCAAAGCTCGACCTGTTTGAAAAAGAGGCCGAAAGCGACCTGCTTAATCCTCTGATACTTCCCCAAGGCACAGAGCCTGACAGAAAGCGACTCGGAGTGATTGTATCGGCAATGCCAGCACTGTCACTTATGGAGAATATGGCAGACGGGGGGGCACCGATAGACATATTGAAGCTCGGGCTTTCTTATCCTTGGCCTAAGGAGAAGGTCGAGAGATTTCTGCGCGACCACGATGAGGTTCTGATAATTGAGGAACTTGACCGCATACTTGAGCATGAGATAAAGTCATTCGCGTACGATATGGGCTTGAAATGCAAGATACACGCGCGTCGGGACAGGAAGGATCTGATGGGCGAGCTTACACCACCGCGCACATGGAAGCTGCTCTCGGAGGTTAGGCCGGTTGAGTATCCACCGCGCCAGATGAATAAACAGACAGTAAGCGTGCCGCCACGGGTTCCGCAGATGTGCCCGGGATGCGGGCATAGGTCGGCATTCCATGCGATAAAGGGCGCGCTTGATCAATCTGCTATAACTGTGGCGGATATTGGCTGTCACACGCTCGGTTACTTTGCCCCTTATGAGCTTGGGCGAATACTCCTCTGCATGGGGCATTCGACAGGGACCGCGGCGGGCATGTCGCTTGGCGACGGAAAGCGCAAGGTGGTATGCTTTTTGGGGGATTCTACTTTCTTTCACGCCGGCATTCCGGGGATTGTGAACGCGATACTTCATGACCACAATATCACTCTGATCGTTATGGAGAATGGCACAACCGCAATGACAGGCCATCAGCCGCACGCCGCGTCTCCCGAACAGGGCGAGAACAAAATACCGGTTCAGAGGGTGTTGGAAGGTCTTGGTGTGAAGTTCATCAGAAATGTTGACACTTACCGTCAGGCTGAACTTGCGCAAGCAGTGCGCGAGGCGGTTGATCATGTGGGCTTTTCGGTGGTAATAGCCCGCCACCCATGCATGTTGCAGTTCGTGCGAACACGGCTTCGCAAAGGCGCGTTTCAGACTGTGCAGGTCGAGATTGACCCTGAAATATGCGACAAGTCGCAGGTCTGCGTTAAGGAGTTCGGCTGCCCGTCATTCGTCTTGGCTGAGGATGGTTCGGTTTCCGTTCACAAGGACCTTTGCATCGGCGATGGCTCGTGCAAACAGGTCTGCCCGGTGAGCGCAATCGTGCAGAAGAAGAGAGAGGGTTAATAATGAAGCGCATAAACATATATCTTTGCGGAGTGGGCGGACAGGGCATAGGATTATTGAGCGAGGTTCTATCTCGCTCGTGCGCTGCCGCGGGTTATAAGGTTAAGGGCTGCGACACTCACGGCCTTGCTCAGCGCGGAGGCAGTGTAGTGTCGCATCTTCGCATTGGAGACGGTGTATTCGTCCCCCGCATACCCGACGGTGAGGCAGATATCGTCATCGCACTCGAAAGGCTCGAGGCGATGCGCGGAACGGCCAAGATGCTGCGCGAAGCGGGTTCGCTTATCTATTACGACGCGGTCTATCAGCCGATAGGTGCTCGCATGGGGCTTGACAGCTACCCAACAGCGGAGCAGCTTGAAGGATTAGTCTCATCCCTTAACGGGCGCATATTCCGCATAATGCTGCCCGACTTAACTGATCCCCGCATGCAGAACATAGCCCTTATCGGCACGCTTGTGCGCGAGAGGATTATTGAGGGACTGAGCACAAACATCGTCGAGGCAGAGCTTCGCGCGGTCGTCCCCACCCGAGCTGTCGAGGCAAATGTAAGGCTCTTAAGGCAAACTGCAATGTAATTTACAGCATCACACCTTAGCATGGCGAGTGTTAAGAGCATTCGGAAAGTCTTTGCTCCATTATAAACACGCCTGTCTGGGCCTTTTGCTGCATGATTGGCCTGCCAAAATCGTTGACAACAATGCAAGCCAACATATAATGAGAACCGCTTGCATTAACAACGGAGAGCCTTTGAAATTCCACCGCATGACGAGGCAGCGATTAGCTATATTGGATGACCTTCAGAAACATCGGGATCATCCGACAGCAGTCGTGTTATATGAGCGCATCCGCAAAAAGCTGCCGGGAGTAAGCATTTCGACGGTCTATCGCAATCTTGAAATACTCGCCGAAACAGGCGCGGTATTGCGCATATTCACTCCGCTAAGAACATGGCGCTTTGACGGCGATAACAACTTGCACTCACATTTGTGCTGCAACAAATGTGGAAGGGTTTATGACTTGCCACAGGATGCCGATGTAAAAGTGCACTGCCCCGACTGCAAAGGCATGGACTTTGTCATTTCAGGTTATCGGCTCGACTTTTTTGGGTTATGCGGAGAATGCAGGGAGATGCTTGAGAAAGAGGGACAAGGTATTCCGGTTTTTGCTGGTGATCAGCTTGACACAGACTGCTATTCTGTGCTGTATCGCATCGCAAAGTCGCCAAAGCCGATTGGTGTAAAGCAAGTCGCACTTGAAACAGACCTTCCCGTCGCCGTGGTCTCAAAGTGTGTGCGCAAACTTGTCAACAAGGGCAATATTGCCGTTGTCTCACGCACAAAGTTTGCCCTTGCAAAGCACATGCACCCTGAGCTTGTCAACGCAGAGCAGGCTTCAGAAATTTCAGAACAACAACATAACAAGGAGAATAAATCGTGAAGAGTATCAAAGGCACAAAGACCGAGAAAAACCTTCTGACCGCTTTTGCAGGCGAGTCGCAAGCCCGTAACCGCTACGACTACTATGCCGGTGTTGCGCGTAAGGAGGGCTTTGTTCAAATCTCGAAGATCTTCGAAGAGACCGCTAATCAGGAAAAGGAACACGCAAAGCGCTTTTTCAGCTTTTTAAAGGGTGGCGAGATCGAGGTCTGCAACCCATTTCCAGCAGGCATCATCTCGACGACTCTCGATAACCTGATCGCTTCCGCCGATGGCGAGAACCACGAGCACACATCAATGTACCCGGGGTACGCGACGATAGCTCGCGAAGAGGGATTCGACGCGATAGCGAAGCTTTTCGATGCGGTTAGCGTAGCAGAAAAGCAACATGAAAAGCGCTTTCGCGACCTCGCCGAAAACATCCGCCACAATCGTGTTTTCAAGCGCGAGAAGCCCGTTGTCTGGCGTTGCCAGAACTGCGGATATCTGCACGAGGGAACCGAAGCACTGGATATGTGCCCCGCCTGTGCACATCCTCAAGCACATTTCGAGCTTTTGGGCGAAAACTGGTAAAATATCCGCAACAACCGACGAACACGCGGAGGCAAAATGCAAGATTTCAACTCGATTAACGACATCCTCGATTTCGCTATAAAAAACGAGGAAGACGCTGCAAAGCTCTATGGCGACCTCGCCAAGAAAATGGAGCACCCGGGCACCAAGAAGTTCTTCACAGAGATGATGGCCGAAGAAGTGCGCCATAAGGCCAGGCTGCTTGATGTAAAGAAGGGCAACACTTTCAACATCAAGCCCGAAGCGGTAAAGGACATGAAGCTCTCTGACTACCTGTCACCAGTTCAGGCCGACACTGAAATGGACTATCGCAAGGCACTGACCTTTGCAATGCACGCTGAAAAGGCAGCCTTCGCGCTCTATCGCGATTTGGCAGCCAAAGCCCCAACTGATGATGTGAAGAACCTGTTTGACTTCCTCGCTCAAGAGGAAGCGAAGCATAAACTCACGCTCGAAATCGAATACGACGAGTTCGTATTGCGCGAAAGCTAATCCTTAGAATTGTGTCCGTTAAAACTAAAAGCCCCGTCTTTCGGCGGGGCTTTTTTGTGCCCTGCCCCTTTTCTGCAGTTTGGGCTGCGGAATGTACGACGGTTTCCAAATGAAATTCGGACTTGAAGCACAAGTTTTATCGCCGGCAATTTCTGTGATATACTAACTGTAATTCACATGCCGAAAGCGGCGCGAGCATTGATACATGCCCGTTTAGCGCACAGTCGGCGAAATCTTAACGATAATCATTCGCAAAAGGAGACAGCTATGTCTGAAAGATTTGGCGCAGTAAAAATGAAAGGCAATCCCCTTACCCTCATCGGTAACGAGGTGAAGGTCGGCGATAAGGCCCCAGATTTCACCGTAGTAACAAAGTCGCTTTCGCCCGCAAGTTTGGCGAGTTATGCTGGCAAAAAGAAGATAATCTCTGTTGTGCCGTCGCTCGATACGGGCGTCTGCTCGATTATGACCAAGCGCTTCAACACCGAAGCCTCAAAGCTTGGCGATGATGTGGTTGTGCTAACGATAAGCATGGACCTGCCCTTTGCTCAGGCACGCTGGTGCGGTGCCGAGGGCGTTGACAGGGTCGAGACGCTTTCTGATTACATGTCCGCAGATTTTGGCATGAAGTACGGATTGCTCATCAAGGAGCTAAGGCTCCTGTCGCGCGCTGTACTTGTGGTTGACGCAAACGATATCGTGCGGTATAAAGAGCTTGTCGAAGAATTGACGCATGAGCCTGACTATAATGCAGCGCTCGCCGCGGCAAAGAAAATCTAACAAGAAAGGGGCAAAGACCGTGGAAAAATCAGTAATGATCATTCTGATCGGGAACCGTAAGGAAGCAGCCGAAAAGGTGCAGAAGATACTGACCGGCTGGGGCTGCATGATCAAAACGAGGCTGGGCATCCATGATGGTGTGTTAGACAACTGCTCAGAACACGGCCTTGTGATTCTTGAGCTTGTGGGCGAAGAGCCAAAGAAAGAGGAGTTGCTTCGCAAGTTAGAGCTTATTCCACATGTCGCTGTAAAACTTGAACATTTGAAGGTATAATTCAGTAACAAACAGCGAGTTCGCCCCGCCTTCGTCGGTGCGGGTGCAATCGCTATAAGCAGAAAGGAAGACAAAATGAACGACAAAGTCTTAAAAGCACTTAACGACCAAATCAATAAGGAGTGGTACTCAGGCTACCTCTACCTCTCAATGGCGACCTATTTCGAGTCGCTCAATCTGGGCGGCTTTGCGAGTTGGATGGAAATTCAAGCTAAGGAAGAATTCGGCCATGCGATGAAGATCTATAAGTATGTTCACGAGAGGCTGGATAGGGTCGTATTGAAGGCGATAGATGCCCCGAAAACCGAATGGAAGTCACCACTCGAGGCGTTTGAAGAGGCGTTTGCGCACGAGCAGTTTATCAGCGCCAGCATCAACTCCATAGTTGACTTGGCGATGGAGCATCGCGACCACGCGACTCGTAACTTTTTGAACTGGTTCGTCGAGGAGCAGGTTGAAGAAGAGGAATCTGTTGACAAGATCGTGCAGAAGCTCAAGATGGTGCAGAAGGCCCCTCATGGCCTTTACATGCTCGACCGCGAGCTTGGTCAACGCGCCGCTCACTAATTGCACTTGAATCGAATTCAGGGGCATTCGGGGCGCACAACTGCACCCGTGTGCCCCTTTTCTTTTGGAGTAACAATGGCAGAAATATTCAGCGCAAAAGAAATCTTCGAGATGGCAGAACAGATAGAGCGCAATGGGGCGCGATTCTACCGCGAATCGGCACCCAAGATGCAACCTTCTGTAAGCAAATTGTTCCAGAAACTTGCGCAGATGGAAAACGACCATGAGCGTTTTTTCATCGCAATGCGAAGCAGGCTTTCACATGAGCTTGAGTTCGATCCTGACGGCGAGGTTGCCCGTTACCTTCATGGCTTTGTCGAAAGTGAGATATTCGACCTGAAGGGCAACTACAACGCGGCAGTCAATGCCCTGAAGTCAGAGCGAGACGCATTGAATTTCGCTCTTGCCATCGAGAAAGAGACTGTGGCTTTCTACACCGGCATTCGCGAGCTTGTGCCGGAATCACTTGGCAAAGCTGATATTGAGCATATAATCCGCGAGGAGATGATGCACATTGCATATATCCGCAGTGAAATCGCCAAATTGAAAGGGTAAATCATGACGACGCAACCGTTCAAAGCAGTAAAGGTCTGCGACGATGTCTATTGGGTGGGCGCCATTGATTGGGGTCTGCGCGATTTCCACGGCTACACTACGAGCCGAGGCAGCAGCTACAACGCTTTTCTTATAACAAGCGATCAACCCACGCTTATTGACACCGTAAAGGCCCCGTTTTTCGACGAGATGATGTCGCGCATAGCATCTGTCATAGAGCCTTCTCGCATCAAGAACATAGTATCGCACCATGCTGAGATGGACCACTCCGGCGCCCTTCCACAGGCTATCAATGTGATTAAGCCAGAAAGGGTCTATGCGTCACAGGTTGGGGTTGACACATTGAAGCGCCATTTCCACTGGGATGTTACCGTCACACCAGTAAAAGACGGTGAGACGGTCAGCATCGGAAACATGACACTTACCTTTCTTGACACTAAGATGCTGCATTGGCCCGAAAGCAACGCGAGCTATCTTGCAGAGCGCAAAGTGCTGTTTTCGCAGGATATCTTCGGCATGCACCTTGCCAGTTCGCATAGGTATGCGGACGAGGAGAATCCAGAAGTTCTGCGGTTTGAAGCCACAAAGTACTATGCGAATATTGTAATGCCGTATAGCCCGATTGTTGCTCGGTTGCTCAAAAAGGTTGCTGGTCTTAACATTCCATTTGAGATAATCGCCCCAGACCACGGCCCGATTTGGCGCAAAGATATCAACACCATTGTAGAATGGTATGCAAAATGGGCAGACCAGAAGCCGACTGACAAGGTTGTGATTGTGTACGATACGATGTGGAAAAGCACAGAACTCATGGCGCGAGTAATCGCGGATGGTGCAATCCAGGGCGGTTCGCCCGTTAAGGTGATGTGCATGGCGGCCAATAACCGCAGCGATATTGCCACAGAGATTTTGGAAGCTGGTGCTCTGTTAGTGGGCTCTCCGACGATAAACAACAACATGTTTCCTTCGATCGCTGATGTGATGATGTACCTAAAGGGGCTTAAACCGCGCGGCCTAATCGGCGGGGCGTTTGGCTCATTTGGCTGGAGTGGTGAGTCTGTAAAGCAGCTTGAAGCCATACTAACCGAAATGGGCGTGACGCTTGTTGATGGAAGCGGAATCAATGTGAAATACCGCCCCGAAGCTGATGTTTTGGCGCGTTGTTACACGCTTGGTCTGGAAACGGCAAACCGCCTTAAGCAATATCGCACTTAGCGCATTTGTTGTTTGAAAAGCGGCTTTTTGCGTGTAGAATTATAGACTGACGACAACCTATCATTTCGAATTAGGAGGAAGCGCAGTGAAATACATCTGCAATTTGTGCGGCTATGTCTATGACCCGGAAGAGGGAGACCCATCGAGCGGAATCGCGGCGGGAACAACGTTTGAAGACCTGCCTGCCGATTGGGTTTGCCCCGTCTGCGGCGTCGGCAAAGACGAGTTTTCGCCTGCCGAATAGTCGCGTTGGTGCTTGAAAGCGCGCTTGAGTCTGCATAAGGCTCAGGCGCGCAAATTTACATCCTTCCCCACGAACATTACAGCCTGATACATCCATCTGCTCCTTTGAAAGGAGAGATTCCATGGACTTACTGATGCTGTCGCGCGTTCAATTCGCCATGGCAACAGCCTTTCATTTTCTGTTCGTGCCGGTCACATTGGGGCTTTCTATCCTGCTCGCGCTGATGGAAACCAAGTATGTGCGCACCGGTGACGAGAAATATAAAAGGATGGCGAAGTTTTTCGGCAAGCTGTTTATGATAAATGTGGCGGTCGGAGTTGTAACCGGCATAACTCTTGAGTTCCAGTTCGGAACCAACTGGTCAAGATATTCTGAATATGTCGGCGATGTATTTGGGTCAGTACTTGCAATCGAAGCCACAGTCGCCTTCTTTTTAGAATCCACATTCATAGCTGTCTGGTTCTTCGGTTGGGAAAAGCTAAGCGCAAAGGCTCACGCGGTGACGATTTGGCTTGTTGCGATCGGCGCTAATATCTCGGCGCTGTGGATATTGTTCGCGAACGCATGGATGCAGCACCCAGTTGGATATGAGCTTAGCAAACGCGTGATTTCTGGCCAAGAGGTTGAAGTAACGAAACTGAGCGATTTTCTGGCGATCACCTTTAACCCCTACGCATGGCATCAGATAGTTCATACCCTGTCTTCAGCTTATGTTTACGCTGGTTTCTTTGTGATGGGCATAAGCGCGTATCATCTGCTTAAGAAGACAGAAAATAGCATGTTCAAATCTTCGTTTAAGGCGGGGCTTGTGTTTGCCTCTATTGCGCTTCTTATTGCGGTTATCGGAGGGCATGGTTACGCGGCATTCATCGGCCGTGATGATGTTCAACCCGCAAAGCTCGCCGCGATGGAGGCTCAATGGGAGACCGAGAAAAACCCCCCGCTCAAGCTGTTTGTGATACCCGATACAGAGAACAAGAAGAATGCGGTTGAGATCGGCGCATTGCCGGGAATGCTCAATCTGCTTCTGCACAAAGGCCCCGACCACGAAGTGCGCGGATTGAAGGAGTTTTACAAGACTGACCAGCATGGAAACGAGGTTCGGGAGCATCCTCCGGTGGCGGTTTGCTTTTTCGCGTTTCGCATTATGGTTGGATTGGGATTTGCGATGATCCTATACCTTGCCGTGATGTGGTTCTATTTCAAGCGGATAACAGAACGCCCGTTGCTGTTGCGCATCGCGCTATTTGCTATACCCATCCCACTGTTCGTTATACAGATCGGATGGCTTGTCGCTGAGATCGGCAGACAACCGTGGATAGTTTACGGGTTGCTGAAGACCGCTGACGCCCATTCGATAAGCGTCGCTCAGGGCGAAGTGTGGTTCTCGCTTGTTACTATGACCCTTCTGTACACCCTTATTGGCATCACAGCGATTTATCTGTTGATTAAGTACGCAAAGAAGGGGCCAGAGCCTTCTAAAACGACCTTAAACACGAGAGGTGAAGCATGATTCTTGAGTTATCGCTGTTTTTGGTCTGGGGGCTTATGTGGGCGATATATTTCGTGCTGGATGGATTCGACCTTGGAATCGGCATCACCCTGCCGTTTTTGGGAAAGACAACAGGCGAACGCAAGGTGCTGATAAACACGATGGGGCCGTTTTGGGACGGCAACGAGGTTTGGCTTATCGCGGCTGGCGCGTTTACATTCGGCGCGTTTCCCATCGCATACGCAAAGATGTTCTCACTGCTCTACACTCCTCTCATGCTTCTTTTGTTCGCGCTTATATTGCGGGGTGTTTCGATAGAATTTAGAAGCAAGGTCGCCGATTTGAAGTGGATGGCATTCTGGGAATGGGTGCTGTTCATATCGAGCTTTTTAGCCGCCCTGCTTCTTGGCGTTGCGTTTTCGAACATATTCAGGGGTTTGGTCTTCAATGGAGGCGAATACGCTGGCACACTGAGCCTTTTCAATCCGTATGGTCTGTTGGGTGGCGTTTTATTTGTTGTAATCTTCGTGCTGCACGGCTTGCTTTGGGCGGGCGTTAAGACAAACGGCGAGATTCACAACCGCGCAGTTCGTGCGGCAAAGAACATCTGGCCGATAGTTGCCATTGTTGCGGTCGCTTTTCTCGTATTCACTTGGTTCGATACAAAGCTGTATGACAAGTACCTTGCGTATCCCGTGCTGCTGATTGTACCCGTTGCAGCCGTTGCTGGATTGCTGTGCATCAGGGCCTTTATAGGCAAACGCGAGTGGATGGCGTGGTTTTCATCGTCGCTGTTCATACTTGCAACCGCTGTATTTGGAGTCGTAGGCATATATCCGTACATTCTGCCCTTCAGAAACGCAGAGGGTCTGACAGTCAATGCGTCGGCGTCATCGCAGCCCACACTAATGATAATGGCGGTCGTCGCGGCGATTATTGTCCCTCTCGTCATCTTCTATCAAATATGGGCATATAGGTTGTTTAGCCACAAAGTGCGTGAGCACGAGCTTTCGCCAACTAATTCGTATTGATGGCGAGAAGAGAGGAGCAAGCTATAATTCTCTTCCCTGGGCCCCGATGGTTTTGCTTGCAAGGTATTCGCAGCTACTTTTCACACACAAACCCCGCCGCAAGGCGGGGTTTTTTGCACGATACAAGCTGAAATATACTACTTTGAGTTCACTCTTCATTACTTTATAAATAACTGACTTATTACTTTTTACAATCGTAATTCCTTCATATTTTTACTTACATACTTGATGCTTACTCATATCATAAATCCGCAAAGACTATCTATTCATAAGTACCGGCATATAACACAATCCTTCTATCAGCATCAACGATATAATATACAAATGCAGAATCAACCACACGAGAACCCTCTAACTCTTCAATCGTCCATTTTCGTTCTTCAAAAGACTTGCATCTATCTTCATCCCTTATATATCTAATAACGCATGAATTTAACACTCTCACTTCCTTGTCATAATCATGTGGAAAAACATCCTCCTCACCCCATGTAACACAAGGCAAATATAGCATCACTGAAGTTCCTTCAAGAAACATAAAGTCATAAATTGAGCTTAGGCAAACACAATCCCTTATAAATCGGCCAATTGTTTTCTCATGCGGTTGCAAAATGATAAGCGACAGACCGAATTTAAGTGGTATTCGCATCGCCGTCAAATCATTATCGTCATTTACAATAAATCCGTTATTGACTGACATATATTCAACACCATTTGTGTCTTTATTTGAATGGAATTCGCGCATACCCACTGATTGATACATATTCATCCAAGGTACTTCAAACTCGGTTCTACAAAATACTAAGTATTGGCTTCTTCCGTGCTCCCTTTCATTACTTATTGTAGATTGAGCATAATAACTTATATCACTTCGAATATCTTTTCTATAAAGGCCGATGCGTTCTAACCAACTCCGTTTCATATTACAAACGAGCAACTCCTTCTTCAAGTGATCACGATATTTACTTTCATAATAGTCGGCAATTACTCTAATTCTTTCCCTGATATCACCTTCACACATATATCCAATTCCATTCTCACTCGCGCCATTTATATTTATAGCTATGGCTTTGCACTCAGCATACGAAAGTGCATCAATAAGCACACTCGTTCTCGGATAATTGTAATCCAATACAAAGGAGTGCGCATCACTATTTATCTGCTCGATCAAATCACCCCCGTTTGTGCATACACTTATTCGGACATTATTTGGAATGCCATACAAATAGCACACAAGAAATAAACTTAACAATACATTCAATAAAACTAAGCACACTATAATTTTGTTTTTGACATTAAACTTCATCGCCTGCTCCTTATCGTTTGTCTAAATGATAAATGAAGGTTATCGTTGAAACACCGGGAAGCCTCGCGTCGCTGCTCAGTTTCCATGCACCGCATACCTGTAATAGGTTTCGAGCGTGAGAATGGCCATTGTAGTCGAATACACGCGACCACCCATCTGGCAATAATGCGTTGCCTGACTGGGATCCCATGAGCCTAATAGTTCGCCGGGGGTCAAATTCTGATGCTGAACGAGCATGTCGCGCACCTTGCTGTTCCATTTCGTCCAAGAATCACCCCCGACCTGAAAAAGAACCTGTGTGCCGAAGTACCAGTAGTAGAAGAACTGTGTGCCACCAGCAATACCGGGTTGCTTCCAGTCAGGTAGATTATCAGTGAGAATTCCCAAAGAGAGTTGGCTGGTCTTGTCTTTGAGAGAACTCCCGAGCTTAAGACGGCAAAAGAGTCCACATGCTGTCATGGAGATTCTTTGGTATGGCATCTCCCTTCCTGCGCCCTGAGTTGGGCGCGCTGTGTAACCATATTCGCCCGTTGTGGGAGACAAAACCTCATCAAGAAAGTTCTTGACGCCAGTAAATGATATTGCTGGTATATCGGCTCCAATATACTTCGAAACTGACAGCGCGTCAATGCACCATGATGTGACGGAAGTATCGTTGTCGCCGTCTTTCGGCCAGTAGCGCCAGGCTTTATAGTAATTCTGGTTGTTCACAATGTAGTTTGCAGCTGCTAAAGCGATGTTTACCGTATGTGGGACATTTTCGATAGCTGCCAACTCGCATAGTGCAATCGTTGCGATTGCATGGGAGTACATCGTTGTCTTTTGAGCCAAGTTGCCATTCTGCGCCTGCACACTTGTCAACCATGCTACAGCACGCCGCACATTTTCAGAGTATATGCCGCGCTTTTCAGTATTGCCTGCACCAGCGAATGCGAGCAAAGCAAGGCCAGTAATGCCGACATTGTAATCTTTGTTTCCGTCGAACTTCAATGCATCCCAGTAACCTTCCTTGTCTTGAATCTGCGCAAGCCATTCAAGCCCCTTCTGAACAGCAGCCTCAGATTCGTCGGTTGCACCATAAGCATACGCTTCTTGATTCATTTTACCTGAAAACGGACGATTTTTGAAAACACTGTACTTAGTTGTAATGTCATTCGGATTCAACAAATTGTCCGTAAAGTCGTTCGCCTTCTCGAAGGATAGAAAATCATCCCTGCCGGATTCGAAGTATCTGGAAAGCGATGTGAACCGAACAATGAACAGATTCGGCTCTCGCAGAATCAATGCTACTAACTCGCGCATTGGTCTTCCGTCTTCAGAAGTGTATGTGTACTCAATGAATTTCGATAGAAGCGGCTTTGATGCCTTAACATTACAATCTACCATAGCGAAATTCTTGCTGTTGCTGATCTTATCAAGCACGAATTGTTGCGAATCGTTCAGGTCTCCGACAAAATCGGGGATGCGTTCGATCGTGCAGTTGTTGCAGTAACCTTGAACATAGTGCACTTTGAAGCGATATCTGCCATCAGTCTTGGCCATCTCCCAATACCACGGAACCACTATCGTTATTCCCCATTCCTCATCCTTCTTAACAACATACCTTTCCTTCTTATCCTTAAAGACATCGGTAATCTTGACAGTGAGGAATATTGATTCCTGATAGTCAGAAGCGACCTTGGACGCGCCATCTCCCTCGATTCGAAAACAGAAGTAACGGTGATCACCTTGAGCGCTTGGATAAAGCAAGTACACCTTGGTCTTACCCTCTTTGCTGAATGTGTACTTGAAGAACTCGCAATCAGCGCTTTTTTCGATGGAAAGTCCAGCTTCTGCCCAGCCATCGGCTTTCATATCTTGCATCAACATGTAGTAAAACGAACTGAAAAAACCGGGGATTACCTGTAACATGGCGTGTACAGACGCGTCTTTAAGCTTGAAGCTGAGAGGGAGAGATTGACCAGACAATACCGCATCGGCAGGAATATCAAACGACACACCATGGTCCTCTGGAGCAACGAACTTCTTATATGCCTGCTCAGAGTAGGCAATCATCGCAGAGCACGCAATAAGGCATAGCACTAAGGGCAGTAACCTTCTCATAACTCACTCCTTCGTAGATACAGAATTCATGCAGAACAAATACAAACTCTACAACATTTGCAGAATAAGTCAACAAAGTCATCGAAAACGAAATGCTCTGGCATTGCTTATAGATAGCTTCGGGGCGGCAATAATGTCGCCCCGAAGCAAGGTGAGGAGAAAGCGTAGAACAATTGCTTTACTTCGCAAACAAGGCATATCGGTAGTAAACCTCGAGGGTCAGCACCGCCATTGCGGTCGAGTACACACGCCCGCCCATCTGGCAGAAGTGCGTTGCGGGAGTGGGATCCCATGAGCCTAACAGCTCGCCAGGGGTCAAATTCTGGTGCTGAACAAGCATTGGCAGCATCTTTGCGTTCCAGCGCTTCCAAGCATCGCCTTCAAGTTGGAACATGACGAGCGAACCGTAATACCAGTAGTAATAGAACTGGGTACCACCGGCAAGACCGGGCTGATTCCATTCTGGCATGTTCTCAACAAGTATCTGCCGACCGAGTTTTATTATGTTGTTGTCTCGCCCAACGCCCATGTACAGGCGAATTAGCATACCACAGGCGGTCATCGAATAGCGTTGATAGGGTTGATCGCTCGCACCGCGGACAGGGCGGCTCACATATCCTACCTCTCCATAGCTTTGTTCGGTAACCTCTTCGACAAAATTGCGAACGCCAGACCATGCACCGGCGGGGACATCAATGCCTGCAACAACAGCGGCCTTCATAGCCATCACGCACCAAGTGGTTACAGAGATATCGTTGTCGCCATCCTTGGGCCAATAGCGCCATGCCTTGTAGTCGTTCTGAACAGAAAGCATGTATCGCAACGCCTTTTCAGCAACAGTGTGGGTGCGTGGAACCGGATGCATTCCCGCAAGCTCTAAAAGTGCGAGAGTTGGAATCGCATGAGAGTACATGGTGGTCTTTGGCGCGAAGCAGCCCTTTGCATCCTGCTGCTCACACAGCCATTGAACACATTTGCGGACGGTGCGCACATACTTACCACTTCTTTCGGTATTGCCGGCACCGGCAAAGGCGAGCAAAGCGAGGCCAGTCACACCGGTATCATATTCGCCGTTTCCGCCCCACTTCTTGGCATCCCAATGCCCGTCTGCCTCCTGATGGTCGGCGAGCCACTTTAGCCCAGCTTGAACAGCAGGATCAGAAATATTGTTGGGATCGTCCTTCGAACTGGGTCTCCCTGGCTTTCCCTTCGGTCTGTTTCGATAAACGCCCTGAAAATGTCCCGGGCCAAGTCCCATTGCTCCGGTTTGCTTCTGGTCAAATGGGTTATCGGGAACATCCACTTCATCCTCTAAGCTCTTATCCTCATCCTCAGGATCGAATTCAGGATCTTCAAACTCGTCTTCTTTCTGCTCGGTCTGCTCGGTGAAATCTTTGCGATCCTCAATTTCCTCCTCTACAAAAGTAGGAATGGGAGTGGGTGAACTTTCGAACTCAGCGGAGATGTCCACTGAAGTGAAGTCGTTCATGCCACCGACGGTTAGAAGTGCGAGCATCGAGAAGAAGACGGTGTGCAGAATAAAGGACGCGACCCACCAAGGAGCCATTTCGACCGCTGAGGTCAGTGACTCTCTAAGACCCGATGGACGGGCTGCGAACTTGTCTGCAAGGGTGGTTTCGTAAGGCGGATTGTAGTGTGCCATGTTTGCCTCCTTTTCATCTCTCACTATACTATTCGCAGGTCAGAAAAGAAGGTTCAATATTTTTTACAAATATTTTTGACTGTTTTATTTACTCATATTATAATAGACCACCGCACCGGCTTTCGTCGGCGGAAAAACTGCACATCCCACTCCGTTATGAACAGGCGGATTCTGACACCTGCTTCTCTCACCATACACTTCGCTCGTTTTACGCAAGGGTTCACAAAAACATGCTTCAAGCTCAGGATTCTGGTCGAGGAGTGTGGATAAAAAAAGGCATCCGCGGGTGCGGATGCCTTTATATTGTGTGCGGAGACTTGTATTACTTGCCACCGGATGTTTGCGCGATGATCTCGTAGCGATAGTACACTTCGAGCGTAAGCACTGCGCACGCGGTGGAGTACACGCGACCACCCATCTGGCAGAAGTGCGTTGCCGGGGTCGGGTCCCACGAGCCATAGAGCTCGCCAGGGGTAAGGTTCTGGTGCTGAATAAGCATGTCGCGCATCTTGACATTCCAACGCTTCCATTCGTCGCCTTCGATTTGGAAGAGAACGAGTGAACCGTAGTACCAGTAGTAGAAGAACTGCGTACCACCGGCGATTCCGGGTTGGTTCCATTCAGGTAGGTTTTCCATAAGAATTTGCACGCCGAGTTTGATTAATCTGTCGGTGCGGGGAACACCAAGATACAGGCGGCAGAGCAAACCGCAAGCGGTCATTGAGTAGCGCTGATATGGCTGCTCACTTGCGCCCTTGATCGGACGGGCGGTATAGCCGACTTCACCGTAGTTGGGTTCGGTAACTTCCTCAAGGAAGTTCTTCACACCAGCCCAAGCACCGGCGGAAACTTCCATGCCAGCGACCTTAGCGGCCTTCATCGCCATGACGCACCAAGTGGTCACAGAAATATCGTTGTCGCCATCTTTCGGCCAATAGCGCCATGCCTTGTAGTCGTTTTGAACCGAAATCATGTACTGCAAGCCCTTTTCAGCAACAGCTCTTGTGCGCGGAACAGGAGCCATAGCAACCTCTTCAAGCAAGGCGAGAGTTGGGATTGCATGAGAGTACATTGTTGTCTTGGGGGCGAAATTGCCCTTTGGATCCTGATTATCGGCAAGCCACTGAATGGCCTTGCGGACTACATTGCGGTACTTTCCGCTTCTTTCGGTATGACCTGCGCCAGCGAACGCGAGCAGAGCAAGACCAGTGTTGCCTGGGTCATATTCGCCATTACCGCCCCACTTCTTTGTGTCCCAGTGACCGTCGCCTTCCTGATGGTCGGCAAGCCACTTAAGACCGCGGTCAACCGCGACTTCTGACATCTCGTTGCCGCCCCTCTTCGTTGCGGTTTTCTTGCGGCCACCGCCTTTGCGCTGACCATATGCACCGGTTGGGGAACCAGCACCGACACCAAGAGCGCCGAGCGTATCATCAGAAAGAGGTTGATCTGAAGGGGCTTCTGGGTCACCTTCGATCTCTTCTTCTGTCTCTACCTCGTCAATGGTCTCTTCAAGGTTTTCTTCTTCATCTTCAACCGGCTCTTCTTCCGGTTTTTCTTCCTCTTCTTCGAGGGTTGGAGTAGGCGTTGCTTTCTCTTCGAACTCTGATGTAATATCAATGCTCGTGCCTGAATCAACGCCGCCGATTGCGAAAAGGGCAAGCGCACTGAAGAACACGACATGGATCAGGAATGATGCCACGAGCCATGGTGCGTTCTCAATGACCCCGCGCATGAATGACGCGAAGCCCTTCTCTTTCGACATAAAGCTGTCAGCAATTGTTGCTTGACCGTAGTAGTTGTCTTCCATCGTTACCTCCGCAAAAATACTGGGTTCACCCATATATTCGCGCAAAACTCTATTTTGTTCATTTTTTTCGCTGGTACAAATTTTGGCCATGCAAAACAGGCTCAAAATCCTCCCAGAGGTCAGAAGAACACAGGCAAAAATCTGATGAATTTCTGACGGCAAACCGCGTAAATAGGTCGTCGTAGAACCGTAAGGGGTTGCAGCATTGCGCAAACAGCCACTGCATGCATACCCCTTACATTACACAGGAACATGCGAACAAAAGTTGCGGGTTTCTTGAACCCATCGCAATTACTTTTCGCTTGAGTTGGCGATTATCTGAAAGCGATAGTACACTTCGAGGGTGAGCACGGCCATAGCTGTTGAATATACCCTCCCGCCCATCTGGCAGAAATGAGTCGCCGAAGTTGGATCCCATGAGCCATAAAGCTCGCCGGGGGTCCAGTTCTGGTACTGAACCAGCATGTCGCGCATCTTCGTGTTCCAGCGCTTCCACTGGTCACCTTCTATTTGAAAAAGAACGAGCGAGCCATAGTACCAGTAGTAATAGAACTGCGTACCACCGGCTATACCGGGTTGATTCCATTCAGGAAGGTTTTCCATAAGGATTTGTACACCGAGCTTGATTATGCGGTCGGTGCGGGGGACACCAAGATACAGGCGACAGAGCAAACCGCAAGCAGTCATGGAATAGCGCTGGTATTGATTGTCACTTCCACCTTTGATCGGTCGGGCGGTGTAACCGACTTCTCCGTAGTTATCCTCCGTCACTTCATCAAGAAATGTCTTAACGCCTGCCCACGCGCCAGCGGGCACATCAATACCTGCAACCGCGGCCGCTTTCAACGCCATAACGCACCAAGTTGTTACTGAAATATCGTTGTCGCCATCTTTAGGCCAATATCTCCATGCTTTATAATCGTTCTGCGCAGAGAGAATGTACCTTAATCCCTTTTCCGCAACTAATTTCGTGCGTACTACCGGCGACATGGAGGCGATTTCTAACAATGCAAGCGTAGGGATCGCATGCGAATACATTGTTGTCTTGGGCGCGAAACAGCCTTTTGCGTCTTGAGCATCTGCGAGCCAAGAAATCGCTCTGCGAACAACCTGTTTATATCTCCCGCTGGTCTCTGTGTTTCCTGCACCTGCGAAAGCGAGCAACGCAAGACCTGTGTTACCCGGATCATATTCCCCGTGACCACCCCACTTCTTTGTGTCCCAATGACCATCGCTTTCCTGATGCTCTGCAAGCCACTTCAATCCAAATTCGACTCCCTTCTCTGTTTCAAAAGTACCGCCCTTTTCCTTAACTAATTTTTTGCGACCAGAACCGCGAGTCTTTCCATAAGCACCAGTCGGTGACCCACAACCGGGGCCGAGGGCTCCCAATGTATCATCCGATAAGGGTTGCTCTGAGGGTGCTTCGGGATCTCCGGTGATTTCTTCCTGTTCTTCGATTTCGTCAATCACCTCTTCAAGAGCTTCCTCTGTGCGATCGGACTCGACGGGTTCTGGCTCGTTCTGAGATTCTTCTTCTAATGTGGGTAATGGGGTTTCTTTTTGTTCGAATTCAGAGGAGATGTCAATGCTTGTCTGAGCATCAATGCCACCAACCGCAAGAAGTGCCAGTGCACTGAACAAAACGACATGCACAAGGAATGACGCGATGAACCAAGGTGCATTGTCAACTGTGCTTCGAGCAAAGGCCGCAAAGCCTTTCTCTTTGGCGAGAAAACCGTCTGTGAGAGTAGAGTTTGGGAATTCGTAATCAGCCATCATATACCTCCGTTGTTGATTGGTTTCACCTTAAAATTCGCCGGAAATCGCGAAATGTTCAACAATTTTCAAGTAATCGCATATAGCGGAGAATCCAGCAAAAAGGAGAGGGAAGTTACAGCGCGTAATTGCACAAGCCAACGGCTAATGTATAATCAGTGCCAAATTGAAAACTTCGGAGGCATAATGAACAGAGGCATCTTCTTGTTTTTCGCCTTGCTGATCGCTTTTGCGATGGTCACCGGTTGCGATAAGCGGGACAAACCCGCACAACAGAAACCAACAGCTAAAAAGGACAGCCGAACGCACCTGCTTTGCTACATCAACAAGTTCGGATCTGGTGTGGTTATGTACAAGGATGAAACGAGCGTATTTGTGCTCACAAGCTCGTTCTGCACAAAGGATAGCGACAGCGTAGAAGTTACTTTTCTTAACGAATTCACACTGAAGCAGAGCACCACACAGGGGACAGTTGTCGCTCGTTCAGCAACAGGACGCGGTGATTTCGCGCTCGTCCGCACTGATAACGATATGATACCATCAAAGCCGACATGGACACCGATTGCGGAGGATATCCCTGCAAACACATCCCAGTTCTTCAAGTTGCTGCTGTCGAATTTCGACACTTCCATACCGCCAACAATTGTTGATGCGCCGATTTCGACCGGATCATACACCCCGAGCCAGCCAAAGACGATGTACGGTACGCTGGGACCTGCGGTGCGCAATCCGGTCGCAGGCAATCCGGTCTTCGATGGCGACAAATTAGTAGGCATAGTTCTATCAGAGGGATTCATGGAGATGATCGGCATAAGCACAAATCAGGGGCACATCATCTCTCTACCAAATCAGTTGCGCGATTTTCTTTTAGAGTCAGGGCAGTCGTATATCGGGCAGTAGTTCGTCACTAATGGCTTTCTATCAAGCCTTGTTGCCAGTTACGCCGATTAGAAAAATCTGTCCTTGTTCAATTTGTAACGAGTGATAGTCGCGAATTTCGATGCATGAAAAAATTCGCTTGACAAACTGAATCTGAGCGTTAATATAATTGTTGACACGATGCGTGGGGAGCGTTCCCCCGCGTGTATTGCAACCAAAAACCCAAACTGTGGAGGTAGCATGGCTGAGAAGAAACCCGCCCCCAAGGCAGCACCAAAGGCCGAACCACCGAAGGCTGAGACCAAGAAGAAAGGCTGCTGCTCTTCAGACAAGAAGAAAAAATAGCAGCAACCTCGCATTTCTGACTTTTGCTTGACCAGCCCTGACGATCGGCGTGCGCTTGTGCATTGTTTGCACGGTCTCAGGTTGCAGGTTAGGTTTGAATGTCGCAACGCGGCGTGCAAAACTGCTCGCTGCGTTGTTTTTTTCGGCCTGTTCGCCCTTCAATTATCCTGCTGTTTACCAGAATCCCCCAATTGATATAATCCGTATCGGGAGGCAATTATGACAAAAGACCTTACCGCATCATACAAGACAATTATGGATGACAACTTCCCCGATACTATGCGAATATCATTCGGGAAGCATGAGCTTTGCTACCGTAAGCGGACATGGAAGCTTGAGGACGGGGGCGAGATAATTGAAAAAGGGCTTCGTTACGGCGAGAACCCGGGGCAGATGGCCGCCCTTTACGAGCTTGTTGACGGAGTATTGAGCGACGATGACTGCGAGTACATTGCGCCGAACAATTCGCTTGTGAGCGGGCTTTCTGAATCTGATATGATTCAGTTCGGCAAACACCCGGGCAAGACAAACCTCACGGATATAGATAACGCTCTCAACATTCTTAAGTTCCTCTCCGACCGTCCCTGCTGTGCGATAATGAAGCACAACAACCCATCCGGTGTGGCATATGGCTCGTGCATCGCAAACGCCTATGAACGAGCGTATTTCGCAGATCGCATCGCCGCGTTTGGCGGATGTGTTGTCTGCAACCGCCCGGTGTCGAAGCAAGCGGCAGAGCTGATCGCACAGCAATACGCCGAGGTTGTTGCCGCACCAGACTATGAGGAAGGCGCAACAGCCATTCTCGCCGCACGCAAGAACCTTAGAATTGTGAGGATTGCAAAGATAGCCGAATTGGCAAGATATGCTTCCCTGCGATTCCTCGACTTCAAGAGCCTTATTGACGGCGGCATAATTGTTCAGCAAAGCCCTCTGAGCCGGGTACGCACTGCGTCAGATTTCCTTACAGCCGAATGCGATTACAAGGGTAAGCGATACACCTGCGCGCGCACACCGACCGCCCAAGAGCTTGACGACCTTCTTTTCGGGTGGTTTATCGAGCAGGGAGTATCATCTAACAGCGTACTGTTTGTGAAAGATGGCGTAACTGTCGCAATAGGAACGGGCGAGCAAGACCGCGTTGGCGTTACGAAGAGCACGATTGACAAGGCTTATCTTAAGCATGCGGACACGGAGATATTCCGCCGTTTCGGCGTTTCGATCTTCGATTACGAGCTTGGCATGAGACGAGGTGAACGCGATCGCGCAGCATTCGATGAAGTTTTGGCCGCAACCCGCGCACAGCACGGTGGACTGGTCGGTTCGGTGATGATAAGCGATGCGTTCTTTCCGTTCCGCGACTCGGTTGATCTGGCGATTGCCGAGGGCATCACGGCGATCGCGCACCCGGGAGGCTCGATGCGCGATTTTGAGTCAATCGAGGCTTGCAACGAGGCAAACCCGCAGGTCGCAATGGTGTTCACAGGCCAGCGCGCGTTCAAGCATTGATAAGTGGGCTGTTTATTTGCAGAGTCGGGCACACAAGAGAATGTGGCTTGCATAGGAGAACAAGGTTTTTCGGTGTAAAGTGGCAACGCCCCGCCATGTATTCGCTTTGGCCAACTTCCTCAGAAGCACGACAACAATACGGTCTGCACCGGCTGGCTGTTAGCGTTCAAACAGACGCTTTTAGTTGACACATCTTCGAGCTTTAGTAAAATATGCCCGTTCGTCCGAGATTCCGCCGAAATCCTGCGGGGAGGTGGCAGAGTGGTCGAATGCGACGGCTTGCTAAGCCGTTGTACGGTTTTACCGTACCGCGGGTTCGAATCCCGCCCTTCCCGCCAGTTGTTAGTATTGCAGGACGACAGACTAAAATCTGTCGTCCTTCTTTTTTGCTCTGAGACGAGTTTCTTGGGGGCAAAATGGGGTCAAACGCAAACCTCTACAAATGCTTGATGAAAGTGGATATCCAGACAACTCATCTTCCGCACAACTCCCCCGCCCTGTTCTAATCTAAATTACCACTTTAAGAATAGTGGCTGAATAGCAGGAGATTCGTTGAGGTTGTTGTACGCAATTTCATCAGGCGTTAGCCACCAAATTGGCTGTTTCTTTACACGAAGGATATCTTGAACAGCTTAGAAATGGATGATTGTCTCTCCGGCGGTACTTCAAGACCATATTTCCCATGCCACACTTCGGACATGGGGCGCCGACAGACATAGTGCTATCTGCTCTTCTTCCACTTCGACTTGCAGTTCCACCTGAAAAGCCGCTTTCAGAATCGAAATCAACTCCCATGAAGGTGAGGAACTTCGATGCAGTTTCTGATCCCCGAATTCGCAACATAGCTTCACTTGTGTCGCCATGAGACAAGATATTTAGCGATCCCTGCCATGTAATCTGCCCATCGATAATCGCAACCTTCTCATGCATTTTGCTACGCTTGATGATAACAATGCCCTCACATGACAAAGCAGTTAACGCTGACTCGGCAGCAGAAGCACTTTTGCCGGTCACATTCTCATAGGAAGTAACAACCGCCACTTTTACACCTTGTGATATAGCATACTTCAGATGGTGGATAATTCGAGAAGTTGCTGCTTCAGTAATAAAGGGTGATGCGATCAATATAGACTTGCTTGCTTGTCGCAGGTCATTTGGGAATGCAGCATGAAACTGAGGTGCGGTGAACAGAGTATTTCCAGTGATATCAAGCGGTTTAGGTCCTTGCTCCCGCAAAATCCGCTCTAATTCGTTCGCACTATGCGGACGATAGGGTTCAATATCCCAGATTGTTCCGGTGTTGCGGATCCTGCGAATTATTGAATTGACAGTTTTACCTCCACGCTGTTCAAGGTACATCATATTGCATACAACGATCAGATTGCACCTTGTTCGGCTGACCGCGACATTAAGTAATCGCGTGCCATCATCCCCGCTTTCAGCACCCATTATAAAGCGCCCAGGCGTTGTTCCAATCGAATCAGGAAGATCAAGAACGATAATGTCCTTTTCATTCCCCTGATATGCGTGTACCGTCGCAGCAATCGGTGTCTTTGTTCCTCTTGTGCCATCACGAAGGATGCTGTTTATCAACTCAGATTGAGCTCGATATGGTGTGATTACGCCAAGGCTACCAGTACCATGTTTTCTGATTACATTTGCCACAACAATGGCATGAAGGATATTGTAACGGGAAGATGTATACGATCTATATGCTGACCAGGGATTTAGCGATGAGGTATCGAACAACACCAATCGCTCCCCCAGATAATCGTCTCGACGAAGATCACTTGGAGTTCGAAGCGGATAATCGGAATATGATATCTCGTTAACAACATCACAAATTTCGCAAGGCATTCTATGTTGGGTTCGAAGCACATTCAGACATGCAGGAGAATTGCCTTCTCTGAGTGAATTTGGGATCCCTGCAATGCTAAACGCATCTGATGCAAGCCATTCTTTGACATTGTCTGAGTCAGTATTGCTGACAATAGGAGCAAGCTGTCGAAAATCACCTGCGATAATCCCCACCTTCCGCGCTCGAAGCATGGCATAGTAAGATGCAGGAAAGATCATTGTTGAAGCCTCATCAACCATCACAACATCGAAGGTTTGTGAAGCTAACAGTTGTTTTCCCTTTTCTTTAAGACATGATTTGCTCGATGTCGCGAACAATAGCCGACAATTTGACAATACTTGTACCCGCTTTTTTTCCAACTGATTTTCCAGTTCGTTGATCCGAGTATTTATGTTCTTCAACTCAGTTTGGATTTCTGATAGCTTTGTCAAACAAGCACTTTCAGGCAGAAGACTGTTAATACGACAGATTTCCTCGATTTCGCTGTTTAGGCTCCGAATGAATCTATCCTCATGGACAAGTTTCAAGTTGATATCTGCGATCTCACTTGTCAATTGTTCCTTAAATTCCAGCAACTTTTTCACCTTCTTAGAAATTTCATTTGGATTACCATAAAATATTCTAAGGAGTTTTGGTTTGTTATTTACTTCATGATACCGGGAGACTAAATTTGAAATGGTTTCCGAAGCCTCTTCTAATTCATCTGCCAAATCTGCACTTGCTCTTTGTAGCTCATCGCGTTTGTTAATGTGGATGGAAAGCTGATTCTGCTTTTCCTTGTTACCGTTATGAACTTGAAGCATCCTGCTGAATTCTTCCTGTTCGGTCTTAAGAACTGAAGCGCGAAGTTTGCAGCTTTCGAGCTCATCATTCAACTCCTTTGAGAGCCGCGCAACCACCTCATCAAGCTGAACAAATTCACCGAATTTCTCCTCAAGTTCTGGCTTGACGATAGGACCAAGCCGTAAGACGAGTCCTTCATTAAAGTCTGCTTCGTATTCGAGACGTTCTGCTGTCTTCTCGAGGGCAGCATCAAGGGCGATATTGGCGTTGGAAAGGACAAGAAGCCTCATTCCCAACCTATAAAATGCAACAGCTAAAACCGATAGTGTAGTCGTCTTGCCAGTTCCTGGTGGTCCCCAGATAAAGGAAAGCTGTCGTCTTAGACAGTTTTTAACGATTTCGTGTTTTTCAGGGTCGAGTTCACGCGAGTCTATCCTTGGTAGATAATTCCCAGTAGAGAATGCTGTTGACTTTTCAGGATTGAATAGTGTCTCGGCAAGTTCGAAATTGAAGTTCTTTCTGTTTGTCGAAGCCTCAATCAGCCTGTCTCTCAATGCAACCAGAAGGAATGTTAAGCTGGAAATGATCCGTATCATGGCGATGGTTTCACCTAGGTCTGCATCCACACCTATTACGACAGAGTCCTCATTGATTGATACAACGGATCCGGCATGTTCATTTGACCCGATAATGACTTTTATCGGCGAGTCTTCCCGTAGTCTTATTGTCTCATCAACGAGAGCAAATGCATACAAGTGCTGCCCCCCGGAACGGGACACACGAGATCCATTCGAAAGAAGAATCTGTTGATCGCCAGTTGCTTTTGCCGATTCGATCTCCTCGTTTAGTGCAGAGATCATCGAATCAATGGGATCTGAGCATCGTGAACTATCTGCCATTGGTAATATACCCCTCTTCATTGGGCAACTAAACGCTTTTGTTGTTTGCGAATGAGGACATGAATTGGACCGGAGTGATATACTTCAGAGCCTGATGAGGTCGTGAAGTATTGTACTTGTCTATCCATATCCCGATTATTACTCTCGCCTCTTCAAGTGAATTGACCGAAACTGCCAAACGCACTCCTCCTTTAAGCTGCGGATGAACCGCTCTTCAAGGCCATTCTTCTTCGGTGCGGATTGTGTTATGAACTCCTGCCTTCGGCGGAATCAGTATTCAGCCTTCCGGCACAACCGCGAATTGTGAGCCTCTTGATTCTCATTATCCGTGCGACCTTCTTCTTGTTTACAACGAGGCCATATTGTTGCCTAAGTATTGCCCAGATGCGGCGTATCCCGTATGTCGGATGGAGCTTAGCAATCTCGGATATTATCTGACACATGCTTTCATCCACAGAGTCATTCCTTTTCCTCTGTCGTGGTCTATAGTAAGCTACGCTTCTTGACACATCAAGAAGTCGGCATAACTTTGTCAGCGTTATTGATTTGCCACTATCCCTAATTTCGTCGAGATGCACTTTCAGTAGTTGTCGTCCAGATGCTCCTTTATTTGCGGGAAGGGAACTCTTCAGTTCTTCGATCTGACGCGATAATTCACCAATCCTTGCCATCGCTTCGCCGAGATTCGCATTGTATTTGGACCTAAGCTCGCAGAGCCGAGAGCTTAATCCCTCAGTACCGCTATTAATAAAACCTGAAATCCAACTCTCTACTCTTTCTTCAGCCAGACCGTAGGTTCGGGATACCTCACTCGGGGTAGTCCTGCCCTTAATGATCTCTATGACGACTGTGGCCTTGCGAGTGGCTGTCCAGCGCTTCGGATCATCCGGAAGTTCGTTGTTTTCGACCATTTGCTCCCCTTTCTTGCCTGCTTTCGAACTTCGTTTCGGCTACGCCTTCACTTCGTCCGAAAGCATTGCATTAGTAATACTACCACATGTTATTAAGAAGAGGAGACTGCCGTAAATTCATAAATGCTCAGCATGCAAATAAGCAAAGGTCTTGTAACACACATTTTCCCCCCTCCCTCCCCCTTGCCTGATTTCGAGGATGGGGTAAAATCAGGGGAGTAGAAGACGGTGCGTGGGCGATAATGGTGCGTGTCTCCTTGAAAAAAGGGAGAATCGCGCTAAGTTGAGAGGTGTTGAAGGCAATTTCGTTAGAAGGTAGTAAGAATGAACGAACACAAGCGAATGCCAGTTGTGAAGTATGAATCGAAAACATCCCCAATATCCTGCCCATACGGGCTGACAACGCGTGTGCTGACTGGCGGCGAGGGCGGTATCGCCAATGTGCATGTGATATCTGTTACGAAGGGTGATCCCCACCGCCATGAGGGTTACGATGAGGTGTATTATGTGCTTGCGGGCAGGGGTGAAATACAGATTGACGGCAAGGCGTACACGCTTGAGCCAGGGGCTGTCGTTTCGATTCCGCGAGGTTCTGTACACTCACTTTGTGCCGATGGAGACGAACCTTTGCGGTTTGTGGCCTTCGGCACTCCAGCAATGAGCGCCGACGACCCGCGCTTCACGCCACGCCCGTGAGCAATATATGATAATAAGCGCGAGCCGCAGAACAGACATTCCCGCATTTTTCGGCGACTGGCTGTTTGAGAGGCTCGAAGCCGGACACTGCGATGTGAAGAACCCGTTTAACGGCAAGATACAGCGCGTATCATTGCAGCAAGAGGATGTTGACGCGATAGTCTTCTGGTCGAAAAACCCGAGACCTTTGATGGCACGGCTTGACGAGTTGGATTCATACAATATCCCCTATTACTTTCAGTACACGCTAAATGATTACCCTACCCCGCTTGAACCAAACCTTCCACAGTTTGAGGAGCGAATCGAGACATTCAGAGAGCTTTCTGCAAGGCTCGGTGCGCTGCGCGTCGTCTGGCGGTACGATCCCATCGTCATATCGAATCTGACGCCGCCCGAATTTCATATTGAACGATTCAGTTGTATCGCGATGCGGCTGCAAGAATACACAGACTCTGTGTTCATCAGCCTGCTCGATTCATATCGCGCCGCGACGAAGCGTTTGACCGCACTTAGCGGACTGGGGATTTCTGTGGAGGTGGATTGGCGAGATGATACTTCGCTTGAGACTCTGGTTCGAGGGCTTGTTCGCATTGCACGGGGTACAGGAATGCGGATTTTCAGTTGCGCTGAGAATCCACGCTGGCAGGGGTGGGGAACAGAAAAGGGACGGTGCGTTGACAGCGACCGAGTTAATCGCATTGCCGGACTGAAGCTGGAGTACTCGAAAGACCGGGGCCAGCGGACATGCTGCGGATGCACTAAGTCACGCGACATCGGCACAACCGGCACATGCGGGCACGGCTGCGCGTATTGCTATGCCAATCCGCGCTGGAAGTAGCGTGCTCTATTCTTTCCCAAGAGTCTCAAGTATGTTGCCTGAAGGATCGAAGAACATGAACCAATACATGCCTTCGCCCATGCAAATGGGTTTATCGTGTATTGTTTTCACACCCTTGCCCCGCAGATAGTTGAAGAATTCTGATGCGGAATCCACCGAAAAGGTGAAGGAACAGCGCATGGTCTCTTTGCCGTACTGAGCGTGGGCGCAACCGCCCTGAAGGTACAGCCCCATGTTTTCGTTCAGACTGAAGAAACAGGCGGCGCTTCCCATGTCGAATGCCTTAGTCAGGCCAAGCACCTCGCTGTAGAACTCGTATGCCTTCTGATAGTCCTCCGCATAAACCGATACAAAGTCAATGCCCCGAATTCTTGTGTCAGCCATATTGCTCTCCTAAAAAAGTGATGTCAAACAGATTGTCTTGATGGTAAGAGTATCACGCTGTCATCGAAAATCAAGGACGATTTTTGCGTCAGGTGTTTTGCTGAAGAAGAAGCTGGTGCAGATAGCGCGTTAACCCTTTTCCTCAAGCTTCTTGCGCTCAATCGCGGCCTCGTCCGCACAGGGAAAGCCCTCGAACCGCTTTTCGAACTCAACAAGCTCTTTGATGGCCTCTTTTGGGCGGGAACGGGCAGATTTGAGGATGTCGTTGAGCTTCTCAATTCCCTTCGAGTTAATGTCAGATTTAATCCTTTCGAGCTTCTCCCAGAACTCTGCCTCTCTGGGGTGGGATTCGATCTCTCGCACAAGCGCGATTGATGCGTCAAGCGACGACCTGAGCTTCTTCTTAGCCTCCTCTAACTTGGCGGGGTAGTCGAAGCCAGATTCAACGGCAAGATACCAGTCGTAAAGAAGGTCGAACTGCTCCCAATACGGCACCTGATGGGGTTGCCCCTCCGCGACCTTGAGCCTTGCAAAGCCGTTGCCGTTCTTAACAAGGGCGTCGTAATCGTCGCGCGCAAATTTCAGGTTGACATCTGTTTCGCCATTAATAAAGAACACCGGCCGGTTCTTGTGCAGCTTTACCGCACCCTTGTTTGCTATGAGCAGCGACGCGGCGACTACAGTGATTGAGGTGAAGGTTGTAATTCTTTCGTAACCGATGCGCCCCGCGGCAAATCCCCCTGACGACACGCCCAACACATGCACGCGCTTGGGGTCGAGCTTATAGCCCTTTTTCATAAAATCGTCGAATGCGGCGAGAGGAACCTTATCGGTATTCTCCCACGCGATGCCCACGCTCTTTGGTGCGATGCCGACGCACTTCATCTTGACGAAGAAGTCCTCGTTCGGTCTGGCGCCGTGATGAAAGCAGGACATTTGGGTCTGTGGTGTGCCGTTGGTGCCGTGCAGCAGCAGAAAGACACCCCAAGTACCATCCGGTTCGTACGGTTTTGGTATGTGGTACTCGTAGTAAGTATTGCCCAATGTGACCTTGAAATCGCCGGTCGGGTAGATAGGTTGCTCGGGAAGCTCAGCGGACAGCGGTAGTGTGGCGATAAGGAAAAGCACCGTCGCCAAGAATAGAGCGGCATATAAGCGCCATCGGTGAGCCATGATACCTCCTGAAACCATGCCCTAATATGATAGCAGTATGGGAGTTAGACGCAAACAAACCGAATTGCGCATAAGCAAAATGGGGACGGGGGGATGTCTCTCACGAAGTTTAATCCTCCGTAGCTAAGCGCGTAGCGCGAAAGCGAAGTAGGAACACGAAGGAAGACCGAGAAGAACCAATAATGGAATCAACATTAAAGCGTTAAAGGCATGGGCGTCTCGCCCGTGCCGTACTCAATATATCTTGTCTCGGCAATGAGAATCAACGCAAACAACAAGATAATCGAACACGCCCAATCGCGATAGCGACTGTGGAGCGCGGGCGTCTCGCCTGTGATCTTTGGGGTTTTCACACGAAGTATTAATCCTCCGAAGCTAAGCGCGAAGCGCGAAAGCGAAGTAGGAACACGAAGGAAAACCGAGAAAGACAGAAAGCAGTAATAGATCATTGTGCATCGTGCAGAAGCCCATA